>CAYPLE010000042.1:37705-45967 GCA_964411445.1 uncultured Pirellulaceae bacterium
CGGAACGCCCATTCGGCCGCCTTTTTGACCTGGGCGTTTAGGCAGGGCGGCATTGGTTCATTTCTCAACGGTTGGGATTTCGCCGGCTTGCTCTTGTTCGACTGCTTTGCGGATGAATTCGATGTACTGGTCCATGGAATGGTCGCTCAAGTGATCCAGCTTCCACTTCTTCAGCGTCATCATGAAGCCTTTCCATCTGTCGGCAAAGCGTCCCCAGGGTTTCAACTTCCGCAGATTACCGCTGGCGTCGAGGTACATTTCGCGGCCACAGTGGCGATAGCCTAGCCAAGTTGGCGGAACCCGAGGAACAATGTCGTTGTTGTTCACCCATCGATAGTGCCGCACTTTGACGTAGTTAATGTACCGGTTGTTGCCGACCCGAGGGCTGCCGTACGAGAAGATGGCTTCTGGGTTGGATGGGATTTCGGCCAGTTTGCAGCGGCCAGCGCAAATGGTTGCCATTGCTCCGCCAAGTGAATGTCCGGCAAACCAGAGCGGCAAATCATTGCTTTTCAACGCGCGTTCGAGTCGCGGCCAAAGATCGTCCACTTCGTTCTTGAAGCCACAATGGACTTTCCCGGCCGTTTCTGCCACAACCGAAATGGCATTCACATCGGCTTTAATGTCATTCCATTCATTGGGCTCGGTACCACGACAAACGACCACACAATCGTGCTTGGTCCAGAACAGGTAAGCCTGCGCGCCGTCACGGTCAAAGAACTCGTAGTCCGTAAATCCAATATCCTTGATCGCTTGTTCAACAACGGCCGGCTCGTAGTAGGAGGCCTTGGCAAGTTCTGCGAAGAGCAGCGATTGCTTGAGCAGTGGTAAGCTATCGACAGGATCTTGAAGGCGCTCGCTTAGGAGCTTAATGGCTGCCTTGACAGTAGCGGTGGACATTCCGTTTCGTCCTTCAAGTGGAATCAAACAGAGGCAATTGAAGTTCATCCCTGGGAGCTCACTAGGGCTCCACAGCCAGAGCAGTTTACCGGCTAAGCGCCGTCTCGGCAAAGCGGAGAGACAGATTGTTAGGTGCTTCGCAGCCTTTTGGCCGCATGTTAGAGCGCTTCCAGTTCGGATGTAGGCCAACTGCGCCTATTTAATTGGCCTGAGCGGAAGTCGTGGCCAGTCGCGGGAAGGAGCGAATTGACTTAGGATTTAGGAAAACCACAACCTTCGATGGGGAACCGCAGATGCTCTCAACTCGATCCAGCCACCAGGAATGCATGCCCGTGCCATCAAACTTCGCCCCAATCATGTCTCGAACGCCCCGACGCGGTTCGTTAGCGCGCGGTTTGTCAGAGATCCGTGTGCTGGTCATTATGATCGCCTTAATGGCCGGCTCGGTTACGGTTCGTGCGGCGGAAAAGACAAGCAACGAGCAGTCAACATCTAAGAAGATGAACGTGTTGATGATCGCAGTTGATGACCTGCGTCCTGAGCTGGCGTGCTACGGAGCCGAGCATATTCATTCGCCCAACATTGATCGGCTAGCCCGCGGCGGAATTCGATTTGATCGAGCCTACTGTCAGGTCGCCGTCTGTGGGGCTTCGCGGGCGAGTCTCATGAGTGGTTGCCGCCCCGAGACCACTGACTGTTGGGATTATAAGACGCTGCTCAAAGCGAAAATGCCAAACGTGCTGACGATGCCCCAGCACTTCCGAAACGCCGGCTACGCAACCACATTCCTTGGCAAGGTCTACCATTCCGGTTCGGATGATCCGAAAGGGTGGAGTTTGAATGCGAACCAATTGGCACCCAAGGAAGATGGAAAGGGGAAAGGATATGTTCTGACCCCATACCACAAGCGAATTCCAAATCCAGGAAATCCAAAACTCAAGCACGGCCCCAGCATTGAGAACGGCGGTGATGTGCCTGACGATGCCTATGCCGATGGGCACAATGCCGATCGGGCAGTGAAGATTCTCAAGAAATTTGCTGGGCAAGAAGAGCCGTTCTTCTTCGCGGTGGGGTTTGTAAAGCCCCATTTGCCGTTTGTTGCACCTAAGAAATATTGGGATATTTACGATCGTCAGGCCATCCAGGTGCCTAGTCGTGAAGAAGTGGAAAACGGAGTGACTTATGCTCGGAGCACGTGGGGGGAACTCAAGAACTACCCCGATATTCCTAGCAACGTAACGCACCTAGATGACGCCAAGACTCGCGAGCTGATACATGGTTACTATGCTGCGGTCAGCTACATGGATGCACAAGTTGGTAAGCTGCTGGATGCACTAGAAGAAAATGGGCTTCGCGAAAACACAATTGTCATTCTGTGGGGCGACCATGGATGGCATCTCGGCGACTTTGGTTCGTGGTGTAAGCATACCAACTACGAAATCGCGACACGCGTTCCCTTGATCGTTTCCGCGCCAGGCGGTCCTGCCAACGCTGAATCTTCTGCACTGGTGGAGTTCGTGGATATTTATCCGACCCTTTGCCAAATGGCTGGCCTGAATGTGCCTTCGCACTGCCAAGGAAAGAGCTTCGTTCCGGTCTTGGATGCACCTGAGCGAGCATGGAAGAAGGCAGCCTTCAGCCAGTTCGTTAAAGGAAAGCCTCGCGAAGGAGCAATGCTTGGGACCAGTATTCGGACCGAGCGATTCCGATTCACGCAGTGGCGAAATCGAGCAACAGGCGAACTGGATGCAGAGGAGTTGTTCGATTTCCAGGCTGACCCGAAAGCTTCCAAGAATGTGATCGATATGACCGAGTACGCGAGCTTTCTCCCCGAACTACGGTCGTTGTGCAAACAATCGGACAGCGGTGTGGAATAGACCGCAAACACCCACATCGACTTCACCACAATACCGCGGCAAGAGCTTTGCCGCTGAATCACGATGGAAACGCAGACGTTGAACGATACAAGCCGCACTACACCACTGCTCGCCGAACAGTTGCTGATTGACTACCTGCCCGAGCAACTCGATCGCTGGCGCGTCTCTTCAACGCTTTTAGTTACGTCGGGGCGAGGTCAGGCTGCTGAAGTGATTGCTGTCGGCAAGCATAGTCAGTCTTGTGATGTGTGGTTCATTGATCTGTTCCTAGCGTCCTTGTCACGCCAGTTTTTGGCGGAAAGGATTGGAGATTGCATGATCGATGTTTCTTGCAGCAGCGACATGCCTGAAAAGACTTTCGACCTAGTGGCCCTGGCGGTTAGCAAAAAGGCTGAGGCGGAGTTGACGCGCGACTATTTGCAGCAAGCGCATGGACAACTGGACGACGGTGGTCGAATGGTCGTTGCCGTGGACGCTCCGCAGGACACGTGGGTGCACGAGCAACTAAGCGGGATCTTCTCCAAGGTGACGCGGGTGCCCAGCGAAAAAGGGGTGATTTACAGTGCTCGGAAGAACGGCGAACTGAAAAAGGTCAAGGACTTCTGGTGCGAGTTTCCTTTCCGCGATGAATGCGAAAAAATGTGGCAGCTTCGCACTCGACCCGGAGTCTTCTCGCACCGACGATTGGATGCTGGAGCAAGGCAATTGATGCGGACTTGCGAAATTGGTCCAGAAGACAAGGTGCTTGATCTCGGCTGCGGTGCTGGGGCGCTCGCACTGACCGCTTCAGGGCAGACCGGCGGCACTGTTTACGCAGTGGACTGCAATGCAAGAGCAACGCAATGCACCGCTCTGAGCGCGGACGCCAACTTGGCAGACAATGTCGAAGTCATCCTCAACAGCGACGGTGAATTGGGATTGGATGGTACGATCGACCTCGTGCTCGCCAATCCGCCTTACTTCGGTGGTGACGCCATTCCCGTCCACTTTGTTGAAACGTCCATCCAGGTGTTGAGAAGCGGCGGAGCACTCCTGGTCGTGAACAAGAAACCGAGTTGGTACTCCGAATATTTCGAAGGGAAACTCGAGGATGTTGCCATCTTTGAATCAGGCAAATACTTCATCGCATGCGGACGCAAACCATAGGTCCGCAATCATCGCTTTTGTAAATTCTCGAACGCCCGTGCTGCATCCTGAATGCTAGCCGCATCCCGTACCGTAGCCGCATCCTGTACGGTAGCCGCATCGACAACGTAGCAACTTCGCCCGTGCGTGGCGATTACAAGCACGTTGTCTCGAGGGTGAACGAACATGTCATGCACCGCAGCCGTCGGCAGGTTGGCACAGAGTGAAATCCATGTCATCTTCTTGGAATCAGCGGACGGGTCATCGCTTCTGGGCAATCCCGCGTAGATGCCCATGTCGGTACCGACGTAGATCAGCCCTGGAACTTTCGGATCTTCGATAACCACGTTGATCGGTTCATGCGGCAGTCCGCTTGAGATGTCGAACCAGGTTTTTCCTAGGTCATCACTGCGGGAAATGTACGGCCGAAAGTCGTCTAGCCCAGCACCACTTTGCGTGGCATAAACGCGCGAAGCGTCATGCAAGGACGGAACGATTCGCGTGAATGCGCGCTGAGGCAATCCTTCACCGATTGGGGACCAAGTTGCTCCATCGGACAACGTAACATGAAGGTCTGCATTGTCGCTGCCGGCAAATAGCACGCCCGGCTTCAACGGGGATTCGGCAAGCGCGGTGATGGCGCGGTATCGCAGATTCGGAACGCGTTCGTCAGAAACAAGATCTTCGCTGATGACTGTCCATGTGTCGCCGCGGTCGTTGGATTTGAACACTCGGTTGGCGGCAAAGTACCAACTTTCCTTGGCGTGGACGGATGGAAAGAACGGCGTCATCCAGGCAAAACGCAGGCGTTGCCCGTCAATCGCGGGCTGAATGTTCGTCGTCACGCCGGACTGCATGTTCTTTCGACGCAAGTCTCCCATTTGATGTTCGTAGAAGATGGTGTTTTCATCGGACGGATCGCGATACGTGAAATAGGAGTCACCGCCGCCCCATGGATCAAGATAGACGTGACGCCACAAATCAGGCTTACCTATTTGCGGGCGAAAAGTGACAGGGCCGAACAAAGCGGCGTTGTCTTGCGTTCCGACGTACGCGTTGGGCGGCTGATCCATGTCGTAAGTCACCGCATAACACTCCGCAATCGGCATGTTGTTGTAGTGCAACCATGTTTGGCAGCGATCATGAGTGACAAAGATGCCGCCATCGGTGCCAAACATCAAATGATTTGCGTCACTTGGGTTGATCCACATCGCGTGGGTGTCCAGATGGATTACATCTGAACCATGTGGCAACAAATGTACGATGTCGCCTTCGATTTTTCGGAACGTGTCCCCGCCGTCGTCTGTGACAAAGGAGTTTTGGCCGATGCTGTAAACTTGTTCAGGATTGTCCGGTGAAACTTGGAGTTCACACCAGTCCCAGCGAGCCTGCAGTTGTTCGTTGCGTTTGGCCCAAGATCTTCCGCTGTCCGTCGAACAATAAAAGCCGTCCACCGCGCCCTCATCGGCTAGTGCATAAAGTGTTGACGGCTGTGAAGGTGCCAGTGCGATCGCGATGCGGCCAACGTTTTCGCCCCGCGGGAGGCCGCCGTCGAGTCGCTGCCAGTTGTCGCCTGCGTCATCGGTTCTGTAAACTCCGCTTGCCAAGCCGGCGTGCTCACCGATTGCTTCGCCTGCTTGATAGTCGGCACGCTCCCACATACTGGCGTAAAGGATATGAGGCGATTCTGGGTGCATCGCCAAGTCGATGGCAGATGTGTGATCGTTGATGTACAACACTTTCTTCCAAGTTTCGCCGCCATCGGAGGTTCGAAAGACGCCTCTTTGGTCATTGTTGCTATTTTGGTGGCCAATTGCGGCGACGAAAACGGTATTGGGATCCTTGGGGTGAATCACAACCCTGGCGATATGCTGGGTATCGACCAGGCCCATAGGCGACCAAGACTCTCCGGCATCGGTGGACTTGAATACTCCCGCCCCAGGCAGAGATGATCGAGCTAACAGCACTTCACCCGTGCCGAGCCAAACAGTGTTCGGTTCGGAGGTGGAAACCGCGCAATCTCCGACGGCAATGGCAGCTTGTTGTTCGAAGATAGGTTCCCAGGTCGTGCCAGCATTGACTGATTTCCACAAACCACCTGAGCCAACTCCGGCGTAAATAACCGAAGGCTTCTCGGGATGCGTCGCAATGCTCTCGATTCTGCCGCCTTGAAAGACTGGTCCCATCGGCTCCCAGTTCAGTTCACTCAGTGGTGAGTCATGACGCATGCGCTCGTGTTGCAACCAACTGGATTGCCTGATCGCCGGAGGCGTTGGGGCGAAGTCTGTGGTGGCGGGCGAACCAAGGTTCGTCTGGCAACAGAGTGCAACGAATGCAAGCGACTGAATGACCACGGTTGGCACCCTTTAGAACGGAATCAACTCAGCCGCGAATCAACTCAGACTGCGAATCGGCTTGAGCTACTGCAGGATCTTCAGTCGGGCAAACGCGCCATCGGCCCCACTGGCAAAAACACTGTCTTGAGTGATTGCAATCGCGTGCAGCGATCGATCCGAAATGGAACGCCAAACCTCGCCTGCTGCATCGCTGACCTCGCTGCCTGTTGGCCCGACGCATAGGAACCCGCCGCCAAATTTAGCAGGTAGCGGGACAACGCAACTGCGAAAGGCAGGTGGTGGTGTCGACGGAGCTTTCCAGGTTGTGCCGTTGTCTGCGCTAATCAGAGCAGTCACTTTTGAGGTCTGGTCAGCTCGGTAGTCGCCGCCAACACAAATCACAACCATGTCGGACTTGCAGAATGAGAATATGCCCTCAGCAGGACCGCTGGGCATCGGGACGGTCAGCACACTTACCTTCTCAGAAAACTTGCTGCGATGGTAAACGCGCGATTTCGTGGCTTGGCTTCCGCCGGTTCCGAGCCAAAACTGCCCACCGGGGCCTGTGCAAAGCGACGTGTTGCTGGCGGCAAAGGCGGCTTCGCCCTCGCGAGCCTTCGGGACAAGTTCGATCGATAGCGGTTTCCAAGAATGTCCACCATCGTTTGTTTGGACAATGAGAAGTCGCTCACCTACTGGATCACTGACAGCTATGCCGTTTCGGTCGTCCCAGAAACGCATGCAATCGAAAAAAGCTGTTTCCGCATCGTTTCGGTACGATTCTCGCCACGTCTGTCCACCATCGCTCGTTCGCAGAATGACTGCAGGAGTGCCAGACGAAGCTAAGCATGCTTCTTTGTTGCTGAATGCATGGACGCACCGGAAGTCCACGCCGTCGAAGCCGCTTGGCCGCACGTCACTCCAACTGTCCCCGCCGTCGGTGCTGCGAAGAACGACTGTTCCACTGCCGCTTAGCCAGATGCAATCCGGTGAGACTGCGCTGATACCGCGAAAACTGGCTTTGCTTCCGGTCTTGCCAGGTTCCCAAGCAAGCCGGATTTCTTGTCCGGGCGGCTCGGCGAATCCTGCCGCCGGAGTCATCCATCCGCAAGCCAGTGCAATCATCCATGTTAGGCGAATCGGCGTGTTCGGCATGTTTCGTCCTGCTGATCGAAAAGTGGGACCAATCCGCTAGAAACAATCGACTGTATCGGCTACCCGCGGCCTTTGCCTTCGTAGACAGCCGATTCGGTAACGACTTTGTCCATATAAATGTCGTGTGACTCGCAAGGGATTTCTGCGAACATCTGGCATTCGAAAGCAATGGCGACCAAGGGGGCGTCTGCGCGAGCATGCTCAAGCAGTTTGTCGTAGTAGCCTTTGCCGTGTCCGGTTCGACCACCGGTGGCATCGAAGGCGACGCCAGGAACCATAATCAGGTCCAGGTCCTCTGGCTTGAGACGCTTCGCGGCGACGTCTCGCAACTCAGCTTTGGGCTCGAGGATCTTGTACATCCCCACGTCGAGCTCCTCCATTGATTCCAAGTGAAAGAGCTCCAACTCGCCATCAACGCAGTACGGAATCACGATCCGCTTGCCCGACTTCAATGCTTCGGGGAATGCTTGGCGAGTGCGGACTTCGTCGCGGACGTCGACGTAAAACATGACCGTCTTAGCCGCCTCGTATTCAGGAAGCGCCATAAATCGCTCGACGATCTTTGTGCTAATCTCGTCCTTGTTTTCTTGGCTCTTGCGGTTCGCATGTGCCGCTTTGCGGATCTCTTGTTTCTTTGCGCTGGTATCTGGGACTGCGTTCATGATTTTCACGGAAAAAAGGCTAGTCAACGGACAAGCGGGCCGCCTTGTTGGCAAGTTCGCTAGTCCCTATCAAAAATCCACCCAGAGAAGATTATAGCGGTCGAGGCCCATTCTGTTGATTGGCCCAGATCCAATCCGTTCCGCCTCAGAAGTCGCCTGCGTTTGAGTTGTTTTCAAACGGTCGTTGCAAGCTCGCAAGGCCACGGA
>CAYPLE010000043.1:0-45738 GCA_964411445.1 uncultured Pirellulaceae bacterium
GACCGGAATTGGCCAAAACCACCCCCTGTTGTCCTCCCCCAAGCGAGCCGCTGGTACGAGCCGCGCCATTGCGCCGTAGCATCTCTCGACCTCTAAGTCATTCCAGGCGAAACGGGCACTCTAATGCCTTCTTCTTGCGATGCCGAAAGGAGACAAAATTCGCAGCACGGGATTCAGCTCCCCATCAACGGGTCCGCGATCGGCTGTGCCGAATGCTGATGTCTCTTTTCAATGTCAAATACAAGACACCTGCCAAGATGACGAGCACGGCAATGCACATTGCGACTCCAAACCAGGCGATCGGTTCCGCCCCGGTCTGCGGCACAGGCAACTGGGTCGGAAGAAAACTCGCCGCAGCCACCAGCGGAGCAGCCTGCCTAGCTTCGCTATTTTTTGACGACACCAGATCACTGTGATACTCCCATAGTCGGTAGAAAGCCCCCGTGGCTTCGAGGTAGCGGTCAACTTGCCAACTAGCCGATTGCCCATTAAGAACTTCCTCGGGGACCAACGACTCGTCCAGCGTGACAATCGTGATCGGAAACTCTCGCTCGAACACAATCTTGTCTTTACCGCCGGGTGTTGGGACAGAAAACGACACTTTTTGGTTGCCCAGGTGAACAAAACCATCAATCTGATAGTACCGTTTCGGCAGACCTGTGACCGTTTGACGAACTGACTCTGGCACGTCGATCGCGCTGCCCCGAACCGCACGAATCACCCACTGGATCGGCGCACCGCAGTTGCGACGAGCAGCCTTCATCAACTCAACCGGCGACCGATTGAATTCCAATTTCAGATCGGATGCAGAATACGTTGCAGCAGCTCGCAAGAAACTGAAAAAGCACTCCGATTCATCAGTACTAATCGGCTTCTGAGCATTGCGTTGGACCAAGTCTAAATACGCAAGATCCCACCCGGCGCTTCCAATCGTCAATTGGTTTGGAGTCAGTTTAGGCCGGAGAACTCGCCCCCCCTGCCCTGCTATCTCTGAGCCCCTGTTCTTCAATGTCCACGAGACACGATCTGAGAACGACGCCGCACAGTCGTCCAAGGCCACGCCTTCGAAAGCGACGGGTTGGCAAACCGCATCAGACGCAACAAGCTGTTCCGGCAAGACATCGACGTAGACTACGAACTGTTGCACCTCACCACCATCATCCCGACTTTCATCAACACCGGGACCTTCGATCACAAGCCGGTAAACAGTTGCACTCTTCGTGTTGCCGAACCAATTCCGCTGATCGCGTGTAATCAAAGTCTTTTGGACATTGACTAGGTAGCCGCTCTTTCGGATCAACGAAAGGCCGAATGGAGTTGATTCAGGGGCCTTGCTGAGACCGCTCAAAAGGCGTCTGAGCCCCACTTTTTCGAGCGACTGCTGAATCTTCAAAACGCCGTCTGGCACTGGAGTGCTAGCGATGTTGGCTGCGGTTGCGTGAGCATTGACGGCCTGGAGCGTGTCTCGATCCCAAAAGTCGTCCAATCGATCCGTGATGTAGTCCACAGCCGCCTGCTCTTTAATCGAAGCAGCCGCTGAGTCCGTTGCCCAAGGCGGCGCTACTCCCTGGGCCAACGAAGAATTCTGTGCAAGCGAAGAACTGCCTAAAGCCAACCAAAACAACCACGGCAACAACACGCGACTCGTGCCGCCCTTGCTTTCCCCTTCAGGCAAGCGCTTCGGCGGCAAGCGGCCAGGCATCAGGCTCCGCACTCGTCTGGTCTTTTTGAATCCCGGGAGCACCGCAAAAACCACGCCCAAACAAATTACCAACGCGATCGCAAACGCATAGAGAACTTGCCTCCACAGGTCGGCCGAATCCGCGACCAACGCGTTTGAAACGTTTGGGGCTGATTTTGCCAGCCTAACGTCGCCAGCCAACAGCACCGGTGCAACCTGCATCCCTGCGCTGCCTGCATAGGCCAACTGTTTGACAAAAACACCGGTGACATCGACGGCAATCGCCTCGTCCGTCTCGATTAGCTTTGAGGGTACCGCCTGCTTGATCGAAACGAGTGTTTCAGAGTCCAGCGCCAACGTTGACGCATAAACAGCAACGGGCTGGTTCGCATCGTCATCACCTCGTAACCAAAGCAACCAATACTGCCCCAATTCTCCTTGGTCAGGCGATGACTCACCACCGAACCGATGATTATCGACGCGTCTCATTTCGCCCGTGAATCGCACGACATTGCCGCGCAGAAGATCTGGTTCGGCAAGCATTTGCCGCGTCACGACCTCAGGTGGCTTCCCCCCTGTGGCTTGACCGGAATCTGCGGAGGCTGTCTTCGAATGGACGATCCTCGGCAACTCTCTGATCAAAGACTTGAACGCAAATTGTTCGGACTTTTTCCAAATCGTTGAATCAACAAACTTGCTCACCAAGTGCCGGTAAGCGACCTGCCGCAATTCTCGCCACAAGGAAAACTCGAGCCCCGTTGAGTCCCCTGAATCGAGCAGTTCATTCCACTGCCCTGCGAAACGATCCACCGACTGCACCCATAGATCAACCTCTGCAGGCGGGGTTTTGATAAGTTGTTTCCGAACCGCGTCTACTTGTTCAGTGGATTTCGCAGAGAGCTCAGCGAGCTCACTTGCATACACCTGGGCTGCAGCGCCACGATCTTGCGAAGGGTCCGCAAAGGCGATTTGGCTGAGCGCATCGCGCTCTGATTCGGAAGCGAGGGCAAAAATCCGCTTGGTTAAATCCTTTTGCGTGCTGTCCCACACCTGTGAGCCGGTGGTTTGCAGGCTGGTTTCCGATGGGTCAACTTCTGCACCGCCCGCCGTTTGAGCAGCTACTTCGCCCAACTGATTTCCACCAACGCCCGACGTGGCTGCATCAACGGCAGGAGGCTTGAGGGCATCAGGCTGCAGTTCCCCCTCCAACGGGACTCCAAGCTGACGAAAAGCGCTACTCACATACCGCGGGTCGGCGGCTTTCTGCATGAGCACGATCACAAGTCCAAGCAACAGACAAAGCGAAACAACACGCCGAGTCCCCAAGCTCTGCACCTGTGCAACGCGTCGGGATTTCTCTTGGCCTCGAGACGAATACCAACGATCTGTCTTCAGTCGAACCATGATTCTTCTTTCCGACGAACGTATGGACGAATTCTGATTGCACGTATGGACGAATTCTGATTGCAACGATGTAGCACTGTAAAACAGCAGGAATTTGCAGCAAGCATCTGCCTCGCGGGACATCGCTCACCAACCATTGGCCATCACCACCTCGGGCAATGACACGTAAGTAATACGGATTGGGCGGATTGTGCTGATTGCTCACTAGCTAGTTTATAAGCCGCAGAGCGTCAAAAACCCGTTTACTTGAGGACAAATCTCATTGCAGCTACGCTAAAATAGGCTTCGAGCGTTCGAGCCTTGGCATTTTACTGTAGCTCTGAACTGCGGCGTGACCGTCCACGTCAACCGCTGTGCTAGAACTTCAGTCCTTATCATATGCCCCTATTTCATTACAGGGTAGAACGCCCTGCTCAGCAACACGAACCGGCATCTCAGCCGTTTGGTGTGGAGCATTTCGATGACTCCCTGACCAGTATGTGCATCCTGGTACACACACTGGGAAGCGAAGGGTTTATAAATCAGTTTAGCCGCCGGTCTGATGAATGATCGCGCGGTGCAACGCCACCAATCAGCGCGGCCCCCAGCAGGGCTAATAACGCTCGCACAGAAGAGTACCCTGAGTGACACGAATACATGTTGGTCCCCCTCAAAGGCTAGAGCCTGACGCGACCGAGTGTACCAATGCGGCTCAGCGGCCTGACCGTTCCGAATTGACACTGTCATCACTGAGCAGACTCATGAAGCGGCTAGCTTGGACGCTCTTAGCAATACTCGCGACCCAACCTTCGACAGGCTGGTGCGAAGAGCCCTTTGAGCAGTTCTTATCCGAACTAAAAAACCGCGGGTATTACGATACCGCGCTGACCTACTTGGACATGCTCGAAGCCGACCGAAGCTCTGCGGACGCGCTCAAGGGCTCAATCGACCTCGAGCGTGGGCTCCTTCGCTATCAAGCGGCCGCCAAGCTCTCGCCTTCCAACTCAGATCGCAACGCCCGGCTCGATGCTGCGGAGGCAGATCTGCGATCGTTCATGAAGAGCAACCCATCGCACCCGAGACGCGGCGAAGCAAGACTGAAGCTCGGGGAACTCTTGCTGACCAGAGCCGATGAAGCCAAACGGCTCGCCGGTGATACAGAAGAAGACATTTCAGATGCGATCGAATTTTACAACTCGGCTCACCAGCTTTTTGAGGAGTCGATCAAGGAGCTGGCCGCCATCGTTGATACCATGCGAGGCGCGAGAATCGATCCGAACGACAAAGCTAAGGTTGCCTATCGACAAAAAGTGATCGCTGACATCCGACAAGCGCAATTGCTGTCAGCAAAGGCTGTCGAGGAGCGTGGCAAGAGTCACGCTGCAAGTTCCCCACAACGCAAAAGCGACCTGCAAAAAGCACTTACGATGTACAGTGATCTGTACAAGAAGGAACGCGATCTTGTTGGGATCCGAAACTACGCACTCTATTATCGCAGCATGGTTCAGGCGGAACTCGGTGAAAATTCAGCCGCCATCGATGGCTTGCAGCGAGTAGCCGACCTTACTGGAGTCGACGTCCTACGGCCCCTGCAAACGATTGCAGTTAAGTCACTCATCGAACTCCTTTCCGAGGAAAAGAAATACGAAATCGCTCTCAACCGAGGGCTGAATTGGATCGGACAACTGCGTCCAAACGAACGCGAGACGATTGACACGGTCGATCTAAAGCTCACCGTCGATGAACTTCGATACAAATGGGCGACCCTCTTGAAGGAGTCAGACCGTGGCGACCGGGCCGCTGGGAAGATGATTCGCGACGCGCGCGCCGATGTCCGGCAACTCATTCGTATTGCTGGACCTCACGAAGATCGAGCACGCGCCCTGCTCGCTGATCTGGGCGTCGGTTCTGCTGATGAAGAAGTCTCGCTCGAACTTCCCGAAGTCAAGGATTTCGCGGAAGCCCTCGCCATAGGCACTCAGCGCTATGAACAAGCAAACACGGAGTCAATTGCCCTTGAAACCATCAATTCAACGCTGACCGCGACGGATACGTCCAAGGCGGAGATTTCTCAGCTCGAAACGCAGGCTGCTGCGATTGAAGAAAAAATCGAGACCCTCCAAACGCAGGGCATCACGCTTCTCGAACATGCACTTGTACTGTTTGACCGGTCCGAGGGCGACCTAGCGGAACTATTCGATGCACGATTTAAACTCGCGCTACTATATCTCAAGCAGCAGCAACCTTGGAAAGCCATCGCAATTGGCGAAATGCTGGCGAGAAAGAATCCTTCGAGTGACGAAGGGCTCAACGCGGCTGCAATTTGCCTTGCTGGATTCAGCGACTTGCTGACTACCGCAGGCCCCGCGCAACAAGCCGAGTATGCCGAGATGCTTGAGCCGCTGTCGGTGTACCTATCGGAAACTTGGCCAGAATCGCAAGAAGCTGCGGCGGCGGCCGCGGCGACGGTCCAACTCGCACTGGTTGCCAAGGATTGGGCAAAGGCAGAGAGCCTGCTCGACAAGCTACCCAAGGATGCTCCGGCTGCCGCCACAACTCGACGCGACGTCGGCATCGCTTACTACGGATTGTACCTGAGCGAAAAAAACAGTGACGAAGCTGCTGCGAACGCCAATGCACAGCGAGCTACCACCCAACTGGAACTCTATGTCGAAAGCCTCGCAAACGATTCAGCAATCGACAAACCACTTGAGAGCAAGACGGTAGATGCCCTCAACTCTCTATCCAAACTCTACTTGGACGCGGGGAAGGTTGGCCAAGCGCAGAAGCTGTTACAAGGTGGCAAGAATCCCACGTTGAGTGCTCTTGAGCAATCCACTGCTGTCGCCCCAAGAACCAAAATGGAAAGCTACAGACTAGCAATCCAAATCGCTGCCGCGCGAATCGGCAAAGGCGAGCTCACGGCCGAAGAAGCCGCGAAACAGATTGAGGTCTACATTGCAGCCATGAATGAAGCCGCAGCCAAAGCAGAGAACGGTCCTGCAATCCTCAATTCAGTATTCGTCGGAATGGCAACTGACTTGAACGAGCAGCTTGTTGCATCCAAGAACACCAGCGACAAGAAACAACTGTTCGGACTCTTGACGCTAGTGGCCAATCAAGCTGCCAAGTCAGACGCTTTCAACGTCCGCTACTGGGCGGCTGACACTTTAATCACCAACGCAACCGAGCTCGCTGGTACAGCAGACGCGAAAGACACCGCCACCGAGGCATTTACGACCGCCAGTTCAATTGCGGAGTCAATCCTGGCCACCGAATCCTCTTCACCAGGGTTTATTGACCCACCTGCTCTGATCACCCGCGTCCAGATGCTCAGCGCGAAAGCCAAACGCGGACAAGGAGAATACTTGGCCGCCATCAAGATTCTCTCGTCCTTGCTGAAAGAAAAAGCAGGCTTGCTGGACGTACAAATCGAGGCCGCGGAGACGCTGGAAGCATGGGGCTCAGCGAAGCCCGAGTACTACAAAACCGCCTACGCTGGCTATCCCAGCCTCAGTATTTGGGGATGGGGAAAAATTGCGAAAAACACACTCGGCAATGAAAAGCTGAGCGATCAGTTCTTCGAAGCCCGATATCGCCTGGCATTGAATATGTACCGCCATGGTGTTGCGACCGGTGATGCGGATCAGTACTCCAACGCGGAGCGAATGATCACCCAAACCATATCGCTCTATCCAGATCTTGGCGGCCCCAATGACAAGAAACGCTTCGCAGCCCTTCTGAAACAAATTCGACAGAAGGCAGGCAAATAAACTGATGCAACTTTTTGACCAAAACCGCACCCCGAGACAGTTGGCCGCAACGATGCAAATTCAAAATCTGCTTAGCCTTGCCGCACAGATTTTCTCGCGCAGCATAAATTGCTGCAGCGTAATGGCTCTGGCTGGAACATTGGCCCTTGCCGTGCCCTCCCCTGCGTTGGCAGATGATCGCGTCTTCCCTGTGGAAGGTGCATTTTCATCTGGCCAAATCAAGCAGGTCAGCCCTGAAGGTGTTCGTATCAGCGTTCGAAACAAGGATGTCGAAATCCCGATCGGCGAGATTCGCAAGATCACCTTTGATGGCGAACCCAGGGGCCTCGACCGAGCGCGAGAATTTGTCCTCAACGAACAATTCGATCAAGCAATCGACGAACTCGGGCGTATAGATGCTTCGGAGCTTAAGTCCGATCCGGTAAAAGTCGACTTCGAATTCTATACCGCGTTTTGCGAAGGCAAGCTTTCGCTGGCCGGAAAAAGCGATCCACGTGCCGCGGCAGGCAAACTGGTTGGATTTTCAAGAAAATACCCAACCTCCCATCACTTCTATGACACCAATGATCTCATCGGACAACTTGCTGAATCGCTCGGGCAAAACGCCCAACGTTTCTATGCAACCCTAGCGGCATCCAGCAGTCCATCGATCAAGGCCAAGGGCGCTTACCGACTAGGTTACTTTGAACTTGGCCGCGGCAACGTGCAACCGGCTCAGCAAGCCTTCCAGACGGCAGTCAGCTTGGGCGCTGGCGGAGAAGCCACCCAGCGTTACAAACGCCTTTCGCAAGTTGGTTTGGCTCGCTGCCAAATCGCGTCTGGTGATGCGAAAGGAGCCCTTGAGAAGCTTAATCGTATGGTGGAAACAAACAACTCGAAGGACCTTGAGCTATTCGCTTACATCAGCAATGCAAGAGGCGCAGCGAACATCGAACTGGGTAAGAAAAAGGAAGCCCTTATACGCTTTCTACAAACCGACCTGCTCTTCTTTGAAGACCAGGCCATGCACGCCGAAGCGCTGTACCACTTGTCAAAGTTGTGGCGTGAAATCGGCGAATCAACTCGCGGAGCCGAAGCGAAATCGAAACTCGACAAACTCTACGGCTCTAGTGCTTGGGCCCAAAAAGAATAACCTACTGATCTCGATCCAAAACAAACATCTCAACAATCCACTCCGGGCATCAACCGCCACTCAGGAGCTCAAGAATGACCAAAGCCCTTTCCATGACTCTGTCAAACTCCACCAAGCTTCAACACCTGCGGCAGATTCTGTCGATCGGTCTGATTGCTGCTTTGGCATTTTTCGCGACATCCAGTGCCGTCACAGCCCAGGATGAACTTGACGCTTTGGCCGGTGATGACGCCGCCGATGTAGCCGACGATGCGGGGAATCCCGGAGCAGCTCCCGGAGACGCGGGAGGTGGTGCCGCTGCCGACACGACTGACAGCACTTCCGACGATGCGACCAATCCGAAGGCCCCCAAGAATTTGCTTGCCTGGACATTCCAGTCGCTGGGCTGGACGTTCACAATCCTCTTCTTTGCCTTGTCGATCACGCTCTTAACGTTAGTCGTCATGAATCTCATCGCGGCCAGACAGGACAACATCTGTCCAGTAGATCTCGTCGAAGGCGTCGAACAACAACTTGCCGAAGGCAACGTTGCCGGAGCGGCCGAGTTGATCCGCACCGACGACTCGTTCCTCGGACAGGTCGTCGCTGCCGGATTGTCCAAGCTGGAAAAGGGCCACTCGCACGCGGTCGAGGCGATGCAAGAAGTCGGCGAGGAGGAGACAATGAAAATGGAGCACAACCTCAGCTACATGGCTTTGATTGGAAACATCAGCCCCATGATTGGTCTGTTCGGGACCGTACTCGGGATGATCAAGGCCTTCCGCACGATCGCCACCAGCGGTTCAACACCTGAACCCGGCGCACTCGCTCTCGATATTTCGCAAGCGCTCTTTACGACCCTTGCCGGGTTGGCAATCGCGATTCCAGCGATCGCGGTCTACAACATCCTCCGCAATCGAGTTCAGCGGCTGACTCTTCAGGTCGGCGTGACCAGTGAAGAAATTATCGAACGTTTCCAATAGGCTGCGTGCCCCTTTCACAGCCTGATCATCCATAACGGTAGCCACCGCGGACCAATCGAATGAGACTTGGAAAACAAACTGCGCCTAATGCTGAAGCCGATCTAACGCCCATGATCGACATGACTTTTCAGCTCATCGCATTCTTCATGGTGTTAATCAACTTTTCGCAGAGCGAGCAAAACGACCGAGTTATCTTGCCATCGAGCGAACTCGCGAAACCAGTCGACGCGCCCATTGACTTCCCAATTATCCTTCACCTAACGATGGACGGCACGGTCGTCGTTGGCGGCGACGAGGTTTCCGTTGAGGCGTTGGGGGCTCGGATGTCGCCCGAAATTGCACTGCTCAGGCTAGAGGATAAGGGCCCGCAGGATGCAAACATTATCATCCGCGGCCACCAGGAAGTTCCCGGAGGACGAATCCAAGACTTGATTTCAAAGTGCCAAGACCTTGGCTTCGAGCAATTCGCGCTACGTGTCAAAGAAGAGATCTAGCTTCTTCACTGCACAACAGACCTCATGCCAAACCTCCTGGTCTTAGGACGACGTTCAAATGAAATTCCGACACCGCAGCAAAGAAGAAGACAAAGCGCAACTTTCGATGACGAGCATGATCGACATCGTCTTCTTGCTGCTCGTCTTCTTTGTGATGACATTCAAGATCTCGGCCCTCGAGGGCGATTTCAACGTCAAGATGCCTAAGGATGGTACGGGCGCATCGGACAGCACGGACCTCCCCATTAAGTTACGGTTGGTTTCAGATGGCTCGGGCAATCTGGCGGAGATTGTGCTGAATGATAACACCAGCTTTGGCACTGACTTCGAGAGCCTTCGCGCAAAGATTGTTTCCATTGTCGGTGACAACGCTGGACCGAGCGACAATTCTGGGCCAGAAGTAGAAATCGATTTAGACTACGACTTGCACTATGTACACGTGATCTCCGCAATCACATCTGTAACTGGCTATCGCACCGGCAACGATGTCGTGCGACTTGTGGATAAGATCAAATTCGCCAAACAGCGCTAGTCTGACTGGGCCAGACTACGCTCGTGGATGATACTGCTGGTGAATTCGCTTAAGTCTTGAGCTTTCCACCGATGTGTAGATTTGCGTCGTCTGGATACTGGCGTGCCCAAGCAATTCCTGGATTTGCCGCAAGTCGGCTCCGCCGGTCAACATGTGAGTCGCAAAGCTGTGCCGAAGCGTGTGTGGACTGACGCTTGGATCAATCCCGCTGCGCAGCGCATAACGCTTCACCAACTCCCAAACTGCCTCCCGTCGGAGTCTCTTGCCGGTTCTCGAGAGAAGCAGCCAAGGACAGGCTTCGGGCATGCGATTGCCGACCAAGTCTCCGCGCTGCTGCGAGATATAGGCTTCAATCGACTCAACAGCTCGGCGTCCAAGTGGCACCATCCGTTGCTTGCTGCCCTTGCCATCGACCAAGCAATAGCCTTCGGCAAGCTGCAGATTGGCTAGCAACAAATTGCAAACTTCCGACACTCGGCATCCGGTAGCGTACAGCAATTCTAAAATGGCTGCGTCGCGAATCCCGAAGGTATCCAAGCGGCCCGGTGTGGCCAAAAAACGATCAACTGTTGCGGGAGTGATGGCCTTCGGGATGCGTTGCCAGGTACGTTGAGTTGTCAGCAGTTCCGAAGGATTGTCCTGAACGACGCCTTCCAGTTGCAAATACTTGAAAAACATACGCACAGCCACGATGCAACGCGACGATGATGCGGCCGACAATCCTTCGGCGGGCAAAGTCGCCACAAATTCGCTAAGATCCGACAACTTTAATTGCGGCAGCGGAACTTGGCTGGTGGCCCACTTCAAAAATCGCCGCATGTCGTTTTGGTAGGCGACAACCGTATTTTCGGCTAGGTGACACTCGCTTCGAAGATAGGTAGTGAACCGCTCGAGCAACCCGGCATGACTGCTCAGGTCCTCCTGCGGCTTGGTGACTTTTCGGCCACTTTTTCGAAGCTGTCGTAGTTTACTAGGCATCGCATTCCTGTCTGAGAACTACAGCCCAACTCATTCTGAGCAAATGCAGCTTCGGCCCTGGCGATCCGGGCTAAAGCAATGGCGCGGAATCACCTCTTATGAAGACGTCGCTCGTACAACGCCCAGCTTTGCATCTCGATCCCTTCAATCGTCGGAAATTCTTCCTGTGCGATCCTACAACCGGCAAATCAATCACCTTCTAAGGTTTAAGGCCGGAAATTGGGCAAGGCTTGATGCTGTGAATCCGATATCATTCCTAGCAATCTAGATTTCCATAGGGCGGTTCAAGCCAGGGGGTAGCTTTAACGCGCCCATTTGAATTGGCGATTCATTGGGTGTAGCAAGCTCTACGTCCGTTCGAATCGCACTTAGGATCAATTTTTGGCTTTCCTGCGTTGTTGCGTTCAGTATCAGGAATATTGCGATGAAGATTTTGGTGATTGGTGGCGCTGGCTACGTTGGCTCGCATACTGTCCGACGGCTCATCAAAGACAATCACCAAGTTTGGGTATACGACAATCTATCGCGTGGACATCGCGGAAGCGTTCCTGCCGAACGGCTGATCGAGGGCGATTTGTCGGATCGTCAAAAGCTGAGCCGAGTCCTGGAGGAAAAAGGCATCGAAGCCGTCATGCACTTTGCGGCCTTCGCTCTGGTGGGTGAATCTGTCGCTCAACCAGCTATGTACTACCAGAACAACGTCACGGCGACTCTGGAGTTACTTGAAGCTATGCGAGCTGCTGGAGTTAACAAGATCGTCTTCTCAAGTACGACGGCCACCTACGGCCAACCGGAGAAGATGCCGATCGCGGAAACGACTCCGCAACTGCCGATCAACCCCTATGGTTTCACCAAATTAGTCGTTGAACATGCACTGACGGACTACGCACGGGCTTACGGTTTTGGCACCGCGGCACTTCGGTACTTCAATGCGGCGGGCGCGAGCCCCGATGGAGATATTGGTGAAGACCATGACCCAGAAAGCCACCTTATTCCAATCGTCCTGCAGACTGCGCTGGGGCAACGTGAGCGCATCGGTATTTTTGGTGAAGATTACAACACCCCCGACGGCACATGCATTCGTGACTACATCCATGTCGACGATCTAGCAGACGCACACGATCGTGCTTTGCAAATTCTCGAACCCGGATCCAACATCCAAGTCAACTTGGGCACCGGTGTCGGGCATAGCGTGAAAGAAGTGGTCGAGGCGTGTCGCCGGGTTACGGGCCATCCGATTCCGACAGTTGTTGAGGCGCGCCGCCCTGGGGACCCCGACGAATTGGTCGCAGACAGCTCACTCGCCAAACGGCTTCTCGGCTGGACGCCCAAGTACTGTGATATCGAGAGCATCGTGGCGACGGCTTGGAAGTGGCACCAATCGCACCCTCGGGGCTACGCCAGCTAGCCGCACTCGAGGCACCACTAGGCAATTCTGGATAAGCTATCCCGACACAACGCGTCGGCAGGCCTCCAGCCACGTGGCCAATTCTTGCTGGAATACCCATGAGATTCCGCCGACCGAAAAGAAAAGCAACGCGAGCAGACAAAGTGCGTTGATATTAAAGCCAATTGCTAGAACATTCAATTGCGGCAGCGTTCTAGCAAGCAAACCTGTAACCAGATTGGCCAGCAACAAAGCTGTTGCCAAGGGTGCAGCCGCGCGGACGCCAATCACGAAAGTGTGTGACAACAGGCCTCGAAACTCCGTGAGCCAGCGCCCTTCGAAAGACACCTCCCCGGCCGGATAGGCGGTGAAGCTATCCAGGCAACACTCAAGCATGTACCGGTGACCGCCAGCAATCAGCAGAATGACAATGGCAAGCCAACCAAGTAGGTTGCTGATCACAGGAATCTGCTCATCGCTACTAGGATCGGCAGCGTTGGCCATGTCGAATCCAGCCAGGTGACTGGCTGCTTGTCCCGCAATTTGTAGGCTGAGAATTGCAAGAGTGATGACACTCCCAAGTAACATCCCCAGCAGAACCTCGCCGGCAAGTGCGATTGCAATATTGAGCACATTGCCTGGCAGAACGGTTGCGTTTCCGAGAGCCAAGGGGGTTGTCAAGAAGGCAACGGCAACTGCGATGAGAGCACGGACGCGCATCGGAATCGCGCCCGATCGCGTTGGCGGGGCGATCATGATCGGTGGACTAACGCGAGAAAGAACGCATAGAAACACCCAAAGTGGCTGACTCAGCAGGTTCGTCAATGCATCCAGCATGGCTGCTACTTTGCGATTGTCTCAGGAATCTGCAAGTAGGTCTGCCGCGTGTAGTCAATCATTCGATCTGCGATCCAAGGCATACAAACGACCAATGCCAGAATCATGGCAACGATTTTGGGTACAGCACTCAAGGTTTGATCTTGGATTTGCGTCACTGCTTGAAGCAAGCTAATGATGAGTCCGACGATCATTCCTACGACCAGCAGGGGCGCGCCGACAAGCATGGCTGTCAGCACCGCCATCCGTACAAGTTCGACCGCTTCACCGGGTTCCATTTCGTTCCATCCTGCGTAAGTGTTTCAGTTGTCCAGCGTCAGCGTCACCTAGCCAGACCTACATGCCGTAAGTGCCGAAGCTGGAAAGCAGCATTTCGACAACCAAGTGCCAGCCATCGATCAATACAAACAATAGCAATTTGAATGGCAGCGAGATCATGGCTGGTGGCAACATCATCATGCCCATAGAGATCGTTACCGAAGCAACAACCAGATCAATCAACAAGAACGGCAAGAAAATTTGAAAGCCCATCAGAAAAGCCGTCTTCAGTTCACTCAGCATAAAAGCTGGCAGCAACACCTGTAGCGGCACTTCTTCGAACGTGCTGGGCAATGGCTTGTCGGCGGCGTGGTAGCGATAAAAGAGCATGACGTCTGCGTCATTCTCGGCAAACTTGATTTGCCGAATCATGAACGCTTGCACAGGAGCCACTCCGGCCTCCCATGCCTCCTTGATCGACATGTCCGATCCAGAGGCCGTGTACGGTGCAATGGACTTGTCATAAACTTCGTTCCACACAGGGGCCATGACAAACATTGTCATGAACATACTGATCGCCGTGATGACTTGACTAGGAGGCAATTGCCCTGTGCCCAACGCCTGCCGAAGGAGTCCCATGACCACGATAATCCGGACGTAACAGGTTGTCATCAACAAGATTGCTGGGGCAAGGCTCAGCACAGTTAGCAGAACAAGAATCTGCAAGCTGCTCGTGAGCCCTTCTCGACTGGTCCAGTGCTCAGGGCCAGACAGGAGGAAATTCTCTGGAGTCTGTGGCGTTTCGGCTTGGTTTTCGAGCGCGTCGCCAAAAATTCCAGCCGTTCGATCAAAAAACGTCTCCCCTGCTCCTGCCGTTTGATTGGTGCTTGAGTTACCAGACTGTCCGCTGGTGGGCAAAGGACCTTGAGTCTGCAATCGCATTGGCTGATTGAGACCGCCCTCTTGAGCCACTGCAGGAGTTGTCGAAAGCAGACACACCGATAGGGCAAAGGTTGTGATGAGGAACTTGGAAGCCTGCACGCTCATGATGCTCGACCTCCCTGCGCGAAAACGGACTTGAATGACTGTACAGAACTGCCCGCTTTGGCACTCTCGCACTGGCCTGTCAGTTTGTCGACTTCGACCGGATCGGTGATCTCGCTAATCATCCGTGTCTCGCCTTGCACCATGGAAACAAGGACAAGTTTTGGACCAAATCGGACCAGGACCAGTTGCTGCCGCGCGGCGATACTCGACCGGCCCAGCACTTCCACAACCTGTTTCGGTAAACTGTTGCCCATCGTCGTTGCGACTGTCTTCCGATAGAACCAAGCAACGCCTAGAAACAATGCCATGACGATGACGAAACTGGAACCGATGGAAACCAGTGCTCCAAAGACACCTCCGGATCCCTGCTTGGTAGCCGTTGGATCGGCTGACGAAATGTCCAGGGGAGTGCCAGATCCGTTGAGGCCGCCGTCTAGTTTCGAAGCCCGGTCGGCTGCATCAGGCATAGCTGCAACAACCTGCTCGCCCGATGCAGGCACTACAGCGTTTTGCGCCGGAAAGGCGTTTGTGGGATTCTCACCGAGGGGGTTGGTTGCCGGTGCATTCCATTCACTCCCCGCGCCCATTTGCCCCGGTACAGCACTACGACTCTGTGCAGGGCCATGATTCTGTGCAGCACTACGATTCTGTCCGCGAATGACTGGTGGAGAGCCGCTGCCATTGTTTGCTGGATTGGGCAGGAGCTGAGTTTGAGGCTGGCCTCCAGGTGCATTCCACTGAGCTGTACTGGCCTGCTGCGGCGAAGTACGAGCTTGAAAGGTCTGGGGCTGCGCAAGCAACGATGCAGAAGCTGGTCCTAGGCTGCCTATCAAAAAGGCAACGGCGAAGATGTGGCTTTTGCACACCAAAATACCTGACGACCGACAGAGCCGGGCCAGTGGATAGCTGGGTCGCATTTCGACATCCTTGTCGACTTGGCTCTTGCACCGACGCGGGAGTCGATGCACGGCCAAATGTTTAAAACTTTACCGGTCACGTCGACCAGCAACTTGACCAAAATCGGCTGCAACATGTCTCCCGTGCGGGTTGGAAATCACGCTGCGTCAGCCAATCTGATCATCATTCAATGAGGGCGTCCGAGCCAATCAGCTCGGCAATCCGCACACAAAAATTATCGTTGAGCACCAAAATCTCGCCCTTGGCAACCAAGCGACCATTTACAAATAGGTCAACCGGGTCACCAGCCAACTTGTCCAACGTTACCACCGAGCCCTGACGAAGCTGCAACACATCCTCAAGCAGCATGTGGGTTCGGCCGAGTTCGATTTTCAGATCGAGGTCAACATCGCGGAGCAGCTCAATCGAGCACTTCTCTGGAGGTTGCTCTTCTCCAACCAAACTCTCTAAGCGGAAGGCCTCGGGGCCGGATTCGGTTGGCTGATCCAGACTCTCTATGGCAGCTTCGGCTTCGTCGAGCGCCTGGGAAGCGCTATCGACGACTTCATCTGAAGCTGCTTCATCAGAGGCAACTTCCTCTTTTTCAGTGTCTTCACTCATCGGCTTCCTGCCAAGTCAGATGCTGTGGGCGACGTTACATTTCGACGACCGCGTAACGCGGCATTGCAATCTCGCGCAAGATGGGCGTTCCGTCTTCTCGCTGAATTAACTCATTGCTTGTCGCAAAAACGCGTCGCTTAATCAACCCCATCTCTTCAAGTTCATCAATAGAAGCATTGCGAACTTCAGCTAGCAATCGGTCCTTGAAGCGCCCCTCTCGTTCGGCAAACATCTCGGTTGCGACTTGCTCATCTTCGGCCAAAACAACGCCAACGAGCTCAAATTCGACTCGATGCTTCCGTTGCTCCTGCCCTGGCGGAGTGAACATGATGGAATACGTGCCGAGCGAAATTTCTTTGAATTCTTCGTTGTCCTCGATCTTTTCTTCGCCGTCTTCTTCCATGCTAGCTTCGACGTTTGCCACCAAACGCTTTTCTGCCAACCGAGCTACATCTTCTGCGCTGGGTACCATGACCAAGAAGAGAACCGTTTCGACCACGATGACAACTGCAATGAAGGCAATGATCATGAGTGCTGGGCCACCAGATTTGCCGCCTTCTTTGCCCTCTTCAACTTCAGGTTTTTCTGCTGTTTCGCTCATTGTAAGACTCCGCTCATGTCAGTTTCTGACTGAGCTAACCAATCTGAATAAGTGGTGAAACCAAAGGTATTTTCGCGTCGACTCGGTGCGCGATTGATGTCGCATCAAGCGGCATTATTTTCCACGCTACTCGGTAACGTCACTGCCGCGTTCTTCAACGGTTCCAACCAATTGGTCAACCGTTTCGTCTAACAAGAAGACTTCAACGCGTGGATTGAGACGCAATTTTTCTGTGTCGTTGGTCAAATACATTGGCTCCCACGCTCCCGCGGACGATAGTCGAATCCGCTCCGGTGGCACCCCGTGTTCTTTGACTAAGTAATTCATTACGCTTCGGCAACGGCGGTACCCAAGATCCATCGCGTCAAGCGGCTCAGGACCGTTGGCGGCAAGTTGCTGGGCGGTGTGGCCACGAATTTCGATCTTCTGTGGCTTGCCAGACATCTGTTCAATCTCTTCATCCAAATTCTGCTTGGATTTGTCGTCTAGTTCTGTCGCGCCGTCCTTGAAGAACAGCACCGTGCCGATGGCCGTACTCTCACCCGGGCGGATAATTCGGACGCGTTCGTTGTCTCCAACGGGCGCCTTAGTAGGCACACCGCCGCTGTGCGTATCCTTCATCTTCGCGCGGCTCATTGTCGCCAGTACAGTCGGTGCATTACTGCGTGAATGATGCTCGCCAGGAGAGACGGAAATTGGCGAAGCGTCGTGACCGAATTGCTGACGAATTGATTCGACCATTGCCTGGTACTGCTCATCCTTTTTGAGCTCACTCATCGAAACCAACATGATAAAGAACGTCAAAAGCAGACTCATCATGTCACCAAAGGTCACAACCCACTCGGGTATGCCCATTGCTTCTTCTTCTTCATCCATCGATTTCCCCTACCCTATCGCTCGCGCTGATCTGAGACGCTTAAGCTGAAGTTTCACGCTTGCTGGCTTGGAGCTTACTCTTCTGTCGGACGCTGCTTCGGATGAACGTACGTCATCAATCGCTGCTCAAGAGCCCGAGGGCTTTCGCCAGATTGGATCGCAAGGACGCCACGAACAACCAATTCCATCGCCGTAAGTTCTTGCTTGCTTAATAGCCCAAGCTTTTCTGCAAAGGGCTGAGTGCCAACGTTGGCCACGATAGCGCCGTACATGGTTGTAATCAGAGCGACCGCCATACCAGCACCAATACCGGAGGGGTCGGACATATCTGAAAGCATCATAATCAGCCCCATCAGGGTCCCGATCATCCCGTACGCCGGAGCGAATCGAGCAATCTGGTCGAGCATAGACTTACCAGCCTTATGGCGTCGCGAAATGGACTCCATCTCGCTACGCATGACCGCTTCGATCGTCTCGGCATCATTGCCGTCGATCGCCATCTGCAGCCCGGCCTTAATGACTGGCTGCTCGACCTCGGCCATCTTGCCTTCCAACGCCAACAGCCCGTCACGCCGAGCGATTTCGGCCAACGAGACAAGCTGCTTGATGATGTCAACGATATCGTCCGGTTTGTTCAGAAACGCTTTAACGCCAACCATTGGCAACGCCAAAAACGTCTTCAAAGGAAATGCCATCATCGTCGCCGCGATAGCCCCCCCAATAACGACCAGACCCGAAGGAATATCGATAAAGGCAGATAGTGGAGCCGTACCCATCATGATCGACCCAAGTAGCAGGCCGCATGCGAGTAAGAATCCGACGAGTGAAGTAATGTCCAACGTACTACCCCAATGAAAATGTAAAAGCTTCGCGTTTCACTACGCTATGACCAACTACGATACGACCAACTACGCTACGAACGGCCTAACGCCCCAAGTCGCAGCATTGTGTTTCAGTCAGTAACTTGTTCAGTCAGCAATGTGTTCAATGAGCAACAACCACTTCGGCAGTATTTTGATTGCCGAAACTAGGAATCATGGCCTTCCGCTGTTGGTATTCGACAGCCAAATTCACAACCTGATCCATCTTCTCTTTGACTAAAATTCGCTCGCCGGAAGTCAACGTCACGAATGTGTCCGGTCGTTCTTCGACGTAACGAATCAAATCGGCGTTCAAAATGAATTGCTGAGAATCGAGGCGAGTCAGTTTGATCATCTGTTTGACGCTTGAATACTACTGCGGCTGAATGTTCACCCAGCGGACAATCACGCTATTAGCAACGCCGTCCGCGCGCTCCTTTAACCAGAGAGCATTCAAACTTAGGTCAACAACTGCGCAACACGACAAAGATGCGTAAAAACATCACCCTGCCTACGCCGGACTTTATCCCCTGACCGTCACAATCGTCACAACTGTTCCTCAGGATGCGACCAGAGATTGCCTGTGGCGCTGGCAACGTCAAGAATTGTTGCCAGCAATAGAGGAAACAGAACACTGCGATTCGTGTCCGGCGGCTTAACGGACAGCAGGATCTTCCATCAAATGGACGTAGCTGTTGTAGCGCCGGGGGTCGATGCGGCCATCCGCGACCGCTTCTAAGACACCACAATCAACTTCGTGAATGTGGGTGCAATCTGGAAATTTGCAGTGATTGGCCCAAGGGCGGATGTCGCGGAACAGCCCAGCAACTTCTTCGGGAGCGACATCCCAAAGTTCAAACTGCCGGATTCCCGGTGTATCAACCAGATATCCACCACCCTCCAGCTTCAAGACTTCTGCGGTGGTTGTTGTATGCCGACCCTTCGCATTCTCTTTACTGACGGTTTGGACGCGCAATCCAAGGCCGCTCTGAACTGCGTTCAGCAACGAACTCTTGCCAACTCCGCTCTGCCCACTAACAACGCTCCTCGCTCCGAAAAGCGTTTCGCGTAGCCGATCAATGCCCCAGCCACGCTCGGCACTGGTGAGGAGTGTTTGGTAACCGAGCTGTGCCCATACTCCGAGCAGAGGCTGAAACTCCGCAGGATCCACCAAATCCACTTTGTTCAAGACGATCAGCGGCTGCAGGCCGGACTGTTCGGCTGTGATTAAATAGCGATCAATCAAATGCGGCTTGATGTCCGGCTCAGCAGCGCTAGCTACGATGACGAGCAGCTCTACGTTGGCAACCAATACGTGCTGCCTGCCGCGGCTGGTCCTCGAAAGCGAACCACTTCGCGGAAGGACAGACATGATAATGCCTTGGTTTTCACCTTCGGGACGATACGCAACGCGATCCCCGGCAGCAACTACGTGACGCTGTTCGGTTGAAATCGACTTGAGCACTTGTCGTACCGCACATCGAAACAAGCGGCCATCATCCGCTTCGACCACGCACTCCAATCCGTGAACCCTGAGCACTAAGCCAATTGGAAACTCGCCGTCCTGCTCCGATCCATCATCATGTAGATGGGCACCGACCACCGTGCGGTGCCGCGTCAGCTCGCCTTTGCCGGTCAATCGTTCGCGCGACGACAGATCCGATTCCTTCAGGGAATCTTGTCGGAACTTTCGCGTAAGGTCCCCGCCGCGCGTACGCCCTTGGTAATTCTTTTTGAACTGCGTCCGCGTTTTTTGCCGTTTCTTCTTGGCCATCAGCGGCTCAAACTCGCTGGCAATTGAAGGCCAATCCAGTTGCAGTTGGCATTCATTTCAAAAGGTTGCGTGGTGCTCAAGTGGATGCGTCGCCCCGTTCGACCTGGCTGGGCTCTTTGCCAGCAGCCACTTCACTGGATGGCTTCGTCGAGACGCCATCGGCTTGCTCGTCCGATCCTTCAGATTCAGGAGCACTATCGTTGTGCGCAACCTGCTCTGAATCATTGGTTGAGTCATCGCTGCCGGATTCTTTAGCATCCGATCCGTCACTGGATTCGCTGTCCGGATCATCACCGTTGCTGAAGGCCAAGAAAGAGCTAGCGGGTCCGTGAACGGACTGGCCAATCAAATCCTCAATCTGTTGCTCGCCTAACTCTTCTTCCTCTAGCAATTGACGCGTGAGTGACTCGAGTTCCTCACGCCGCTCGTTGAGCAGATCGAGTGCTCGCTGGCTCGCTTCGCTGAGAATCCGGGAAACTTCATCGTCGATCATTTCCTGGGTGTGCTCGCTGAACTGGCGAGTTTGATGCATCTCCCTGCCTAAGAAGGGATCATCGTCGCTAGTCTTATAGCTAACCGGTCCCAATTTTGGACTCATGCCCCAGTGGGTGACCATCCGCCGAGCAGTGCTAGTGGCTCTCTCCAAGTCGTTTTCGGCGCCAACGGTACCTTCGTCGTAAATGATCTTCTCGGCAGCTCGTCCGGCCAGCAGTACAACCAGTTGATCGAGCAGTTCCTGCTCACTAGAACTGACGCGATCCTCAGTCGGAATGATCTGCGTGCTGCCCAAAGATCGTCCACGCGGGATGATGGTCACTTTGTGGACGCGTTGGGCGCCCTTCAGATACCAGGCCGCGAGTGTATGGCCTGCCTCGTGATAGGCGGTCTTTTCTTTCTCATCCTGCTTGAGCACTTCTTCTCGCTTGGCACCCATCAGGACTTTATCACGCGAGTAATCGAAATCCTCCATATGGACTCGACGACGATCATTCCTGGCTGCCCACAATGCGGCTTCGTTGACAACATTGCGAATATCCGCACCGGTGAGTCCAATCGTTACGGCCGCAAGTCGCTTGAGATCAACATCATGATCGAGCGGAACGTCCCGAGTGTGAACTTTGAAGATCTCGTGACGGCCCTTGTAGGTAGGACGCCCAACGGTGATGTGGCGATCGAATCGTCCTGGCCGTAGCAACGCGGGGTCGAGAACATCGGGACGGTTTGTTGCAGCAACGACGATGACTGAATCAACTCCAGAGAAACCGTCCATTTCGCCGAGGATTTGATTGAGCGTTTGTTCACGTTCGTCGTGTCCACCGCCCAACCCGGCGCCTCGCTGGCGACCGACAGCATCAATTTCATCGACGAAAATGATCGCGGGAGCGTTTTCTTTGGCCGTCTGGAACAGATCGCGAACGCGACTTGCCCCAACACCGACGAACATTTGAATGAACTCACTACCATTGACTGAGTAGAACGGCACGCCTGCTTCACCGGCAACGGCTCGAGCCAGGAGGGTCTTACCGGTGCCCGGAGGGCCGTTCAGCAGAACACCCTTTGGAATGCGTCCGCCAAGTCGCTGGAATTTTTCAGGTGCCTTCAGGAAGTCAACGATTTCCTGCAAGTCGGCTTTGACGCCTTCTAGTCCAGCAACATCTTTGAAAGTCGTCTGTTGATCGCTTGGCTCGTAACGCTTGGCCGTTGAACGTGAAAAACTGGACAGAAAGCCACCGCCACCCATGATTTGATCACGAGTTCTGCGGAACATTAACCAAATGACCAGAATCAGAATGAGCGGCACGCCAAACAACATAAAGAGCGTAAACCACTCAGCGGCATCGTTGTTGGTATACCGAATTGTGACGTCCGAGGCCGTTTCACCGGCCGCGTAGGGCTGAAGCAATTCGTCGTAATTGTCTGGCAGCTCGACCGAAAATTTCTTGCTGTAGCTCTGTGGTTCTGCGTCACTGCCACTTTCGGGTTGCTTCTTGGGAGCGACTTCAAATTCGCCAATCGCGAGCTTGGTCTTTTTGTTGACTTCGACCGAGCTGATATTGTTGTCTTTCAGCTCGCGCACGAAGAGGCCGTAGTCGATGGATTCGTAGGCACTTGACCCCATCAGGCTCCGAACGAGCAGAAATGCAAGCACGACAATAATCAGCACAGGCCAGAATTGACCGCGCTTGGGTTGCTGCTGCTTATCGTCGGAGCGCCCAGGCTCAGGGCGGTTTTCTTCCATCGGACTTCCCTAGTCGTATCGCGCCTGCGGCAGCCACAAGTGTGTCTACCGCAAACAGCGTCGTTTTGTCAGTTCTCTTGGTGCGAAAAATTTGAAGCCGAACGCTTCGAACGGCAATTCCTCAGCCCGGCGACGAGCTTCCGCCTTATTCTAGCGGACAGTGTAGGGTTCTGGGCACCCACCCTGGCACCACCTGAGGAAAGCGGTCTACGCCCGAGGTGCCATAGCAGCCTGCTGATGGCCCAGCAGGAAACGAGCAGAGGCAATCGGCCGCAGGTGATTCATTTCAACTCCTGCGATGAAGGCTCAAAATCAGTACAACCAAGTTGCTTCAGGCAAGAATTTCGTGCTCGCAGCGAAGACTCAATGCGGGCCAATCTAGACCAATCTCGCCTGATTTTGCCCGCGAATTGCGACAACTTATCTGGCATTTGCCCGGCGATGCGTCTACCTGCCAACTGGATTGCAGCTTGTGTCGTAACATAAGATGCTGTAACCGCTGCTAAATTGCCTACTGTGTCAATCAAACGGAGTCAGAACGATCGTGAGATTCTTTCGCGCCAACGTGACTCAACCTCTCCTGTCATTGCTCATCGCCGCGATGGGCGTTAGCGGCCTAGCTTTCCCGCAGAACAACAACGGCAATCCTCAGCCGACGCTACAGCGTGAACTTCGCTTGCCTTTCAACGGCGAAAATGATGTCCTGCTGCAGTATCAAATGATGCAGCGGCTCGCAGATCTTGCACAGCAGCGACAAACCACCACTCCCACTCCGCAAGGCAAACCTCCTGAAAATCAGATTGATATTGCCAAATTGCTTGAGGGGGTCGATCCCGAAACACTGAAGTCAGCGATGAGCGCGGCAGAAAAGCTCATGTCGCAGCAGGCTTCAGAACCCAGCCGTCGCAGCACACCCTCCGCTCCTGCGAGTTCGCCGCTGCAAGGACTACCTCCCGAATTGCTCGACGCCCTCAAAGGTCAACGCGACGCCCCACAGATTGCCGAACTACTGAAGAAGTATGCTGAGAACGGAACGCTGCCGGAGGGACTCTCCCAGCCACCGAGTGGCACGAATCGGCGTCAGCCTTGGCTTCCGAGTTTGCCCCAGGACTCGCCCAGTGATCCCAGCCGCTTGGCGCCCAGTGATCCCAGCCGCTTGGCGGACGAGCCTCAGCCCAAGCTAGGCTCACAAAACCGGGGCGCAGCAAGTCCCAGCTTGTCGACACCTGGTCGCAATGCTTCACAGTCCAGCTCACAGCCGGGCCGTGATTCTGCACCACCGCCGCGTTCCACCCAACAAACAAACTCTCGCACCGCAGAGCCAACTTCCAACGGCCTGCGGCCCCAGCCGCCCAAATCGCAGCAATCGCCAAGGCAGCTTTCCCCCGGGACAAATCTGTCATCTCCTGCCCCCACCCTGCCGGACAATCGCTTCTCGGGTACGCGTGGCGCACCATCAGCATCAACGCCTCATCGGAACTTGCAACAACGCAACTTGCAAAACGACAACTCCCTTCAATCACCGTCCCAGCGCAATCGGAATCCAGACGCGGCGCAATCAGGCACTCGTCCTTCCGGCATCGGTACCGACGGAAACTCCAACCGGTTCGGAAATGCGCCACCGTCAGCACCCGCGACTGACGATACTCGTGTGGAACAGCTACGAAAGCAATTCGAATCTCTACTGGAACAACAAAATGCACCTGCGGCCAGCCCCCAACTTCCTTCAGTGCAGGATTTCTTGCAAGACGCCCAGCAAGATCCTTCCCAACTTCCATCGTTGGGCGAATTGCTCCGCCGCATGCCAGACGCCAAAGATCTACCGCTGTCAGAACTTTCGAAACTGAAGAATCAAGCGGGCTCATCCAACAACCTTGCTGACAGCCTCAAATCGAGCCTACCGCCACAACTACTGCGAGACATGGATCGTAATGGACTGAAGAAGACGTTCAGCGACCTAGTGCGTGATGCAGAACGCGAGGCATCACTGAAACGAGCACTCGAAACAGATGGCACGTCCGAAAATGGGCTTGGCAGCGGCGTTGAAAAGGCATTTCTCTCAGCTCTGGATGGCGTTCGCGAAGGCATTTTCGAAAAGGACGACGGAGCAAGCGACAAGAATGACAGCCAGCCAAGCGGAACGTCTGCCAAGCAGCCCGCTGGGTCACGCCCAACGCCCCAGTTGCCAAGCGTAGCTCAGAGCACATCGCGTCCAGGTGGTTCCGTCGATACGCCTTCTGGCGCTGCCCTGTCGAACCAACCGAAGGCATCGAGCAAATCGAAAAGTGGAGGGTTCTTTTCAAAGGTTTCGAAATTCGTCAATCGCTGGGCCACCGGTTCAAGCGATGGCAATATGAGTGCAGCCGCACCAGCGGGCAGTCCGAGCTTCTCGAGTTCAGCTCCTGACTTGAGCAACGCAACACCAGCGGCAGCCTCCGCACTTTCTGCTTTGTCGGCTATGCTCCTTCCACTTCTGGCGGCTTGTACCGTTGTCGCGATCGCCCTCTGGTGGCTTAGAAGGCAACAACCGCAAGAATCGCCTGCGATAGCCTTGGCCGACACCGCCGCGATTCAAACTCCCTACGACATTGTCCAAGCTTTCCACGCTTTGGTTCGGCACGGGCTGCCGACCAAGGCGGAACAATGGTGGAACCATCGCTACACCGCTCAGCAACTGGCTCACCAAACTCCAGGTCAGCAGCGTGCCTGGCAACAACTTGCCTCACTCTACGAGGCCGCTCGATACGCCCCGACGATCGATGCCCTTGCGCCGGATAAAATTGCTACCGCGCAGCAAATCATCCGGAAGCTATCGCAATCAGATACATCGGGTGATCAATAATGCTCCGTGATCTCAAGTCGCATTGGGCTCGGAGAAGCCCAACCGCTGCTACAGCTTTATTGCTGAGCGTGGCTTTTGCCATGACCACTCGGGCTCCAGTCGCTGCCCAGGTGATCAGCCAAGCGGAACCTTCACCTATTCAGCGACCAACCGGTCGGCCCAACATCCAACCTCCTGAAGGATGGCACTCGCGTTTTGACTTGTTCCAAATGACGCTGGAGCAAGCGGGTCTGAAAGTGGTTGATCTGCAAACTGCCTTGAAAACACCAAACGAAACACTCATCGTTGCCCTCGGCGCACCGAGCATGTCCAAACTGTCGGGCAGCTTGGGAAGGTTTGCTCGTAATGGTGGTGCAGTCTTGTTAGGGGCGGACAGCGGTGCAGCTACTCCCATCGGAGGAACCTACAACGCACAAGTAACGACTTCCGACCTGAGGTATGCCGTCCAAAACAACGTCGACTGCATCCAACTCACTATCGACAACTCCAACAAGGACGCGTTGCTCTCGGGAGTTCACACGGTCGTCATCAATAGCGGCAGCTACATTTACCAAACGAGCGCCAGTTTTCGCCCATGGACAAACCACCTTACATGGGGACAGGAGGCAGCCAACAGATTCCGCGGCAAAGCATTGCTCAGCTCCAGCCCTGGCCCGACGAGCACAAACGCCCGACGAAACACGCAGTCGACAAACCCTGAGACGGAATCGCAAGACATTCAAATCATATTTTGTGCCGACCCAAGCTTGTTCACCAACGGAATGGTCTGGCACGGAGACAATGCAATTCTAGTCATCAATGTTGCCAACGCATTATCAAAGGGCAGAAAGCAATTGTATTTCATGGCCGATGGGCAATCGCTACCGTCGTACCAAGGGCTGTTGCAAGAAGCGGGTGCTCTAGCGGCGGCAGAACAATCCCCAGAGCTGGAGATTGAACAGATGCTTCGTCTAGCAAACACGGTCGTCGCGAACGCTGAGGACAGCGATCTACTCAATGAGATGCTGGCGAACCGCCCACGGCGAATCCCTACGCCGTACTATCATCGTGGACTCCTGTTCTTCCTTGCTTTCGTCATTGTTTGCATTGCGTTGTACCTTTTGTTCAGCCAGCTTCCACGGCGTGCTCCACACGCACACGTCCCGGCCAACAAGGCTCCGCCGGGAACCCTTGGACTAAAATCATTCGATTCCTCGCCAGAACATCGACGCGGCGAAGCTGCTCAAGCGCTTGCTGCTGCTGCACTTACTGCGGTAACAGGCTCGGACGATCCGAAAAAATGGCTGGAAATCGGAACCGACCAGGACCAACGCAAACGACGCTTGAGCGCTGGGCAGCTATCTCAACTCCAGCAGCTCATCGACCTCGCGACGTCCACAGCCCCCAGGCGCCTGGCGCTGTCTGAGCTGAGCAATATTGATAGACTCGCAACCCAAGTACGGGCTGGACTTTAGACGCTTCAAGCCCTGGTGTTGCGTTACTGCACTACTGGCCCCTGCGATTCATTTTGGGTGAAACACGCTATACTTCCCTGCGACTCTCACTAGACCGCAGCTTCGCCTTACAAAACACTCCCTTCCACCGTACCCCGAAGTCTACGGAGCAAAACACAAGTGCATCAAGATGAATCAGCCGCGGAAGTCCGCGACCTTCATGTGCGAATCAACACTGCCGTTTGCAGCGTTGTCGTGGGGATGGAAGAATCGACCAAACGACTACTCATGTCGCTCATCGCGGGAGGCCACGTTTTGCTCGAGGGCGTCCCCGGAACTGCGAAGACAACGCTCTGTCGAACGTTTTCCGCAGCTTTAGGAATCCACTTCGAACGTGTCCAGTTCACTCCAGACCTTCTGCCCAGTGATGTCACCGGCACGCAGGTCTTGGACCGTAAAACCAGCGACTTTGTCCTTCGCAAGGGCCCCATTTTCTGCCAACTCCTTCTAGCCGATGAATTGAATCGAGCTCCAGCGCGAACGCAATCCGCTTTGCTGGAAGCGATGCAAGAACAACAGGTTACAATCGAGGGCAATACGCTCCAGTTGCCAGACCCGTTCATGGTGCTGGCCACCCAGAACCCCATTGAACAGGAAGGCGTTTATCGTCTCCCTGAGGCGCAATTGGACCGATTCCTTTTTCGTGTCTTAGTCGACTACCCTGGCCGCAACGCCGAGATCGACATGCTACGCCTGCACGGTCACCCAGTAGCCTTGCCCGGTGCCGTCACTTCCATCGAAGAGATCGTCCGTCTTCGGAGCGTCGTCAACGATGTACACGTTGCCGACGAACTCAATGGATACACCATCGACCTGATTCTGGCGACCCGCGCCCACTCGGACTTGGCACTGGGCGGCAGCCCAAGAGCAGCCATTAGTTTAATGCGAGCGGCCAAGGCTCACGCACTGCTCAGCGGTCGAATGTTCCTGACGCACGAAGACATTCAAAGCGTAGCCGAACCCGTTCTTGGTCACCGGCTGATCATCCGCCCGGAAGCAGAAATGGACGGCCAAACAACCTCCAACGTGATTGCTGACTGCGTTCGCAGCGTCCCGGTTCTGATAGACCAAAGCCGTCAAGCTTAAGGCGTTTTACGATCCTTTCACCGTCGAGACATTGCCTATGACCAGCTTGGGACGGCGTCTGATCATGCTGATGATCATCGCCACCATCGCAGGCATCCTTACTCGAAAGGACGCGCTCGCGTTGATCGGCATTGGAGGGCTCTGCCTTGCGTTCGGGCATTGGTGCCTGTTCTACGTTCGCACGTCGCTGCTGAAGAGTAACATCAATTGTGAGAGACTTCTACAAGGCCGCAAGTCGCGGCGAACGGCAACACTTTGGACAGATCGCGAAACGACTGTTTCAGTCACGCTTTCGACGAAAGCAGGCAGGTTGCCAGCCTGTACGCTCGTCCGAGATTGGCTGCCAGACGCTCTCTCTTTAAGCAGCGGAGAACTAGAAACGACAACTCTCGAACCCTGCGAAAAACTCGTCCTTCACTACTCCGCAAACATACTTTCCGCCGACGACACATTCTTTCCCGGTGTGTTCATTCGCTTCACAGACTCGCTTGGCCTATTTTTTGACGAACACTTTATTGAATCACAAACTGCTGTCCGATGCTTGCCAGGGCACCAAATGCAGGACGGCCTAAAACCAACAGTCAAACGACTCAACAGCCTGCCCCAGCATGGAATCCACCGACTGCAACGAGCAGGCTTGGGCAGTGAACTGCTTGAACTGCGAGAATATCAAAGTGGGGATCCCCCCAAGAGCATCGCTTGGAAAGTCTCCGCCCGCCGAGATCAATTGATGACTCGCCAGTACGAATCGGAAGTACCAGTGCGCATCACTCTTTTTCTGGACGGTAGCGGAACCGCCCGTTCTGGCTCGCTTTCAAGACGTCCCTTGGACAGCATGAACCGGGTCGCAGCCAACATTGCCAGCGCTGCAATCCACTCCGGCGATCAATTTGGCTTGGTAACGATCGATGAACAACGTTGCTCGTGGCATCAACCTGGCTATGGAGCTCGCGCGTTACAGACTTGCCTTCGACAACTGGCGAGTTTTTCCTCGCCCCCACTAAGCGCTCTCTGCGTACATCAAGCAATTGGGAAACAGGAAACGCTGCGAAGGCTACACCGAATCTGCATGGCGCGGTATCCCGATTCAATGCACACCGATGTCAATCGACTTCCCTTTTCATTGTTCCCGATTTCGCCGTGGGCGAGAGTTGCGTGGAAAGAACGCGTGCAGTTGGCCAACACGCTTAGCGGTGTTTTTGGCCTCGATGCAACCACATGCGGACTCATGTATACCGATGATCAGCTAATACTAAAGTACGGTCTGCGACTGGCTGCCGAAAATGGTCGATTGACGAGCTGCACCGGGACTACGGTTACTCCACCAGAATCCTGGGATTGGGCCGAGACAGTGCGCAAGCAAATGACGCGGGCAATTACGGTGGCTCGCGACAATGAGGTCTTTGTGCTGCTGACAGACGTCCTAAAACACCAAGATCAGCTTGCCGCCGTGCTTGAGACAGCCCGACTTGCCGTTGCGCGTCATCATCGGGTCGTCATCATTGGCCCCGAGTTCGACGAAGAAGATCTTCGCATCACACCTCGCTGGCTATCAACACGCAGCACTGGCTACGCCCCTCATGCGGTTCAAGAATCCGACATTTTGTCCCGAGCAGCATATGCGTCGCAAGAGCTGGTTGTGAAGAAGCTAAAACGTCAAGTCCGCAAGTCCGGTGCTTCGATTAGCTTTTCCGGTCCGAGTACGGCTGCTCAAATCGTACTCGAAGAAGCAAGCCTGGCTGGCAGCGGTCGAACAGCCCGAGCAAACTAAAGTGCCCTCACCCAAAGTTGATCTATGTTCCGCCGAAAAACACCACGCCCTCCAAGGCCCGTTGACACTTCAATTCGAAAACCTTCAACGCAGTGCGGGCTACAATTTGGCTCGCTGTTTCTCGTTAGCCTGATCGTTGCCGGTCTAATTGGCTCGATTATTTTCCACGCAGAACTTTTCGCAACACAGTTCGTACTTGTTCTGGTAATTATCACTGCGCTGTGCCACTTTCGCTTCGGTCCTCTTGTCCCGTTGGCGTGTGTCTGCTTGTACCTATTTTTTCGCGAGCGTCAGGGAGCTTTTAATACGTCCCTGACTCCAGCAATCACAGCTCTGCTGGCGTTGCTTCAGTGTGGATTGATGTATCGCGCCACCAACATCGTCAAATCCGAGGCAACTCGACCGTTGCTTGCCCTTCGCGCCTTTTTAGCAACCCTGAAGCAACCGCAGCCACTCGCGTACACTTCGGTTCCAGCTCCGCTAGCATGGAGCGTTGGCTCAGCAGCAATTGCCTGTTTTGCTGCGATCATCATACTGCTGTGTTCGCCACTTACCCGCAATTCAATTGCACAGTTTCGACTCCAGCCAACTGCCCTGCGGCTCATTCAACTGGGCTTCGTTCTAACGTTTACATTCGTACTACTTCGATTTTTTGTGCAACAGTTCCTGTGGCGACGCAGAAGCAAAGCAGCAGCGCGCGTCTTCCTGGTTTCGACGGTTGCTCAATGGTTGCACGCTGACACCTCCATGATCAGCCACCGGGCAAACAAGATTCGACGTAAGAAAACAGCCAGCTAATCCGCCTGGACGATCCCCAGCTTAGGAAAGGAAACACGACGTGTTTTTTTGGATTCGAGAAATATTCGGCTGGGCACTCATCGTGCTCGCCATTGCACTACTGCGCATTGGAATTGGCTACACGGCTGACCGACAAGTGGTCGAGGCAGGCGTTGTAGCCATGATGGCCTTGGGGACGCTGAGAGCTGGAATTCTGTTGGTCAGAATGTCCACGGCCGCCCGAATCGCGACGCGGCGGGAAGCCACTGACGCCCAGTAGCTTCCGCCTTGCAATCCGGTCAACGAAGGCTAAGACAGCCGTGTCTTATTCGAACACCCATTTGCCGATGCGTCCGTCGTCGAAATCAACGAAGTACAGGTTGCCATCCGGCCCTTGTACAATCTGAACCACGTAGCGTGCTCCAGTTGCAAACGTTTGATATCCCAACACCTTGCCCGACGCATCGACATCCGCGTGACGCACAATCCCGAGACCTAGGTCATTGAAGAAGACGTCGCCCTGGTATTCACTTGGATAGGTCGTTCCGCGATAAACGGCCCCAAGCACGATTGCATTGATTCCATCGCGTGAGTGACTGAGTGCAGCGCTTGGCTGGGTGACAATCGTACTCGCGTAAAACGCAGCCGCTTCCGGAAAATCTTTGTAGCCGTTGGTCTTCACGTTCGACACGTCGCCACCTTCGTAGAATGGCCAGCCGAAGTTCGCACCTGCGGGACCGACGTTGATTTCTTCCCAACGCCCCCAGCCGACGTCGCCCACAAACAGATTCCCTGTCACGCTATCCATGCTGATACGAAACGGATTGCGAAGTCCCAACTGCCAAACCCGTGATCGATTCGAGAGAGGGTCACCATCAAAGAACGGATTGCTAGGTAGACCTTCACCGTTGATTGGATCGATCCTCAGAACTTTACCGGACAGATTGCTCGTGTCCTGCACTCGCAGAGTTCTCCGATCCGCTCGATTGTAAGAAGTACCGTCACCGATCGACAGGTACAGCGCGCCGTCGGTGCCAAACTGCAGACCGCCGACTGTATGCGATTCACTATCGGAAGCGATAAAGTCACGGATGTTTGTACCGTCTTCCAAAATACCCGCTGGCGGCTCAGTAAAATCAAACGTGCTATTTGCAAAAGCATTGAAGTTTTGCCAAATACTGTTCGTACCTACAAGGATGATTTCACTGTTGGCCAAGACTCGCGTGAATCCGCTGGCAGGGTCCAAGGTCCAACGCGAAAGCCGGCCGACCCTGTTTCCTTTGCCATCGGGCTTGGCTAGTGCATTGGACGTGTTTTGGAAGACCTGCGGTGGGTCAAAAGTGTAGAGCGTGTACAAGTACGGCGACGAGGTCAAATCGGGGTGCACTGCAATGTCAATAATTCCACGATCGCGAACACCGTTGGTCAAAGCCGTCATATCCAACACGGTGCCTGCGTCTACACCGGATCTCATGACTTTGATCACGCCACGCTGCTCTCCGATGTACAGGTTTTTCCCTTCATCACCAAAGGCCATGGCCGTTGGTTTGGTCAATCCCGACCGTACGATTTCGGTCTTCAGTGACGTTGGAAAATCAGTTGGCGGTGGAACGGAATCGCTATAAACCCAACTCAACAGAGCATGCTCGTTCGGCGCGTCTGCCGTCGCTGCAGTGAAGCCAGCGAACATCTCACTGCCAACCTCATCCAGCAAGGCCAAATCGGCCGTCAACACGGGTTGCTGAGGCTTACTGGCGGAGCCGCTTACGTAGACAAAGAGCTTGTTCGCATTGCCATCGTAGTCGACAAAGGCAAAAAGCGGATCGCCCGAGTTCAAATCAAAGGCCACGTTGCCTGCCGCAACTGGAGCCGTATCATCGCCCCAGTAAAGAGCAACCGCGTTATTGGAAAATTCTCCCGTGTTCTGAACGGTATCAAACCGAACTGCGACAGAATTGGCGATGCCAACATGCCCAGCGGCTGCTCCACCACTTCCAACCGCTTGTTCGCCTTGTGGATCGCTGTGAAGCACAAACGCAAAGCCTTCACCGCCTGATGTACCGCCCGAAAGCCGGAAACTGAATTCCGTCATGAACGATGACTGTGCCGTGACCGGAATCGCAACCCGGTGGAATGCTGCCCCCAACTCATCTTGCGAATCTGAGGTTAGCACCAGCTCGTCGGAAACCACCGATGCATCTAAGTTGGTTGCAAGGCTTGTCACCACGGAAAAATCGGGGTAATTCGGCAACGGATCCAGGAACTCATCGTCGACAATTTCGACGGTTGCGGTTCGCGGTGCAGCCAGCCCCGCACCAAGTGGATTGTCAATCGTAACCGTGAATTGCTCATCGCCCTCGACTTCGTCATCGTCAAAGATCGTGATTGAAATCTGCTTCGAGAACTGGCCAATATCAAAGAAAACCAACCCATCTTGCGGCACGTAATCTTCCGAGGGCGTCGCTGTCACCGGCAAGACTTGCGTTACGATCGTTGCGAAGTTATCGGCCACATCCCGCTCGATCACGACCGTCGCCAAACCACTCGATTCATCGACTGTGACCAAATTGGTCTGCAATCGAAAAGCACCCGAATCCTGAGCAGCAAATCCAAACTGGAAAAAACCATCGCCGTGCAAGCTACTGCCTCGCCCAAAGCCAGGCGTGAATCCATCAGTAGGCAACCAGGTTGCACTGCTAAATACATCAGGGTCGTCCGTGAACTTCCGCACACCATCAACTTCGATGTAGGGAACATTCAAGTTGGCATCGATACCGTTGGCTGGATCCCAAACGTCACCGAAGAACTCAACCTGAATCCGATCCGGAGTTACCACCGCGTCTGTATAGTAAGCGAAATCCTGCAACTCAGTCGAAACGAAAAATGTGGTGACGATCACTCCGTTGACGTACAGAAAGAAACCTTCACTTCCTTCGTCACCCGAAGCGCGAACCACAACTGTCGAACCGATCGAGGCGTATTCAAAATAGCCGTCGGAGTGCAACCATTCCCCACGGTTGAACCCGGCCACGATGCCTTCGCCTTCGACCCAGGACCCGGTCGATAGAACCGTTGGATGCTCTGTCTCGAATCGCTGTCCGTTCAGTTCGATGTAATCGACAAAAAGATTTGCATCGATTCCATTCTCGGGGTCCCAAATATCGCTGATGAACTCTACGCGAATGTCCTCCGGCCGGACTGCCGCTTCGGAGAAGTAGTAGAATTCAGCCGCATCGACACCTGCAACGAACGTGTCCACTGGGACTTCGTCGATGACCAACTGGAATTGTTCACCGCCCTCCTGTCCGGCGGCTCGAATCAAGATGTTCGTTCCCGCGATCGCGAGGTTGGATGAGACAAGAAGAATGAACAGACACAGTCCAGCGCGCACCGCTTCGGGCGTGAGCGATCTCGAAAGGGACATTCGGGGCTCCATGGGCAACAGTTCTAGAAATTTCGCGTCAGACTAGTTACTCACTTTCAAGAGTCAACAAATGCCCGCGCAGAATTCCAAGTTGCCAATTTCCAACGGCCCCAAGCCACCCCTTCTAGAGTCGAACCAGCCCCCCGAGAACCTTCCGAGAAGTTGCCGAGAAGCATTCCCACAGTGGCCAAGCCTACTGGGAAATCACTTCAACGCGATTCCAGTATGCCCATTCGTTCATCCAGTCGTTCGCGTGGTTTTCGACCTTCAAGTGGATCGACTCCCCCGCAAAATTGCTTAGGTCGACCTTCAACTCGAGCCACTCATCGTCCGAAACCGTACTGGAACCAACTATCTGCTCCAGCAGCACATCTGCGTTTGCCTTGACGCGCAACAGCCAATCACCGTGCGGATGGTGGCTCACGCGCAAATGCAGATGCGTTCGCTTTCCTTTGGGAATGTACAGATTCCAACGCCCCAGTTTGCTTGGTGTCTGACGATCTTTCGGATGCGTTTGCACGGCCGGAGCATTTCGAAACTCTGAATGTGCGACAACGCCCCCCTCGCCCACATCGGACACGCGGAAGCCTGGAGCAAACTTCTGCACCGTCGCATTCCAAGTCACGTCCCGTTGAACTTTCGCAAAACTCTCTGGCGCCTCACTGCCTGAAGTAATGCGTCTGGCAACAAACTCTTGGATGGCGGGTATTTCACTGCTGCTGGCCAAACGCAGCGATTTTTCTGGGTAATCAGGAACCATAGGTTCTAACGCAAACCAAATCATCCGAGGCAAATTGTTGTCATCGACATCTTCCGCGTGACGGACAAGCCCCGTGAGAATGCCCCAGCGATACTGCATTGGCAATCGCTGGGCTGCTGAAGCCAAATACAATCGAACAACCGGCGATGGGTCTTCGACCGCCATGCGTTCAAACTGTTCTACAACATCCGGCCCAACGCCCAACGCAGCAGACGATTCATATTTCTCAAAGGCGTTTACAGGACTAGCATCGGTCAACAGTTGAATCGCCCAGGAACGAACGTAAGCATCCCGGTGAGACAGTAGCTCAAGCAGTCGGTCCGGCGAAAGTCCCTGTGCGGCATGCTGACACCATAGTGCACGCAATCGTATTGCCGAGGACTCCGCTTCATCAAAACACTCCTGCAGTTTTGACAAGACAAGCTCGCGGCTCAGGCGGTCCGTTGCGGCTCGATGCTGCAACTCCACACGAGCCGTACGTGCAAACCAGTCGTTGGGATGAGTCTGGAATTCCACTAACTCAAGGTCACTTGCGCTCAGTAAGTTGGGTAGAGCACTCGGGCGGGCCCCCTTGGGCATAATCTTGTAAACGCGCCCGCTATCGGGAAACTCAATCGCATTGCCACATATATCCTGATCATGCCAATCAAGGATATAGACGCCTCCATCGGGCCCAATTTCGACGCTAAAGCCAACCCAGGCCATGTCGTTGGTCGGCATGAAATCGTCGCCATGCTTGCCAATGAAGCTTGAGCCGCTGGGAACCATTTCATCGGTCAGAACCGCGTGCTCGTGAATATTGCACATGAACAAACGACCACGGTATTCCTCAGGAAATGCATCCGCCAAGTAGAACCTCGCTCCACCATGAGCGGATAGATGCGTGTGATCACGAATCGTCTTAATGTCGTCGTAGATGTACGGATTCACGTGAGGGCGACTCTGCTTGTGATACACGCCTCCTTGCACCACGTGAAACAAGTGCGGAATGACACAGCAGGTCGCAAACCCTTGGCCGTGCTGATCAAAATCGAAACCCCACGGATTCGACAAGCCGCGTGCGAAGATCTCAAACTCCTCGCGAATAGGATGAAATCTCCAGATCCCCGCGTCAATGAATTGCCGTTGTTCCTCTGGAGTTCCCGGCTTGCCAACTTTCGAATGCGTGAAAACGCCGTGGCAACCGTACAGCCAGCCGTCGGGCCCCCAGATAAAACTGTTCAGTGTTTCATGGCGGTCATTCATGCCCCAACCGTCCAGAAGAACCTCCGGCGGTCCATCTGGCACGTCATCTCCATCGGCGTCGGGGATGAACGTCAAATTGGGAGGCGAACCGAGGAAGACGCCTCCAAAACCGCAGGCGATTCCAGAAGTAAACGTCAGTGAATCTGAAAACGTTTTCTTCTTGTCAAATTGCCCATCGCCATCGACATCTTCCAGGATCTGAATCCTGCTCACCGGATCATCGGTATGCTCTCCGCGATTGACGTAGTTAAAATTTTCGACAACCCACATCCGCCCGCGCGGATCGAAACAGAATGCAATCGGTTCGGCGATGTCAGGTTCGGAAGCAAAAACGGTGACATCAAATCCGTCTGGAATCGCCATTTTCTCAACCGCTTCCGCTGGCGACAAGAACGGAGCATCACTTCGGCGATGCTGCTTTTTGGGCAACGTGTTCCGATCATCCTCCGCTTGCAACACTGGCGATGCCAGGAAAACCAGCGCCGAGCAACAAACGAGGCACCTTAGGGTTTGAAACTTCATTTCGTCAGCTCCACTTGCTCGGTAGTTTGCAAATATCGCACAAGGTCGGCAACCTCCTGCTCCTTCAGTTGCTCAAGTTGCCCCTCGGGCATCATGCTCTGCGGCGAGATTTTTCGAACCTCGATATCGGCCTTGGCAATAACAACGCGTGGTTGCTCCGGCGTTTTCAATACGATGCGATTATTGTCTTCCTCAGCCAAGACTCCATTGACCGCACGACCATCGACGGTCAAGACCTGCGTCGTCCGATACGCCTCAGGAACATCGAAACTCGGATCAATACTGTTTAGTAAGAGGTAGTCTAGGTTCGCACGATTGGATCCTGTCAGGTCGGGCCCAACACTGCCTCCTTCACCATACAGTCTGTGACAGGCAGCACATGTTTTTGCAAACACCATTCGTCCTCGCACTGGATTTGCTTCCTCAAGTCGCTTATCAGTTAGTAGACGAGCGTACTTGGAAAATTGCTTCTGCCGTTCTTGCCCCAGTTCTTTTACGGGTCCATAAACCTGCGTGAATGCGTCGCCCAGCAAATCGCGAAGACCCCGCACGACGTGAGCAGGCAAGTCCGATTTGGGAACGTCGCCAACCTTTATCGCGTCAAGCAATGCCAGTGCGTAACTTTTTCGCGATGCGAGTGTTTCAACGACCGCTCGCCGCTCCGAGGGTTTGAACGCACCGATGCGCCCAAGCAGGATGGCGGGTGCTGCAGCGTTCTCCATCAAGGCAAAACCTCGGATTGCATCGACTCGTAAATCCTCTGACTCGAGCAGTGTCTCTAGCATCAGGGATGCTTCTTGGTTCTGCTGATTCAACAGAGCAGCTAAAGCGCTTCGCCGCTTTGTTGGCTCCGCAAGGTCGCTTCGCAAAATGCCCAACGCTTGTTGCGTAGCCATGCGATCACCATAGATCTGCGACAATTGCATCGTAAGCTCGCGGACGGCTGCGTTTTCGCTCGCGGCAAGTTGCTCACTCAGGCCTTTCCAGCCACGAGGGGCAAGTGCGCTTCGCTGGCCTTCCAGTCCTTTGAGCATGCCACGCAAGAAAGCTGCTTGAACGCTAGGCGACTTGGACCGAGCAATCGTTTCGACCAACATTTCTCGAGCAGCCTTGTCATCCGCCCTTGCAGCACTTGTTAAACTCAACGCGATGAGGATCCACCCGCTGAGCCGCATTCGTCTAAGATTGTTCAGTAGCATTATTGATCCGAAACCTTGCGATAGTCCGCCTGCTAAATCTCGATAATCGACTCCCACATTCTAACCACTCCGCGCAGCCTTGACTGCGATGTCCGATTTATTCCCAAGTGAGAACGTAATGGACCGACGGCATTTTCTAAACACCGCAGCCACCGGGGCAGCCGCCCTAGCTTCCGCAGCAGCCCTTCCAAATGTCCTCGCAGCAGATACTGCCCAGTGGCCAATTGCAATTTTTGAAAAAGTCTTCGAAGGACTCAGCTACGAAGAACTCGCGGATGCCATTCATAAGATTGGAGCCGAGGGCGTCGAAGCAACAATTCGCCCCGGTGGACACATTGCGCCCGAAGTAGCCGAAGACGAAGTGCCCAAAATGGCCGAGGCACTTGCCAAACACGACAAGAAGATTTTGATCGCTGCCACAGGCATTAAGCAAGCGGATGCATCCAGCGAAAAACAATTGCGGATCCTCAAGCAAGCTGGCGTGACGCACTACCGGATGTCGCACTATCACTACGACCTTGCGAAGCCGATCTTGCCGCAGTTGAGAGATTACACCCACATGGCCCGGGGCCTGGCCGCGCTCAACCAAGAAATCGGCATACAAGGGCTCTACCAGAATCACTCAGGCGAAAACAGTCGTCGCGGATACCTGGGCGCTCTTGGCCTGGATGCTGCGATGATGCTCGCTGAAATCAATCCTGATCATATCGGCATTGCCTTTGACACGCGTCATCTTCGCAAAGACACGGGTTCGAGCTGGGAGACGGCCGCCGCTGCGCTCAGGCCGCATGTGCGAAGCATTTACGTCAAAGACGGCATTTGGCACGGTGAGCGCGGCGATCAATACAAAGATGTGCCGCTGGACGAGGGCTTTGTGAATCAGGGTGTATTCAACACCATGCGTCAGGGCCTTGCTCCGATGCCACTGTGCATTCACATGGAATGGCTTGGCTACCGCATTTTCCCTAAGGCAGAGATTCCCGACGCCATCGCCGCCAACCGCCGCGACGTCCAAACCCTCCGCAACTGGCTTACCAACTGACCCCGCCTCTGCACCACAGCTCTAACACAAATAGCAAGACACTTCGTGACCAGCATCCCGAGTGAGAACTGCATACCACACGCCGAGCCCCACGAACACAATATTGCCACTAGAGTTTCAACAACTCTATAACCACAAAGTCCTTTATCGACCTTGCAAATGCTCGCCACATCCGCGTACTATTTCTGCATTGCTTGTTTAGTAGCTTCTCTGTTTGCTCTAACTTTCCCGACAACAGTCTTCAAGACTACTGTTCGAAGCTGGCTCGCATTTCTTCTCATGATGTTTCTTTGCGAGATACTTCACCGGTTACTTGGCTTTTCAATACCGTCAGCCACAATTTTGGGAGCGCTTCCGCGAGAGGCATTCCGAGCTTTAGGCATTATCGGCATCTATCTTCCAATGCAATTACCTGTTCTGCTTGGTGTATTCGTTGGAACCGCCCTTGGATTAACCGTTGTCAATGTAGTGAACAACTCAACAGAACCGGAGGTCAAGCAAAGCAGGGTAGCCGTAAGAATCTCAATTCTTCTGGTCTCAATAGTCTGCTTCTCGGTCGTCCATTTTTGCGTGATCTACTTGGGTGAACGTCAGACTGGCCCGACGTTGATCGCTCCAAATAGAGAATTTGAAGCACGACCCTTGGACCCTTGATGCCTCTCCTTCGCGCCCAAGTCGTCGCGCCGCAAGGTAGTTTGCAACCTAAACGACTTAGGTTCCCCACGGGTGATAGAGCGTGACTCACAGCGCGGCCTCTAGCCGACTTTGAAGACAACTTAGTGGTCTATGACGGCTGGAAGCTAGCACTCCATAGAACCCGTCACGGCTGGAAGCTGCCAGCAAGAATGGCCCAACCTGTTCTGCTATGCTAGATAGTTGAGCATCATGGCGTTCGTGAGACACGCTCTCGCTGTCAGCGACTGCTCGGCTCTGTATTCAACTTCCATCCTCACCGCTGAACACTTCACACCCAACCGAAGTGGTGACAGCCTCAGCCATCCATCATGAAGAGTCCAATTCACGTCAGCATCGCCTTCAGTATTTTGTGCATCGCTGCACTCAACGCGCGTGCCGCAGAAAGGATCGATTTCAATCGTGATATCAGACCGATACTCTCGGACAAGTGCATTTTTTGCCATGGCCCTGACGAAGGCAATCGGGCCGCGGACCTGCGACTAGACATGGAAGCTTCCGCCAAGCAATACGCGGTCGTGGAAAGTGATCCCGATCGTTCAGTCCTGCTGGAAAGAATCGAATCCGCAGATCCATCCGAACTCATGCCTCCACCAGACTCAGGTAAGCAGCTCACGCCCCGCGAGATGCGACTTCTGCGGGAATGGATCAAGCAAGGCGCAGCGTGGTCCGATCAATGGGCCTATGTCGCACCGGAGAAGCATTCCATCCCAGAGGCAGACTCAAATTGGCCCAAGAATTGGATTGATCACTTCGTGCTCGATCGGATGCCAGCCGGCGTCCTGCCAACAGGGGACGCGGATCGAACAACTCTGCTTCGGCGGCTTCACTTCGATCTTACGGGACTACCGCCAACGCCCCAGCAAGTGCAATCGTTCCTGGACGATGACTCACCTCAATCCTACGCCCGGGTCGTTGACGAGCTACTCGATTCACCCCACTTCGGTGAACGCCTTGCAACTTACTGGCTCGATCTAGTGCGTTACGCGGACACCGTTGGTTATCACGGTGACCAAGACCATAACATCAGCCCGTACCGCGACTGGGTCATCCAAGCTCTGAACGAAAACATGCCTTTCGACCAATTCACGCGTGAGCAATTGGCGGGCGACCTACTACCGTCGCCGAGCACATCGCAGAAGATTGCGTCCGGGTACAATCGCTTGCTCCAAACAACTCATGAGGGCGGTTTACAACCCAAAGAGTACATTGCGATCTATGCGGCAGATCGAGTCCGCAATGTCTCCTCGGTTTGGATGGGTGGAACGCTCGGGTGCGCCCAGTGTCACGACCACAAATACGATCCCTACACGATCAAGGACTTCTATTCGATGGCCGCGTTTTTTGCGGACCTCGATGACACACAGCACTTTCGTGTCGGCACCAATGCCCTGCCGACTCGCCGTCCTCCAGAGTTGGATTTGCCGACGGACGAACAGACAACTGCACTCAAACGACTCAACATGGAACTTGCGGCGGCAAAAGCTGATGTTGCCACGGCGACAAGCGAAGAATCGAAGAAGTCGCTTCAGGATCAAGTGAATTCGATTCAGAAATCCATCAAGTCGCTGGATTCGCAGATTCGCCGATGCATGATCTCAGCCGCCCTGGCTGAACCGCGAGTCACGCGAGTCCTGCCCAGAGGCAATTGGCTTGACGACACCGGACCAATCGTTCAACCGGCTATCCCAGAGTTCATGGGCGTTTTAACACATGGCGAACAACGCGCTAATCGATTAGACCTAGCAAACTGGTTGACCGACACTGAAGATGGCATTGGTAAACTGACAGCGCGGGTCATGGCAAATCGATTCTGGTACTTGCTCATCGGCCACGCCATCGCGGCTGACCTGGATGACTTTGGAGGCCAAGGGACGCCACCCGTTGCTCCAAAGCTATTGGACAACTTGGCTATTGAATTCGAACAATCCGGCTGGGATGTCAAGCACATGTTTCGACTGATTGCGAACAGTCGCACTTACCAACAATCCTCCGTTGTGACGCCACAGCAACTCGCTGCCGATCCTGGCAATCGCTGGTTTGCTCGTGCGGCACGTCACCGTCTTCCTGCGGAAATGATACGCGACAGCGTTTTGCAGATTAGTGGCCTATTGGTGAAAGAGATTGGTGGCCCGAGCGCCAAGCCTTACCAGCCCGCTGGCTACTATCGGCATTTAAATTTCCCAACGCGGAAGTACCGACACGACACCAACGGGCAGCAGTACCGCCGAGGCGTTTACGTTCACTGGCAGCGGCAGTTCTTGCATCCCATGATGCGAAACCTGGACGCACCAACTCGTGAAGAATGCACTGCACAGCGTGCTCGCTCCAACACGCCTCTAGCGGCGCTGACATTGCTGAACGACCCGACTTTTGTTGAAGCTGCTCGCGTCTTTGCCGATCGAATTCTCTCTGAAGCACAGTCCGACTTCAATTCTCGAATTGACTTTGCATTCATGTGGACCATATCCCGCAAGCCAAACGCACATGAACGGCATCTGATCAAATCACTGTACCAGCATGCGCTGACGGACTTCAAATCGGCACCCGATGACGCAGAATCGCTCACCAAAGTTGGATTGGCACCGAACTCTGAGCATGACACCACGGAACTGGCCGCCTGGACCACCGTCGCGAGAGCGCTCTTTAACTTGAACGAGAGCATCACTCGCAATTAGTGCCTGTGACGAGCATTTGCGAAATACATAAACTGCACGCAGACACCGGCAACCCCAAACCCTCCTTGTTGAATTCAGTCCCATGCATGATTTGAGCGAAGTCAAACGCCGCACCTTCTTGCGAGACGGTGGTGTCAGCCTAGGTGCCGCCGCAGTAACCAGCTTGTTTGCCGGCGACGCATCTGCGGCTGCTTTCGCGGAAAATGCTCCCCTCGGTTTGCCGCCGCGAGTCAAGCGAGTCATCTTTCTGTGCATGGCTGGCGGACCATCCCACTTGGAGACTTTCGACTACAAACCCGCACTCGATCGCCTTAGCGGCCAGCCGATGCCGGAGAGTTTTACGCAGGGGCAACCCATCGCACAACTTCAAGGCAAAGAACTCAAGGTACAAGGGCATCTTGCGAAATTCCGCAAGTATGGCGAGACGGGCTTGGACGTTTGTGACTACCTGCCATGGCACGCCAAGATGGCGGACGACATCTGCGTGATTAAGTCGATGGTGACCGAGCAAATCAATCACGACCCCGCCCACACATTCATGAATACAGGGTCAGCCATCAGCGGCCGACCTTCGATGGGCTCCTGGATCACTTACGGGCTGGGAAGCGAAACAGAGGACCTTCCCGGATTCATCGTGTTGACAAGTGTTGGTGGGCGGAATCCACAACCCATTTCGTCACGACAATGGGGCTGTGGTTTCTTGCCAGGAAAGTTCCAGGGGGTTGAATTCAGTTCAACTGGCAATCCTGTTCACTACGTGCAGAATCCAGTTGGCGTATCGCGTGAGCAGCAAGGCAGATTGATTGAGACTATCAATCGGCTCAACACGCATCGAAACCTGTCGACAATGAACCCCGATAGTCAGACCCGCATCAAAGCATACGAGCTTGCTTTTCAGATGCAGTCGTCCGTTCCAGAACTAATGAACGTATCGGGCGAACCACAGAGCGTGCTGGATATGTACGGTGCGATTCCCGGCGATGGCTCATATGCATCCAACTGCCTCCTTGCCCGACGCCTAGCTGAACGAGGCGTTCGATTCATTCAACTTTATCACCGCGGTTGGGACCATCACGGTGATCTCGACAAGTACATGAAGGTTTGCTGCAAGCTAACCGACCGACCAACTTGGGCACTGCTCACCGACCTCAAGCAACGCGGCATGCTGAACGACACGCTCATCGTTTGGGGTGGCGAATTTGGACGCACGCCAATGTTCCAAGGAAAAGGCGGTGTTGGACGTGACCACCACATCAAAGGATTTAGTATGTGGATGGCGGGCGGAGGCATCAAGCCTGGCGCGTACGGCAAGACGGATGAATTGGGATACAACGCAGTAGAAAACGTTGTCCACGTACGCGACCTCCACGCCACGATGCTGCACATGCTGGGCATCGACCACCATCAGTTCAGCGTCAAACATCAAGGCCTTGACATGCGACTCACCGGCGTCGAACCCGCTCGCGTACTTACAGACATCCTAGGCTAACGCGCCGCCTCAAAACAAAGTCTGCCGGCTGGCTTCCCATATTTGCAACCAAATCCACTACGAACTTTTGTGTGTGCGAGATTAGTGCTTTAATTTGCGCAATCACACGACTTAGGCTTTAATTGCTTCGATTTGTTTGGTGGCGATGCCGATGGGACGGTCGAGGGGGATGCCGGCGCAGGTGAGGAGGGTGGTGAGCAAGTCGCCTTGATTGCCCTGAACGTCGGGCAGGAAACGGCCGGTGTTAATTGAGCCGCCGCCGCGACCCGCGACGATGAAGGGCAAATTCTGGCGACTGTGCTTGTCGCCGTCTTCCAGACCAGAACCCCACATCATGATGCAATTGTCGAGAAGAGTACCATCGGCTTCTTGCAAGTTGGCCATCTTCTTCACCATGTGTGCGAACTGCGCAATATTGAACGCGGTGATCTTGGCTACCTTGCCCTTCTTTGTCTCGTCACCGCGGTGATGGGTCTGCGAATGATGCTGGTCGTTGAACCCAAGCTCGGGATAAGACGCGCCGTTGGGACGCGAACCAATATAAGTCGAAACACGAGTCGTATCGGTCTGGAATGCCAGGACATTCAAATCGCACATGACCTGCATGTACTCACTACGTTTGTCGCCCTCGGGAATCTTGATTTCAATCGGCGGTGAATCCTTGCCGCGTTGATCGCTGCGCAACCCCGCCTTCTCCATGGCGGCTTGCTTCTGTCGTTGTTCAATGGCGGCGATGCGACGTTCGACCGAGCGGACGCTGTCCAGGTACTCATCCAGCTTGCGACGATCCGACGCCGGCAACCCTCGGCGCAGGTCACGAGCACCACCGAGCACCAGATCCAACATGTCGCGGTCAAGCGGGCTGACTCCGCCGGAAGCTTCTGCTGCAGTGTCTTTCTGATTGAAGAGTCGCGACAAGACGTTTCGTGGGTTGGTTTCGGCCGGAACAGCTTGCGTTGGTGAACGGTAGCTGCAGTGCGAGTAGTAGCCTTCGTTCAAACCAGCTTGATTCTCTTTCCAGTTCTGTGGCATCGTGGCCAATTCCAACGACGGAAGCGGCGTGAACGCTCCGACGTAATTGGCTGCTATCTGGTCGGCTGAGATAGCGATATTGATCTCGCTACGCTTGGCTGGATTGGGCAAAGTTGCCGTCAGCCAAGTGGAAAGCTCCAGAGCGTGCGGCGCTCCATTGAAGGGCGCGGTGGGCACGCCGGAGATGCCCTTCATCATCAGGCACTGATCCAGCACCCCACTGAGCGACTCGACGGCCGGCGGCGGCGACTTCAAAAAACTGTCTGCGTCCTTTGGCCAGAACTCTTCCATGATCACGCCGTGGGGCATGTACATGAACCCGATTCGCACCGGCGGCTTGTACTTCGACGCCTTCGCCTCTTGCCAGCCCATCACGTCGAGCAGAGGCAGCGCGAGCGCTGCCCCGACGCCTCGCAAACACGTCCGGCGATCAATCAAACCGTTTCCGTTCATCGGATTACCTCTCTTCTTCGATTCTTCGATGCGTAAAGGGGTAGCTGGTAACGACCTCCGTGACCAACGTCTGCATGCGATAGTCGTCGTCGACCACGCGCTTCATCATGGAGTCAACAACGATTTCATCGTAGCCCTCCAAGGAGCGGCAAAGGGCGTAGGCGAGTAGTTTTTCGGTTAAATTCCGAGCAAAGTCATCGAGCCGACCGGACACCATCGTCTTCAATTCTGCGGGGCTTGAAAAGCGCTTACCATCGGGCAGCACTCCCGAGGAGTCGATCGGCGCGCCGTTGTCGTCCGCATCTCGCCAGCGGCCGATTGCGTCAAAATTTTCCAGGCCGAAACCAATCGGATCAAGCAAGCGATGGCAATTCGCACAAACCGGATCTTTACGATGCAACTCAGTGAGCTCGCGCATCGTCAGATTCTCTGTCGCGGTCGTCCCCTGCTCTTTCAACGGTGGGACGTCAGGCGGAGCTGGCGGAACGTGCTCACCGAGGACTTGCTCGAGAACCCAAACACCGCGATTCACCGGACTGGTCCGATTCGGGAAAGACGTCGCCGCCAACACCGCGGGCATGGCCAAGACTCCGCCACGATTCCGATTGGCGAGGGAAACCTTTTGCATTTCTTGGCCGGACACTTTGTCCAAAGCATAGATGGCGGCAAGCGGCTGGTTTACGAACGTAAAATCGCAGTCGATAAAAGTGTGGACGCTCAGGTTGTTACGAACGACCGACTCGAACAACAATCGTGCTTCATCGTACATTGCCGTCCGCAGGCCGACGTTCATCTGCGGAAACTTGATAGGATCGAAGGTGCGATCTTGCCAATCGTCCAGACCCAGCCACTGGGCACCGAAGCCGTCGAACAGCGCTCGCGACTTGGGCGAAGCAAGCA
>CAYPLE010000044.1:0-5134 GCA_964411445.1 uncultured Pirellulaceae bacterium
CTCGCGCAGGGGCGCTGAGTCGCAGAGGTCCAGTGAACTCAGTTTCCGATGCCCCTACTTTCTCTGCGCCGCCTCGGGTTTGGGGTGGAAACACTGTGACAGCAGTTGTGTTAGCAACTCAAGATCACGGGCCTGAGTCGCCAGATCATATTCAAATGACTTCCACTCCAATCCCAGGACTTACATGGACTCTTTCGCCAACGGCGCCCCTGAATTGGCTGATCCCCGATGACCGTGTACAATCACCAGGAGACCACAAGGGGGCGAGCATGAATAAGGACAAAGCTGGATTCACCGCGGTAGTAACTCAAGATGGCGAATGGTGGATTGGATGGATCGAGGAAATTGCTGGCGTCAATTGCCAGGAACGGACCAGAGAGGCGTTACTAGAGTCGCTTAGCGAAGCACTTGGCGACGCAATAGAGATGAACAGGAGCGACGCTCTCTCTGCTGCCGGTGATCAATACGAAGAGATTGCCATCACGCCATGAAGCGTCGAGATTTAGTCCGTCACTTGATGGATCATGGTTGCGAACTACTTCGTGAGGGTGGAAAGCACTCGTGGTGGGTCAATCCAACGAACAGCAGGCGGTCGGCAGTGCCTAGGCACACAGAGATTTCGAATGTTCTGGCGAGGAAAATCTGTCGAGACCTTGGCTTCCCTGAAGTTGGACGCTGACGAACCATGCGTTGCAACCGAGTTCTTGGTGCCGTCCCGTCTGACAATAACATCAACCACTCGAACCGGGCCCAGCGGCAAGCCCAACTGGGGTGAGTATGTCGCATCGGACAAAAGACGGATGGCGACATAAATCGGATAAGGAACGCCATTTCTGACGGCCCTCCCCACGCCACCTATCTAGCGAGTCCGCACAGCTCCATGAAAATGTCGTGCGGTTCGCCGAAGTGATGCGCATTCTATTTGCACGGCGAACGGACTGAAAGATGCTTTAACGCGAACGAATGCCCAATCAACTGAATCTCACGCAAAGGCGCAAAGCTCGCAAAGGAGAGCGGTGCTTCATGGAAACTCCCAAGCTACGGCCAGTGAGTTATGCGGCAGAGTTTCGCTAGGGAGTAGAGTCAGCGGGAGCGGCAAGTATTGCCAAGCCAGAACGCGTTCCCTAGCTGGCTTTATGGGAAGGCGGTTCGAGCGTGTGGCGACTTTTGCTAGCAACTCAATGGTCCCTCAGTGCTTGGGTGGACGATACGACTACCACGTGACTCCCGAATCATTCTAGAGTGCTCCACATTGCTCTGAGATGGTCCTGTTTCGAAGACTCCAAAAACTTCGATCCGTGGAACTGGGGAGACACGTCAAGCCCGGACCCAATCCTTGGAGACCCACAGATGACTCGTTTTAACAACGCGCTAGCAATCGCTTGTGCTGTCGCCATCATGGCGGTCGCATCGAATTGCAATGCTCAGGAGTTTGGCGGCAGTGACACTTCTGCCAGCGACAAACCTCTTTCTTTGACGGTGTCGGAAAGCGTTGCTGCAACGCCCAAGCCGCTCACCTACGCTCAACAACGCGCTCGCTTCGCCGAACAGCAACGACTGTACCGGATCGAGATGCGAAGGATGGTCGGCTACTCGCCGCTTCGTCCAACCGTCAATGCGTCTTTCCAGGCCTATGCGCCGGATCGATTCTATATGCCAAGGCGTGACGTGATCACGATGCCTGGTGTGTCGATGTGGTACTGGTAGACTCTCGAAGCGTCGAAGTGTTTCTGCCCCGGATAGGTAGCTTGTCAGAATCTCACGACTGATCAGGCCGCTTGCTGCGGAGATGCTTGGAGGCCACAGATGTTCGGAGCCCACGATTGTGAAGTGAAGTCGGAATAACCAGCACGCATCGGTTTTAGTTGGGATAATTATCGCGTAGTCCATTCCCGGCTCGAAACAACTGCTTTGACGATACACCTTGTTCGCGCTGCTTTGGTTTTCCATTTCGCTGACAGAATGCCATTTCACGATATGCGTTTTCTCTGGACTTGACCTGGATCTGCTTCTCTCTAATCAGAAGTTCACACACGCCAACGAGCCACGGCGTGGTTGAACGATTCGCAAGACCCACATCCATCCAGGCCGAAGTTTACCGAAGAACTCTAGAACAGGGAGGTCAACTCAAAAGCAAAAGCGGTCGCCGTGATTTACACCCAGGCTTGACTCGCTCTAGACAATTGGTTGCCTGAAGGACAGCACACGAAAAACACCAACGATTTCACGGTGAAGGTGGACGATGGCCAATTCGCTCTTGCTGTTCGCTCTTCTTCAAAACATGCGGCTGCCACCTTACTCCCAGGTCGGCAGCCGCATTTCTTTTTTGATGGGCAGGTCTTAAGGTTGATAGATTCGATGCCGGGCTGCGACTTGCCAACTTCCATCCAGTTTGCCGTCTCGAACGACCTGCGCTTCGGCATGTAATGCACTTGTCGGACAGATGTGCGTGGGAACGACTCGCAGTAATTCGCCAATCTTCAATTGATCGGCTCGGCTGGATCGAACGACCAGGTGTTCTTCGTTGTGTCCGGCTTCCAACGCGTCTGGCAGATCTACAAACAGGCACCTTTCTCCGGCAGCAGGATCCGCGGCGATCGCTTTGTGCCCAAGATCGCAAGTAAATTGGCCTGCAGTCGGTTTCGAAATCACGCGTGTCAGCAGGATGGCGGCGTACTGAAAGTTGCCGACGTCCGGAAAGTGACTTTGGTAGCGGTAGTCATGCAGAATGCATGTGCCTGGCGACAATTCGACCGGGCAACCACCGATGGTGGCCCGGCCTGCAAACATCGGAAAGGTAGGCGTTCCACCGCAGACGACCCGCGGAACGTAGATCGATGCAGCTTGAAGTTCGTGAATCAAGTTCTCAAGAGGCTTGGAAAGCTCCGCAACGGCTGTTTCTCGCTTTTCAGCGCTAGGCATATGGTTGTGCCCGTCGTAGGCGTGCAGTCCTCCAAAGCTGAGACCGTCTAGCTGAGTGATCGCCCTTGCCAAATCGACGACGGATTGTGAAGTGGCTGTGCCGGTTCGGTGCATTCCAATGTCAACGTCAACCAGCACGTTTAGCTGTTGCCCAGCGGCTTTGGCGACTGCGGACAGCTCTTGGGCGCACTGGCTTGCGTCAACGGTGGTTCGAAAAGTAGTTTTCGGGAACCGCTTTTGCAATTGGCTAAACAATTCCACGGCAGGGCCAACTTGAGGGTACGCGACCAAAATGTCCTCAACGCCGCAGTCGGCAAGCATTTCAGCTTCGGCTAAAGTTGCGCATTTGTGCTTCTGAATACCGGCGGCCATTTCGAGTTTCACGATCTCACGCATTTTGTGAGTCTTCACGTGAGGGCGGAGACGGTTTCCATCGGCCGCTACTCGAATGGCTTCTTCGATGTTGTGCTGCACGCGATCCGGAAAGACAACCAAACAGGGCGTGATCAGGCGGCTGCCGTCGAAGCTAGGGATGTCCATCGTTGAGTTCATTGGAAACCGTCTTTCAAACTGCCGATGTGGCGATGCATCCATCCGTTAAAGCAACCGAGAAGCGTATCTACTTGGCGGCCAAGTTCAAGCAGACAATCTCTTTGTCGTTGCGGATGTAGACGCACTTGTTTGCAAAAGCTGGGTGCGTCCATACGACGCTACGACCCGCCCAGGAGTTTGTGGGCTCGACTGCTTTCATGCGTCCAGTTACTTCGAAGCCATCACGAGAGAGCTTCGCGGTAACTAGATCGCCGGTTTCGGTGAAAATGAAATACTTGTCCAAGTGTTTTACAGTAAAGGCGGTGCCATGCGAGGCACGTCGCTCAGTCTGGCTGGTCAACTCGAACGTCTCCCACAGTCGTTCGCCCGTGCCAGGGTCGATGGCCATGTAGTAGCCACTTTCGCAGTCAGAACCAAAGATCGCGTTGTCACTGAAGATAACAGTGCTGTTGCCCGAGTAGATGCCTCGGCCGGTGCCACCGGACCAGAGCGTTTCTGCTGGTTTACCGTTGGGCCCCAGGCGAAGCATCTTAGCTGTCTTGCCAATGCCGGTCGTAAACAAAAGATCACCTGAGAGAACCGGTGCGGCAATGCTCATTGCGTACCCAGGCTTGAGTTCTTCTGACCAGAGAACGTCCCCCGTTGTTGGATTGAGCCCATTGACGGCGTCGGCGTGCCAAATGATCAGTTGCCTCTGCTCACCAATCTTCAGCAGCGTCGGAGGGCAGTATCCGATCTCGGAAGCGGAGAGATTTTCCCAGACTGTCTCGCCGGTCATTTTGTTTAACGCAACCGCGACATTCTTTGTGCCCCCCAGGCAGTAGAGTAAATCGCCATCAACCAATGGATGAGCGGAGTGTCCCCAAATCGGAGTTTCAGGGGAGGGGAATTCGACCGCGATATCTCGTTTCCAAACGGGTTTTCCAGTCGCAACGCTCAGGCAGGCGAGATGCCCTTCGGCGCCGAGGACGTACACTCGGTCGGCGTCGACCGTTGGTGTGGCTCGAGGGCCGGCTGCAAAGGACAGGCTGTACTGGCGTGGTTGTTCGTAACGCCAAAGTTCTTTTCCAGACGAAGCATCGAAGCAGACAGTGCGTTCGGTCCCGACCATCTTGTCGCGAGTTCCAGGGCCATTGGTTAGCTTTCCTTCATCGGCAACAAAATCGCAAACGAAGACTCTTCCGTCAGCAACGGCCGGGCCAGCATAGCCTCCGCCAACTTCTGCACGCCATACAACGGGTAGCCCTTCACTAGGAATTGCATCGACGATACCGCTTTCCGAATAGACGCCGTCGCGACCTGGACCCATCCACTGCGGCCAATCGGCTGCGAAGATGCTCGTAGCGAACAAGCCGCTGAGTAGAAAACTGCCAAGGTGGCTGGCCTGGGAGTAGAAAGACATAACATTTCCTTGTATCATCTTACTGATGCTGCTCGAAAGCGAGGGACGGGTGCCGAGCAGTATGAAGTTTCGCGCATTCAAGTGAGGTCAAGCGGACGCACCAACTGACAGGCCTTCTAAGTGAGCGAGGGAGCCGATCTTATAAGCTGGGACATTCGCGATCCGCAGATTTTACCTGCTATCGAGCACTTGTAACCGGGAGCGGACGGTTTTCGAGCCCTTCTTGCTAGCCGATCGGGCCGGGCGGGGCATAGTTTG
>CAYPLE010000044.1:5234-29834 GCA_964411445.1 uncultured Pirellulaceae bacterium
CGCCCAAGTATTCGCAGCTCGAAGCCTCTATACTGCTGACCTTCCCAATGCATGCTTTCCGATTTCGGTGAGTCAAGCGCGGCCAGGCCCCGAAATGAATCTTCATGCCCCTCTGCGAAGCTAGGTGAAGCCCTGGTTTTCGCCCAGGTTGGCTCCTGGTCCCGATATTCTGGGCTAAATGGCGAAAACCATTCAAAACGCGGGAATAAAGATGCTTGACGACGGATCAAACTTTGAAGGAACCCGAGGTTGAATCAACCTAACTCGGACGAGAACACGCAGGAATCAGCACCGCGGGGAGGCGAACTGTTGCCGAATGCATCTCCAGCAAGCGCGGAGCGACCCGAGCTTCCGTTGCAAGGTCCGCCAATTGGCGCTGCCTGCACGGCTGGCTTGACGCTTGGTGATGGTGCGGCGTGTGATCAAGACGCTCCGGCGGCAATCGGTGCTGAAGAGCGGACACAGAAGACGACCGAGTTGTTGGCTGAATACCACGACGATGTTTTCCGCTATGCCTATCGATTGGCTGGGCAGGAGAGCCTAGCGGATGACATCGTTCAAGAGACCTTTATTCGAGTCTACAAAAGTGTGCACCAACTGAAAGCACCCGCCGCTGCTAAGGGCTGGTTGCTAGCAATTGCCCGCAACGAATTTATTCGCTGGTGTCGGCGGAAAAAAGCAACAACGTCACTGGAAGACCAAGGCGAGATCGAGAATGCAGCGTCGGGCGGGGCGGTGCAAGCGATCGACAACCAAGAATGGGTGCAGGAAGCACTAGGCAGTATGAAAGAAGAACACAGAATCATCGTTGCCATGTACTACTACGAGCAGCTAAGCTATTCGGAGATTGCTGGGCAGTTAGATATTCCGATCGGAACCGTCATGAGTCGCTTGAATCGCGCCAAAACTAGTTTACGTCAGCAACTGCTGCAAAAAGGCGGCGACGATGAGTAAACAGTACGATGCGTCGACATTCGATGGCGTTCTGCGCGATGCTTTTGTTGACATAGACGTCCCAAGCAACCGAGCCAAAAAAGCTGCTGAGCGATTGCAAGCCCGTCTGCTAAACGTCGACCTGGACGCTTCGCAGAAAATCGACGACACCAACGTCGCTGCCGAGTTCTTTAGGGACGACATTGAGTGTTCAGAAGACATTGAGTGTCCAGCAATCGCCGCCGACACTTTGTCGGCCTCCAATCGCAGTCGACGTCTGTTCGCTGGCGGACTGATTGCCAGCATGGCTGTTGCTGCTAGCCTGTTCTTAGCTCTGAAGCTACTGCCTGGCGGGACGGATCTGACTGTCGACTCATTGATTGATGGAAGTCGCAGTTTGGTGGCGTCAATCCAACGAGATTCGATCGATTGGGAGAGCAACAGCGAGTGGCCACCGCAGGCTGGATATCAAATCGATACACGCCGAACTCAATTGCAGATGAGCGGTTTCACTCGCTTGGCCTACAATCCATTTGGAGGCTTGAGCCAGTCGGCCGATGTTTGGCGAATGCAATCCAAGTCGGGAGATCGTCTCGCCTACTGGATTGAAGTCAAATCGCAGGACGAAATACCTGGGCTGACTGGTACAATGAAATCGCTGACGAATTCCGGGCAATGGACGGTGGCAGCCATGCAAGCTGGTGATCGAGTCTTTGTCTTGGTCAGCAACGGGGACGTAGGCGACTTGCTCCACTCGACAACGTTTGCGTAGCCATATAACGCCCACAAATTGTTGCGGCACCCATTCGTTCGGCCCCTGCTCTTTAAGTCATGTTCCTGGCTGGTACCGTTGTGCCTTTCATCGATTCCCCAACTCCAGCTCGCCACTACGACTTTGTAATCGTTGGCGCGGGATCAGCCGGGGCTCACTTAGCAAATCGCCTGAGCTGCGAAACAGACGCCCGAATTCTTGTAATCGAAGCAGGCAGTCAGCACCTGGGTGTCAAGTCGACGGTGCCCGCTTACTACCCGCGACTCTTCGGTTCCTCGATCGACTGGGGCTATCACACCACTCCCCAAACACATCTTGCCGGTCGACGGCTCGTCTTCCCACGCGGTAAAGCCATCGGTGGCTGCGGAGCAATCAATGCCCTCATCCATGTCACTCCAGCGATAGCAGACTTTGCACGCTGGGGCTGGCCTACACCGCCTCCGATTGATGCGTCGCCAAAAAGTGGATTGGACGCAACCGTTTGCTCGGTGACCGGATTGCCATTGAGCGTTGTGCCTTCTCCACATCCGTGGACGGGAGCATTCTTGGAAGCGGTGCAGGCGGTCGGATTTAGCTTGCGTACGCCACTTCACCAAAGTTGCGTTGATACCGCTGGCCTGTTCGCGTTGACGCAGCAACATGGCCGGCGGCGGCACATTGGCAATCAGCTAGGGTCGCAGCGAGCTGCCAAGATAGACGTTCTAACGGGCTGGCAGGCACAGCGGCTACTGCTGGAACCCAAGGCATCGTTGGTTGTGTCTGATCGTAGCGGCAACCAAGTCACGCTTGCTTCGCCCGGAAAGATCATCCTGTCAGCGGGTGCAGTGGGGTCTCCGACACTGCTACTTCGTTCTGGCATCGGAGCACCGGACTCGGTCGCGCACAACACGAGAGCCACTTTGGATCTGCCCGCCGTCGGTGAGAACTTGCAAGACCATTTGGTGTATCCAGTAGTATATCGAGCCAAACAGGCGTCCGGGCTGCCGCGACGTTTTGGTCCTGAACACCGAAAGGCGTTTCGTGATCATGGAAGTGGACCGATGGCCAGCAATATCGCGGAGGCTGGCGCGTTCTTTTCACTTGACGCAAGTGCCGATGCTCCGCAGTTTCAGTTGCATTTTACGCCGACGCACTACCTCAAGTATCCGTTGGACGGAGAGACGGACTGCTGTTCGATAGCAGTCACTCCATTGCACCCGAAAAGCCGGGGGCGTGTTTCTGTCCATTCGGAGGTAAACCCGAACTATCTGGCTGCGGAAAGCGATCGAGCCGCGTTGAGCGACGCGGTTGATTGGACACGGAAGCAGGTCGGTCCCAGGCTCGACCATTTGCTCGACCGCGAGATCATGCCGGGCCGTCGAGCGGATCGTGCAGGCGGTTTGTCCAAGTCGTGTGCTGCGTTCGCCCAGTCTATTTATCACCCGACGAGCACTTGCCGAATGGGGACGACTCCCACAGACTCAGTCGTCAACGCGCAATTCGAACTGCATGGTTGCGCGGACATTCTAATTGCCGATGCAAGTGTCCTTCCTGATCTGCCATCTGGAAATACACAGGCCGCTACATTTTGGGCTGCCGAACTCTGTGCACAGTCGCTCATTGAATCAAGCAAGTGATCGCGGCTCGTTGGGCCAGGCTTTCTGCTGCAGGGATTGGCGTCAGGTCATGTTGGGCGGTGTGGTTCGCATCGGAATGGTGCCCACAACCTCAACTGCTTTGCGGCCCTTGAATGCTCCCGCGCGGCCCAGGAATTTTCCGACACCAGCCACCTCGATTTCCATTGGCAGGCTAATATCCTTTTCGGTCGTGACAATGTCACCAACCTGAAGATTTAGCATATCAACCGCTTTGATGGTGCTCGTCGCGACGGTCGTCACCAACTCCACTTTCGATTCGCCCAGCAGTTCACTCAGTTGTTCGCGACTATTGTCGTTGGCACGACTGGATGCATAGCCGACCCAGGAATTATTGGATAGTTTTGAGCCAATGCGTTCGATGGTGTTGAAGGGAATGCACAAGTTGACCATGCCACGAGCTTTGCCCATCGTGATTTCGAAGCTGACCAAGATCACCACTTCGTTCGGTGGAACAATTTGCACAAGCTGTGGGTTGCTCTCGACGCGTTGAAGTTCACAGTCCAGCTTGATGGTGCCGGCCCACGCTTCAGATAATTCACGCAGAAACGTCATCGTGATGCGGCTGGTCAATCGCAGTTCGATATCCGATAGTGGTCGTTTGAGAGCCGAGTCGGTAGACGCTGATCCACCAAGCATACGATCGATAATGGGGAACAAAATCGACGGGCTAATGTCGAGAATCCAATTGCCTTCAAGTGGTGCTGGGCGGAGCAGATTGAAACAGGTTGGAATTTCTAGACTGTAGACGAACTCACTGTAGGTTAGTTGGTCGACGCTAATGAGTTTGGATTCGACGATGGTTCGCAGCAGAGCTGAGGCCGATGCTCCAAAGTTTCGAGCGAAGCCTTCGTGCAGCGACTGAAGCGCCCGCATTTGTTCTTTACCGACACGTTCAGGTCGTTTGAAATCGTAGGCGATGACGCGTTGTCGAGCGACCGCTGGCTTCTTGGTTGCAGCCAACATGGCTTCAGCGGCTGCATCCACGTCGGCCGATGCGCCTGCTGAAGACTCATCGTCTCCAGGGGAGTCGGCTTCCGCTGGCTTCTTCTTGGACTCACCAGAATCCATGCTCCGAAGTAGTTCTTCCACTTCGTTGCGATTGAGTGTTTCGTCTGACATGCTTCCCGCCTTCCGTGGCAGTCGAAATGCAATGGAGTCGATTCAAGTTCTAGGATCGAATCTGACCATTGCCGGTTACGATGTATTTGTATGTTGTAAGTTCTTTTAGCCCGCATGGTCCGCGAGCATGGAATTTATCCGTCGAAATTCCAATCTCTGCGCCCAATCCAAATTGACCGCCATCATTGAATCGCGTACTGGCGTTCACCACGACAGCACTTGAGTCGACTGCTGAGCAGAATTGATTCGCGGCTGCCAAGTTCGCGGTCACAATCGCATCGGTGTGGTGCGAGCCGTAGCGGTTGATATGCTCGACCGCCTGCTGGAGGTCCTCCACGACCCGGACGCTGATCTTGGGGCCAAGGTACTCTTGCGACCAGTCCTGGTCGCTGGCTGCAGCGCAGGAGATCACCTGTTGAGCCGTGCTGTCGCCAACAATTTCTATGTTCTGCTGGCGAAGGGCTTTTGCAATTGGTTCCAAGCAGCACGCGACAGCATCCCGATGCACCACGATGCCTTCCGCTGCATTGCACACGCCCATTCGGTGGCATTTCGAATTGACGACGATGTTCACCGCCATTTTGGGATCGGCCGACGCATCGATGTACACGTGGCAGTTGCCGTCATAGTGTTTGATGACCGGCATTTTGGCCTCGCTGGCGACGCGCTGGATCAGGCCCTTTCCGCCACGTGGGATGGCAACATCGATGTATTCATCCAAGCCAAGGAAATGCCCGACGGCGGAGCGATCGGTTGTTTCGACAATTTGCACTGCGTTCTCTGGTACGCCCGCACCGGCGGCCGCTTCGGCAAGAATGTTGACGATGGCGATCGAAGAATGCCGCGCTTCCTTACCGCCGCGTAGGATGACAGCATTCCCGCTCTTGACGCAAATCGCAGCCGCATCCGCAGTGACGTTTGGGCGTGATTCGTAAATAAAGAAAACTGTCCCGAGAGGCACGCGGACTTTTCGAATTTCGAGACCGTTGGGTCGAACACTGCCCTCGATAGTTTCGCCGATTGGATCGGGCAGGGCCGCGACCTCACGCATTCCAGTTGCTATGCCAGCAATTCGCTCAGGATCAAGGCGGAGGCGATCGACGGCGGCGTCGGAGAGGCCGAATTCTGGAGCGGCGGCGATATCCAATCCGTTGGCTGCAATGATCTTGTCTGACTGGGCAATCAATTGCTCAGCGGAAGCCAGCAACCAAGCGTTCTTTACCTCGGTCGAAAGTGCGGCCAATTGCGCGGAAGCTGCTTTCGCCCTCTGGCTAACGTCCAAGCAATATTGCTGGAGGTCAGTTTGGAGGGTGTCCGTTGAGGTGGCAGCAGGCACAGTATTTTCCGCAGTTTGGTTGTGTGGGAGTCAAAATCTCGCTTCGATATCCAGCGGCCACCGCGCACGTTCCAGAGGCAGTAGCGCAAGAGGGCAGGGAGCTGTTCAGTATGGCGGAAAGCGGGGGTGGGGGTCAATGTCACGTCATCCTACCTGAACTATCCAAAACGCTTAGACTGCTATCCCCTCGGCCAGGCAATTTGCCTATACTGCCCCGGCTATGGCAAGTTGGAAATTCGGACCTGGAGCGACAGCTCTCCTCGTCCATCGAAGTTCGATTTGCCTCGTCACTTGCTTTTCAAACTTAGCCAGCTCATTGTCCTGAACTGGTTGTTGTCAGTTTTGTTGCCATTGAAATTCGATTCCCGCCCAGCTTCATCTTCCGCAGGCATGACGCCCAATTCCGCTAGCGGTCCCGATGAATTGAATTGAATGTCGAGAAAGGAAGCTCCTGATGTTGAAGTTCCGGGTTCGGTTCTTCCTGTCCGCGGTTCTTATAGGCGGATTTTTGACTGCTACTGTCCGTGCTGACCTAGCGCTAACGGCTGGGGGGACAGATATCTTCGCCGATCAATACGGTACCGAAGTTGCACTCGACGAGCACTCGGTCGCGCGTGATACGGGATTATCAAACTTTAAGATGTTTGGGCGGACACTCCCGTCGACCATGCACGTTAGTGTCAACGGCGTCCTGGCTAGTCGGTCACTGGACTACTTTTACCCAACCAAGCTGGGCGAAATGCCGGACAATACGCAAGTCATCGCGCCGATGTTCGATGATGTGCTCCTGCTTCGTCCAGACATTTTGCAAAGCTTCACACCTGGAGTGCCGACGAATCGCGTCACCGAATTGCGCACGGCGGGGCGCTACGCTCTCACTTGGGAGAATGTGCGATTGCACCTAGAGACGGTTGCAGATCGAGACGGCGCGTTGACCTATTTCCCCTCAACGGTGCGATCCGTGCAAGTTGCACTTTTTGGAACGGCTCAAACACTTCGCGGCTTTGATTTCCTGGCTGACGATATTCTGTTTGCCTACCAGAGCTTCAATGGACTGTCGAGCGACTTTGTTGATCCGGCGCGTGAGGGGGCCTTGGATCCCGGAAAGTCGTTTTTGAATGCCACGATCGGCATCGCAGATTCACTGACTAGCGGAAAACTGTCGCAGGGCTTCGACTTTGCCGGTAAGCAACTGGATGCAAACGACAGCGGCTATATCGAAGCCAGTGAGGCAGCCGGTCCTGGCGCTGGCCAGACGCCACGCCTGCCTTGGGACAACATGGAGTTCGTGCTTTATCGACCGCAAACTGATACTGACGGGAATTTTGTACGATACAACGTATCCATCGAACGATTCACACAGGCCGTTCCGGAACCCGGATGCTCATGGATCATTGCCCTGGCAGCCTCGCACTTTCTTAGCCGTCGCCGCCGGTCCTAGCCGCAGCGCGTTTTCTGTCGGTGCAGATGGTCGAAAAATGAAGGGACGCAGATCAAAGTAAACACCACGCTCTCTTCGTGGTGTAAGTTTACAGCCTGTGGGCCAGTGTGTGACTGGAGCGCTTCAAGTCCGGGGGTAGCGCTGCTGCGCCTATTTGAGCCTGCGATTCATTGGGGGCATCACGCTATATGTCCGTGCGACTTGCACTAATCGCCTGCGTGTTGATTTGCTAGAGCCGCTTCATACACGGTCACTGCAGCCTTGGCCATCAAGTGCACTGTATGACGACTCGGCTGTAGCGGAAGGCCTTTTGTTTCCTGCTTCTTCATCACGTCAGCAATCGCCGCTTCAATTTTCCGTTCGAGCTGATCGACAGTTTTCTGTTCCATTCGTCTCGCCATGTTGTTATTTGTTGTTTCGAACGTAGCGCTCCTACGACAATCTTAGTCGAGATCGACGATACCGGCACTGGCTAGTATCACCAGGATGACGACTAGCAGCGGGATCGCAAGCACACCGGTGAGAAAGCAACCCAATGCGACTGGGGCTGCCTGCCGTGATTTTCCAACCAGGATGGTAATGGGAAGGCCGATTGCGACGCACAGGAGACCACCGGACAGTAGCATCAGGATGTCGGACAACCGTGACTCGGCAATTGTATAAGTGCCTTGCTGTAACTGGGCGGCTTGGCGAAAAAGGCAAATGACCACAGCCCAGAGTGCTGCATAGCCCATCAAACCAGCAACTGTCACTTGCTGTCCACCTTTCGGCAGTTGCTCTTTATCTGTCAATGTTTGCAACTCTCACGGGCGGAGCACCCGTTGGTCAACCGCCTAGTACGTGCTCCAAGAATGCTAATCGTAGTTGCCTTGGCTTGCTTTTTTCCAACTGCTCCGTCCAGCAGCAACCGCTACAGGTATTCCACCGGCATTTCACCTTACCAAGCATTTTGCCAACTGAGTAGCTGGGAAGCGAGTCCGCAGCAGGTTTTGCGCATACCGAAAGAAGAGGCCTAGAATTGGCGTGGTGGTGGCTGGTGGCGCGAGGGGGAGGAGCTGAGTGGGGAAGTGGTGCTGACCGTTGGAAGGGGAGACAAACGGGTCAAGTCGATCGACGAAGCAACACTGCTGCTCGACTCCAACCAAGCGCTCAGGCGTGTTAGCTTGTCTTGCACAGAGGGCTCTCCGGAGAGTTCGTAGCCTGGCGGATGCCCCCACATGATTTGACGGTTGTCTTGAGTGTTTAAAGTTAGCAACCATGGTTCTTGGCTGGTTGAATTAAAGTCTCTTGCCACCACAACGCTCTTCAGACCAAGTTTTTCCCGAAACGATTCCAGAGTACTGCACAGGCTGAGTGCAGCAACAATGCTTGGGTCGTTGCAGGGTAATCCCTCTTGGCTGGTTACCTGGGCCCCCGGTGCAATGACGTAAAAAAAATCGTCCACCAGCTCAGGAGCAATTTGTGGCAAAATGACGCCTTCTTTATCCAGTGGAAACATGCCAAGGTTCTGGCTGTCAGACGACTGGAATTCCTCAAGCGTGGCAGGCGGTTGTACTGTTTCAGTCGACACGATCAGCATCGCGAGTGGTTTGCGATAAACCACTTCGACCTCTACGCCCTCGTTATAGGACTTCGAAACTCGTGTCGTCGAATGGATCCACCGATGCGTTTCAAATGCTCGTGCGATCATCGGCGAGGCATCTGGATCCAGCAGAGAGATTCGGTTTAACGCGGTCGTATCGTAGACATCTTTGACAAGATCGCCCGCAACCCAGGGGGGAGGCTCGCTGAGTTTGATATTCTCAACCGAGAGCGAGTAGAGTGCTTCGTCGACTCGTTCGGCAACGAAGTGATACCATCCCAGATAGCTAAGTATTGTTAGCGGCAGGACAGCGAATAGAAGCGCGCCGCCAGGAACCCTGGACAGGATCCCTGTGCTTTCGACTTCCTTGTCCTTTGACGCCATGTTGCCAACCCAATTGAGCACCGAATCCTAGAGAAAATCCTGGAGAAAAGTCTCAGGCAGGACGCTACTTTGGAGATAACTACCAGATTCTCACTTGTGACTGCAAGCGAACTCCCGTGCGGGCTTCCACACTCTTAGCGACGCGTTCAATCAACGCGATCACTTGCTCGCTGGTGGCGGCTCCGTCGACGACCACAAAACCAGGGAACTCGCTACTCAACTTCACTTCTCCCTCAGAGTGCCCTTTCATCTGGGCTGCTTCCAGGACTTCGCCCAGCGATCTTCCATCTGGCTCACTGAATGCATGCAAACAACGTGTGCCCGAGTTGGGCTGAGCAGCGCGACGCATGATCCACGCCGCTTGCATCCGACGCGTAAGTTCATCACGATCAATTTCTTCCAATTTCAGCGTCACACTTCGCAAGAAATGTCCGTCTAGATTGCTTCGCCGGAATCCGAACTGCAGCTCGCTTCGATCCTTTGTTGCCAAGGTGCCGTCGGGCGAGATCGTGGTGACGCCGACTACACGAGAGCCGATGTCGCCATTTTTGACGGCTGCGTTGCAGACAACGGCACCACCAATCGTCCCGGGAATTCCGGCCAAGTATTCGATTCCAGCTAAGCCACCACCAACGGCTTGGCTGATTGCATGGCTAAGCGGCGCACCAGCTCCGGCGACCAGTTGTTCGCCATCGATGCGGACGTCGGTCAGCGCTGCTGCGGAAAGCTTGATAACGACGCCATCGAAGCCTGAATCGCGCACCAGCACGCTGGAGCCGTCGCCGCACACGCGAATTGCTAGTTCAGCCGCAGAGGCTTCTTGAATGATCTGAGCGAACTCCTCTTCCGAGGTTGGCTCTGCAAAGTACTTGGCTGTGCCGCCGGTCCTAGCCCAGGTGAGTGCGTTGAGTGGTTCGTCGGCACGGACCACATGCTGAATAGACTGCGAGAAGACCATTTTCGTTGTACGAGTCCGCGAGGTTGATTTCAAAAGTGACTGCAGAAGAAGCGTAACACTTATTTATCAGATGTGCGAGTTGACCGCTGCCGATTTGGGGGGCAATTCGGTCACGGCAATCCGGTTACTGCCAAGCCGCGTTTTGCGTGGACGACTCGCCCACAGCAATCGCTCACGAGGCGACGTGTAGGGCGACGAGGGCAGCCAGGGCGATGTGGGCAGCTCATCCGCGCCTTGCCGCTCAGGCAGTGAACGGGCGAAAGGCATCTGGGACCGCGAGACCAAGAGGCCTAGCCGCCCACATGGGAAGCGGCTGGGCCGTGAGTGCGGTGAAGGCCGAGGGGCGGCCGTCTGTGGCGAACTAGCGAACCTGTTGTTCGATTCGCTTGGCTTTAACTTTCGCCAAGAGCTCTTGCATGCGATTCTTGCTCTGCATGCCCGTCAGGCTGAATCGCTTCCACACGCCCGATCGCTTTGAATAGACAACGATCTGAGGAAGCGTTTGGCCCTTCATGAGCTGCTCAGCCAATTCAGGCCGCTTGTCCTTGTCGACGTGAGTGATCACAACGTTGTCGAGCTCCCCAGATTTTTGCATCGGCTCGATGGTGTCCTTCTTCATGATTTGGCATGATGCACACCAGCGTGCACCAACCAAGACCAATAGAGGCTTCTCTTCCTTCTGCGCCTTTTGCAGCGCTGCTTCGTACTCCAAAGGAGCCTTTTGGGCGACAACTGCGGCGTTGTCGTTCTCGCTTCCGTCGTTTGCTAAGCCCGTAAGCCCGAGGGCTAGTGCAAGTGCCACATTAACCATACTTCCATCCTTAATTAAAGACAGTTTGCGGACACCCATCAACATTCCGTCGTTATGCGTGGCTTCAGGACGTGCTCCCACGCGGGTGCACGACTCTGAACAGGACCAGGGAGCAAAAAAATTGAATGTATGGTTTCCGTCCACTCTTCGTCAGCTTCAATGCTGCGGGGCCAATTGCCCTGGATGCTCTCGGGAAGCACCCTCAAAGTCTGCTCGCTCACTGGCAATCCTTCACCAACCGTTTCCCAATCAAACTTCAGCAATATCTGCGATCGACGTAGCTGAAAACTGATCTGCGAAAGTTGTGAAGGACCCCTGTCAATTGATGTCCGTGTTAAACGTCTTCGCAACCAACATGGCTATCGATTGCAAAGTCACCACTTCGGCCCAGCAAGTCATTGAGTTTCAGCAAGTGCTGGACGTCAACAAATCACCAAGTCTTGGAGTGTACGCAACCCCCAAAATGCGGGAAAATAGGCGGTGTTTGCCGATTGCGTTACGTCTAACGATCAAAGTTGCGAGCGAGTATAAGCAAGCTTTCAGGCCCTGCAACCAGCCTCGTTCCAAGACAGAATTCGGAATGCTAGCTATCGAAGCTTGCTATCTATCGAGCAGTTTTCGGTTTTCACGCCTGTATTGGAATCCAAGGGATTGCATTATCACGGCAAGGTAGGCTTTCACGTGCCGTTGCCAATTTTTCGTGGACTCCGCTCCAACGTTCCTCAACGGCAATTCGTTCTGGATCAAGTCGCAGTTCCCGCACCGTTTCGTCGCGGTCAACGTCCTCGCGGTCCAATCCATTCCTCATTGATCTGGGTCATGCTCCCAAAACCAGCGTGAATCCACGAAGATGGCCTCTACCGCTGCCGTCGAAGGCGGCACCCCCGCAAAAAAACAGCAATGCGTCGAGCGATGAGGCGTTTTTAGCTGGCAAAAGCCCTTCCAGTGTCGATCGTGGGCGGCGTTTTCCGATAAACTTCTCTAACATTAAATCTTCCTCCGGCAACTTCGCTCGTAAGCAACGTCATGCCGGCAGCAAGGTCATACCTTTAAAACGTTGCCGATTGGCACTTGAGGGTGCTCTTGCTCGGTCACAAATTCTCCACCAGCATCCTCGTTGCTCCGCAAACCGTAGAAACAGCATGAAGCTCAAACTTGGAGTCGTGGGAATTCCTGCCGATTGGCAGCGTCGATACCTGCCATCGCTCCGGGTTTTGGCGGATCGTTTTGAGGTCGTTAGCGTTTACAGTTCTGTAGAACGAATCGCAGACAACGCTGCTCGCCAGTTCGACGCCAAGGCCCATACTAGTTTTCGCGAGATGTTGTCGAGTAGCGAATTGGACGCGGTCCTGGTGCTCACCAACGACTGGTACGGTCGAACGCCTATCTATGCAGCCTGTGATTATGGCAAAGCGGTTTACTGTGGCAGCGAGTTTGATTTTCAATCCGAGGAAGTGGCCGAGCTCTCGCGACAAGTCGACGCGGCCGGCATTGCTTTTATGGCTGAGTTTCCCAGACGCTACGCTCCAGCCTCATTGCGGCTGAAGGAATTGATCGCGACTCATCTCGGCCATCCAGAATTGATGTTCTGTCACCGCCGAATGGAAAATGTCGAAGCTTCCGCTGGCCGATCCGTTTCCGAGCGCGAGCAACGCGAGAAAATGGAATTGATCGACTGGTGCAAGTTCATTGCGGGCCGAAATCCAACCCGGGTTCAATCCGTCTCCCATCGCCTTGGGCAGTTGGCCGAGCCGTCTCCTGATGCTTCCTCGGAAGACCAGAACGGCGCCAGCTACGCGTCATTCAGTTTGCACTTTGATGCAACCGAAGATGGGCAGCCAGCAGTGTTGGCCCAGGTGAGCTGTGGAGATTACATTGACCCAGCTTGGCAAGAAGCGGTTTCGTTTCGACCGCCGGCATCATTGCAAGTCTGTTGCACCAAGGGGGTAGCCTTCGTCGACTTGCCGAACGGAATCACTTGGTTTGATCGAGCTGGACGGCACCAAGAATCGCTCGATTCAGAAACGGGTGTCGGCCAACAGTTGTTGTCGCAGTTTCATCGCGCGGTAACCAGCTTGGTGCGGAAGATGGGCGATCTCGATGACGTTCGACAGAGCCTCTCGATCATTAACGCCGCTCGCGAAAGTACCATTCGTGCTTGCACGGTCGACCTGTAACCCAATTTCAGCGTTTCCGAGTCAGAGACAAGCGATTCTGAAGTCGAAGCTATATTCCGTCGTTGCGGAATTATCGAAATCGCTGGGCAGTTGGAAAGCACCTATTGAAAATCGCCATGGCAATCGGAACAGCTTTGTCCGATGCGACCACTCGCTTTGCGAGCCAAGTCGGCGTTCTTTGTTTCCACCGCCAGTTTGACTTCTCGGGCAGCTTCGATCATCGCAAGTGCGTATGCTCGGTAGTCGTCGTCGTTCGCATCTGGCATTTCTTCAGCAATGGCGACCCTTCCGAGCACGCCGATCAAATCTGCATAACGTCGAATCGCATCGGCATTTTTTTCAAATTCGTCTCCGTCGGCGACCAAGTCGGACAGGTTTTCTTCCTGCGACCATTCGAGCAACTGCATCAACGGCGTGCGATCGATCATCTGTTCCCAAACCAGCTCACTTTTTGCTTCGTGAGCGAGCTGAGTTCCGCGAAGCAAATCGCCCAGGTCAAGCATTCGATTCTTAGCCTCGTTAAAAACTGGCAAGGAGCCGACTTTTGCGTTCGCGCCTGCTCGAGAAAGCAACTCGCGGGCGGCAGGAGCACTCGCTTTCCAGCGAATGTCCTCCGGGTATTCCTCGATCACGCCAAACAACACACCCAAGAGCGAAAACTCTTTGCGTGCTATTGCGTAGCCGCCACTGACAAAAGCTGGCGGAGTTGTAATGACTCCGTCCAGGCGAAGCTTCGATCCCTTTATCAAGTCCTCCAAGCTCTGTTGGCTGATCAAGTTGTTCCACGAGAGTGGATCGTTGCTTGCCGGTTGCTGTGCATCCCCGTTTGATGGCTGCTGCGCCACCACCGCACGACGCTCGCTTGGCAATTCACCTCGCAGCTTACTCTTTGCATCGGCAAAGAACGTTCCTTCAAACTGCCCCGGCTTAAACGTGGGTGGTTTAGAACGCGGCGACTTGCGCTGCGGCATTGCCATTGCCGCTAGCCCAGAGAGCATGATGATACATCCGAACGTTAGGATTCGAGTTGTGGATTTCATCGGAGCCCTACAATTACACATTCGACAACAAACCAGCCACAATTCCAAAAAACAACACCGCGGTGAAGATTGCCCCCATGACGATGCCGAACCAAGCGCGACCGATGCCATGCTTCTTTCCACCGCTTTTCTTGATGTCCCGCAAGGCTACGATTCCGAGAATCAGTGCGATTGGTGCGGGGAAACAAACGAGCGAGAATAATCCAAAGTAGCCTGCTGCGATGGCCCAAACAGAACGCCCTACTGGTATCAGCATTCGAACCGCAGCGTCGTCACCGAGCGGTCTGGAGGAGCCCGCTGGCTGGTACGCTTGAGCCGTTGAACTGGCCGCGTAGGGATTCGGAGCATCGGCCAAAGTTGCTTCGATGATCTCTTCAGCTTGCGGTACAAAGCTGCCATCTTGCACTGAATCTCCCGCCATTGAGCCGATCTGAGCATTCGCGTCGTCAACCAGTGACGTTCCGCAACTAGGGCAGTTTTCAAAATTCGCGGATCCATCAAGAGACTGTCCGCAACTTGGGCACTGACGATTTGGGTGGGGCGAGCTTTGGTTCATCGAGAGAGTCATCTTTAAAGGTGGTTGGGAGCATCGCGGGGAATCGCGGCAACCTACACGCTTTACCAAGTCGGATTGAGTATGTTGCAATTCCCCCAAGCGTGCAGTCTAGTTTACCAGAACGCATTGCAACTTCGCACGAGCCCTGCGGCTACAATCTCAAATCGACCAGAACTTGCCTTAGCGGTTCGGTTTACACTAATTTCCCCGACGAATATTTTAAACGCACGATGCAACAGAGTCATTCACGAATGCACGTCAGGACCGTTTGCGGGATGGTTGCCGTTTCGGTGGCAATGCTACTTCCCGTGGGCTCGCGAGGTAGCTGTTCGGCCCAGGAAGAGGCTCCCCAAGGACAGGTCTCACAGTTGGGTGATTCACAGGATGACACTGTGAAGGTCAGTCAGGCTCACGGGGCCGCCGATGCAGGGGATCGAGCAGACAGCGCGCAAGGCAAGCTAGTTGACTACGTCGCAGGTGGGCGAGGGCGGCGTGGAGTTTGGATACAGCGAGACGTCGTGATTCGCAGCGAGAAGGACTACGATCTGAAGGTTGATGTATATCGGGTTGATGACGACCAATTGCGGCCAGCGGTGCTGTTGATTCATGGTGGAGCTTGGGCGGTGGGCGACAAGTGGGATTTGGAACCACTGGCACGATCGCTCGTTCAAGCAGGCATCCATGCTGTCTCAACGAATTATCGACTGGCGCCAACGTACAAATTTCCGGCGCAGTTCGTCGATTGCCAAACTGCCCTCGCGTGGATGCGGCACAACTCGGCAGCTCTGCATATCGACGAGAGTCGCTTGGGCGTTTGGGGGTATTCTGCAGGCGCCCAGTTGGCCGCCCTTACGGCGCAGTCAGATATTCGCAATCAGCTAGCCAAGACTGATAGGTTTGGACAAAGTGAAACGAACCAAGTAGCGGAACTTGCGTCACCCAACGCAACGGCGGCTGGTGTGAAGGCATGTGTTTGTGGCGGCCTGCCAAGCACGCTGGACTACGTCGGAGCAACGAGCAGCGTTTTCGTTTACGTCATGGGCTCTACGCTGGCCGATGCGCCGGACTTGTACCGTAGTGCGGCACCGTTAGAACAACTGCAAGAGACAATGTGTCCAACGTTCCTTTACCATGGTACGAAAGACCAACTCGTGCCTTTCATACTCGGGAGCCGGATGCATCAGCGTCTGCAGGAGCTCGGTGTGAATGCGAAACTACGGAAGATCGAAGGCAAGGGGCACATCGGTGCATTCTTGGACGGTCAAACACGTCGGGAAGTGATCCGTTTCCTGACTGAACAATTGGTGAAACCAGAAAAGGCAGCGGATGCTATCCCGTGACGAATACGTTGAACAGGCGTACTTTTATCGAATCCTGGTTGAGCGACTGGGCCAGCAAATCCCGCTGCAGGAACTGCTTGCGCAGACCAAGCACGAGCTGTTGGCTTCGACGAAGCTTCCCATGGCGATTGATTTGTTATTAGCCGAGCTTAAGCATCATGGGCGGATGAGCGCTGGCATGAAGCTGCTCAACCACTACTTTGTCCCATTCCAAACTTTCTTGATCGAGGAAGCCGAATCGGATCGCGGACGCTTCGACTATCGAACGGCTTTGCGAATACTTGCTACTGAGGCTGAATACCGAACAAAAGAGAACTTCGATGCCCAGGGGCTGTTCTTTTACCAGTTTGAAGCCATCTCCCGAAATCGCCTGAGCTACGATCGCGGCCTACTGGCCATGTCCGGCGACGACTATTACACAAAGGACTGGGAGCAATGGCTGCTCCTCGTCCGACATCAACTTGGTTTGGTCGACTTGGCGGAGATGATTTACGGCCGCAGCCAGTATCTTGTCGAAAAGAAATCGAAGTATGGCGAGTTCAAACCGCAGGTCACCATCCTGTTCGGGCTGCCCGAGGGTAAAATTGCGCATGCCAACCGGCAAAAGGACTCACTATTTCTCTTCGCTGCCATGCAACGCCATCTAGGGTACCCCAAAGTGCCTAGGCTCGAACCTGTAGATCCGCTGCCGACGTTGGTCCCGCAACTCCAGCGGCGGATGGAGCGGCTCGAAGCGCGATTGCGGTTGATGGAAGAGGAACAGAAGAGTGGCAGTATCGACATCACCAAGTTCTACGATGGTAAATTGCCACCAGGCCTTGAGTCTTAAAGCTCTATTGTGAAACGACTTAGGGTGTTTTGCGCGTTTTTCGGGCTCCCCCGGCCCATGCAGGCTGCTAACAGAGTGTACGACCAGCATGTGAGTGGGGGAAAGTTTCTCGCACAACACCGCTAACATCCACTTTGGTGACGAAACGTGTCGGCAAACCGACTCAATCAACCAGCCGTTTCTGTGCAAATTTCCACTGCCTAAAAAACTGACTTGTCCTGAGTTACCCCAAACAGGGGCTATGCGGACGCTCCGTGGACTCATTAAACTGTGGGCGTGGTCACCGGGTGAGGTCAAGCTGGACTTCTCTTGATAATCCTTGGTTTGTAGAACGCCCTTCGTAGTCCGTACCTCAACGGCCTACACATACTTTCCCCGGTGACATTTCACGCCCATCCAAATCATGGATATTGCTTATTGTCGCACCTGAGACGGCGTCACCTTGCCTCCCTGGTCTGACTGAGCAATCCGCCCCGCTACAAACTTTCGGCACTTGTTGTACGCAGTGTCGCCGTTTTCATGACAGGAGAATTTCGTATGAAGATGAGCCTGCAGTCGTTTCGATTGCTTTCCGTTGCTCTAGCCGTTGCACTTATTTCCAGCGGTGTCAGCATTCCTGCTGCTTTTGCACAAGAAGGTGCGACCCAGGAAAAGGAATCCAGCAAGGACGCCGAAGAGGACACGGAAGAAGCAGAAGAGGAAAAAGACCCGTTCGAGGTGCCTGTCGATGGTACTCCCGAAGAACTACAAGAATACTTGACTGGACTCAAGAAGATCCGGCCAACCAGCTTGGCGATGCTTCGTGATCAACTGCTTCCGTCTGTGATTCAGACTTGCGACCTGTTGCTTGAAAAGTCGCCGGAAGACGAAGTCAAGTTGCTGCAAGAGAAGTACTCAGCCCTTTCGGCGTTGGCGCGATACGCTCCCGCCAAGAAAAAGGAACTTGCGGAGTTTACAAACAAGCTTGCAAGTGACGAACGCAAAGAGATTTCTGTGATTGGCAATTCGTCGTTGCTTTCCATGCGTAGTCAAGACGTCGACTCCGAAGAGAGTGCTCTTGAACTCGCCAATGACTCAGTGGCTCTGATCGAAAAATACGGCCTCGACCGTCAGACTTATGGTGCTGTTTCAAGTGTTGCTCGGTCGCTTGGTTACAGCGACTACCCAGAAGCAGGTGCCCGACTCTACGAATCGCTTGCCCCCCTGATGGCAAAGAGCGAAGATGAGAACATGCAGAAGCGGGCCGACACCATGATTGGTGCAGCGCGACGTCTGCGTCTGATGGGCAACACCATGGACGTCTTCGGCAAGACCGGTGCCGGCGAAGAATTCAAGTGGGATGACTACAAAGGCAAAGTCGTTCTGGTCGACTTCTGGGCGAGCTGGTGCGGACCGTGCATGGCCGAATTGCCGAACATGAAACGCAATTTGGAAGCTTACGGCGATCGCGGTTTTGAGATCGTTGGGATCAACATGGACAGTACGATGAAAGCCTATGAGAAGTGCCTTGAAGACAAGGACATCACTTGGGTCAACATCGTTGCAGACGGTGAAAACGTAGGCTGGCAAGCCCCTATGGCGACGCACTACGGCATCACCGGCATTCCGACCGCGATCCTGGTCAATCAAGAAGGTAAAGTTGTTTCGCTCAGCGCCCGCGGCGCAAAGCTTGACGCACTTCTGGCTGATCTAATCGGTCCTGCTGAGGAAGCGACGGAAGAAGAAGCAGAAGGCTCTGAAGAGTCTGACGGCGACAAGTAACTGCTTCGGTGCTGCCAAACGGCACAACCTGAACAGCAGACATCTTTCAATTTCCAAGGCTGCATCGAATTCACTTCGGTGCAGCCTTTTTCATTCACGAGCTTTTAGGGATTCTCTTGGAAAACCGCGAGCTACCGCTTTACGACCGATCACCTAGATTCAAATTTGACCTGCCTGTCCACCGCCCCACATCTGCACCGCCCCACATCGCTGGGCGGAGCGTATTAGAATAGACTCCCACCTCAAGGGTTCGTGTGGCGTGACACGGCTACGCGAGACACTTGACCTGCGGGCGATCAGATGTGTCCCTCCTTAGACAAGAACGAGCAGAAGAATGCACAATCCAATCAACCGACGCACCTTTGCAACGACCAGTGCCGCAGCGGCAGCCATCGCCGCCTCCCCAGCCCTTGCGGCTGTCCGTCCCGAAATCGAACACGCAACCAAGCCACGCAAGTTTCTCAAAACGCTCAAAATCGGCATGGTTGGCGTGAAAGGGTCACTGACTGATAAGTTCATCGCTGCCAAGGCGGCGGGCTTCGATGGTATCGAACTCAATAGTCCCGGAATCAATGTCGAAGAAACGCAAGCCGCAATCGAAGGCAGCGGATTGCCGGTCGACGGTTCAGTTTGTTCGACCCATTGGAACATTCGGCACACGGATCCCAGCGAATCCGTCCGAGCTCAAGCACTGGCTGATTTGGAAACGGCCATTCGCCAAACACATGCCGTCGGTGGCCATACCGTGCTGTTGGTTGTAGGTAGGGGAGGCGACGGTGAAGCTGAGGAAATATGGGATCGCTCACTGAACAATATTCGCAAAGTCCTCCCACTATGTGCTGAACTGGGCATGACGATCGCTATTGAGAACGTTTGGAATCAATTTATGTACGAACACGGTGGTCCATCAGACCAGACGGCCGATCAGTTCGTCAAATACGTCGATGAGTTGGATTCTCCTTGGGTTGGTATGCAGTTTGATATCGGTAACCACTGGAAATATGGCAATCCAGCCGATTGGATCCGTCAGTTGGGGCGGCGTATCGTAAAGCTGGATATCAAGGGCTTTAGCCGTGCGGCGGACAAGTTCTCCGCGATTACCGAAGGCGATTTGCCGTGGGCCGAAGTGCGACAGGCGTTGGACGATATCAAGTATTACGGCTGGGTCGCTGCCGAAGTGGGGCGTGCTGATGAGGAGGGCCTCAAGAAGATCGCTGGGCAAATCGATGACGCTTTGAACATTGGTTAACCCTCAACCCCAGTGTGGTGCTGGCTGAATCATCACGGAAGGTACGCACTTCATGCCCGCTGAACTCCTTTTGGTCCTCACTGCCGAATCGCAGGTTCAATGTGGTTTGGGCCTCGCGAAGCAGTTTGCTGATCGAAGCGACTATTCCGTCGCGATCTGTGTATTCTCGCAAGGTAAGGACTTGCTCCTGGAGCATATCAAGGGGCGATTGGAACAAATGGGCCTCGCGAAAGAATTTGAGATCTTTCGCTGCGACGGAGAAGTTGCGGAGCTGGTCCGAATGGCTGAGGCAAGCTCCGAACTGCGGCTCGTGTTAGTCGCCGGCTTAGAGAACTGGCAAGAACTGCACGAAGCGTCGATTCGCGAGATCCACGCAACCGTAGCCTGTTTCGAATCGCATGCAGATCTTGGCCAGCTTCCCAAGAACGTTCTTGTCGATGGTGAGGATCATCGCGAGGCGGTCGCTTGGTTCGCCGACCACTGGGCTGCCGGCGTCAACGTGATACCAGTCACGGATGAAATGCTACAAAACGGTACATCCAATGATGCTGAGAAGCAGACAGGTTCTTCTGCTGGAGCTTCTGTTGGCAGTTCAGGTAACTCCGGTGGCCACTTCAATGGCGATGGAGCTTCGGATGAGACGAGCGAAAGTTCGTTAGCCAGGATGGACGCTTGTTTGGTGAGCGTGCGAAAGAGGGATTTTGCGTCGTCGCGAAAGCGGATCAGGCGACTCATCGAACAGCTTGAATGTCCGGTCATCGTTGTCCGCGGCGAAGTTAGCTACCTGCGATGGCTTTCCGAAACCGTCATGCCCGGAATCGCGAATCGCTACATTCCGCAGATGAGCCGCGAACAAAGGCAGCAGCTCGCAACCTCGCTCAGTGACTTTTCAAAACTAGACTTCGAATTCGTCGTTCTGATTTGTTCGGCCACATTCCTGGCCTCCTTCGGTTTGGTGCAGAACTCGGCTGCGGTGATCATTGGCGCAATGCTAGTGGCCCCATTGATGACGCCGATTTTAGGCGCAGGGCTTTCTTTAGCCCAAGGCAACCGCCCGTTATTTGCCAGCAGCGTCAAGACTATCGTCGTCGGGTTCTTTGCAGCGCTCGCGACCAGCTTCCTTTTTGGGCTGCTCCTGCAGGCACTCCCGACGTCGTTCTTCGAACAATCCGATGCGGGGGTCGTGCTGACAGAAGAGATGTGGTCGCGAACGACGCCGACCATCATCGATTTTCTGGTCGGATTCGTAGGTGGGTGCGCTGCCGCATTTGCTCGGACGCGGGGGCACCTCTCCAGTGCGCTTGCCGGAGCGGCAATCGCGGCGGCACTGGTACCGCCGATTGCAACCAGTGGGCTCCAGTTATCGCTCAGCATGCGGGCCGTGACGGAACCCAGCGGAGAAGCGCTGGCCCATAATTTAGTTTATGGACCAGCATTGTTGTTCATTGCAAACATGCTGACGATCATGGTTGGATCGTCCATCGTGCTCTGGGCTTGTGGCGTTCGCAGTGACCACGGCTACTCGCCGCTTGAAAAGTGGTCGACGCGGATGATCATGCTGCTGCTGATCCTCACTGCCGCAGTGGCCGTTTGGATCGTGCAGCATCCATAACACGAAAGAAACAGGTGCTACTTTTTGATCTCGATCAGTTCGATCTCGAAAGTGAGTAGCGAATTTGGGCCGATGCGGGGAAGCGAGCCACCTTGACCGTAGGCAAGCGCCGGTGGAATGAACAATTGCCACTTGTCGCCAACTCGCATTCGCATCAGGGCCTCTGTCCAGCCAGGGATGACGCCAGTGACTGGGAATTCGGCTGGTTCGCCACGAGCGATGGAGCTATCGAACACCTTTCCGCTAAGCAGTTTGCCTTCGTAGTGGACGCGAACAGTATCGGCAGCCGTTGGCTTAGCACCTGAGCCCGATGTGATGACTTTGTACTGCAGTCCGCTTTCGGTCGCTTGGACGCCATCTTTAGCTTGATTTGATTCTAGAAAACGGCTGGCCGCTTTTTCATTGTCCGCTGCAGCTTTTTGTAAACGCATTTGGATCTTTGCACCGAGCGCTTCCATTGCCGCCTGAACCTCAGGTTGCTTGACGGCCAAGTCGTCGCCGGCCAGCGCCGTCAAGAACCCCTTGATAAACTCAGCTTGCCGGACGTCTTCCGCCGTGAAGCCCTGTCGCCCAAGTTCCATGCCCATGCTGTACCCGAGGTACCGACTCGACAGCTCAGCTTGCTTCTTTTGTCCCGGAGGAACAATTGGTGTTAATTCTTGGGCAAGTGCGAAAGGGCTGGTTAAGAGAATGGCAAGAGTGGTGATTGCGATGCGTCGCATGCATATGTCCTTAATTTTTTGCGCAGGGGCCCGGCGTCGGGTTGCTAGAGAGAAATCAGGTTGGTGGAATTTTGTGGGTTCGAGGCGGGACCGAGCAGCATGTAAAGGATCACAGACGCTTCGGAATCAAACAATTGTTGTAAGGCAATACGGTGATTCAAGGCATTGAGGAGCATTTTCAGTAAGAATTCCCCGAATGCCACGAATTCCGATAATTTTCAAGCAGTCCGCCTCTGCTGTTGGACACTACCGAAAGGCGAAGAGTCGTCTTGTTGCAATGGCCGCCGGTGGCTTGGCCGTGAACGCTTCCGCGGGCAAATCGCCCCGCTGAATTTACTCACAGATCGTCTGACAAAATCTTCCGCTAGAAGATACCTTCCGCAGGTGGGACCGGCACCATAGCTGGGCTACTTGCGTTGGATGCTGGAACTTTACCGTTGCCAAAGCCATGGGTTTCAGGCGCGTTGGTTCCAGACACCCTGCTGGCTGCGCTGATTGCTGGTGCGGCGGTGAACGGACGCCCCGGCGCGACCCGCCCTGGCATGCCGCCTTCGTCAATTGAAAACTCGGCCCAAACCGGCAAGTGTCGGCTCAGCTCCTGGGCTTCCGCGATGGACAGGTTGCGTTTCCGCAAGAAGTCCATAGCTCCGCAGCGCCCCGTAAATTCTGTCGTGGCGGCTGGCGAGAACATGATGGTGTCGTGCATGGCGGATCCGTCGACCAGCGTCGGAATGTCCCGCACCGCAAATCGAACTCCGGTGCTTTCGAGTGCCTCCAGCCCTTGGTTGCTTCCTTGGATATTGCCTAGCAAAATCCAGTCGTCTTCTTGCCGTCCGTCAGTTTCGACAGCCCGAATGAGATCAACCAAAATCGCTCGCTCTTGAGCCGCTCGCTGGCCGTCCAAGTGCAAGTTGACAATTGAAAACGTGAAAGCCTTGTCGGCAGCGATACCCTTGGTTCGAAACCACCCGACCAACGGCTCGAACTTGATGATGTCTTGCGGATCATCGACCGTGTACAGGCGATAGCGATCCGTTTCAATTCGCGAAGTATCGAACAGAAACGCAAACTGCTCATGCTCGCCGTTGCGCCCAACTCTTGGGCCAATCATATAGTCATACGTTGCACCGGATTGGTTCAGCCGCTCAGTCAACATTGGGAGAATGTCATCTCGGGAGCTTCGGATGCCTTGAAGTGCGACCACTTCATACTGCTTGATGATCGAGACCAACAATTGCATTACATGCGGTTTGTCAAGCTTCGCTGCACCCAGGGCCTCAACATGGAAGCTCGCGATGCGAACTCGATTCTGCGCGTTTCCGCTTGGAAATGCTTGACTACTGCCTGGCTCCGGTGCATCTCTAGGCGGCGAAGGAAGTGGCAGTACCGGTGATGCATTGACTGGGCCAGGCCGCGCGGCACCAGGGGTGATTGTCCCGGACGTCGAAGGAAAACCGCCGTCGATGCTGGCCAAGCTTCCGGGCGAATGAAAGCTATCCGGCGTTGCCATCGGGCTTGCACCAGAAGTGGAGCGTGAGACGGGCCGCGTCGGTCCCGACGGTTCGGCTAGCCCCTGGCGGAACAGATTGAAGCGTTCGCTGCGGTCGAGTTTCCATCCGCCAGGAGGTTGGGGAATATCTGATTCGCGAATGGCGTACCGCGATGGGTCGTGAATAACTTGACCGTGCCCATACACATCAGTGCTGGCTGCCCCCATCGATCCCGGTTGGGCAGCGGGAGTGGGGCCTGCGCGCTGAACCGCCTCGATACGAAGGTGTTCGAAGCCCGAGATCGTGTAGTAGTTGGCACCATAGTACAGGGCAGCAACAAGGCCGGTAAGAATCGGCCACTTCTTCTTTATTGGGAACATGCTTGGGACCCCGGACATTTCCGCTCAGAGTCCCGAGTTGTCACAACCATGTGACCATTTCTCGGGATCGCTAACCGTTCGCTCAGGGTCCTTCCAGGAGCACACTCGTACCGTAGCTATCGAACACCACCGCGTAGTTTCTTTGCTAGCAATGCAATAGACGGCCATTCTCGTGGTGACAGGCCTCTGGACGCAACGCTTAGCAAAAGGCTGTCGCTGAGTAAAGCAAGAGGGCTTGGGCAATCGCATGCGCCCAGAGAAGCCATCCTATTTGAGTGTCAGTTGCGGGCGGTGGGGGAGATGACGAATAGGCAAGCTGTGAGTACCAAGGTCGTAGTGGACCAGGTTCCAGATCTCGCCACAAAACCGTAGTGGGGTTGGTCAGAGCTCCCCACTGCATGGCCTCTAAGAGAAACGCCGTCGCCTAATCAAAATAGGCCGGGTAGATGTCTTGCATTCCTTGCTCAGCAG
>CAYPLE010000044.1:29934-37423 GCA_964411445.1 uncultured Pirellulaceae bacterium
GCCGTCGCCTAATCAAAATAGGCCGGGTAGATGTCTTGCATTCCTTGCTCAGCAGCTTGGACCGCAGAACGGATCTGCTCCTCGGAGTGCGTCGAATTGATAAAGAACCGCAATCTTGCGGCGGACTCTTCAACGGCAGGATAAAGAATCGGCTGAACGTTGAAGCCCGCGTCGAACATCTTGCGAGACAGCAGCAGGGCGTGTAGCGAATTGCCTGTGATAACAGGAATAACCGGCGTGTCTTTAGAATCTCCGGTCTTCAGGCCTCGCTGCTTGGCTTCGCTCAGGAACAAATTTGACAGTTCGTGCAGACGCGTCACACGCTCAGGATTCTTCTTCAGAGTTTCGATCGAAGCTATTGCCGCAGCCGTGTTGGTTGGCGAAAGTCCAACGCTGAACACAAAACCTGGCGCCGTGTACTTCAGCAGCTCGACCAATTCGGTACTTCCGGCGATGTAACCACCGCAGCTACCGAAGGACTTGGACAGCGTGCCCATCCAGATATCGACATCCTTTGGATTCACGCCAAAATGTTCGCTGATGCCACGACCGGTGGCCCCCATCGTTCCAATCGAGTGAGCTTCATCGACCATCAACCAGCTCTTATACCGATTCTTGATGTCGATGAACTTTGGCAGATCGGGATAGTCGCCGTCCATGCTGTAGACGCCTTCGATCACGATCAAAATTCGTCGATAGCTCGCCCGGACCTCGGACAGAATACTCTCTAAAGCCGCCCAGTCGTTGTGTGGGAATGGTCGCCGGCGTGCACCGGAGAGCATCGCCCCTTGAACGATACTGTTATGGGACAGCGAATCGTGCAGGATCAAGTCACCTGACCCAACCAAGTGGCCAATTGTGGTTTCGTTGGTCGCATGCCCGCCTACCATCACGACGCAGGAGTCAACGCCGATCAGCCCGGCCAGCTCACATTCCAGTTCCCCGTGCAGCGGCTTTTCCCCGCTCACCAAACGCGAAGCACTCACGCTTGTACCGTATTGTTCAGCGGCAACTTGAACGGCCTTCGTGACGGCTGGATCGCCCGACATGCCAAGGTAATTGTAGGAGGCAAAACTGACCAATTCCCGGCCATCGATACGCGTCGTATCGCGAACGACGCCATCGTGAATTGAGAAGTAGGGGTTAGGGACACCAGTCAATTCAAACTGGGCCATCGTCCGTCGAAGTCGCCGGTATTCAGGCAGTTTGGCGAACTGGTAGTCCTCATCTTCAACTTCGCGGCTATCGGCAGGTTTCAGTCCAGTTTCAGTAGGGACAAGGTCACGGCGGATTCGCTTTTTGCCAAGGTGCAATTCGATTGCTTCGGCGACTTCGCGGATGGTTTCGATTTCCTGCAGCACATGCTCTGGGAATCGACCGTCGAAGGTCTGCTCAAGAGCATGAGCGATTTGCATCCGCTCAAGGCTGTCAAGTCCCAGGTCCACGACAATGTTCGTGTCCAGTTCCAACTGTTTGGCACGTTCTTGAGCAACAGCTTTCACGGCATCCATGACAATGTCAACAATCTCATGGTCTGGATCCGTTGCCTTGCGCGAACCGTGGATGTTGTCATCCGACTCGAGCGTACTGGCGGCAATCATTGGCTCGCTATTGGGAAGGTCGATCTCCCAGGACTTCCACTGCGCGACGACTTTCAGCGAGCCAAGCCGGTAGTCTTTTCGACAAGCATGACGCTGGATCTTGCCGCTGGATGTTCTAGGCAGGGTTCCGAATCGCACCAGGACGACAGCATCAGGCGGAAGGTCATGCTGCTTGGCGACATCTCGGCGAATGGCCATGATGACCGAGTCCCAATCCGTAGCCTCGCGACGCTTGGGGACCTCTGCGGCAATGATCAACTGTTCTCGGTCATCGTTCACATCAGCAAACGCAGCAGCCAAACCGCTCTGCATAATTTCGTGCGCCCCGTCGACCGTCTGCTCAATGTCTTGCGGGTAACGATTCACACCGCGGACAATGATCATGTCCTTCAACCGACCTGCGACGTAGAGTTGCCCGTCGTGAATGAAGCCCAAGTCGCCGGACTTCAGAAATGGACCAGCCCCTTCAGCAGTGGTTGCTTGGAAGGTCTCTTTGGTGATTTCTTCACGTTCCCAGTAACCGTGTCCGACGCTGGGGCTCTGCACCCATATCTCGCCAACGAAGCCTGGTCCAAGCGTTTCCCGCGTCTTCGGGTCTACAACAACGACTTGCTCACCGGGTAGGACAGCGCCGCTGCCGACCAATTGCCGCGCACCTTCGTCGTTGGCTGAGGCTGGTACGACGCGGCCATTGTCAAGCTCGCCGGCATCGAAGTACTCGATAACTGGCCGGTTTGTACTTGGTCCGCCCGTCACAATTAGGGTCGTCTCAGCCATGCCGTAGCAAGGCAAGAATGCGGAGCGTTTGAAGCCGCATTTCTCGAATCGCTCCGAGAATTGATTCAGAGTTGTCGGCCGCACTGGCTCGGCGCCGTTGAAGGCCGTTTTCCAAGTGGAAAGATCGATTCCGTCAAGTTCCTCATCGGTGATCTTATCGACGCACAATTGGTAAGCGAAATTCGGACCGCCACTGACGGTCGCATTGTAGTGTGACAACGTTTTCAACCAGCGAACGGGCTTTTGCAGAAACGCCATAGGGCTCATCAAGATCGATGGAGCCCCCATAAACATGCTGGTCAGGACGCCACCAACCAACCCCATGTCGTGGTAGGTTGGCAGCCAACTTACGCCCGTTGCACCTTTACCGATTTGAAAGCCAGCACAGATTAGCTCCGTATTGCGCACCAAGTTCGCGTGTGAGAGCATGACACCTTTGGGGTCACCGGTAGAACCGGATGTGTACTGAAGCACAGCTAGATCGTTGTCGCTGATCTCTGGCGGAGTCCAGTTGGAGGTGTAGTCACCATTCATCGCGTCGGTGGCAATAATGGTCGTCGACTCCCACTCTACCCAGTTCGCATCGCCTTCGATTTGTTGACGTACGTGTTCGTTTGCAAGTGCAATTTGTGCTTGGCAATCGCGGGCGATGCCGTGGATCCGTTGCCCTTTCCGGTTACGGCGAGGCGGGAAAGCGGGGACGGCCGTTGCTCCCGCGTAAAGGCATCCCATGAAGCCGATAACGAAGTCCAGCACCGGTGGGTATAGCAGCAGAACACGTTGACCCGTGGCGCCGTTCTTTTGCAAGTAGCCAGCAACATTGCGCGCAGCAGCATCCAGCTCCGCGTAGGTCATCATTTGGTCGGCATCGAAATTCTCGCCATCGGTAAACGAGAACACCGGAGAATCGCCAATCGTCCGCGCCCAATACTGGACGACGTCAACCAAATTGGTGCGTGGCGGAAGAACTCCGATCAGGCGTTCTACTTGTTCGTTTGAGATTAAATCCACAGTCGTCGCTGTCGCCATATTGCTCATTCACTCGCCACGTTCACGCAGAGGAGTAGCCTAAACACCCCTAACGGCGCAATGGCTAGGGCATTTAATCTCGCACATCGCCCCAAACTGACAAGGGTTCAGGGCCGCAAAGTAGTGGACATTTGACCACCCGTTTATCGCGCCCTGCACTTCTCAGCCGAGCGAGCCGATGGCGACCACCTAACCGGGGTGGCCACCACCAATTCACGTGAGATTATGCGAGCTTGGGCTATTGGGGCAAAGCAGGCAGCGATCTGCCTGGAGTCCATGGTGCCCCGGCATCGTCCAGCTTTTTCATCAGCCTTGGGATATCGCGCTGCACCAATTTTCTTAGTTCGGCATAAACCGACTCAAACTCCTCCTTTGCAATTTCATATTGCCGACGATGCGTTCCCGTGGGGCCGGTAGTACTGCCCATGGCGCCAAACATGGCCCCCCGAAGCCGCGATGTGAGGCCTGGCATGGAGTCCTCGTTGCGACTGCTGCGAGTGCGATCGCCGCTAAATTTCTCCTGCAAATCCAGGATTCTTACCTGAAGATCGCGAATTTCGCCCCATAGGCTATCGTCCACAACGGTTGTCGTGCGGCTCAAGCTCTCAGCAGCCTCCAAGTGACTGGCGGCGTCGCTCAACAGCGAAGTGGCCGCCGATACGGAATCACTCAGACCGGCGACTTCTTGGCAAAATTCCAAAATCGCCAAACGATCTGGCTGATCCGTCTGTCCAAACGTGACCGGCTCAATCTCAAACGAAACCGGCTCAGCAACCTGCTCCGTCTTGCCGTCGACCATTTGCCAGATGCTTGCCGAATAAGTCCCCGGCACCGCCACCATGCCGCCACGCCCCGGCCCCATGATGCGGTAATTCCAGTGCGTTCGCGACATTCCACTGCCGGTCGAAATACTCAATTTCTGCACGACTTTTCCGCCGCTGTTAGCAATTTGCAACCAGCGTCGCGGTCCAACTTCCCGGTCCTCGGCCTTCAGATCCTCCCAACTCGGATAGGCAACGTCTTTGCCAGCCCGCTTGAGTTTCGATTCCGCCGACTTTCGCTCGGAGCGTTTGGTGCGCAGCGAGTCCTTAAGATGATAAGTAATGCCGACACCAAAACTCGGGTTCGAACCGGTGTAATAGTTGGCTCCTTGGAATCCGCGGCGTCCACTGCCCAGTGGCGTGACCTCGCGATACATCCGCCCCTTGGCGATTGGGAAAATGTGGTTCTTCTCAAGCGTTTCCGGAGTAATGCTTCGCAGCGGAGAGTAATCATCCAAAACGTAGAAGCCTCGCCCAAAAGTCGCAAGGACCAAGTCGTTTTCATTCTCGTCGCGTTGGATATCCAAATCGCGAACGGCAATCGTCGGTAGTCCTGAACCAAGTTCAACCCATTTTTCTCCGCCGTTGGGTGTGAAGAAGCAGCCGAACTCGGTCCCGCAGAAGAGCAACTCTGGATTCACGTGGTCTTGCTTTAGTGCATAAACACTTCCCCGCTCCGGTAGATTTCCGGTGATGTTCGTCCACGTCTTGCCACGATCGGTCGACTTGACAATGTACGGCTTGAAATCACCGCGTTTGTGGTTGTTGACCGCAACGTAAACCGTGTCTTCGTCATGCAAGCAAGCTTCGATGTCGTTGATGTAGCCAAACTCGGGAACTTCCAAATCGCCAAAGTCAGGGATCGCTCGCCAGTTCTCACCGCCGTCTTCACTAACTTGCACCATGCCGTCATCCGTCCCGACATACAACAGTCCCGGCACGAGTGTCGACTCATCCAGCGAAACAATCGTGCCATACAAACTGGTCGATGCATTTTTAGCGACCGCATCAATTCCCCAAACGCGCCCCATGACCTTCAATTTGTTGCGGTCGATCTGACGTGTCAGGTCCGGCGAGATCGCTTCCCAGTTGTTTCCGCGATCGTCACTTTGAAATAGGATTTGCGACGCGTAGTAGATCCGCTTCGAATCGTGCGGCGAGATCAGCAGAGCCGAATCCCAATTCCATCGCAGCGGCGGTCCATCGGCAGATTCGCCGGGGCGGATGTCAACGCGTTCGCCCGTTTTGCGATCGTATCGTACCAGTCCACCATACTGCCATTGCGAATATACGGTGTCGGGATCCTCCGGATCGACGGCCGGTTCAAATCCATCGCCAAACACGGTGATGAACCAATCACTACTGCGAATACCGTGGGTATTGTTTGTCTGGTTGGGGCCACCTTGGGTAGCATTGTCCTGAGTCCCGCCATACACGTAGTAAAACGGCTTGTCGGTTGACAAAGCCACTTTATAGAATTGCGTCAGTGGAAGGTTTTCCTTGAAATCATAGGTTCTGCCGCGATCCCACGTTTCGTAGAGCCCGCCATCGCAACCGATCAACAAGTGATCCTCGTCAGCCGGGTCAATCACGATCGCGTGGTTGTCAACGTGCTTGTCAGCTTCACCTAGTGAGGAGAAATTACGCCCGCCATCTTCACTGACTCGCATGTACGTGTCGAGCAAGTAGACGCGATCGACGGAGTGAGGACACGCAACGATCTCGTTGTAATATTGTGGGCTACCAGAAACCGCACTGCTCATCCGGCTCCAGCTTTCGCCCCGGTTCGAGCTTCGGTAAAAACCACTTTGCCCCTCGGCTGCCTCAACGACCGCATACACAACTTCAGAGTTGACTGGAGAGATATCCAAGCCGATACGTCCAAGATCGCCGCCCGGTAGACCGCGAGCCGCTTTACGCCAGGTTTCACCGCCATTGGTGGACTTGTAAATCGTTGACTCTGGCCCACCATCGATCAGCACCCAAGTGTGTCTACGGCGCTGGTAGCTGGACGCATACATGATGTCCGGATTCTCGGGGTCAATATGTACTTCGTTGACACCAGTGTTTTCGCTGATGTCGAGTACTTTTTTCCACGAAGATCCGCCGTCGGTTGTCTTGTATAGACCGCGATCTCCACCGCTACTCCACAATGGGCCCTGCGCTGCAACGAAGACCGTATCACTATCGCGAGGGTCAATGGCGATCATGCCAATGTGCTCGCTGTTCTCCAAACCCACTTTTCGAAAGCTTGCTCCGCCATCGGTAGACTTGTACAGCCCGTCGCCGTAACCAACACTCCGCTGCGAGTTGTTTTCGCCAGTGCCGACCCAGATGGTGAAGCGATCGTGCGGATCCAACGCCAAGCAGCCAATTGAGTAACTGCCATAACCATCAAAAATTGGACGAAAGGTTACACCCGAGTTCGTCGTTTTCCAAACGCCGCCGCTGCACGCTGCAACATACCACGTTGACCGGTCGACCGGATCGACGGCAATGTCGCCAATCCGACCACTCATCAGTGCTGGACCGATGCTGCGAAAACTCAGTGAAGAAACCAGGCCAGAGTTTACGCCAGGAAGCATTTCTTCCTTTTTAGGTTCGTCCGAGTCTTGCGCAAACAACGACGAAGTGCAAAACGTCGGCACCGCAAACATGACTGCGATACTGGACCATCGTAAAAAGCGAGCGGGGAGATTCATGAACTTTCAGCCTAACAGTAAGGAAGGAGCAGTCGGGGTTCGTTTGAGTGTAACGCAGGCTTGCTGAGCAGCAGGCACAGCTCTACCAAGTCAAACCCGCAAGTGGGGCAGTACGCAGTATTAGATGCCGAAGGCTGGACCACCGCCGGGGTACAGCCAAAACGTCTCTCAATGCCATGGTAATCAGCCGTACCACTGAGTCGAGGCCGTTGGGTAGCGCAATCCGAGCATCCTGGCCGATTTCGTGCTCGGCACAGGGGGGCGTCGCCAGAGTGCCCAGCGATCGACTCATTTTCAAAGTCTTCCGCCGCTCTACGATGTCCCACGGGCCCCGATACCAAGGCAAAATCAGTGAGGGGTCGTCAGGGCTAAGGCATCGCGCGGAAGCACAGCGTCACAGCGGGTTGAGAAGCTGGCGTATAGCGAGTTAGATCGTTATAGAGCTCGAAAGGGCGGAAGCCGTGAGCTAACGCTCTACGGCTGATCACTTAAATTCAAAATCTGATTCGCCCTATCGGCATCCAGCCACTGTGTCTTCACGCCACTGTGTCTTCACGCC
>CAYPLE010000044.1:37523-42623 GCA_964411445.1 uncultured Pirellulaceae bacterium
ATTCGCCCTATCGGCATCCAGCCACTGTGTCTTCACGCCACTGTGTCTTCACGCCTCTGTGTCTTCACGCCTCTGTGTCTTCACGCCTCTGTGTCTTCACGCCTCTGTGGTCTTCACGCCTCGGTGAGAATCAGTCAAAGCAACGGCTTGTCACAGAGGCAATCGCAAAGATGGTTTCAGGGGGGCAGAAACGTACGCAACTATTTCTTCGGGGTTGCCAGGACGCGTTGCAGTTCTTGCAAGCTGGTCAGGCCGGTTGCGACCGACAAGACGCCTTCTTCTTGGAAAGAAAGGAAGCCAGTCTTCTTCGCGACTTCCGTTACGTAAGCCGGATCGGGTTTGGTCAAGATGGCTTTGCGGATTTCATCATTGACCGTCAAGAGTTCAAAAATGGCTGCACGACCGAAATAGCCGCGGCCGTTGCACTTCTTGCAGATCTCAATCTCAATCGGCTTGCCATTCGCATCAACACGTTGCTCCGGCGGTGGCGGGATGAACGGTTGGTATAAATGTTGAACGCGGCCTGCCGGAATCCCCAGCTTTGCCAGTAGTTGTGGGGACGGCTCAAAGGGCTGGCGGCACTCTGTGCACAATCGCCTAATCAACCGCTGGTTAAGAACCCCGCACGTCGCCTTGAGCATCTTCTTTGCAGAGGCTTTGTACTTGGCAAGCAGTTTGATCAGACCCTCAACCGCAGTGTTCGCGGAGACACGCGTGATCAAGTAGCGATGTTCTTCAACCACTTCTTCGCACATTAGTTCTGCGATTTCCGGACCGCCAAGGTCCGGCAGGATGAGTGCATCGGGTTGTTTGAGAAGTAGGCTCTTTAGGACCGTCATGGCGGTTTCACCGGCAGCCGGGTCGTACTGATGGCGTGTGATGTTGATCAGCTCTGGCTCATCCGTGTTCGCTGGCTCAACGGCGTGAAAGTCACGGACAAATCGATCCGCTGACTCCAAACCAACTCGCCACGAAGTGGGCAAGCCTTGTCCTGGTGCACCACTGAAGAGGAAAATCGCATCATCGCTATTGAGCAAGCTGCGGAGTTGCACCTGCATCTTTTCGCGCATGCCAAGATCCGCAAGCGTATTCAGCACGGGCTTCTTGGTGTCAATGTGGATTAGGACACGTTCGCCGGTCGCAACGCCTTGGCTGCTGAAGTTCAACACCCAGTCATTGCCCTTGAACTTCATGGGCAGTTTGGCGTTCTGACGATTGCGTCGGTCGGCTGGGTTGAGTCCGCACAGCTTCTTGAGGACGACCAGTGCACCGTCGCCGGTTGGGCGATCCATGGGCGGCATGCCTTCCCATAGCCCGTCAACACGGAATCGCACGGCAACTCCTTGTTGGGAAAAATCCATTAGGATTTGATCGGCGCGGGCGGTGACTGCTTGGGCAAGCAGCATTACCGCAGCAGGGTATTGCTCAATAGCACGGCTGGAGATCAGGACGCCTTGCGCCTCCTGGCTGTTGGCTGCGACAGGTTTGAATTCCATGTCGGGCAGTTGGGCGACTCCACCGGAGGCAGCCTCTTTTTTCTTCTTTCGTCTTAGCATCGATTAACGCAAGCTTTTGTAAATTGGTAGAAAAACAGCCTAGCGAACAGGGCAATCTTGGCGGTAAGGGCCTAAATAATTCCAGGTTGACTGACCGAGATGCCCTTGAGAGCCATCTTAAGAGCATCTTTGTTCGGAGCAACGGCGAAGGCGGTTGGACGGTCAATTAGTTCCTGGTCGATCAGGTTTTTTAGACTCATTGTAAAGTCCTGCATGCCTTCCGCAGCACCGATTCGAATCGCATCTGGAAGCTTTGAATCGTGTCCTTCGAGCGTGAGCTTTTGGATCATAGGTGTGAAAGTCATGATCTCAACCGTTGGCACTCGCCCAACGCCAGGCTTGATGGATTTCAGCAGTTTCTGCGCAACGATGCCCTTCATGTTGAAGGCGATCGCCGATCGAATCGCTCCGTGCATCTCTTCTGGGAACAAGTCCAAGATACGACCAATCGTCGTCGGGGCACTTGAAGCGTGAATTGTTCCGAAAACCAAGTGACCGGTTTCGGCAGCATGAATGGCTGTCATGAATGTCTCTTGGTCACGCATCTCACCAACCAGGATGATATCGGGGTCTTCCCGAACGGCATGTTTCATCCCGATTTCAAAGTCCTTCACATCTTCACCAATTTCGCGTTGGTTGATGAGGCACTTGTCTTCAGTGAAAACGAATTCGATCGGGTCTTCCAGGGTGAGAATGTGTTTGCTGTAGATCGAGTTGATGTAGTTCAGCATACTACCAATCGAAGTACTCTTTCCTGAACCGGTGACCCCCGCGAGCAAGATCATGCCTTGGTCGTAGTGACAGAGTTTTTCAATCGAGTCCGGAAGATACAGCCCTTCAAAAGGTGGGATGTAGTTGTTGACTCGTCGGGCAACCAATCCGATCCTGCCCAACTGCTTCAGCATATTGACTCGGAAACGCCAAAGTACGCCATCGACGTTCACGACGTACGCAAAGTCAGCTCCGCCGTCTTCTTCAAAAATCCGCCTTGCCCGGGCGTCGAGCATTGGTACCAGGAGCCGTACCATTTCTTCGTTTTCAATCGGCGGACGGTTCAGCGGCTTGAGCGTACCGTTGACACGCACGATGGGAGGTCGACCAACCTTCATATGTAAGTCGGAGCCCTCGAGTTTCACGAGTGCTCGGAAAATCTTGTCGACTTCTAGTTCCTGCCTTTCCTTCAGCAGGTTGCCAACGAGCTTATCCATAGCTGCACTGGTTTCAGCGTCATGCGTTTCTACTGTCGCCATTGCGATCCCTTTGAAGAAAAGTCAATCTATGTTGAGCAAACTACAGCATCGCCATTGAAATCCGGACTGCCGGTTTTCTTGAAAAGTGTTATGGCTGCTACCAGCAAACCTACTTAAGACGGCCCAAATCTGGCTCAAAAGGCAATCGTAGAGCTAGTAAAGGGGCTGTGGCTTGATGCAGTTCTATTTGCAGTTAAAAGTGTACGAATCGGTCTGTGTTAAGTTGTGAATCGCACAGGGCACAATTGCCGCAGGCCAGGTTACATCCTAACTGGAATACCGCGTTGAGCCATGATTTGCTTCGTCTCCTCTATTGTATACTCGCCGAAGTGAAAAATACTGGCAGCCAGGGCCGCATCGGCTTTTCCCAGCAAGATTGCGTCCGCAAGATGCTCAGGACTGCCCGCACCGCCACTGGCTACCACGGGAATATTGACCGCTTCGCTCACTGCAGCCGTAATTTCGACGTCATAGCCGTCTTTGGTGCCGTCACAATCCATACTGGTCAATACGATTTCTCCGGCGCCGAGTTCTTCAATCCGCTGAGCCCACGGCACGGCTGCTAGTCCAGTTGGTGTTCGGCCACCGTGAATATGCACTTCCCAAACCTCTTTGCCGCTGTGCTGAGTACGCTTGGGGTCAATGTTGACGACGATGCACTGGCTCCCGAATCGGTCTGCTGCCCGAGCGACAAAATCGGGGTCTTTGACGGCGGCCGTGTTGATCGAGACTTTGTCGCATCCAGCGCTGAGAAGGTTGCGGATATCATCGAGATCTCGGATGCCTCCGCCAACGGTCAGCGGCATAAAGACCTGCTCAGCAGTTCTGCGAACCACGTCCAGCATAATGTTTCGGTCATCGCTGCTGGCCGTAATGTCCAGAAACACCAGCTCATCGGCCCCCTCTCGCTCGTATCGCGAGGCGACTTCAACCGGGTCGCCTGCGTCACGCAAGTTGACGAAGTTCGTCCCTTTGACAACGCGTCCATTGTCAACGTCTAAGCAAGGAATGACACGCTTGGCCAACATGGCGAAGTGCCTAGGAAAAGGAGTTAGGGTGCTGGGTTCGTCCACTGCCGACTGATTCTACCGCTTGGCCCGCACAGTCGACCAGCCGCGGCAACACGAATTTCCTGTGCCTTCGGGCATTCTCGCCCGACCGGACTCGGGCTGACCGGTTCAGGGAGATTGGCCGCATACTACCCAAGCAAAGTAGAACAAGCTGAAGCGCAATAAAACGCGGGCTTGGATTTCGCCAAGCCCGCATTCTAGTTTTCGAATAGGCTGAAAAGCCTGTTAACGATCAACCGCTTAGAAGTTGAATGGATCGTCACCACCGGCTGGTGCGAATGGGTCTGCAGGGGCGTCGCCGGCTGGTGCAAACGGGTCTGCCGCTCCTGCGTCTCCAGAGGGTGCGAATGGGTCCGCCGCTGGCGTTGTACCTGCGTCGGTTCCAAACGGATCACCTGCTGCTGGCTCTGGATCGTCGCCGAAAGGATCGCTGCTCGCATCGGCAGGCTTCGTCGCTGGTGCAGCCGCTTCGGCAGCAGGCTTCTTGTCAGGCGAAGTCATTCCTTCGCCGAATGGGTCGTCCTTGATCTCAGGAGCAGCAGGTTGCAAGTTCGGGTCGGCCTTTGGTATGGAGTTCTTTCGCAATGCGGCGTCGGCCAATTGCTCAGCTCGAACTTGCACGCGGGCCATTCGCCGAGCCTTTTCGATCTTGCCGCGAACGCTACCTTGGATTCTCACCAGAGCTTGACCAACGTTGACGACCAAACGCCCTTCGGCCTCAAGCCGAGCTCCCTTTTCAAAATCGGCCGTGCCGTCTGAACCTTGCATTTCTCGCGTGAGTCCCAGGAAATAATGAACTCGCGGATCCAGCGAGCCAGACTCCGCAACCTGCGAAAGCAGTTGCTCAGACATCATGTAATCATGACCGTAGTAGCAGTGCACAGCCGCTCCGTAGAGTTCCGTCATGGCGTCACCGCCTTGAGCACGAGCGGCGCGGGGTGCTGAAACAATGGGTGCCGAAACGACGGCAGCAACCAAGAGAGAGATTCGTGTCAGTCGGGGCATTGCCCGGTCTCCTTAACCAACTTTTTTGAAAAGCACCGCGATCACAACTCAATCCGAGTCGTGCGCACAGACAAGCAAGCACGCTGGCTAGCGTCAAAGAAGGTCCCATGACGGCCAATCGTCCTAATCCTTACGATACTAGTCGACCCGACGCTCGCAGACAAGAAATTCGACATAAAAACCACCGATCGCCCTAGATCCGGTCACAGCTCCATCCAC
>CAYPLE010000044.1:42723-44078 GCA_964411445.1 uncultured Pirellulaceae bacterium
CACGCCCCGCGTTTGGATTGCCTCAAAACTATCGTTCTCGTAGCCGCAGCCGCCAACGATCCGTCCCATGATGCAGGAATCTCTGTGATGAAATTGAATTGCACCAACGCCTACACGATCGCTTCGATCTTGATTTGTCTGCCGCTCACAGTCCTTGGTGCAGAGACGACGGGATTCCGCGGGAATCAAAGCAATGGCTTCCTGGGCGATTCGCTGCCAATCAACTGGGGGAATGAACAGAATATCCGTTGGGAAGTCGATGTGCCTGGCGGAGGTTGGTCGTCTCCCGTCGTGGCTGGTCGCAAGATCTTTGTCACCACTGCGGTTTCACCCAGTGGAGATGGCCCCAAAGGCTGGGGCGAGGGCGTGCGAAGCATGGGCGACTTTTACCGAAGCAGTGCTCCTAATCAACCGTTCAGTTTTGAAGTCCACTGTCTGGACAGTAGTGACGGAAGCACGCTTTGGAAGAAGCAGGTCAAGTCGCAAATTCCGCCTCATAAAATTCACCCCTCGAATTCTTATGCAACCGAATCCCCCGTCACAGATGGCGAACACGTTTTTGCGTACTTCGCTTCTGTCGGGACCATTGCCTGCATGACGACCAATGGCGAAATCGTGTGGACCCGCGAGCTAGGAGCTTATAAGACCGGAAACGACTTTGGCACGGGCAGCTCGCTCGCACTCCATGACGGTAAGGTCTTCGTTCAGTGTGACAACGAACAGAGCTCGTTCGTATGCGCACTCGATGCAGCGACTGGAAAAGACGTGTGGCGGGACGACCGGGACAGTCGCACGAGCTGGAGTTCGCCGATCATCTGGGAAAACTCCAGTCGAGTAGAATTGATCGTATGCGGTTCAGGTACAGTGACGAGTTACGATCCAGCTAGCGGAGCGGTGCATTGGAAGCTGACCGGCATGGGGGGAGCATTCAGCGCGTCGCCGACCTGCGATGCAGACCGACTGTACTTTGGTCAAAGCGGGCGAAATAACCGTGGTCCGCTCGTTGCGGTCAACACCGGTGCATCCGGCGAATTGACTTTGAAGGACTTAGGATCCAACAAAGTCGCTTGGGTTGAGAACAACGCTGGACCAGGAATGTGTTCACCTGTCGTTGTGGATGGCAAAGTCTATGTTCTCAGCCGAGGCATCTTGAGCTGCCATGACGCGGCCACTGGAAAAGAACTCTACAAATCAAGGATGAAGAATTCGTCCAGCGTGACGGCTTCGCTGTGGAGTGCGGATGGACGAGTATTCGCGCTCAACGAAGACGGCACGACTTCGGTCATCAAAGTAGGCGACAAATTCGAAGTCGAGACGACCAACGCAATCGACGGGTTGTTCTGGTCAACGCCATC
>CAYPLE010000044.1:44178-45402 GCA_964411445.1 uncultured Pirellulaceae bacterium
CCGCAGTGGATCTGGTTACAGATCGCGTCACGAATCGATCTTCCGAGGAGCGGATGTCGCTTACGTCAAAGATCAGTTCGTACACACGTAGCCACCAGCAATGGTCAGGCCCGAAATTATCAGCTCAAAATTATCAGCTCGGGCCGCCACGGAAAGGGCAAGGAGCGATACAATCGCTGGACCGATGCTGCGAGGTGAGTCGTGAAGATGCGACCATTCTTCGTGTTCCAGCGCGGTTCATCGTGGGTGCTTTGCGTGCGACCGGAAATTTTAGCGAGATGCTGTGCGGGCTGAACTGGCTTTGCAACGCAGGTACCCCTTTCTCTGCATTTCTGAAGCTAGGTGGCATGACAATCCTGCAGACTCCACCGCTGATCTTATTTTCGGGGCTGGCAGCGGATAAAAATGTCTTCTTGCCGCAGAAGGCTGCTTTCCCGGACTTGATTGTGCCAGCTTGGCCGAGGCCGCAGCGTGGTGAAACACTGCGTGAATATTGCGCGCGAATGGCAGAACAGCTTCGTACCGACGCTGCGGCGATTCGCGACACGCCGCCCATCATCGGTGGTGCCTCGTTCGGCGGTATTGTGGCTTTGCACATGGCGGAACTACTGCGTTCGCAAGCAGTAGTACTCATTGGAAGTGTCCGATCACCGACGGAGCTATCGCGTTTGGCCAAGTTGTCGCGTCCGCTTTGTCCACTTGTGAGTCTTCTGCCAGTCAGGCTGCTGCAAGCATTAAGCTGGCCGTTGACCACGCGATTCGCGAGACGCAGAGCCTCACACTTGAGCGGCCTTGCTCGACAGTTTTGGCGAGCCGATCCATGTGTGCTTCGTTGGTCGCTTCAGCGGATCCTTGATTGGTCGGCGGAACCGGTGGTAGACTGCCCTGTACTGCAAATCCATGGCAATCGTGACTGGGTGCTGCCCATTAGCAATACTCAGCCTGACGTCGTTGTTCAAGGAGGCGGGCATGTCATCTCGCTGACGCACGCAAATGAAGTGAATGACTTTATTCTTACAGCTATGAAAGCTGCCGCAGGAGTTTCGGCGACCGATGCCATTGTCCAGGACGAACTGCCATGAGTGCGACCAATCCGTACGAGCCATCGTTGGTAGAACCGCAGAAACGCAGGACGACTTGCCTCAATCGACGGCCTTGGAAGGCCATCTGTACAATATCGTACTTTGAATAAATGAGTGGCCCGGGAGGGGCCGACGTAACTGG
>CAYPLE010000045.1:0-9669 GCA_964411445.1 uncultured Pirellulaceae bacterium
GCAGGGTCGAAGAGACAAAAACGCAGAGCCGCTGAGTACGCGGAGATCTTGGTCGGCAGTTTCCTCTGCGTCTCGGCGTCTCGGCGTTGCAAAACCCTCTGTGGCAAAGCCGGTTTACTCCGAGAAACCGCTAAGGCTTGACGCGGTAATTGAGAATGCGGCCAGTGCCGATTTGTTCGCAGCGAATCCAAATGCCGCCGTTCTCAATCGTGGGGGCCTTGACCATGAACTGGCGCTGAGTTGTCCCGGGCGCGGCGTTCATGATCTGCACGCGGTCATAAGCTTGGCCAGCAGGGAAAATCTTGCAGTCAAAATGCACTTCTGAATCGGTGTGGTTGATCAATTCAAGTCGCAGCTCGACCAACCCACCTTCGATAGGAACAGCGTCCCAAACGAATTCGACGTCGCCCAGCCCGAGCTTGATGTCTCGATAAACGCTAAACTGGTAGTGCCGATCTGCCTTGATGTCGAAATCAAACGTCAACGGATGTCGACCAGCACTTGCGTCATTCTTCACCGCCACCGAAAGCTGACGTTGTTGTTTGCCTTGCGAGGCGATCTCGAAGCGAATTCGTGATTTGCTGTTTGCGAAAAGCGATGGACTGTAAAGCGAGAGCTCACCCGCGACACTTTGACCAAATGGGTTCGCGAATAACATGGGAATCAACTGGTTAACACCAACGGCGCTTGCCAGGTGAGTGACGGGAACCTCAAACTGCTGTCTCCAGCGAACCACGTTGATATTCACTCCGCGAAGAATCAACGGCCAGGGGCTCACTTGCAGGACATGTTCTTTTCCGCCGGAACTGGGAGAACTGGCAGTCGAGATTGGAACTTCGCGTCCCCAGATGTCTTGAGCGGTTACGTTATCCCCTAAGTAGAGTTGCTCAATGGCGTGGGCATCGTTCCAAACGAACATGATGCCGTCGTTGCCTTTGCTGAAGATATGGTTCGTACTCCCCTTCGGCATTTGAATGCTACCTGTGTACTGAGCGTCACCTAGGATTTTGGTCAGCGTCAACCATGGCAGCAGCATTTCGCCGACGCTTCCATCGGGCTGGAATATCCCTTGTTCTTTGTCAAATGGATTGGGCAAGAACGCAGAGTCGACGCCTTTGTCTTTGATAACAATGGCTCGCTCCGTTAAATCACGCACTCGCTCGAGCAAACCGTATCGGGAGCTGGGCAGCGGAGCGAAGGAGATCCACTGTGGAGCCCGCTTCGTTTCCGATTCAAGATAATTCGATAGTTCGTGCGCGCTCAATTGCGGTGTGTCTCGAAAGTGGACCGAGTTCCACGGCGTCGAGGTATTTTCCGGCAGCGAGGTTAGCCACGTCCAGGCGAGAGTCAAGTTGAGGTCTGGCGAATAGGTCTGCATGCGTTTGCGGACATCGACCATCAGTTCCGCCACATCAGGATGGCTCATCAGACTCAGATCGTCGTCGGTACCGAGTTGGAACCAGTTGATTTTCATGCCAAGTCGCGTTAGCACGGGAGCAATGAGCTGCTCCCAGGAATCGCGGTTTCGCAAGAGCGAAAGGGTCAGCAATTGTTCCGGATCGCCGTCAGCCATGGAGTTGGGCGGGACGTCAAGCTTGCCAACAATATCGGTTCCGATTGATTGGAGCTGGTCCGACATGCGGCTCAGGCGAGCGATCATCGAATCGTCGTCTTCCTGCACCCAAACGGGAACCTTGATCCGTGAGGCCCCGAAACGCGAAACCAGGCCAACCAAGTCTTCGGGCTGAACGACGGTGTTGAATTCAGGGATGGACCACGCAAATGGCCCCGCGTCAAAGTTGTCGGATTCTTCGACAGCGGCTAACAAAATCTCACGATGCCGCGCGTCGCGATGCTGATTGCCCAGATCGACTCGCACTCGATAAAGTCCAGGTTCATTCAGTGTCACTTGCCAGGCGGCAGCGCCATCGTAGACTTTCGTCTGTTTCGCGACATAGCGCTCTGCACCGGTGATTTCAACAGGTGACGCGGACGCAAACTGCAGGCTCTGTAGCGGCACGGATGCCGAGTCGAGGAGGTGTCCTTGGCTGTCGTGCAGCGTAAACTTGACGGTCGAGTTATTGTGGCGAAGTCCCATTGCGGTGCAAACAATGTCGAACGACTCTCCGGGCACAGCCATATGTTGCGGCACTTGAGTGGTGAGACTCAGCCTTGGCAGCCGAAAGACCTCGATCGTGTCGAAGCAGGCGGCACCGCTAAAGTGCAATTTGCCAGGGATGGGTTCGACAATCACGTGGATGCGTCCCCATTTGAGCTCCGAAGCCGGCAAACTGGCGACTTCGGTGCTATAGAAGCGCCATTGTGTGGTGCCGGAAACTGGGCTGGTCTTGAGAATTTCGACCACGTTGAGCTCGTCATCCAGCAGGTGAAGTTCGATACGCGCGGTGTGCCCTTGGAGATCCACGGCTGACATTTCGCCTCGCAGACTGTACGCGAACCGCGAATCGATCGGAAACTCTGGGCTGATCCGTTCCGCGGCTCCGCCATCCATTTCGGCTCGCAAACAGCGATGCAGAATGAATCGATCCATGAACTTGGCAACGTCTGCGGGAACCGTTTCCGGTACGTATCCGGAGTCGATGCGGCCTACTTCCCAGTTGTGATGCAGCTTGGCGAGGGTGGCTTGCGCCTCTTTTGCGGGCTTGGCATACTCGGGGTTGCGAGGTTGAATCAGGATATCGACGTAGTGCGGATGCTCTCTATCGAGAATTCGACGCCATCCATCCGGCTTGCTGTCTTGATTTCTATCCTGTTCGCGTTGAAAATCCCATCGCAGGATCTTTTCCGCTAGCAAGTCCTGTGCTGTGGTTGCTCGCGGAGCAGCCAGGAAGAACGCGAATACCAGCGTCGACAAAAAGCGGGCGAGCAACGTTGCGTTTTGTGTTAGCGTTAATGGAGTATTCATTTTGCCAGAACTGAACATCGGAATCGGCCTATCTTGCCTAAGGCAACCATTCAAGAAAGCTTTGCACACGGCTGCGCGCTTGGGGGCAACGGGTGTCGAAATAGACATTCGAAACAGCGATTGGCCTCGCGATCTTTCCGACACAGGGCGGCGGCAGCTTCGGAAGATGATGGATGATCTGAATTTGCGGGTCGCATCAGTTCGTTTTCCGACGCGACATGGCTACGGCCAGCCGCAGGATCTTCAGCGAAGAATTGATGCAACCAAGGAGGCAATGCGAGTTGCTTACGGTCTCGGCACACGCCAAGTTGTCAATGCCGTTGGCAAGGTACCTGAGGACAAGGAGTCGGACGAATACGCGCAGTTGAAGGAAAGCCTCTCCGACTTGGCTCGCTACGGTCAACACGTAGGCGCGATGCTCGCGTGCGAAACAGGATCTGAACCTGTCTCGCGACTGGTCGAACTCCTTGACTCACTGCCCGAGAAAGCAATCGGCATCGCCTTCAATCCGGGGAACTTAATTGTTAACGACTACTACGATGAAGACGCGATAGCGGGCTGTGCGAGTCGAACACTGGTTGTCGAAGCCATTGACGCAACGGGCGATCTAGCACGTGGCCGTGGCGTTCACGTCCCCCTGGGACAAGGCTCGGCGGAGTTCCCACAAATCCTCGCTCAATTGGAAGACGTGCCCTACCGAGGGTGGTTCATCGTCGACCGGAGTGCGTCAGACTATGTCGAGCAGGAATTGGTCGACGCCATGAGCTTTCTTCGCAGCCTCTGAGCACTTTTCGCAACCTCTGGAGGCACAGCCTTCATGCTGCGACCAAGCACGAATCCTTGCAGTCTCGCTATACTTCGAGTGCCCGGTTAACGCCGTGCACACGCAACAAGCGGCCATCACTGACCAACCGAACGAATCAAGTTTTGAGCAAAATAGCCATGGAACCAATTGCCATTCCCGACGCCAATGATCTGCCACCTTTTGACTGCATCTTGGTTGTATCGTTCGGTGGACCGGAGGGGCCAGAGGACGTGATGCCATTCCTGGAGAATGTTCTGCGAGGTAAAAACGTGCCCCGCGAACGGATGCTGGAAGTAGCCGAGCATTACAACGGCTTCGGCGGTGTCAGCCCGATCAACGAACAGAATCGAACCTTGATCGACGCGCTGCGGAAGGAGCTGGATCGTAACGGCGTTGACCTGCCAATCTACTTTGGCAATCGCAATTGGCATCCCTTGTTGCCAGACACGCTGAAGCAAATGAAGGCCGACGGGAAGAAGCGAGCCATTGCTTACTTCACAAGCATGTTCAGTTGTTACTCTGGATGTCGGCAGTATCGCGAAAACATCGCAGACGCTCAAAAGGCGGTGGGCGAGGGCGCTCCGTTGGTTCAAAAGGTACGGATGGGATTCAATCATCCGTCCTTTATCGAAGCTCAAGTAGATCTGATCGGGAAAGCTCTTGCCGAGCTTGACCAATCGACGCGGTCGGCAACTCGGATCGTTTTTACGGCCCACAGCATACCGATGTCGATGGCAGAGAACAGTCGCTATGAAGAGCAGCTTCTCAGTGCGGCTGGTGTTATCGCAGACGAGCTTCAGCATACGACCTGGAAGCTCGTTTTTCAGAGCCGAAGTGGTCCGCCGCACCAGCCATGGCTTGAGCCGGACGTTTGTGACCACATCCGAGAAGCTGCGCAGGAGGGCGTCAAGCACGTTGTTGTCGTACCGCTTGGGTTCATCTCTGATCACATGGAAGTGCTTTACGACCTTGATACCGAGGCCAAAGATGCGTGCGCGGAGCACGGCATCGGGTTCACACGCGTCCCGACGACTGGCGTGCACCCGAGTTTCGTGCGGATGATTCGCGAGTTGATCGAAGAACGTATCAGCGGCTCTACCGAACGGCCAAGTTGCGGCAGCTACGGTCCAAGTCATGATGTCTGCCCCGTCGATTGCTGCCTCTACCCTCGCCCAACCAGACCGCCTGCATCAGCCAGCCCCGCTTCTTAGTCTGCGGGTGACAAGCAAGATTTGGCGGCCGGGGCTGCACCAATGGTCCGTGCGGCCTGTGCCAGTTATGCTATGACGGCGCCGTCGTGGTCTGGAGCCGTCAAAGAGCCGATGCCTTTGTCCAACTGCGAAACGTGTGACAGTTGACAAAGGTCCTCGCTATGATCCGCTTCAAAACTCTTACGCTTCAGATATTTGGCTGCATCGCAGTCTGCCTGGTCCTGCTCGGAAGCAAGTCTGCCGCCGACACGAAGACGACAATCGGGCCGTCTGTCATCAAGCGACTTGAAAACGGCATCCAAATCGAAACGCACTGGGGCCAGACGCTTTACATCGGCCTTAGCAGCGATGCTGCTCGGAAGGACGATTGGCTCAAACTGCCGCTTGGCCACAAGAACGTGCGTTTTGGACAAGAGCTGGACCATGCTTTCGATCGTGCAGTGAACCAAGAGGAGTTCGTTTGGGGACCTTCGGACGGAAAACATTCTGAGAACGCCCTGCGCGTTCGCTCTATCGGCAGCAGCGTCATCGTCGTTGAAGCCGCCGGAGTAACGATTCAACTCGTTGAATTCTCTGGTGACCGTTCCGTTGGTGAGTATTCCCAGTGCGATGTCCTGGTAGCCTGCGGAGACTTCTTGGCCGCACAGCCAGAGCTGGGACTGATCGCGAAAAGTAGCTCAGCGAAGAAGATTGTTATTGCTGGAGACATGAAATCGCTCAAAGCTGGCACCATCACGCCGATCGTGGCCGATGCAACGACCACCGTTTCGTTGAGCAGCCACAATGCTACGTCGGCGACATTCAGCGACAAAGGCCTACTCCTTGTCGGACTGAGCAACAAACCTTGGGAAATGCCTGAAGAAATGGCCACCCTGTTCGACAAGATGGAGACGTCGTGTCAGAAGTCGCAAGAAGTGTTCGGTAAGCTCAGCGTCGAGCAACTGAACTTCAAACCGGCAAATGGCACGCATACTCCACGGTGGAATTGTGAACACATGATGGGCCGACAACTGGGCTTCTTTTCACAAATTTACCACGCAATCGATCCAACCATCCCTATCATGGACCTGAACCCGAAACAGATGCCCCCCGACTACGAATTTGCACACCCCGAGTGGAGTGGCTTGGAAGAAGCTGCACAAATGCAACGCGTCAGCGACTTTACGCGGCGTTTCGCATACCTGCTCGACGGACAAGAGGTCGCCAAGCGAGCGCCGGGCAGCCGTTGGCCTTCCCTCGGTGCATTGCTTCGTCAGATGGAAAGACATTATGATGAGCATACAGCCAACACCGTCAAAAAGTTTGAATTGCCGGGTTGGCCAACTAAGTAGCCAGGCATCGTGTCATACGGAATAGGTTGATAGGCGGATGAGAATCAAGTGCAAGGAGTGTCAGACCACTCTTGATGTGCCCGAGCAAGCGGTGGGGAAGCTCATCAGGTGCCCCAAATGTGCGGGCGAGCAGCGAGTGCCCAATGTTGTTCAAGCTGTGGTGGTAAGGCCGAGCGAATTGACGCAACCTCCGCCACCGCCACCGCCACCGCCACCGAAAAAGCCCGAGCCCGAGATCGAGTTCGCTGCCGATGTGGCTGATTTTGCTGATGAGCCCGTATTCGACCCACTAAGTGCACCGATAGGCCGTCCCGATATCGGCGTTAGCCCAGTGCTATACAATCGACCCGCTGTTTCCGAACGCGCCTCTCGGGGCCCAAAAAAGAGCGGGAGCTCGACACCCTGGTTCCTCATTGGCGGCTGTGTTGCGGGCGGTTTGCTGTTGATTGTCTTGATGTCAATCGGCATTACCATCGCGATAAAGGCGGGTCGGAACAAAGCCAATTTGGCCGGAAGTCCCACAACAAGCAGCGATCTAAACACATTGTCGCAGGGGCTGGTCTTCCCTAGTCGAGGTCGATCACAGCTCCTAACCTATGAAGGTGCAACGGCTCAGGTATATGAAATCGACTTTAGAACCACGAATCGTTCGGCTCAGCCAGCCAGTTCAACGCAACTGCGTGTCTACCTGCCGTCGAACGACTTGCCTCCCAACTCAACGCCTTGTGTGTTGGTTGCACCCGCTGGCACCAACTTGCTCTCCGGCACCGACATCGGGCTCGGTGAAACGGACTACCATGACGAGACCATGCCCTACGTCAATGCTGGGATGATCGTTATTCAGTATTCGATTGACGGATGGATGCCGGACATGGACGCGATGGACGAACGGGCTGCGCTCAGCGCTTTCTCCAAAAGCTACAAAGAGTTTTCGCAAGCAAGATGGGGCACGCTCAACGCGAAAGTTGCCTTGGACTACTGCTTGGAGAAGTTTCCTGAGATCGACGAACGAGAAATCTACTCTGCTGGTCACAGTTCCGCAGCGACTCTATCACTGCTGGTCGCCGCCGCCGAACCGAGACTAAAAAAGTGTATAGCCTACGCTCCGGTGTGCAACCTGAGCGTGCGTTTCGGCGACATGCTCCAAGAGCCAACCCTGCAGAGGGTACTGCCTGGTATCGATGAATACACGGACATGATCTCACCGAATCGCAACGTAGCCAAAGTGAATTGTCCGATCTTCTTGTTTCATGCTCGTGACGACAGCAACGAACCGTTTCAGTACACTTCCTCCTATGCAAGACAACTCGAGAGGGCTGGAAAGGCCGTTGAGTTCCATCCTGCCATGCGGGGCGACCACTACCAGTCAATGATCGACGAGGGCATTCCGCTTGGAATTCAGTGGCTTCAGTCCAAATGACGGTGAACGCCGCACCGAGAGATGCTGAGCAAAGTAAGGGTTCGAAAAGGCTGCACAGGATTGCCACCGATGCAAAACGCAGCTCTCCGGCGATGTCCAGAACGCTTTGAATGGAGTTGAGTGTGAAGTTTTCAAGAGTGATTCGGAAACTGTTTTTCAAAAAGGAGTTTCGATCGTTTGCCGCCCTAAACGCGACGCAAAGGCCTGAATTTCCGGTCAATTGGCAGGATCGTTGGCCTCGCGTTGACGACGACACTGGCCATTTGCCGTTCGACGCACACTACTGTTATCATACTGCCTGGGCAGCTAGAGTAGTCGCAGAGGTGCGTCCTGATAAACACATCGATATCAGCTCGTACACCTTTTTTGCAACAATCGTTTCCGCGTTCGTTCCGGTCGATTTCTATGACTATCGACCAGCCGATATCAAATTAAGTAACATGTGCTCGGCAGCAGCGGATCTCTGCAAGCTTTCGTTCGCCGATGGTAGTATCGCCAGCCTTTCCTGCATGCATACGATTGAGCATATTGGGCTGGGTAGATACGGCGATCCAATTGACCCCAATGGGGATAAACTTGCACTTGCGGAGCTGGAACGTGTAGTTGCACCCGGTGGCAACCTGTTGATTGTCGTCCCTGTTGGGAAACCTCGTATTCAATTCAACGCTCACCGCATCTACTCCCCTCAGATGTTGCGTGAGTTGCTTCCGCAACTTGACTTGCACCAGTTGGCGGTCCTACCAGATGACTATTCGCAAGGCTTAATTGAAAATCCCACTGACGAGTTTGTTAATCAGCAGAAGTACGCATGCGGCTGTTTTTGGTTTAGAAAGCCAAACTAGCGCTCCGCGAGGAGATGGGAATCTGTCATCGCTCCGCGCGGGATTGCTTCGTAACCGCCAAAGCCTCTTCAGCCACGCAGCCCCCCCAGTGCACCATTCTCTCTTTTGCCATTGTGTGATTTTCGAAGCGGCACGCCCCAAATTTGCACTACAATGATCTTGGTCGATCAAGAACTGCGTGTCTGTTTCTTGCGGCACTCTGCATTGCGGTACTGCAAGACCGCTTCGGCTGCCTTTTGTTAAGCAACTCAATGAATCAGATATACGTCGGCTGCCGAATTCAGTACACGGTTCTTTCTCCCTCTACGTTCCTGCTAAACGTCTCTGCTGTAAAGAATGAGCACCAGTCGATCACCGACGAGTCGATTGACGTGATGCCGATGCACAACGTCGAAGAATGTGCGGTTGATCGGCTTGGGAACCGCTTGCTGCGTATGACAGCCTACCCCTGCGAACTTTCAATTCAGTACATGGCAACGGTCTCCTTGCACGCTGAAGAAGTTGATTCGACGGGCATCCAGGAAGTTGCATACGAGAACTTGCCTGCTGATGTTTTGGCGTACCTAAACCCAAGTCGATATTGCGAATCAGACAAACTCTACCGTTTTGCTGGCGAAGAGTTTGGCACGTTGGTTCCTGGTTATTCACGCGTCACCGCGATCTGCAATTGGACGTGCCAACACCTTGCCTACACACCAGGCAGTACCGGACCAACAACGACTGCTTGCGATGTGCTTCTTCAGCGGGCGGGAGTGTGTCGTGACTATGCGCACGTTGCGATTAGTCTGTGCCGAGCGATGGGGATTCCAGCCCGGTATGTTTCTGGATATGCCGTTAATCTGCAGCCGCCCGACTTTCACGGTTTCTTCGAAGCCTACTTGGATGGTCGTTGGTTCCTTTTCGACGCTACGCGACTTGCCCCAGTGGGTGGATTGGTGCGAATTGGCACGGGCCGTGACGCTGCCGACGTTGCCTTCGCCGCCATTCGCGGCGAAGCATATAGCACGGGTGTAGAGGTATGGGCAAACGGGCACGAGCCTGGGGATTACTTGCTCGACCCCGACAACGTCCAAACCGGCATCAGCTCCGCGAAACGCTAGACTTCGGCCCTTCAACTTCGGCCCTTCAACTTCG
>CAYPLE010000045.1:9769-44898 GCA_964411445.1 uncultured Pirellulaceae bacterium
ATCAGCTCCGCGAAACGCTAGACTTCGGCCCTTCAACTTCGGCCCTTCAACTTCGCCGTGGCTCTCTACTTCAGTCGCTTTCTGCGAGAAGTATTCGACCGCCGAGCGTTCGGGCGATTGTCGTTTCCACGGCACATCCTTCAACGTAACTACCCGGATTGCGGCTGGATGGGGGCCGCTATTCGAGCAAGTGCTAGAAATTTCAGATTTTTCGAGACATCCAGGCAGGTTGTGACCTAGGGTTATATGAAAAGGTATGTGTGGCAATAGCTCACCGCAAGAGAAAGTCCCATGTCACAATCGAGAAAAGGTGCATTCCGTTGCTCTATTGCACCTGAGCATTCCTCGGCCGAGTTGAGAATTGGTCGGCGAAAATACGCTGTGAACGTGCTCGATACGTCTCGCGACGGCTTCACGCTGCGCTGTTCAAACAAGGTTGCGAACGCATGGGGCGAGCGGAATGTCCGGCTAAATTTCCGTGGCGACACTTGGGAAATACGTCGGATGAGCTCTTATAACGAGTCTTCGGAGGCCGTTCATGTTGGCTGTAAACGTCTGCGAGAATTGACCAAAATCGAAGAACCCACGTCAGGGCTGTGGTCGCTATTTACTCCGAAATTGAATTCCACAACCAACGACCCGACATTTTTGATGTTCCTGATCGTTGCTTTCCTTTTCGCCTGCGTCAGCCTTCCTGGACTTGGCGATAAACTGGGAACCGCCCCCAAGATTCGGTCCGGAGTTGAAGCCATTTTCGAGACCGTCGATGAAATGATCTGAGCAGGTTAAACTACACGTCTGGATTCTTACTCCATCTGCCGGACGTCAGGGTAACCGCTCGTGAAGGATCAATCGAAAATCGACTTTGCTGACTCACAAAAAACCGAGCGAAAAGAAGGTCAGAGTCAACCGCACAGCGACGCTGACGAGCGAGCGAGGCGCTTTGAAGCTCAAGCAGAAGCACCTGAGATTGGCTTCTGGGAGGACTTTTGGCTTTTCTTGAGGAAAAGCAAGAAGTGGTGGTTGCTTCCTCTCCTCGCATCGCTGCTATTGGTCGGCGCGATCAGCATCCTGTCTGCCAGTGGCGCAGCTCCGTTTATCTACACCATCTTCTAGAACGCAGCGCTAGTCGAGAAACGAGAGTTCATTGCAGATCATGAGTGCCTGGCAGAGTACCGCCGGTGCTGTGAGCGGACTCGGTAGCGGTTCGGGCAGTTGTGATTCGCTGCGATACTCGAGCGTACCAGGATTGTAGAAAACGCGAACTTTCCATTCGAACGAGTCGTGGCTCGGTCCTGTGATGCAATCCGTAACAAAATCTACAAAATCTCCCGCGTTGACTTTGATCGTTTTTACGAGAGTATTTGATTTACTCTTGTGCGCTGTCCATTGTCCGTGAGCGTGCGTGTTGCCGGCGTGCTGATGGAGAATCGTTCCGCGGACACCGTCGCCTTCTTCATTTTTATGGATGATTCTCCCCGCAATGGAGATAGAGCCGTCTTGGGGTGCAACCCAACGTCGGACGACTGCGTGGTCGAGGTCATTTCCAGGGTGGCCGCCGATGTCGTTGATGATGCACCACCCTAGTTGTTCATCGGGAAGTTGTTTGCCGCCCTGCCAGGCGCTGCCGGTGAAGTGCGGTAGCCGACGAAAACCTGCCAATGTCGAAGAGGCGGGATCGAATGCGCCGAAGCCGCAAATCCACTCCTCCGTAACAACGTCTTGCTCTATCCTGCTGCTTAGGATGGCGATCGCGGCACGCAACTCATCGGGCGAAGGTGGTCGCTTAAGGACTTGCAGAAAAGCTGACCGAGCCCATTGCTCATGATCTCCGCCAGATTTCTCTGCGGATATCTTGCTTGCTAGTTTGGTTGCCAATTCAGAAACGAACGGGCTATTCATCAGGAACAATCCTTGCTGCGGCACACTAGTCTCTGCCCTGCGAGGAGAATGGGAATCCGGACTGGCCAAGTCGAACGTTCGGAAGACCGCGGGCAAGTTCTGCCGATCGATGTAGGCGTACACACTTCTACGGCGACTGAAGTTGGTTGTTTCTATCTTCTCACTAGGTCCCAGCACTTGTTTGTCGAGTTCACCGGCGACGGCAAGTAAGGTGTCGCGAGCAGCTTCGAAATCGAGGCGTCGGATGTTCATTCGCCATAGCAACTGATTGGCTGGGTCAATGGCTTCCCCGTGTCGCGTGTGGCTAGATTGTTGATAGGATTCTGAGGTGACAATGTGTTTGATTAGCCGTTTGAAGCTCCAATCGTTTTCGATCAAGTAGCCCGCCAAGTGATCTAGCAGAGCTGAGTGAGCTGGTTTCGGGCAACGAACACCAAAGTCACTGGGCGTTTCAACGATTGAATGTCCGGTGAGATGCATCCACACTCGGTTAGCCAAGACTCGCGCCGTTAGAGGATTGTCTGCTGAGGCGATACGCTCGGCCAGTTCAAGGCGGCCACTGCCGTTTGAGAATTCAGGATCTTCACTACTAAGAAAGGAAACGAACTGCCGCGGCGCTTTGTCTCCGCGATTCCCCCGTTGGCCACGGATCAGAACAAAGGAAGGAATCAACTCTTGTCGTTCCGCCAACCGATGCGGCCAAGGGGCACCGCCAGGTTCTTCCGCGTTCAGAAAGACACCATACAGACCGTAGTAATCCTTTTGCGTAACCGGATCGTATTTGTGATCATGGCATCGAGCGCACGCTACGGTGAGCCCCATTAGACCTCGCGAGACCACGTCGATTCGGTCATCAATAATGTCGTTCTGATTGTTCAGAAAGCGTCGCCCCAGCGTCAGAAAGCCGAGTGCATGAATGTCCTTTTCATCATGGTCAGGAATGACGTCTGCGGCCAATTGGTATTTCACAAACTCGTCGTAAGGTAGATCCTTGTTGAATGACTCGATCAACCAATCGCGATACTTGTAAGCTTCGGGATACTCGCGGTCCTCGCGAAAGACGTATCCTTTGTTGTCAGCATATCGAGCGACATCCATCCAATAACGCGCCCACCGTTCACCAAAGTGTTCGCTGGCAAGAAGCTGGTCAGTTAGCGCTTCCACATCGATATTGCCGGCTTGGTGCGCCGAGTTGAGTTCTTCGGCCGTTGGCGGAAGCCCGATCAGGTCGTAGTACAGCCGCCGGACAAGCGTTGCTGGCATCGCTGGACGGGACATATGCAGCCCATTGGCACCAACGACAGGTGCGACAACTTGGTCAATGGGATGGCCGTCGCCGGAGATTTTGGGATGCTGGATAGGTTGATAGGCCCAGTGGCTTTCGGCGTCCGGTCTTTCGTCGATAGCTGCCATTGCTTGGCCGATGAACGACTGCGGCACCGCTGCACCAGTCGCCACCCAGTCGGTCAGCACCTGGAGCTCTTCTTCGGGCAACTTTCCGTCGGGCGGCATCTGCAACCCCGCAACTTCGTATGAGACGGCTTGCAGAAGCAGAGCCGTCTTCTTCCGATTTTCGGTTGTCAGCACATTTCCTCGCGTGCCACCGGCTTTCATGGAAGCGAGACTGTCGAGTACCAAACCGCCTTCTGCTTCACCGCTAGCATGACTGTGGCAGTCAAAGCAACGGTCTTGCAGTACGCGAAGCACTTTGGGGAACTGCGCGTCACCGTCCCATGAAAAAGCATAATGCCCTAAGCAGGTCCATACCGAAGCGAACACCAAAAGGAATCGGAGCGTCCGCATGAATTTAGCTTGCAGGTTCATTTTACTTACCGAAGCGTTTGAGGCAGGAGTAGCGAAGCGGCAGCAAAAGAGTTTTGCTAGGGCGTGGCATCGCACCAGGCGAGTGCTCACGATCACGCTTGAGAATTGAACGATCGGCTCAAGCCCGGGAGCTGTGCTCTTTGAAAAAGAGCAGCATCGAGCCCCTTCGTAGCTCAATCGTCAATGCGTCAAATGTGATTGTAGCACCCAGCGGAAAGGCGGGAGCAATTCATTATCGCCAGAATTCACGGCGAGCACAACAACGAACCTCTAGCTACCTCTCGCTAACCAGGGCCAATCGAAGTTTGAAGCCGGGGCATCGGGCACCACACGCTCGCGTGTGCTTCTCGCGGAAACCTGTGAGCCGCAGTGTGTCGACCGGGGTGCGGCCGGACTGTATCGAGTGCTTGCCGGACCGCAGTCTGTGGCACTCCCGAGCGCTCTGGCTGGCCTCGACAGTGCCGTCGGAACTCCAGACAAGCGGCAACCAGGCTAGATCACAGTTCCTTCAGCCAATCCCAAGCGTCCCCCAGGGTTTCGTCAAGCGGTCGAATGGAGTAGCCGAGCTGCTCTACGGCGCGGCTTGAATCGTAGTAATGGTTGAGGCAGCCCATAGCAATGGTTGCTCCATTCACGTCTCGCTCAGGCAATGAGAGAAAGCGATTGACGGCGTCGATCACGCGTCCTCCTAAACGAATACGCTCTTTCAGTGGAATGATCGGTCGTTTTCCCTTTCCCGCAATCTGCAGCATCTGCTTCCAAAGTTCGACGTACGGTATGTTATGTCCAGCTAGGATGAAGTGTTCGGCGTTGCGACACTTCCGAACAGCCGCAATAGTCGCCGCAGCCACGTCACGTACGTCGCACACGCTGCCGCCGCCGGGGGGGGCAGCTAGTAGAGGCGCGCTGGTAACTTCGCGAAACATACGTCCGCTGGAAGGCTTCCAGTCATACGGGCCTAGCATGAACCCCCGAAGAGTGATGCACCCTTGGAGGTCTCCAGACGCAATAGCGTGTTCTACGCAGTTTTCCGCTTCACGTTTGCTAATCACGTAAGCGCTGTCCACCTTAGGCACGCCGTCGCTGGTCGACTCCGATACTGGTTGCTCAATCGACTGAGCGGCTGGCAAAGTATCAACGGTTGAAACGTGCACTAGCCTCGCATCGGAAGCCTTGCAAGCCGCGATTAGGTTCTTGGTACCGTCAACATTGATCTTCCGCGATTGTTCGACACGCTGCCAACCAATATGGATCATCGCTGCACTGTGGACAACGTGCGTGCAACCTTTGACAGCGGTTGCCAGCAATTCGGGCGAAGACAAATCGCCCTCGACGATGTCTATATCCAAGCTTTCGATCGCGGGATCATCGCTCCGGCGACTGAGCACACGGACCGCTTCCCCTTGGTCGAGGAGCATACGGACTACATTGTTCCCCAACAGGCCAGTTCCACCGGTTACGAAGAACACCGATCGCCTCCTCAGTTGCTGCGAATCCAACTTCAAACGACATGTTCACTCGACACGTCGATCCTGAATTTGGAATGCTTTGGTTATCACGTAACATGCTCGAAGCTGCTAAAATCACGTCCTCGTGCTGCCATTGTGGCGGGGGCTTGCCGACTGCGCCCGCCGTGTAGCACTTCTAGTGTCTGTCAGATTATTGTTGGACGCCAAATACAGGGCAATTCAGTAGGACTTAAAAACTTGTATAAACCCACGACTCAACAGACTTTGTGGCCGATCTGCCTCGCACTGCTTCTCGTTTCTGACAATTGCGCTGCACAAAATTCGCCTGCCAAGGGTCCTAACGCTACCGAGGGGTCTGTGACGGCGGCGGTGATCGATGGAAGCGGGCCAGGCTGGACGACTCTCACAGAGAAAGACTTTGAGCTCGTCAATCTGAACGACGACACCTGGACGTGGGACGGAACGCTTGCCAAATGTACCGGTCAACCGGTTGGCGTCGAAAGGACAAAACGGAAGTTCACGAATTTTGAAATGGTCGCGCACTGGCGGCATCTATCTCACGGCGGCAATTCAGGGTTCTTCATTTGGGCCAGTCCAGAAGGAATGAAGGACATTGAGCCGGGACAATTGCCGAGCAGTGGTATCGAGATTCAAGTTCTCGACCACGGATACACTGAGTTGTACGAGACGCAATCGGGCAAGAAAGGTGACTGGTTTTCAACGCACGGAGATGTATTCCCGGTTGGGACGAGCAAGCTAGTGCCGTTTCCACCGCTCTCGCCAAACGGACGCCGCAGCTTCCCGAGTGAAAACCGCAGTCGCCCTTCGCCGCAGTGGAATCACTACTACGTTCGTGCGATTAACGGGGAAGTCCGACTGTGGGTTAACGGCAAAGAAGTATCAGGTGGTTCGGGCGCGAACCCTGCCACTGGACACATCTGCCTCGAATCCGAAGGTGCACCGGTGGAATTCAAAGACATCCGCATACGCGAACTCCCCTAGGTTGCAACGACTATCGTAGGCCATTTTCGGTTGCGCCTAGTCACGCCGTCGCCACGAGCGAACTTTGACACACTTACTTGTTACGCCTCTTTGGAGATTGGATCCAGATGAAACGCCGTACGTTCCTTTCCAGTTCGACCGCCACCGCTGCCATGGGGCTGCTGCCTGCCTCTTCAATTCTGACGAAGTCAACTTTGGCCAATGCTCCGGCCCTAAAACGCAACGGCCTTGGGCTCCAGCTATGGACAGTGCGAAATCAACTTGCAGAAGACGCAGCAGCGACGATCCAAGCGGTTGCGAAAGCCGGATACAAACAAGTTGAACTGATGAACGTTATGGAGAGTTCCGACATCGTGAAGATGGCGGCTGACAATGGCATGAACGTACGAAGCGCGTTCATGAATTGGGAGAGCATCGCCAATCCTGACAACGTAGCGGCACCCGCAGTTGACGAAATCATAGCCAAGGCGAAGGAAATGGGGCTTGAGTATTTGGTGTTTGGATACATTGGACGTCCGTTCCGTGATACTGCAGACAAAATGAAGGCCATCGCTGAGAATGCGAACTTAGCGGCGGAGAAAGTATCCAAAGCTGGAATGCAACTCAGTTACCACAATCATTCTTTCGAATTTGAACCGCTGAGTGGCGGGATCACCGGATTCGAAATCCTGATGAAGCGATTTGATGAGAAATTGGTCAATTTTGAACTGGATGTCTTCTGGGCTGCGATCGGAGGATGGGATCCACTGGATACCATGCGAAGCCTTGGAAAGAGGCTCGGTCAAATCCACCTGAAAGATTTGAAAAAGGGAACCCCGACCATTTACGATGAAGGGAAGGTGCCAAACGAAGCCTTCCAGGAGGTAGGCGACGGGATCATCAAAATGGAAGAGGTGATCAAAGTGGCCGCCGAATACGGCGTCCAGCAGTTTCATGTCGAACAGGACCAATCCCCAGATCCGCTTGCAAGTATCAAGCAGAGTTTCGACTATACACGTAAAATTTGGTAGCCGCCCAGCAATTCTGACGTGCCCTTGTGTTCAAGCTGACAGTAGCGCGATGAACGATGACGCTCACGAACCGGCCTCAGGCGGATGGCAGGAGTCGATCCTTGGCTGCACAGATGCTTGCAAGTGTTGCGGAAGTGATTTGCACGCACAAGCCTATTGCTCAAATTGTGGCCAACGGCGAATTGAAGCACGCCTTGGGATCTGGGAGATTATCCAAGAAACCGCAGTTCGGGTATTCAACTGGGAAACGGGGCTCCTTCGAACGCTCCGCATCGGCATGTTCCAGACCGGAACACTAGCCAGACGCTTTTGTAGCGGCTATCGAAAGCCGTATGTTAATCCGCTCGCATTCTTCTTTTTGGCTGCAACTCTGCAATTGGTGTCGCTCTGGCTCGCCGAAGACAAAATGCGAGGACTTTTCATCAGTCGCTTTGGTGGGAATGAGCAGGCACGACAAGATTCAAAGTTGTTTGAACTCATTGGCGGCGATGTACCTTCCACGCTAGCTGACCTTTATATCCAGGTGATGCAGCAAGGATATACGTACGTTGCACTGCTAAGCTTCTGCTTACCGTTCGCGCTGCTGCTCAAGTGGTTACATGGTTTCTTGGGCAATCGCTTCCGCCTTGGGGAGACGCTGACGTTCTCGCTGTACACCATCGGTATTTGCCTCGTCATTACGGCCTTTACCACGCAGATTGCCCTTGTCGTTAGCACGACGCTAGCATCAGTACTTGGACCGATTGTCTACTTGATCATGGGATACCGCGCGCACACAAACTTCTTTCCCTCTGGCGCCGGCTCGCGCGCAATGACCTTGCTCGCTCTAGGCGTCTCATGCGCGATTTTTGCTGGTTCGCTCGTTGGCCTGTTCACGATTAGCTTAGCGATAAAGATAGCAGCGGCAGCAGCCTAGAGTTCCGCAACATCAAGGCGCAAAAAGCGACAGACTCCGGTCTGCATATACGACGCGTTCCAATCACGTGACGGCATCGGGACGCACCGGATGGTCGCCCGGCCTTGCCTCAGGAAAAGTAGGCCCAGCAAAGAACGAAGTATGTTCCGTTCTGCATTGGTGTTGCGGCAGAGATTTGAAGAGCTAGGTGGAACGGACGGTGACGGTGCGGTCGGTGACTTGGACTCGGCCAAGTGCTATTTGCTGGAGAATGAAGGGGAAAAGCTGGCGTTCAAGCTCAAAGACGCGTTGTTGCACTTCTTCGGGAGAATCGCTGGGCGTGACTTCGCATGTTCTTTGAGCGATGATGGGACCGTGATCAAACTGGTTGTCGACGAAGTGGGCGGTGCAGCCCGTTACCTTCACGCCATATTCGACCACGGCTCGGTGAACTCGCATGCCGTAATATCCCTTGCCACTAAAAGCTGGGATCAGGGATGGGTGAATGTTGATCACGCGATTGGTGAAGTCCTCAGGGATGAGTAAGTGGTCGAGGTATCCGCCCATAACGACCAATTCGACGCCGAGGCGGCGGCAGTGATCGAAGACTGCATCCGAATGCGACTGACCGTCGGAGAAATCACGTCTAGCGATCTTCTGCAGTTCAACGCCAGCGTCTTGGGCAATCTTGTTCCCGCGGCAAGCCTGTTTACTGGATACGACCAAGCGAAACTCGCAATCGAGCTGCCCTTGGGCTTTGACAGTCAGTAGATTTTCCAGCGTTGTTCCGCCGCCTGAAATGAGCACCGCTATTGGGAGTTGATTAGGCATCGCTGCTCTCAATCACCTTAACGGACAGCCCAACTTTACAATCAGCAACATCAAAAGCATCGCCTTGAGGGACAGTAGATATCACTTGGATATTGTCAGCCAACGTCTCGCCAGCCAGGTAGTTTCGATGTTCGTCGATTGCGCGTGCGAGTGGCTGACTGTCAAAGGTGAGCGTGATATCGATGCGATCGGTGAACTGCAAATCCTGTTTCTTACGTTCATCTTGCACAAAACGCACGAGGTCACGAATATAGCCTTCGCGAATCAGTTCTTCGCTAAGTTCCGTTGACAGTACGACGACGGCTAGCTTGCCTTGGGCGGCCGACCATCCATCCTTGGCCTTTAGCCTAACCTGGATGTCGTCTCCCTCGAGCGTCAAAGCCTGCCCTGCGAGATCGATGTCAACCTTTCCGTTATCCTGCAACTGCGAAAGGAGCAGCGCACCATCGGCATCGGCCAGTGTCTTCTTGAGCAGCGGTACGTTCTTGCCGACCTTGGGACCTAGCTTCTTGAAATTGGGAAGCACCTGGTATTCGACATAGGGGCTGTTTCCGGCGTCGTAGGCAATCTCCTTTACATTCAACTCCGCTCGAACAATCTCATCATGCTGTTTCAGCCAAGGGATGTGTTCATCGCTAGCGATGCTGACTTCCACGCGTGCGAGTGGCTGTCGAACTTTCAATTTTGAATCCATGCGAGCGCTGCGCCCAAGGCTAGCAATCTCGCGAAGCAGCTCCATACGTGCACATAGCTTTTCATCGAGAATACGTCCTTCTGCAGTCGGGAAGTCGCACAGATGCACGCTTTCTCGAACTTTGCCCTTAACCGGATCCGTCAGGGCTTGCCATAGGGCTTCAGCGATGAAAGGCACGAACGGAGCCACCATCTTGGTCACATCGACAAGCACTTCATAAAGCGTCCAATAGGCGTCGGCCTTGTCCTGGCTTTGGTTTGCTTTTTCACTGCCCCAATAGCGATCTCGGCAGCGACGTACATACCAGTTGCTAAGGGCGTCTACCAGCGAGTTGATGCGTTGGCATGCGGCGAAGCTGTTGTATGCATCCATGTTCTCAACCACGACTGCGATCGTTTGTGTAAGTTCGCCCATGATCCAACGGTCCAACTCACTGCGTTGTTCGATCGGTCGATACCCCGCCGCAGAGGCAAGTTCATTTGGAGACAGTTGATCGAGTGGGCCAGTCGCGGTTGCGGGGCCTTCGAACTGATCAATCTCCGCGTAGATCGTAAAGAAGCTCAGTACGTTCCACAGGCGAAGTAGGAATTCCGGGATCGAATCTCGGATCGCTCTCTCTGCGTAGATGATCGAGCTGTGCGGTGGTTGATTGGCAAAGAAGTACCAGCGTAGAGCGTCGGCACCATGGTTGTCGAAGATCTCTTGGGGGCTTCGGTAGTTCCGCAGGCTCTTGGACATTTTGCCTGTCTTGGATACGTACTTCTTCCCAAGTGCATCACGTGCCTCTTCCTCGGTCAAGAACAACTGCTTGCTGTCTTTGCTCTCGTACCATTCGGCCAGCATCAATCCCAGTACGATGCAGTTCTTGAACGGATGCGGCTTGTCAGAATCCTCGAACAGCATGGTGCTGATGGCGAGCTGACTGTAGAACCAACCGCGTGTTTGGTCCAATGCTTCGCTGATGAAGTCGGCGGGAAAAGCAGCTTCAAATTTGTCCTTGCCCGTGTGCGGGTAGCCCCACTGAGCGAAAGGCATTGCACCTGAGTCGTACCAGCAATCGATGACTTCTGGCACGCGGCGCATGCGGGCGGAGCTGTCGAATGGCGAGTCGTAGGTGATCGCATCAATGTACGGCTTGTGGACTTTCAGGTCATCGACCAGTTCGGGATTGGCGGCTTTGGCTTGTTCCCACATTTCCACTCCGGAAACGCCCGGCTGTCGCAGTAGTTCATCGTAACTGCCAAAGGCTTGCCGCTTTCCGGTGGACTCGCATTCCCAGATCGGCAGTGGTGTTCCCCAGTAACGTTCTCGGGAAAGGGCCCAGTCCACGTTGCTCTGAAGGAAATTGCCGAAGCGACCATCTTTGATGTTTTCGGGGGACCAATTGATTTGTTGATTATTGGCCAGCATCTGGTCACGATACTGCGTCGTACGGATGAACCAGCTTTCCCGCGGATATTGGATTAGCGGGTCTTGATCGGCTCGCCAGCAGAAAGGGTATTCGTGTAAATACTGATCGAGCAGAAGGAGATGCCCGGATTCTTTGACGGCCCGCGAGATCGCCTTATCTGCGTCCTTCACCCAAACACCCTCTTGTTCTGGGTAGTCAGACGTGAATTTGCCGTCCGGCCCAACAGCGCAGAAGAGCCCTGGCTGATCGCCATCAACGAATCGCGATTGTTCGGTGACCAACAACTCGTAATCGACCTCACCAAAGGCTGGTGCGATGTGGACGATGCCGGTGCCACTGTCCAAAGTCACGAATTCTGCGGGAAGGATTCGCCAATAGAGTGATTCCTGTCCACCCTCGTTCAACTGCCCGGTTTCATTGCCATGTTCTTTGTAGTAGATATCGATTGGCGGCTGGTAACGGAGCCCGACAAGGTCCTTTCCGGTGCAAGTGCTTTCGATCGTCCAATCGCGTTTCGTCTTCTCAGCCAGCGACTCGACAAGATCGGCGGCAACGATCAAACGTTCGCCTGATTCTTGATCCACAACCGTTGCATATTGCAGGTGCTCGCCCACGGCCGCGTAGGTGTTACTTGGCAGCGTCCAAGGTGTCGTTGTCCAGATGACGATGGACGTATTCTCGCGATCAAGGAGCGGAAATTTGACATAGACGCTTGGGTCGGCAACCTCGCGGTAACCTTGCCCGACTTCGCCGGCCGAGAGCGCCGTGCCTCCCTGAGCCCACCACCAGACGATCTTATGTCCACGATAGAGAAGCCCGCGGTCGAACAACTCCTTGAGCGACCACCATACGCTTTCTACGTAGGACTTATGGTAAGTGACATAGGCCTCGGAGAGGTCGATCCAGAATCCGAGTCGCTCCGTGAGCGTCTCCCATTCTTGCATGTATCGCCAAACGCTCTGCTGGCACTTTTGGATGAAGGGCTCGATGCCATATTCTTCGATCTGATCTTTGCCGTGGATGCCAAGCTCTTTACACACCTCGACTTCCACCGGAAGTCCGTGCGTGTCCCAGCCAGCTTTCCTTTCGCAGCGAAAGCCTTGCATGGTTTTGTAGCGAGGGAATAAATCCTTGATGGCTCGCGTAAGACAGTGGCCTGGGTGCGGCAGGCCATTTGCCGTTGGAGGCCCTTCGTAGAAGACAAACTCTTTGGCCCCCTCACGCCCTTTCAGGCTCTTTTGGTAGATGCCATTCTCTGCCCAAAAACTCAGGATATCCTGCTCGAGCTTTGGAAAGCGAACTTGAGTGTCGACGGCTTTGAACATTTTGGCGTGCTTTAGCAGTGGTGTTCGAGCGAATGGTTTATGGTTCCGGGCGGCCGAAAGTCCCAACAGCGGAGTCATCTACGTGGTAAGTTTCTTGTACCGGAACTTGGGAACTTCGTCTTCAGCAAGTCCCAGACGTTCACGCCGCTGGGCTTCGTAGGTATCGAAATTCCCCTCGCACCAATGCACGTGCCCATCACCTTCGAACGCAAGGATGTGGGTTGCGATTCTGTCCAGAAACCAACGGTCGTGGGAGATAACTACGACACAGCCAGCGTAATTGAGGATCGCTTCTTCTAAGGCTCGAAGCGTGTCGACGTCCAAATCGTTGGTTGGTTCGTCGAGCAGCAGGAGGTTTGAGCCGCGGCGAAGCAGCTTGGCCAGGTGTACCCGATTGCGTTCACCGCCGGATAGCACTCCAACCTTCTTTTCCTGGTCAGGACCACGGAAATTGAACTTGGATACGTAGGCCCTCGCATTCAGTTTGCGGCCGCCCATCTCGAGCAGGTCCGTTCCGCCGCTGATTTCCTGGTAAACGGTAGCATCGGGGTCCAATGCGTCACGATTTTGGTCAACGTACCCAGGCTCAACGGTTGGGCCAACGCGGAACGTGCCATTGTCAGGCTGTTCAGTGCCAGTCATCATGCGGAAAAGCGTCGTCTTGCCAGCACCGTTGGGGCCGATGACCCCCACGATGCCGCCGGCCGGAAGGCTGAAGCTCAAATCTTCAATCAAGATGCGATCATCAAAGCCCTTGGTCACATTCTGCGCCTCAACCACCAGTTCACCTAAGTGTTTTCCAGGCGGGATTTGGATCTCGAGTTCGTCTGGTCGCTCTTCAAATTCCTCCGCAGCCAATTTTTCGTACGAGGAGATGCGAGCTTTGCTCTTGGCTTGGCGTGCTTTCGGAGAACTGCGAATCCACTCGAGTTCTTTGGCCAGTGTTTTTTGGCGACTAGCTTGCTGGCGTTGCTCACGTTGCAGCCGCTCCTGCTTCTGTTCCAGCCATGCTGTGTAGTTGCCCTCGAACGGGTGCCCTTGGCCTCTGTCCAGCTCCAAGATCCACTTCGCGACGTTGTCCAGGAAATAGCGGTCGTGGGTCACCGCCACAACCGTTCCAGGGTACTGGTCCAAATGCTGCTCAAGCCAATGGATCGACTCGGCGTCCAAGTGGTTGGTCGGTTCGTCGAGCAACAGGAGATCCGGCTGCTCGATCAACAGTTTACACAAAGCGACGCGTCGGCGTTCGCCACCGGAAAGCTTCGAGACGTCCGCATCGCCAGGCGGCAAATTCATGACCGTCATCGCCAATTCAACTTGTCGGTCAAGCTCCCAGAGGTTGTTGGCGTCGATCTCGTTCTGTAAACGCTCCATTTCGTCGTAGAGCTTTTGCAATTTGCTCTCATCGGTGACTTCGCCGAGTTCCATTGAAATCTCGTTGTATCGATCGAGCACCTTTCGGCGAACGGCTACCGCCTCTTCAACGTTCCCCTGCACATCCTTCTCGGGATTGAGTTGCGGCTCTTGAGGGAGATAGCCAACAGTGAAGCCCTTGGTCAGGCGTGCTTCGCCGTCAAAATCCGTGTCGACACCTGCCATGATGCGCAGCAGCGTACTCTTGCCGGCACCGTTGGAGCCCAAGACGCCAATCTTTGCGCCTGGATAAAAGGAAAGCCAAATGTCCTCCAGCACTGGCTTTGCGCCATGCTTTTTGGTCATCGATTCCATCGTGAAAATGTACTGGCGTCCCATTGCTGTCCTCTAAGCTCCTTAAGCCGCCCATTCTCGCAATCTTTCAGTCGCAACTCTGTTGCTCATCCGGAAGCACGATGAAGGGGGCAAATTGTCGTGGTCAGTGTTAGCTTCGAAGTAGATGATCTGATGGTCGGCCAGTAGGCGATGCCAAGTCGACCAGCAGCAGCGAAACGAGCCGCAAATTCATCCACGTTTCGGTATGCAAGAATTTACCGCGAGTCAGCCAAGTAACAAGTCTGCCGAGTGGTTCCAGGTGCTCAATTCGGCTGTCTCCTTCAGGATTTACGCCGCTTTTTCAAGCAATGCCACTTGCCGCCGGCTGGCTTTCCTTCAATTGGAAACCAGTTGAGTCTCGGCCAGCCAAATGCTGTAGCCACGAACATGAGTCTGTGGTTGGGTAAGCGCGATTACCCAGAGTGCCGAAGGCGCGACATGATATGTAGTGCCGCAATCCCTGCAGTCGCAGCGGCACAAACGGGGAACTGACGGCCCCGGATCGCCGAGCCTGTGGCGTCAAAATCGCACAGGGGTGCACAGGTTGCCCCGCGCGGAAGTGTGCCACGCGCCGCCCGTCGTCCGCTCACTTGTAGACGCAAAGGCTGCCTATCTACCGCCTGAAAACGCCCATTTTGAAACGACAAGGCGTAACGGGCTGCTTGCTGAGGAATTGCCGCAATCCGGCATAGAGGTTGCTTGCTCCCGTCATAGGCCGAAGTCCCCAGCCTGCAGCAACCCGTTTTTGGCGCGAACTTTTGCACGACTGTGGATGGCTGATTTCTGCTGATTTGTACCTGACTGCCGTGATGTGTAGGGAGATGCTCTGATGAAAGTGATTCATTTGTCTGCTACTGCTGCGATGATCGCCTTGGCCGCTACTGTAGCAACTGCTCAAATCGACAAGCCGCAGCAAGAGTCCACGGCCAAGCATGCTGAGACCACGGCTCCCCCCGTGCAGGAAGCGGACGGAGACGGCGCGCCAGCAGTTGCTGCTTCAAAGGGCAAGCTCAAGTTGGTTGATCAAGACGCGCCGATTCTAAAGGAAGTCCCCGAGCTCACCGAAGAGCGGCCGATGGATTTTTGGATGCAGCACAAGCTTGAGTATTCCAAGAAGATGTTGGAAGCGATGACACTCGGCGACTACGAAAAAGTACGCTTTAACGCACAGCAAATGCGACTGCTCGGTCGCATCGAAGGGTTTGTCCGTCGGGCCAATCCCGCCTACACGGCGCAATCGAAGGCCTTTGACAATTCACTGACAGAATTGATGCAGGGCGGCGACAAGAAAGACAGCAAGCAAATCACGGCGGCATTCGGTAAGATGACCACAAGCTGTGTTCGTTGTCATTCAGTGTTGCGTGGCGAAGCGGAGTGAGTTGGGCTCGCTCTCCGAGCACTCAACTGCACTATGGAATCATTCAGGCATGGACATCGCGAAGTACAATCGGGCTGCTTGGGACAAGCTTGTCGAAAGTGGCAATCAGTGGACTTTGCCCGTAGACGCTACGCAAATCGAACGCGCGCGTCAGGGGGATGTTGAAATCGTATTGACGCCTACAAAGCCCGTTCCAAGCGACTGGCTGGGCGACCTCCGAGGCTGCGAAGTCCTCTGCTTGGCGTCTGGTGGAGGACAACAAGGCCCCTTACTAGCTGCTGCTGGAGCGAACGTGACCGTCTTTGACAACTCGCCCAAGCAACTTGGCCGCGATCAAGAGGTTGCACATCGGGAGGGCCTGCGCCTTACGACCGTACAAGGCGACATGCGCGACTTATCACTGTTACAGCGCGAGCATTTTGACCTCATCGTACATCCATGCTCGAATACGTTCGTGCCAGACATTCTCCCGGTCTGGCAGGAGGCGTCCAAGGTCCTTTCTCCAGGAGGAACTCTGTTGGCCGGATTCTGCAATCCAGTCGTCTTCATCTTTGATTACGAAAAGCTGAAAGTGGGCGAGTTGGTTGTCCGTCACCACGTTCCGTACAGTGATTTTGATCAATTGGACGCATCCGAGATTGATGCAATGAAAGAATCCGGTGAGGCGTTTTGTTTCGGGCACACGCTGGAAGATCAAATTGGCGGCCAGCTAGCCGCGGGATTGCATCTAACAGGATTCTACGAAGATAGCTGGGGCGATGATCCGACGTATCGAGCCTTGAGTGAAACTATCCCATCGTTTGTTGCGACACGAGCCATCAAGGCTGGTTAGGCGGCGTGCAGAGATTCGCTTCCTAAACGTCCGTACGCCGAGGTCGCCTGCGGGCCAATTGCGAGGCAGATTGACTGGCCTCCACTGATTGCGGACCGGTTGCTTGCTGACTGGTTGCGGGCTGGCCAGTCGCTTGCTGTGAACGGCGACGAAATAAGCCCTTGGGTGCCGGGATGCTCGTTTCGCTGGACGCGTTGGATGCGCTCGATGCGCTGTTCGCCTGAATAGCAGCACTCGTTGGGCTGGCTGACACTGCGGTAACTGCGCCTAGATGTTGGCCAACGGCAGCAGTTTCTGCTTCGTCGAATCCGATGTCGCCCAAGTATTCACGGCGAACTTCCGGGTGACGCCGCACTTCGTCAGGATGCCCATGCGTCAGCACCTCACCCTTGCTGATGACATAGCAACGGTCGACGGTCTGCAGAATTTCTCGTGCAGCGTGATCCGTGATCAGGATCGCAATACCGCGATCGCGAAGTTTCGAAATGATCTCTTGGATGTTCTGAACCGTAACCGGGTCAATCCCAGCAAAGGGTTCGTCGAGCATGATGATCTTTGGATCCGAAACGAGACAACGAGCAATTTCAAGCCGCCTACGTTCGCCACCAGAAAGTCGCCCAGCTTTACTCCGGCGAATATGCGTGATCTCAAAGTCCTCAAGCAGGGCTTGTGTTCGCTGCTTTCGCTCGCGGTATTTTACGCCGAGCAGCTCAAACACGCACATGATGTTTTGCTCAACGCTAAGCTTGCGAAAAACGCTCGATTCTTGCGCAAGGTAGCCCATACCACCTTCCTTGGCGCGTCGATGCAGCGGCCAGTCGGTAACGTCAGTGCCATCCAGAATGACCTTACCACGATCGGGCCGAACAATGCCGCACGTCATTTTGAAGCTGGTCGACTTTCCAGCTCCGTTTGGACCGAGCAGGCCAACAATCTCCGACTCTTCGACCTGCAAACTAACGCCTTTGACAACCTTGCGGCGGCCATAAGTTTTTTCGAGTCCCTGGACATCAAGCACTGTCATGTTTCGTCTTCCTTGACTTCGTTTCCGTGACTATTTTCGGTCACGCGGAAAGTCGGTTTTTGCCTAACGAATCAGGCCCATTCGGTGAATATTGGGACTGAAGGGAATCGGGGTGTTCCAAGTGTGTGGCCAAAATACGAGCAAGGCTTTGCCCAGCAAGTATTCTTGACCGACGTAGTTGCGGCCGGTCCAGGCTCGACCATCGGATGAGCGCGAACTGTTGTCGCCAAGCGGCAGATATTGCCGTTCATCCAGTTGAAATTCCATCGTTTGCCGTAGTGCAAACAAGTTTGTTTGTTCCCACCATTGGGGCATCCCATAAATCGCCTGCACCGCCTCGATGGGTGCGAGTCGAATGTCGCGAACTGGAACTGCAGCAATCGTTTCTGCGTTCAGCGGAATGTCCGTCACTGTACGTGAATTGGGGATGTCCGCGATGTAATAAATGTCTCGGTAAACTTTTACATCCGAGATCTCCAGCTCGATACCTTGGCCGGCGATTCCCAGGGGCGCGGCGTCCATTGGATCTTCCTGGGTCCAGTACGGTCGGCGAGCGTTCCCGACTCGTATTTCTGCAGAATCGTAGGTGCTGTCGCCGAAGTTGACCACCGCCCCGTCGATCCAGACCAATAATTCGTCGTCGAAATTGGAAAGTGCAACCGTGTGTGAGCCACTTCCCTGGATGTCCGTCTCTGCGGTGAGCTCAGCGCCTCCGCCGAACTGAACCGCCTCTCCCTCAAGCGTCCGGCCGCTAAGTTTGGCTTGTCCATTGGAAACGTCGACGATGAGTTGGTATCGAACGCCCATCTCGACAATATCCATCCGCAGTTGCCCGGACTCTCCGCTGATGTCGAGGTTGGCTTCAAACATCAAATCACCAACCCAGTGAAGACCTCGGTTAGTGTCAGAGCTGGTGGCGGTGAAGGCACCTTGTTCGGCAACGATGTCAAATGCACGATTCTCGGTGGTGACGGTTGGTCGCAGCGAGTTGCCATCGTAAATCAGCTCACGATTGTTCGTGCTCATCACCGTGTTGTAGGCTAGATAATCAGTCACCAACTGCGAATCCATGGAACCAGGTACGTTAATCTGCTGGCCCGCAGCGATGATTTCCCAGTCGATGATCGTCGGAACTTTGTGGAAGTAGCGAACTTGCGAAAGCTCCGATGAAGCGGAAAGCTTAGCTCGCCAGCCGCTTTCGGGATCGTTGATTGTTTCCCAGTTCGATGCGCCATTTCCCTGCGGCTGCCAATTTGCGGGCCAGCCTGCTTTTACGAGTGCAGGTGCCGGGTTCGAAGTGTCCGACACAACACGACGCATCGCACGGATTTTTCGTGGTGGCTTCCTCGCGATTTCCCACGATTGCTGGCCTGGCTGTTTGATGAAAATATCGCCTTCGCGGATCATCAACGATTCACCCGGCAGTCCGACCAGGCGTTTGATGTAGTTCATTCTGGCCGACTGAGGGAACTTAAAAACGAATACATCCCATCGCTCTGGTTTGCTCAGGACGTAGTCAAATTTGCTGACCAGAATGCGATCACCAGAGAACGTGACGTGGTCGGAGTTGCCGCGGAAATCGTATTTATTCAATGCGCGACAATTCGAGCAGCATCCAGCAATGAATACTTGATTGGTTCTCAATCCCGTTTCAGTATCGAATTCTTCACTAACGCCGTTCTGAAATTGCTGTCCGCATTGCTCACAGAAGACGTCCTTGTGGGCGCCCATCAGCGTCGGTGCCATGGATCCGGTGGGAATAACGAATGCTTCAGCTACGAACGCGCGGAACAAGAACGCAAGAACGAAGGCAACGATCACTGATTCCACAGTTTCCCGCGTGCCTTGGATTGGGACTTCGGGTTCTTGCTGCTTGGATTTTTTCGCAGCTTTCGGCTTCTTCGGCGATGAGGAGTCAGGCATCTGGTAGATACAAATTGGAAAGGTTGAATATTGAAATTCGCTCTGCGCGATGTGGAACGAGTTGCGATCGCAATTTCGAGTCGTTTATCGAGGCATGCTCCTGATGTGGTGTAGCCAGTCAGCTCACATCAGTCGGGCACGAACCCTCTACGGCGAAGCGAAGCGCTATCGGGACAGAGTATAGCAGTCAATGGGCATCTTACCCAACGTCGATGTGCGGTATAGATTCGCCTGAGTCGACGATTCATTGCATTTTCCCGTCATTTTTCACCTCGTCAGGCAACTTTTTGGCGGGCGGCGTTGAATGCCGAGAGCTACGACACAGAGACAACAGCTTCCGTGCAAGCGCGCAGAAGGGAGCCGAAGAGGGCTCCCAGCGAAGAAATTTCAGTTGCAAAGCTGATCAGGGACTAGGCAGCAGCTTGGCTGGTCACCATCAAGTGGGACATACGGCTCTTCAGACGAGCGGCCTTATTGCGGTGAATGACACCCTTCGAAGCAGCTTTATCAAGCAGCTTTGCAGTCTCGAGGGCCAAGCCCTTTGCGGTGTCAAAGTCCTTCGCGGCAACAGCTTCACGGAACTTACGCAAAGAATGACGCATCCGTGTCTTCTGCATGCGATTACGATCTCGACGAACGATGCTCTGTCGAAGTCGCTTCTTGGCGCCTTGCGTATTCGGCATTTATCTCTTCTCTCGGTACGACAAAAACCAGTGATGGGTCAAGGAAACCATTCCCGACCGTGTCCAAATGTAACGTCAAAGTGTGACGGCCTTCGCCGCCAACGCAGACTCGCAATCGATGAGCTGAAATCACGCTCTGTGGGCTTGCCAGTCCTGCGAATCCTCCATATTGTCCGATTCTTTCAGAACTGTCTAGTCGAAATTGCGTCCAATGCCGCTCCATTGAGAAAATTGCAAGCTTGAGCGAATTGGGCTGCAAATCACAGTCGCTCCGAGATTCGAAATCGCGGAAGATTGCAGAAGATCACAATTCGGCTGTTCCGGCCGACTGCAATCAATACCTCGGCAGGGAAGGTCGAGCTACATTCCTTTCTCGTAAAACTCACTTGTCCTGCCCTCACTCCATTGCACCATGCAGAACCCCGCTAAAGTCTTCTTGATTGGTGCTGGCCCCGGCGATCCAGGGCTCGTGACGCTCCGTGGGCTGCTCTGTCTGGCGCGAGCCGATTATGTGTTGTACGACGGGCTGGCCAATCATCGGCTGCTTCAGTTTGCCCCCAAGGCGGAGCATATTTGCGTGGGGAAACACGGAAAAACGCCTATCTGGCCGCAAGAAAACATCCACCAGAAAATGATTGAGCTCTGCCACACTGGCAAGCAGGTCGTACGACTCAAAGGTGGAGATCCGGCCGTCTTCGCTCGAACAGCGGAGGAAGCTGAGGCGCTTACGGCGGCCGGAATTGCTTTCGAAGTCGTTCCAGGCATTACCAGCGGCTTAGCCGTGTCGAGTTATGTTGGCATTCCGCTGACGCACCGCGACCATGCCTCGGCCGTCGCTTTGGTGACCGGAAAACAACAATCCGGCTCAGACGAATCGATGGATTGGGAAGCCCTGGCTCGATTCCCAGGAACGTTGGTCTTCTACATGGGAGTGACTACTGCGGCACACTGGACCGGCCAGTTGATTGCGGCTGGGAAAGCGGCCGATACGCCAGCGGCAATCGTTCGACGCTGCACCTGGCCAGATCAACTGTCGATTCGGTGCACACTTGGCGAGGTTGCGCGTGAATTGACGCCTGCCAGCAAAATTCGGCCGCCGGTGGCAGTCGTGGTTGGCCAAGTCGCCTCAACGGAGTGCAGCTACACGCTTGGCGAACGCTCCTCGTTTGATGCGACCGAAGAAACGCAAGTCAAGCGTATCCTTGAGGAGCTATCTCGCTCACCGGCCAACAACTCTGCTGTGCAGGCAGAAGTCTCAGGTGGTGGATTGCCAGCAACTCCTGCGACAGTGTTGCTAACAGCCTCCGACGCAATGAATCGTCGTTTGGAGAAGTTGCTTCAACAGCACGGCATTCAGTCGACTGCACTTAGCATTTTGCAGCATCGAACCAGCTCCTTGAGCAGCGATGGCGAAGCGTTGCTAGAAAGGTTGTCATCCGGACAAATCGCCGGGATCACCTTCTCGAGCCAGCAGGGCGTCAACAGCTTTTTCGCGCTCCTCCGCCAGCGAAAAGCCGACGTGCGACGTCTTGCGAACGTTCTGTTGTGCTGTGTCGGACCGGCAACGGCAACTGCGTTGATGAAGCAAGGTGTCATCGCGGATGTTGTGCCATCCAACGCATTCGGAGCAGCCAGCCTATTGAAAGAGCTGAGTGTAAACCACGCCGCGTCGCTCACCAAGGAATGGATCGTAACCTCAACCAACACGTCAGGTCACGAACTTGCCGATGGAATTCAAGCAGCCGGTGGCCAAGCGACAGAGTTGACAACTTATCAGACGACTTCGCTCACCGAGCTTCCCGCCGATGTCAGCAAGAATCTCTTAGAGGGTGCCATCTCGCTGGCGACCGTCACCAGTAGCAAAGTTGCAGAATCCCTCCATGGACTACTCAGCAAGATCCACCGCGGCAACGCCCAGGAAAGCAACGCCCAGGAAAGCAATGCCCGAGGCGACAACGACCGAGAAGGCGAAGTCCTGCACAACCCAGCGAACGGCAGGTTAGAGGCGAATCTACGGGTTGTCGCGCTAAGCGATACGATTGCCGAAGCGTGTCGGGATTTGGGCCTGAGCGTTGTTGGGATTGCCCAGGAACGCAGTTCGGAAAGCCTTGCTGAGGCGATCGTCGAGGTTCTTGCCAAGCAAGATTCGTGTTAAGGCACCGATCGTCTCGCCCCTTTCCGAGCGTTTGCACGCGTGGTGGATCGTCCGACGCCTCTCCAGCGGGCTTCGACTTCCCCCGCTGATCAGGCTAAACTCTGGCATCAACTTTCGAAGGCTTGCCGAATCCAGAGGAAACTTGACCTAGATCGCGTTGAGTTTCGGGAATTCGGCGACTGCATCGCCCAATCGAACGCTGAAATGGGCCGTACACGATTGGGCAACAGCTTTTTCGCGAAAGCCGAAAATTGAACGTATAAAAAATCGCAAGTTGAACGTATCAACATCACGACGACTCAAATTCGGTTCACTAAGAATTGGAGAAACAACGTATGCTTTTCAAGTTTTCTAGAAGACTCCGCGTCGGAGCTTCTGCTTTGCTCGCCGCGACACTTTCGTTGGGCAGCGCTGCCCATGCGGGGGATGACCTGTCGACAACGGCCCTGACGCTGGCCGATGAAGACGTAGCGTTCTTCAGCACGAGCGTCAATTTAGCTGACGGATGGAACGACTTCGCAAACAGTCGTTTTGTGCAGCGGCTTCAACAAGTTCCTTACATTCAGCGTTTGATCGCCGAAGGAACGCAACAATGGAACAATCCGGCTGGACCAGTCCTCCAGGCGAAGCAAACATTGGAAAGCCCTCTGGCCAAGCAGTTGATGCAACTTGGGCAAGAAATGTTCAGCGACGAGATCTTCGTCTACGGCGATGCAAAGTGGACATCGATGATCCGCCAGTTCGTCGAAATCAACAATCGAGTCTCGTACCAGATGGCTCAAGATCCCGATTCGATGGAAGAGTTCGTAAAGAATGAGCTTCTCGGTCTGGCGTCCACGATCGAAGTCCCCACTACTGTCATGGGATTTCGCGTTGAAGACACTGAGAACGCGATGCTGCAACTAAATGCCCTCGATGGGCTCGTCCGCATGGCTGGCTTCTCGGTTCCTGACCTGCAACCAGTCATTCAAAAGCTGCAACGATCGGATTTAGAAGAAGGACTTGCTCTTTCGCTAACCCTGGACACTTCGCTGATTCCGATTGAGAATTTGGAAGGCGATGAGCGCGAGATTGCAGAAGCGTTTCTCGATGCCTTCGGTGGTCGTCGACTTATTTTGTCAATCGGCGTCAAGGACGGGATGCTACTTCTGGCCTCCAGCGAGGAAGAGGGCATCATTGATAGCCTTGGGCAAGCTGATTCTCCACTGCTAAATCATGAAGCACTAGCCAAGTTGCGAGAAGCGGCTCCAACGCGCCTCCGCAGCGTGGCTTACACTTCAGCGGACTTCAAAGAAGCTGCATGGCGAGCCAGCATGGAGAACTACTGCAAACGCATGACGACCCAGATGTCCGCGGTCGTCAAGAACGAAGCAGGCGATAAGCCCGGAGTGATGCAATGGATGGACGACATCGAACGAGATGCAGCGCAGCTTGACACCTTCATTATGGCTGCCGCACCGAACTTTGGCGCCACCGTTGCTTGGTCAGCCGGCAATGACGTTGGAGCAGAAGGCTATGCGTACGATTTCACTACGCCAAGTGCCCTTGAGAATGCGTCGCCACTTTCGGTTGCAAATCACGCTGGCAGTAACAACCTGCTATCCATCGCCGTGATGCAAGCAGCAGATTCTCCACAGGCAAAACAGGCAGCCGAGTACATTTTGGATGCTGTCCCACGTCATGTTCGCAGCTTCATCGCAACGGCTGAGCAATCTGACGAAGAACGTGCACGTATTCAAACAGCATTCGACCGCGGTTGGCCGCTGATACTGGAAGCCATCGAAATTCTCGAAACGAAGATCGCACCGAGTATGGATCGACGTCAAAGCGTCCTCTCACTTGCAGGTAGCTGGATGGTCGACGATTTTGGCCCTGATGCACCGCCGTTGCCCGGCCCGATGCCTTTGCCTGAGTTGGCACTTGCATGCGAGCTAGACAACTCAGAGCTATTCTTGAGTGGTTGCAGCGATCTGTACGCTGTCTTCGATAAAATGACCGAGTTGGTCAAGGAGATCGAACCAAACGCGATCCCAGCCGACTACTCAGTTCCGCGGCCGAGCAGCGAATCCATTCAGGGCGGCAAGCGATTCTTCTACGAGGAATGGGCTTCGCCAGTTCCGATCAGCGGTTTCTTACCCCAAGTCGCCGTTACCGAGAGCGCTGTTGTGATCGGCTACAGCGAACGACAAGTTGACGATATGCTCAGCGGGCAATCAAAAGGGTTGGTGCCTGCCTGGGTTGGTCCAAACGACTCAGTTGCCGCAGCATGGACTCTGGATATTGCTGGATTCACCAGCATGATTCGCCCTTGGGCCGAATTCGGGATTCTTAGCTCGACCGGCTCCCTAGATCAACCGCTTTCACCAGAGCAGGGGCCAATCCCAACTGGAAATGACGTCCTGCAGATCTGGGACTGCCTAACCAGTCTTGGCAAGTTCGTCGGAACGGCCAAAGTACTCGACAACGGTGTTGAGTCACGTTGGGTTTGGATTGAGCAGTAGTCAGCGCAAGCGACTGTAAAGCCAATTTAGGAATTACCGATAAGAACGCGCCAGCAACATGCTGGGGCGTTCTTTTTTTGCCGCACACGAAATTTGCCGCACATCTGAGCTGCCCAGTGAGGGTTCGCAGGGACGAACAGCGCGACGCATCGAAGCGCAGGCTCGAAAAGGCGCGAAAACCGTACTCCAGGCTTGAAACGATTCAAAAGTCGCTATCGTTGGCATCGTCGCGGTCATTGGTTTTCCGCTTACGCTGCGAGTAGGCAACTAGTCCCACTCCGACGACAGCCGTCGCCGAAGCAACGATCGGGCGAAATTTGACAAGCGAAACTTCTTCGGCCCCGTCAAGCAGAGTGATGACTGCGGAGTCATCGATCGCTTCGCCGCTCCAATTGTCAAGCATAGCGGTCCCGATGGGCGAATTCCAAGCATTCGCCAAGGCTGCCAATACCTCTGGAGAAACTTCGTTGTCGTGATTGACTTCATCCATCGCAGCATCCAACGCAATGAGCCCGTCGACTCGCAGAAAGCCCTGCACATCGGATCGTCCAGATGCGGACAACGCCGCACGAAGCCGACGAAGAGATTCAATTTGAACTTGCTGGCTCGCCCCGTCACTGCCGAATTCATCCAATTGGCCGATCAAGTCCTCGAGCACAGCGACTTCGTCCCGTGCATCGACCTGACCGGAGAGTTGGTCAACGCGCAACTCAAGAAAACGCCGTAGATCAGCCGCGGAAATGGGCTGAATCGCTGAACTTGAATCGAATCCACTTAGCGAATCCAACCTTTGTCCAGGTGCGGTGATTTGTCTGATCGATATCGGAGCCGCGCCGTTCGTAGATGCACCTACTGTATCGCCGCTTCTGCTAGGGTTAGCATCGCGTTCCGCCGAGCCGCCGTCGCGCTGCGGCCCTTCGCCTTCAGACGCTAGTGGGCCCAGTACGGTACTGCTAGAATGATTGCCAGCATCGGCCCCATTTCCCTGGCCTGGCAACGATGCCCCCTGCCTTGCGCCTGCGGCATCCGCGTCAGGCGGCACGTAGAAGGCTTGGGGTGGTCGCGATCGTAGGTCGACGAAGAAGTCTCCGGGCAATATACTCGACGTTGAACCTGGATTCGAGTCGCCTACCGCCAAGTCGGCCGCTTGGGAGATGTCGGGTGTAATTTTGATCGCGTTGGATGGGACGGGGCCAAACTTGATATTGCCTAACCGAGACCGGATCACGCTCGGCCTTACGTTATCGACCGATGCCTCGCCTTCACCTACACCCAGCGCAGGGCGACCATCACCGGGGCGACTGAAGTGACCGTTGTGGTGAGGCGGCGAACCATGGTTATGATGCCGATCTCCACTATGATTGAAGAGTCTTGTCCCTTCGATCGCTCGCCGCAGTTGCGCGGGAGTTCCAACAGCGCGAAGCTCAGCAGCAAGTCCTTCAGGCAATTGCGAGACGACGGACGGTTCGCTGCGAGGCGCCGAACTGTGTAGGATATCGCCCGCGAGGAGTTGGCGGGTTTCGAGCCGTTCAAGTACCGCGTTGCGTGTACGACAACGTAGTTGAGTGTTCGCTACCGTGTGTTTCTTCTTCATCGTTGTTCCCCTTCAGTCGGGATCAGTGCGGAGTCCAGCATGGCGGTGTGTCGCTCGACCAACTCGGCTGCTTCGCGGTCGCGTCCAGCCGAGTAAAGGATGCGGCTGCGATTGATGTAAACTTGCCGTAGCGAATCACGGTTGCGCAAGGTTGGATTATTGTCGAGTGCCAATTCCAGAATCTGTGACGCCTCTTTGAAGACTAGTTCCGCATTGTCTCCGTCGCCAATCTCCTCCAGAAGCAAACCTTTGTTATTCAGCGTGATTGCCAGGCTTTCGCGAAGCCGCTGGCTGGTCCTGTGCTTCTCGGTCAGGCTACGGTATGTCCGTTCGGATACTTCAAGAGCAGCCAGGGCTTCGGCTTGGTTGCCCAGCCGCATTTCGGTCATTCCTAAATTGTTCATCACCACGGCTAGGTCACGCTGGTAGGTGGAAAGCTGCGGGGAGAGTTCGACAAGTTGTTGAATGAGCCGGGCTGCTTCGGCAAGGTTTTCTTTCGCCTGGCCAAGACGGTTTTCATCCAGGTAGATCCTGCCCAGGTGCAGATAAGTGCCTACCAAGTCGCGGGACGCGCGGCCCTTGTGACCACTCGTGTTGGCGAGCTCCAGTTGAAGTTTTAGAGCAGAACGTAGGTGTTCAATCGCCAAAGCCGTTTCCGAGTCCGAGACGAGTGTTCCAATATTCTGATACGCAGCAGCCAAGCCACGAGCGATTTCCGGATTCTGCGGGTCTTCCTTCCAAGCGGCCCGCAGGAGGTCGATCGATTCATCAAACGCCATGCCAGCAGCTCGCGGACGGTTCCCCTTTTGCAACACGAGCCCAAGATTGTTGAGCGTCAAAGCTAGACTTGCAGGGTCGTGTGAATCGGAGTCAATTTGTCGAAGGCGACGAACGGCAGCTTCGAGCGTATTGACCGCCCGTACCGCATTGCCTGTCTCTGCCAAGGCGAGTCCCAAGCGATTCAAATTCTCGCTACGTTCCGCCACATATCGCTCGTTGTCCGGCTCAATCGCCACAAGCCGCGAGTAGATCGCTTCGGCGCAACGATATTGCCCAATCGCTTCGCCCGGCTTTCCGAGCTCTTCTTGGATGGCCCCCATCTTTGAATAAGCGTCCGCAATTTGCCCATGAAGCACTTCGTCTCCAGAAGCTTGCTCCGCAAAATCTTGATAGTATCTGAGTGTTCGGTTGAGCACCTTCCGCCGCAATTGTTCACCACCCGGCACGGCGGCCAATTCGTCAGCTACCTTCGCTAGTTCTTCAACGCTGGTGCGAGCGTTTTCAAGATTCTGTTCACGAAGGCGACTTTCGCGCATGATCAGTAGATTGCCAGTGACCAAGCCGATCGCTGCTACCAAGAGTAAACAACAGGTAACCAACAGCCCGAGGGCATGCTCAGTTGCAAAGCGTGTTATGCGGACAGCCGGCGAGACGGCGCGTGCGCAAATAGGCTTGCCAGCCACCAGATTGCGAAGATCCTCTGCGAAGGCTGCAGCGGATTCGTACCGATCGTCCTTTCGCTTCGCAATCGCCTTGTCCAGTACAATCTGGAGTTCGCGCGAGCAACCGGGGCGTAGTTTCGCCAACGGTGCGGGCGAATCGTTCTCGATCTGTCGTAGCAGCCCTGGCCCTTCGCTACCCTGCATTGCGCTTTGCAGCGTCAGCAGTTCGTACAGCGTCACGCCTAGAGAATAGACGTCTGTTCGGTGGTCGACCAGTTCATTGCGCCCTGACGCCTGCTCAGGGCTCATGTAACGAAACGTTCCAACCATTTCGCCGGTCTTGGTCAACGCTGATTCCGATTGAACTCGGGCCAAACCAAAATCGGCAATCCACAGCTTCTGTGCTGCGTCGAGGATTAGATTCGATGGTTTGATGTCGCGGTGCACGATGCCATGCTCGTGGGCCGAATGCAGTGCATCGGCGACCAGAGCAAATTGACGCAGTACATTCTTGATCGGCGGTAGCGATCCAGCTTGTCGATGTTCCTCGATGCGACGGTCCAGGGACGGTCCGTCAATCTGTTGCATCGCATAGTAATGAATGCCAGCTTGTTCACCGATGCTGTAGACGGGCACAATGTTGGAATGATCCAAGTTGGCAGCCGCACGAGCTTCATTTTTAAATCGTTCGATGTGCTTTTCATCAAGCAACGCCGCCATAGGAAGCAGCTTAATTGCTACTCGCCGATTCAACCGATTGTCGAGCGCCGAGAAGACGACGCCCATGCCGCCACGACCAATCTCTTGGACAAGCAGATAATCTCCAAGCTGCTGCCCGGACATTGAGCTGTTCGTGTAGCCGAGGCCCGAAGTCGTGCCAGATGAACCGGCTGGATTGCCCACTGCTACATTCTGCAGCTCGTCAAGCTTCTCAAAATAGGACTCCAGCACATCAGCGATGTCAGCATTGTCGCGGCAAATCTGTTCCCGATCTGGCCGTTGGTGATCTTCAAGAGCGGAAAGATAGCCGTCCAGCAATTCGCCGAGTCGGTTTTGCTGAGCCTCAGACAGTGAATCCAATGTGCGTCGTCCGCCGCGACTCTGCTGAAGTTCAGCGATAGAGCTTGTCGGCTCTTCGTTTTGCTGGTCCACGGCAGGTTCCTTAGCTTGACGAGGTGGATCGAACTGACGCTGCGTTGCTGAGCAAGCTGCAAACTCGTTACATCTTTAAACCGCAAACTGCGTACCAAGTTTTTCAAGCTTGGACGCTTTCCCGCAATTCAATTCGCCGACCGCGCAGCCGCCTACCTTTGCTGGCTTTCAGATTCGCAGTAATTGCCGAATCCACGCCGAGCGGTGGGGTTGTGGAGGGCACGAATTCGAGATTCGAGCGAGTTTTGATAAGTCGAAAAGATGAGGTGAGTGTCTCAATGTGAGGCACCTCTCTCAACTATAGACGAAAGAAGCGGTCAAGTGTTACCCGTCGCTTGGGCTATAGACCTTCTTAAATTGCTCGATTGCTCGCAGCCAAAGCATCCGCGCGGCACCGGATGACCGCCCCATCTTTTCCGCCACGTCGTCGAAGGAGAGTCCCTGAAGATTCCGTAGCGTGATCACTTCGGCGTAATCTGGGCGCAATTCTGCAAGGCAATCTGCCAATTCGCGCGCCCTTTCGGCTTGCAAGACCGGGCTGCTGGGCGAATCGGTGTTAGCCGCCAAAATTCCAGCCAAATTCATGGCTGATTGATCGACACTTACCCGCATTTGGTCAATTGAAACCTCCCTGCGGATATCGCGCTTCTCAGCCTTCACGTGTTTATCAATCGCACCATGCAGTACATGGATTAGGATTTGTCGCAGCCAACCGACAAGTTCGCCCGGCGATTGCCCTCGAAACGCACCAAAGTCCCGATGAGCCGCCAGCATGGTCTCTTGGACTAGATCCGAAGGATTGAGTCGTTGCCGAAGGCGCCGGTCAAGCTGCGTGTTGGCCAAGACCGTCAGGTAATTGAAGTAGGATTGCAGCAAATTTCCCAATTCCGCCGCATCCCCTTCGCTGGCAGCCTTTTTCGCAGCAGCGATTTTCTCTGCGATTTCAGAATCAGGATCAATAGCCATAGCGTTTGCGTTGCAGATGTTTGTGGAATTTCTTTCCACACACTTTACCTGCCACAAGCCGCTGAGTCATCCGGAAAGTAACGCGTCATCCGGAAAGTAACGCGTCACCCGGAAAGTAATGTAACGTTGCCTCGCAAATCCATAGCGTGGCTCACTGGGCCGCCAGTTGCAGATACAGCAAAATCAAGTGCGTCGACGATCACAAAACAGCTTTAGCTTTGAGTTCGACAGCGGCGGTTGCTTGCGCTACAAAAATGCTATGACGCAGCGGCTACAGCTTGGCGCATTTTCTCGAGTCCTTCCTTGGCTACGTCGGCGGCTGGGCGTTCCCAATAACTGCGATTGAACAATTCCAAACTCAGCGTGCCAGAGAAACCGCCCTTGAAGAGCGTCGTGAGAATCTGCGGAATTGGCGCGACGCCATCACCAGGAAACACGCGATGCTCGTCCTTGATACTGGCCCGAGGTGGCTGGGCAGGGTAATCATTCATGTGCAGGCATGGCATCTTCTGGGCTGGTACCAAGCCGACGTTCTGGAAATCATTGCCGCCTTTGTAAAGATGATACACATCCAACAAAATGCATGCATCTGCATGGCCGCTGGCGGCGGCCACAAACAACACCTCTGCCAATGTGGACAGATTGTCGGAGAAGCCCCAAAGTTCAAGCTGCGCAGCAACTCCCTCCACTTTCCCGACCTCGCAAAGGGCTGCATAACGTTCTGCTGCGTCGGACAGGTCAAGCTTAGGGAGATTCGTCGCACCCGACGGCGGAGCAGCAATGTGTTTTCCGCCCAGTTCGGCAACAATCCCCATATCCCGCTTGCACTGCTCCAGCCCAGCAGCTCGTTTGGCATCGTCGTCCACGACCCACTGGCCGAATGCGATCGCACTGTCGACGGTTAGCCCAAGATCAACGATCTCTTTCCGCAAGTCGCTTAGCTTTCCACCGGATTTCGTGAACGTCTCAACATCTCTCAGCCAGAGTTCAACAGAATCGTAGCCAGCTTCGGCGGCAATCTTGAGTTGCTCGCGAATCGGGTGTTTTCCGATCTTGATCGTACTCATGTTCAAGCAATAGCGTACCGACGCGTCTGGTTTGGCAGCCTGTGGCACCGCCGCGGCCCCCGTGGTCAAAGGTGCACATGCGGCCGCCACTGCTCCTGAAGCGAGAAAAGTCCTGCGTTGCATATCAATCGGCTCTCAATCGTCTTTGAAGTTGAATCACCTGTTCAAGGACAAGCATTGTAGTCAATGCAGACCAATCGTAGAGGGACTAGTGTTGGTGGAACCCTTCAGATACGAAATGCAGTACTTCGGGAAGCGACTCACGCCAATAGGTCCAATTGTGTTCACCATCCCTGACCCGATACTCATGAGGTACACCTTTCTTTCGCATTTCGATGTGCACGAGCGAATTCCCCTCATACAAGAAGTCTTCATCACCACAATCGATGTACCAACGCACTGACCGCCGTTCCTTGTCCGGCATATTGCGGACCAGTTCGACAGCACTATGCTGACGAAAGTACTTGTCAACAACTGCATCATCGGGCAGTGGTGGCAATTCGGTGCCGGGCTTACCTCGTGAAAAATGGCGTTTGGCATCTTCAAGCGTCAGTGGACCGCAACTCGCGCTCAACGGACAAGCAGAACCGAACATCTCTGGTCGGTGCAGCGCGTACATGAACGTTCCGCCACCGCCCATAGAAAGTCCAGCCACCGCTCGATATCGTTTCTCACTTCGAATTCGGTAGCGTCGTTCGACTTCTGGGATCAATTCATCAAAGAAGAAATCTTCGTAGCGCCAGTCGCCTCGAACATCATTAAAGTAGCCGCGCCGTCCCGTATTCGCGTCAGGCATGATGATGACCATCGGCGTCGCTTTCCCACTAGCGATGGCTTGATCGGCAATTCGAAGCACCTCACCAAATTGTATCCATCCCGTTTGGTCGTCTCCAGCGCCGTGCAGCAGGTAGAGACACGGGTAATGCCGGCGCGACGCGTTGTAATCTGGAGGTAGATAGACGGCATACTTGCGAACCCCGCCCAAGATTTCGCTCTCAAACGCTTCTTCATCAAAAACGCTACCACTGAGTTGTTGAGCAAACGTCTGGCGGTCGTGCAGCATGCACGCGTTTGCGAACAGCAACAGAAGACAACCAAGACTCCGAAGACAACTCTCACCCGAAAACAAATATCGTTCCATTGTCACTTCTCTCAAGCCAAGTTGCAGACCCTATCAACGGGACTGAATCGTTACGACCAATTCGTCATGCGACTATAACGACTGCACGCCATTGTAGCCATTTCGGCAGCCTGTTGCTTATGGTAACTCTAGCGCGAGCGTGGCGTGCTATCATGTGCGACTCAATGGACTCGAAATACCTTCATATCCCAAGAGGCCAACGATGAAGAACCAGCCACTCCGGTGCAGGCTTGCGTGCTTTGCCTTGTTATGTGTATCAGGCCACTTTGTCGCCGGGGCAGAAGCGCTGCGGATCGGATGGGCAGAGGCTGATATCACTCCGCACCGTCCGGTGCCGATGCGGGGTGGAATCGCGTCCGCTGGCGTGCTAGATCCAATTACAGCCACGGCACTTGCGATCGAAGGGGATGGTGGGGAGCGGGTAATTTTGATCAGCGCCGATCTTCAACACATCACAGACGGCAATCGCTACCCAGCAAACATGCTAGCCGATGTACGAAAGGCGGTTCACGCGCGGGAGCCGACGATTGGCATTCATGACCTGATCATGATGGCAACTCATACTCATGTTGCACCTCTCGTGCACAAGGATGTCGGGTACTGCAAATTTGCGACGGAGCGAATTGTCGAGGCCGCCGTTTCAGCGTGGAGAAGCAGAAAAGCGAGCGGAATCTCCTACGGACTGGGCCACGCGGTCGTCGGACACAATAGGATAGCCGCCTACGCTGACGGCACGTCGAAAATGGTTGGCTCGTTGCAGAGAGGTAGCACGGCTGACGTTGGCTTTTCCCATATCGAAGGTTCCGAGGATCACAGCCTCAATGTCCTAGCCACCTGGAGTTCATCCGACAAACTCACCGGACTGGTGCTAAATATAGCGTGTCCCGCACAGGTGCTTCGTGGCGATAAGCTAAGTGCGGACTACTGGCACGCAGCACGCGAGCTTCTGCGCACGGAATTGGGAAAGGACGTCTTCATTCTGCCTCAGATTAGTGCCGCTGGTGACCTGGCAACCACGGTGATGGTTGAGTCTCGAGCGGAAAAGCGAATGCGGGAGCTCACCTTTCCTGATCTCGGTTCCGATCGCGATCGCCGTGTGAGGCAAATTGCTGAGCGAATTCGAGATGGCGTGGTGAAAATCTTGCCCACTCTCCAATCCAATGGTGACGATGAGGCTTCGCTTCGCCATGCGTGGAAGAACGTTTCACTGCCTCTGGGATTCCCGCGACCGGGAGTAGGCGTTCCACCAGGCGAACCGACCAACTATTCTGTTGAACTTCATGCCATCCGGCTTGGCGAGATGGCAATGGTGACCAACCCCTTTGAGATGTACCTGGACTATGGAGTGCAGATGAAGGGACAGAGTCCCGCAACGCAAACCTTTGTCATTCAACTCGCGGGCAGCGGCACCTATTTGCCAACCGCTCGCGCTGTCGAACGGGGTGGATACGGCGCCATCGAGAGAACTTGCCTTGTCGGTCCACAAGCAGGAAGTAGTCTTGTGCGCGAAAGTATCAACGCTCTCAAATCATTGTGGTAGCAAACGCCGTCCTGCCGCGAACTGACGGACATCAATCACTTGAACCATTTGCTAAGCGAAACGCTGAGGCAACTGCCAAGAAGATCCACAACGCGTCATAGGGCGAGAAAGTATCTAGGAACGTTGGCATCTCGGCCGCGAGCGTATCGCGGAACAATTGCAGATTTGCTTTTCTCTCCTCAGCAAACTCCGCTCGTTCCTCATCGGTCAGTTTTCCAAACCGATTCTCTGCTTCTTTCCAAATTCCCGGTGGGTAATCTGCAGCAACCTGTGCAGTTTCGATTGACGAACCGGTTGGCCAATTCAACCGTCGCCCTTTTTCGTCGTACTCATCTACCACTCGATCGGCAAGCATCGTCATAAGATAGCCGTCCTCTTCATCCACGGACTCAAAGTCACTCAGTGCCGAATTGATGGGGATGGTCACCGTCAAGACAAAGACTGCATATTTTGCAGCCATCACCGCCCCCAACGCAATTCCGGCAGCCAATATACCTTGCACCGCGGAGTCTTCTTGACCATCCATATGCGCTGCATATCGTACGCCAATCCCAACAAGAATCCCGATCCCCCAGGCAACGTAGCCCACTTCAACATTGGCATAGTAACCAAGCAGGACCCAAATGGTGCCGCCTACAAGTGCACCAATCAACCCACCAATAATCCACTTAAAGAATGCCATCACAACTCCGTGCACTTGAAACAATCGTCGATCACCATAGACAGCAGTTGCACCATCAAGAAGTCCGCATATCCGCTGCGGAGGAACTTACCGTGCGCTACCATAGTGTTAGAAAGTGCAGGCAATGTAGAGCTATCGCGTGCACCCGACAAGCTTGCGCTGCAAATTACCTCAAAAGGTTTGCTCGATTTGGCGCGATCAGAACTGTCAGCCGCAAAACCACCCTCATTGCTGGGGGCAGCCAGGTGATCGCTGGGTGGGTTTTGGGTGAAGCGCCTTTCAAAACCGGTTTGCAGGACTCGACCAACTCAAGCCGTGGGATCGGACGTCGTCCGGCAGAGCATTGATCGGTTTCGATGCCGTGTCACTGGAGCAAACAGCCGAGTCGCTGAGCAAACAACGTAGAAGTTTGCCAGCGGCTCATTTCGCTGCTTGGAAGCGGAAACTATGACCGCAAGAAATGAGACCAACCGCAGCGGACTTTGACTTGAGAGTAAGTAATCTCGAGGGAGCGTCCCATCGTCTTCGACAAAAAGCCGAAGACCATTGTTCAACCATTCGCCAAGCGCGAAGCGCCACCGGGGCTCGTCCGTTCCGCAGAAGTATGCTTACTCGTCGCCGGCTGGAAAACGATCCTTGACGTCGTCGTAACCACCTGCATTCTCAACCTTGGTGAAGCCCAATTCTTCAAGTGCTTTCTTCGCCGCTCCAGCGCGACCGCCGCTCTTGCAGTAAACAACAATGTTGGCATCCTTGTCTGCAGTGATTTCCGAAATGCGGTCCGCAATTTCGGTGTGAGGGATATTCACCGCCGACGCAACGTGACCAGTGTCCCATTCGGCAGCACTGCGGACGTCAATTACGATGGCATTTGTGTCATCACGAGCAACGGAGGCTGTTTCCTCTTCGTCGCTCGACTCCGCTTCGGCTTCACCGC
>CAYPLE010000046.1:0-41904 GCA_964411445.1 uncultured Pirellulaceae bacterium
GCCATCGTACGACTTCTCCAAGGCACCGCAAATTGAACTTTTGAGTTACCCTGCCTTCCTGCTATGCGGACGTGCTTTTCCTGCTTTCCGAACGCGCCGGCATCTCATCGCCCTCCTCTCTAAGTTGCGGTTCTACGGTCACGCACACTCCAACTTCCAGCTTGCGGCCGTTCTAGCCTGGCCAGAGTTTGCCAGCATTCGGGATGTTCTTTAAGCCGTAACAGTCGTAGGGGCTCTAACGCTGGCCTACTGGGCTGATCTGTCCAATGTTGCAAAAAGTCTACAGTCGCGCCTTGAGTGGCAGAGGTAGCTGGATAAAGTCGAACGTGTCAGCGCGGGCTGTTTGTCCTGGGCCAGAGAAAATCGTCGCGAGCGATTGAAGGAGTCTCTGCCCCGGCTCGCACCAACTACGGACTCAATACCGGATGTCTTGCAGCTACTCGGAGCGTGATGCCCCGACAGCCAGCGGTTTGGTAAATAGGCAACGTGAAGGTCTATGTCGGACACTACGGATGAAGTTGAATTGCTGCTAGCCAACGCTCGCTTGCGAGATGAGCTGGAGCCATACATTGATGAGTCTGTCTCGTTGGTTCATTTCAGACAAATGAACTTAATCGAGGAGAACAGTTTCCTTGAGTCAATGTTGGCTTGGGAGCGTGCACCAGCTCTGCCCATTAGCTGCTGGGCGCTGCCTGAGTTGGTGCTGCCCAGACCATCGACGGTTGATGACGATGTTCTGGACACGCTCCTGGCAGATGCCATCGATAGGCTGTTCTCGGTCAGAGTCGTCTTGGAGATGACAGACCACCTGTCCAACCGAGAACTATACACTCTGATTTACCGGGACATTCTTCCCGCCTGCGAAAAGAAAGTTGATCTGCCAGGCAATTTTCTTTGCTGGCGATGCGTCGACGAATCGGATCACGAAACGTGGCTAACGTATTACGCGAGCGAATCGGAACGTCTCCAGTGGCTTCAAACGAATTCAGGACCACTGCCCGAGGCGAAGGACTTGCCCTATCCTCGCAAGTTGCCGCGAGGTTCGGAAAACTAGCTTCGGCGCGAATGGGCCGCAGTCACCAGATGTGCGGTATCTAAGATGCCTGACAGCGGACAGGATAATCGTCCTTTCTCAATTGCTTCGCCCGGCCGCGAATTTTCAGGTCGGGCGAATTTTTTTTGATGGGTTCCACAATGACAACCGTCGGTAGAGTCGCTGATTTTCTTGGCCAAGTCGCTCCGCTGAAGCTCGCAGAATCCTGGGATAACGTTGGACTGCTGCTAGGTGATCGTCGACGCAAGGTTACGAAAATCATGACGTGTTTGACCGTCAGCCAACGCGTCGCACAGGAAGCCATCAATGGCTCGGTCGACCTGATCGTGTCACACCACCCGATTCCATTCAAGCCAGTGAGCAGCATCACAACAGACTCCTACACAGGTACTCTGTTATGGCAACTTGCGTCGGCAGGGATCAGCGTCTACGCGCCACACACGGCTTGGGACAACTGCTCGACAGGGATCAACGTCCAATTGGCAAACATGCTGAGACTGCAAGATGTCGCGCCAATTAGCGAGCTAGAGCCGATTGCTGCCAACGAAGTGCAAGCGCCTCTTGGCAGTGGCCGCATGGGACTTGCAGCAGCGGGTGAAACGCTCAGCAGCCTGGCCGTACACCTAGCTGGGCTGTCTGGATTTCGTCCTCGATTTGTTGGCGATCCGACCCGCGAAGTTCGCAAGGTTGGCATTTGTTGCGGTAGCGGAGGAGGATTATTGGCCGGTGCAATTCATCGCGGTTGCGATGCATTCTTGACTGGGGAAGCCACTTATCACACATGTCTCGAAGCGGAAGCAGCGGGCGTTGGACTTCTCATGATTGGACATCACGCAAGCGAGCGTTTTTCAATGGAGATTCTTGCACGTCAACTGGCCAGCGAGTTTTCCGCCTGCAAAGTCTGGGCATCAACGGATGAGGCTGATCCGGTTTCGATTTAGTGAATTGGACGTGGAGCCAGAGGAGCCGACGAGTCAAAAATGCGTATTTTCGGCGTAAGTTTCCCTCCCAGGCGAGCGTCTGCTGTGCTGCAGGCTTGCCCGCTAGGAAACAGGAAACACGGTCCCTAAGCCGATTTCGCTGGTCGAGCGGCGGGGCCGCCAAGGCACTTTCATTGACGATTCGAGACACCCACCTACAATCTTCGGGCTCCGCACTACGTGTGCAGACCGCGAATTCGACGCTGACTACATTTTGCGACGAGTTACCGGGATTGCGAAACTGTGGCGCATTGTCCTTTTGAAGCAGCGTCCTATTGAAAGAGCCGCGGGAGTTGACGGATCTCCTTGAAACCATGCGTCTTCGGAAATGAGTTTGGGAGCGAGGGAATGTCGAAGTGGTTGGCCGCATTGCCGGTCTACAACGAAGTTGACTATGTCGAAGACGTATTGGCCGAGGTCGCCAACTACGCTCAGAACATTTTGGTCGTCGACGATGGATCGAGCGATGGAACTGCAGACAAATTGTCTCAGTTACACGGGATTGCCGTTGAAACACACCGCGAAAACCGAGGCTACGGTGCTGCGCTGAAGACTGCCTTTCGCCACGCGATTGAGCACAACTACGAATACGTCATCACGCTCGACTGTGACGGCCAGCACCAACCGAAACGATTGCCCCGTTTCGTCAGCGCTTGCCGTGGAGCCGACATCGTTTCCGGAAGCCGTTATCTCAAACAATACGAGGGTGACAGTACGCCGCCGACAGCTAGGCTGTTCATCAATCGTAAAATCACCCAGGAACTCAACGCTCGCCTGGGCCTTAACCTGACGGATGCATTCTGCGGCTTCAAGGCTTATCGCGTTGAGGCGTTAAAGTTGCTCGACATTGTCGACGACGGCTACGCCATGCCGCTTGAGCTATGGGTTCAAGCGGCCGTTCGAGGATTGCGTGTGATCGAAGTGCCAGTGCCATTGATTTACCTCGATTTGAACCGATCCTTTGGCGGAGCGTTGGACGAGGCTGATCGTCGGCTTCAGTATTACAACGAGTGCATCGAAAAAAGCGTCGCGGCAATGGAGGCCAAGGGGTTCTCGTTGCCGGCAAAGCGGCAGACCTGCACTGGTGAAACGAAATGACTTCGACGAAAAGCACCGAAGAATTGGCTTACCGAAAATACAGAGCGCCCAAGGAGCATGGTTCAAAGCTCATTGAACCTTCGATCGCGTCCGCACTCGCAGCGCTACCAAACGGACGCTACGGTAGAGACGAACCTGCCTCCGAAACGCTCGAATTCTGCGGAAACAGCCTCGTGACGAGTCGCAATGACGCTCGGCAAGAGATCGCCTCCCTAGCGTTCCGATATACTGCGCGTGTGGCGCAATTGCTTGGCATCGCCTTGCCGGAGTCGCTCAGCACTGATGAGTCGCTGGGCGAAGTGAGTGAGCGGCCGTTCGTTATGAGCGGCCATCAGCCAGAACTATTTCACCCAGGTGTGTGGTTCAAGAACTTTGTCTTGGCAGCAGCCCACTCCAACGAATTGCAACCCGACAATCGCCAGTCGGCGAATCAGCTTTTGACGATCAACTTCATCGTTGACAACGACCTTTGCCGGTCCACCAGCATCCAAGTTCCAGTCCGCTCGGCCGATGCTTCCATTGCCACCAAAGATATCGCATTCGATGCCCCGGGCAAGGATGTTCCCTGGGAGATGCGGGACATCCAAGACGACACATTGTTCGAGAGTTTCTGCCGACGCATCTCTGCCGAACTACCATCCGAAATCACTTCACCGACGATTCGCCACCTTTGGCCAAAAGTCCGCGAAGCTGTCAAGGCGGGACTGCCGCTTGGCGGTGCAGTGGCGGCTGCACGGATGGCACTTGAGTGGCAATTGGGTGTTCGGAACTTAGAAGTACCGTTGAGCGAAATTGCCCAGACGCGTTCATTCGCTCGCTTCAGTATTCAGTTGCTCAGCCAGTTGCCGCGATTCCAACAAGTTTATAACGACCGTCTACAGGATTATCGAAAAGCTCACAAGATCCGCAATCACGCTCATCCCGTCCCCGCACTTGAGGAAGTCGGCACGTGGCTCGAAGCACCGTTCTGGATTTACCGAGACGATGCACCTGAGAGAAAGCGATTGTGGGCGCGGACTCAGGGCGATGTGCTCGAGCTCTCCGACTTGGAAGGCTGGCAAGTCAAAATCGAAGGCCGACTTGACTGCGACAATGCCTCAAGTCAGTGGCTGTCGTTCGCTGAACAAGGTGTGAGGCTTCGTCCTCGAGCGTTGACGACGACGATGTTCACCCGCGTGTTTGTTGGCGACGTATTTGTCCACGGAATTGGTGGTGCCAAGTACGATCAGTTGACCGATACTATCATCGCTGAATTCTATGGAATCCCAGCTCCTCCGGTTTGTGTTGCCACTGCGACATTGCACCTGCCACTCGACGGCGAATCGGATGACATTGCCTCAGCAGTTGAGCAGCAGAAGCAGAAGGTTTGGCAACTTCAGCACAATCCTGAAACGTACTTTGACGACGATGCGGAGATGCAGTCACTCGCCGCCAAGAAGAAGGAGCTGCTTGCCGACGTGCCGCCCCACGGCGAAAAATGGCAATGGCACATTGATTTGCAAGACGTCAAGAAACGCATGAAGTCGCTCGCGGCGCCAAGCTTGTCGGAAGCCAAGAACCGTTTGTCCGAACTGGAAAGCAACCTTCGACAGCAAATGACGCTTGGGTCGCGGGAGTATAGTTTCTGTCTCTTCCCGTTTGAAGAAACCGCCAGCAAGCTCCGCAGCTTAGCTTCCAACCGCGAATAATCGGCCTCGCAGAGTCTCAGAATTTCTTCCCTGCATCTCAGCGCCTGTGCGCGAGTCTCCGATTGCGGCCAGCCCCTGTGCGGTGGGATGGCCTGCGGAGAGACTTCAGAGTTCTTTCGCAGAGCCTCCGGCAATTGTTGATTCGCGAATATGGATTCGTTGACTCGGTCATTTTTGCGAAAGAGCAGGCAAGCTACTACGCTTCGCAGCCGATACGCTCTGTAATGCTTGATTCCCGCGGCCTGCCGGTCGGCTCTAAAGCACTTGTGGCAATCGAGTTACATGGATAAACTACTGAGCTTCGCTGACCGAGATCAGTGGCGTTGGCGTTGTGGGCAGGAAGCTTCACTTCGCCCGATGAGAGCACTAATGGTGACGCAAACTGTGTCACACAAATAGTTTACGGAGATTACGTCATGCCTAAGATGAAGACGCACAAAGCGACGAAGAAGCGATTTCGCTTGTCTGCGAATGGCAAGGCGAAGCATCGTGGGGCTGGCACGAGCCACCTTGCATTCCGACTTTCTCCCAAAAGAAAGCGGAACCTCCGCGGTACACGCGTACTTGCTGAGGCTTCGACGCGCCAAGTTCGAGATTGCCTTCGCGGCAACAGCTACTAACTGCGGACTCCAACTCATCTGGCCGAACTGGCTTGAAACTGGGTTGGGGAATGCTCCTCAAGCGTAGGTTTTATTTTCATTCCAAGTGACTGGGTTAAACTTCCGATTCCTGCCGTCCGCCTGCGATTCCTACCTCGCAGCGAGCTTAGTGGCAGTCGGAGACCTGAGTGACAAAGATTGCAGGATTAGATTAAGTGGTTAGATCGACCAACGGTTCCGCTCGGCACAAGTCCACCAAGCGAGTATTGAAGCGAGCCAAGGGCTACGTCGGTGGGCGTAGAAAGCTCCTTCGTACAGCGAAAGAAACGCTCACCCGCGCAGGTGTGTTTGCGTATCGCGATCGTCGAGTGAAGAAGCGAGAATTTCGCCGGCTTTGGATCGTCCGTATCAGTGCTGCTTGCCAGCAGCATGACATTCGCTACAGCCAATTTATCAACGGGCTGAGCAAGGCCAACATCGAACTCGATCGCAAGACGCTATCCGAAATGGCGATTCACGATCCGGCTGGCTTCCAAGCCGTCGTTGAGAAGGCTAAAGCTGCCTTGGCCGCCTAGCATCCACCTTGACTGTTCATCGATCCGGAGCTTTCCTGATCACTCGTCCAGTGCCTTACTGGTCGGCCCAAAACAGTTCAACTTCAAATGCATTACAACGAAGCGGTGCCAGGTAGATTCCTTGCACCGCTTTCTTTTTGAAGCCTCTACCAATCACCTAGCCAGCGAACTCCTGGGTGCACCACAGCGAAGCTATTGCGTTGCGGCTGCCCCGTTTGACCGCGCAACGCTAGTTTCCGAATAACTGAAAATCTCCAGTTCGTTCTAGGCATTCCAGATACGATGAACATCGAAGAATTCGTCAAACAACTCGATGAACTTGCCGACGAGGCAGAGAAGGCATTTGCGAGTGCCAACACTGCCGAACAATTCGAAGAGGCACGCGTTGCGTTTGCTGGAGCCCGCAGCGGTAGAATCAAGACCCTGCAAAAAGCGATGGGCTCTCTCGACAAAGAGCATCGCCCCGCCGGCGGCAAAAAGCTGAACGAAACGAAACAGCGCATCGCGGCAGCCATGGAATCGGCCAGTAATTCAGCAGGTTCCGCCGCGGCGAAGCAGTCTGGCCCGGTGCTCGACCCAACACTGCCCGGCAAGAGACGGCACTTGGGCCGCGTCCACCCGATCACCCAAACGATCGAAAAGCTCAAAGAAATCATGGGCAAACTTGGCTTCGCTGTCGTCGAAGGCCCTGAGGTCGAGGACACTTGGCACAATTTCGTTGCCCTCAACATCCCCGAAGATCACCCAGCGCGTGACCCGCTCGACAATTTTTACCTGACACTTGCTGGTAAGTCCGTCGATCCTTCGGCTCATAACGCTCGCCTGCTTCGTAGCCAAACAAGTACGGTGCAAATTCGCGTCATGGAGAACCAGCCTCCGCCCGTCCGAATTATTTCACTGGGCCGTGTTTACCGTCCCGACGAAGCGGATGCGACGCACTTCCCAATGTTCCACCAAATGGAAGGGCTTTGGGTTGATACGGATGTAAACATGGCTCAACTCAAGAGCGTCCTCCGCATGTTTGCTAACAACTACCTTGGCGAAGATGTCTCGATCCGATTCCGCCCTAGCTTTTTCCCATTCACCGAACCGAGCGTCGAAGCAGATTTCCTGTGGGACGGAACGTGGATCGAATTTGGTGGCGCTGGCATGGTTGATCCAAACGTGCTGAAGGCTGTTGGCTACAACCCAGATGAAGTAACCGGATTCGCGTTCGGACTTGGCGTTGAACGACTGTGTATGCGTCGTCACGGTGTCACCGACATTCGAGATTTGTACCGAAACGATGTCCGGTTCTTACACCAGTTCTAGTGCTGTACAACATTGCTGCCGCAGGGCGGTGGTCTAGGTTGGACCAGCAACGCTCCTTGAATTTGTTCCCCCCTTTCAAACCTCTGCTGTAAAGAAACGCAATACCATGCTCATCTGTTGGGAGTGGCTTTCACAGTACGTCGATCTGCAGGTGCAACCAGATGATTTGGCGCTGCGATTCGCGATGAGTGGCCTGAACCACGAATCGACCGAAACTGTTGGAGAAGATACCGTCCTCGACTTAGAAGTCACCAGCAATCGTGGCGACTGCTTGGGGCATATCGGAGTTGCCCGTGAAGCTGCCGTGTTGCTTCGTCAGGAACTGAAACTTCCCGCAACCGATTGCGCTGAAGCCAATGAGCGGGCGTCAGATTGCATCTCAGTGGATAACCAGTTCCCCGAAGGCTGTCCACAGTACACAGCTCGCGTAATCCGTGGCGTCAAAATCGGCCCCAGCCCAGCATGGCTGAAACGGCGTCTCAACAGCATTGGCGTTGCGTCCGTTAACAATGTCGTGGATGTCACCAATTACGTCATGATGGAGTGCGGCCAGCCGTTGCACGCATTTGATCTTGCGAAAGTTAACGACGGGAAGATCATCGTGCGGCCTGCTACCGACGGAGAAGTTCTGACGGCGATTGATCACCGCGACTATAAACTCGACGCGGACATGGTCGTCATCGCAGACACGCAAGGCCCCATTGGCCTGGGGGGCGTGATGGGCGGAGCCGATAGTGAGGTATCCGAAGACACCGTGGATCTCGTCATTGAAGCCGCTAGCTTCACGCCATTACGCATTCGCAGAGCGGCTCGACGGCTGAAGCTTCACAGTGCTGCGAGCTTCCGGTTCGAACGCCGCCCAGATCCAGAAGGACTCGATTGGGCCAGCGAGCGGTGTTGCCACTTGATACAACAAGTTGCTGGTGGCAAAGTTCTCTCGGGTATCGTAGCCGCTGGAGAGCAACCGCCGTCGAGAACAGCCGTCACGCTTCGACGCACTCAAGTGAAACGCGTGCTTGGCATCGATGTGCCGGCAAGCGAAACGGATCAGATTTTGTCGCAACTTGGTTGTCAGGTGAACGCATCCACAGAAGGCGAGCTAACCGTTGTTCCTCCAAGCTGGCGAGCCGACCTCACTCGCGAGATCGACCTGATTGAAGAGGTCGCACGAATCTACGGCTACGATAAAATCCCAGAAGACGCAACGGTGCCTCTCTCCATCGCTGCCGCCCGTCCACGCGACGTCGTGCTTACACGCGTGCGGCAGGTGTTGTCAGCTTACGGAATAGACGAGGCAATGACGGCGAGTGTCGTTGGCGAGGCCCAAGAAAAATGTGGAAGCCTTTGGGCCAACAACGAACCACTGCAAATTGAAACGCCGCTCTTGGCAGGAGCGAAATTGCTTCGAAGATCTTTGCTGCCCAGTCTGCTTGGAGCGCGTTACATCAATCAATCGCAAGCCTCCATTTCGGCCCAGCTTTACGAAGTGGCGACAGTCTTCCTGCCGCAAGACGATCCAGCCGCCCTGCCCGATCAAAAACCATTGTTGGGCATTGTTGCAAACGGCGATTTGCGTTTTGCGAGAGGGGTTGTTGAAGACATCGCCGAGCAAGTCATTTCGCCTGAACAGACGATTGAATTCTGCGAAGCGAAGCATCCGATGTTTGCCGACGGAGCTTTGCTGCGGGTGAGCATTGGCAGTAGCGATACGCCGCTTGGATACGTCGGTTTGCTGAGCGCAACGGCACAGAAAGAGTTTGACCTTGAGCATCCAGTTGCTTGTGCAGAAATATGTGTCGAATCGTTGACCGACGCCCTGCAAGAGGTCCGAACAACGCGCCGAGTCAGTATGTTCCCGGCCATCAACCGTGACCTCAATTTTGTTGTGGATGAACCCACTCGTTGGGAACAACTGGAGACAATTTGTCGATCTGCAAGCAATGACTTGCTCACCGGCGTACGTTATCAGGAAACGTACCGCAACGCCAAGAAGGATGGCGCGAACAAGAAACGTATTCTCTTGACGCTTGACTTCCAGAGTCTGGATCGCACGCTAACCAGCAGTGAGGTCGACGAACAAGTAGCCGCCATCATCGCAGCTTGCTCTAAACAGGCAAACGCACAACTTCTTGCCTAGTCAAGAGTTCTGCAATTAGGGATGCTTGATCGATTTTCTGGGGTGATCGGATGACGCGCAGCGTCGAAGAGGATTTGAGTTTGCAGCCTCGCGTAGGTTTGGCGGAGTGACACAGTTACGGGAGGTGCATTCGCAGTCGGGGGCGGGTAGGATGTGAGGCATGCAAATCAAGCCCGGAGCGCATTGAGCTCTTGGCCTGTATCGAACATGAACTCGCGAGTCTTGCCAACTGGATAGAAAAATGCCTCTTCAGACAATCAACCGGCGACAGCTAATACGATCGACGCTTGGTGCATCCGCATGTCTCTCTGCCGCTGCAATTACGGCCCCTGCCCTGGCTGGCATTCCTCCGCTGGAACGACCAAAACCGGGAGTCCTGCGGGCTAGTTTGGCGGCATATTCGCTGCGAGCACAATTGACGGGCATCGATAACCGATCAGCGGAGATGGATCTGTTCGGTTTCGTTGACTATTGCCGTTCGCTGGGGATTCACGGAACTGAACTAACCAGTTATTACTTCCCAGCCGAGGTCACCAAGCGGTATCTCTTAAAACTCAGACGGCACTGCCACTTGGCGGGCATGACCATCTCCGGAGGAGCCATTCGCAATGACTTCTGCTCTACGGATGAGGCCAAGGTGGAGCGGGACATTGAGCATACCAAAGCATGGATTCGGCATTACGCGTTGCTGGGGGCTCCAGCGATTCGCATTTTTGCAGGTAAACAACAGAAAGGCGAAGAGCTTGACCGGACTCTGGAACGCTGTACCAAGCACTGCCAGACCGTCTGTGATTACGCCTATGACCATGGAGTGATGTTGGCTCTGGAGAATCATGGCGGCGTCACGGCTACCGCGGAAGGGCTGCTCAAAATCGTCCGTGGTGTAGATTCACCCGCCATCGGAATCAATTTCGATTCAGGCAACTTCAAAGACTTTAGCGATCCGTACGTTGAACTTGAGAAAATTGCTCCTTACGCGGTGAATGCCCAGGTCAAGGTCGCAGTGCAGATCGACGGCAAGAAGACTGAGATGGACATTCCGCGAGTCACGTCGATTCTTTCTAACGCTGGCTATAGCGGGTGGGTCGCTCTCGAGTATGAAGAGGAGGCGCCGCTTGAGAATATCCCTGGTTGGATGGCGAAACTGCAAGCTGCTTTGTAGTCAAGCTGTTCTCAATATAGACACCAACACTGACATAGACGCCAACACCTACAAGAAAGCCGCCGATGAATGCCGTCGACGCGATCGCATACCGCCACGGACTCACTCGTCTTAGCATAGTGTTTCTGGCGTTGCACTTTGTGAGTTTACCATTGGCTGCGCAGGAGTCGAACCTACAGACGGAGGGAGCACTCGCCGCAGCGACGAAACGCCCGCGTCTAGTACTCGACGCTGATACAGCCAATGAAATCGACGACATGTACGCAATCGTCCGCATGGCTGTCCAGGACAAATACGAAGTGTTGGGCCTCAACTCGGCACAATGGCTTCACTATCTCGGCCAATCGGACTCGGTGGGCGCGAGCCAGAAAATCAATGATGAACTGGTTGCGTTGTTGCCGGTGCAATGGCCAACCTTCATGGGGGCCGCCCAACCAGTGGGAAAACCCTGGGGAGGTGACGATCCCAAAGACTCGCCAGCCGCACAATTCATCATCCAGTCGGTACGGGAGACGCCCGCGCCTGATCGGTTGACAGTAGTTTGCATCGGTGCGACGACAAACTTGGCAACGGCCATCAAGCTCGCCCCAGATATTGCTCCGCGGATCGACGCCTACTGCATGGGCTTCCGTTACGATTCGGAAAAATCGGTTTGGAACAAATCGGAATTTAACGTGCGCAGAGACCTCAATGCGGCTGACTTTCTACTCAATCAATCGGATCTTGAGCTGCACATCATGAGTGCTACGACCAGTGAGATCTACAAGTTCGATCGTGACGATACGTTCGAGCGATTGAGCCGTATGGGTGCGCTAGGAAAATATCTGACACTGAAATGGAAAGCGCGTTTTGCCGACAGCACGCGATGGGTCATGTGGGACTTGGCGCTGATTGAGGCGATGCTGCATCCTGAGATGGCTGTGCAACGGCAAGTCATGACGCCTCCCGAAAACACACAACGCAAGGTATGGATGTACACAAGCATTGATGCAGACGCCATGCGAGAGGACTTCTGGAAGGCGACTGAACCGCTGCAAAAGTAGCGATGTCCCTGTTTCCGCATTGTCTGCACATCAACAATGGCCATGCGGAAGTTGGCTAATTCGACTGGGCTCGCTGGACGATCTGCTCGGCGAGGAACCTGATGCGTTGGATCATTCCATCCAATCCGCTTCGCCGTTGGGTGGAGACGAATTGATCGAAGCCAATCTTTCGGAAGAACGATTCGATGTCAAATTCCAGGATAGCGTCGGCTGGCTGTCCGGAAAATAGCTTCATCAATATCGCAATCAATCCACGAACGACTTCTGCGTTGGAGTCGGCTGCGAATTCGAACTTCTCAGGATCTTTCGGGCAAGGACGACCGACCAAGTAAACTTCGCTCATGCATCCAGGAACTGCCGTGGTGAGGATTTTCAACTGCTCGAATTCTCGCGGCAATTCATCTCCCAATTCCATCAGCAACTCGGTCTTGCTTTCACGGTCATCAAACATCAAGAATTCTTCAGCCAGAGTTTCAGCAGCGTCGTCTGGCGATTCGCCTGTAGCTGAACCAAACGTTAGGACTGTTGAACCTTCCGGCGGTTCTCCGCCGGCAGTCGCGTCTCCTGTGGAATCACCAGTTGTGTTGCCAGGCAAGTCAGATGGAGAAGCTTTGGATGCGTGTTTTTCGAGACGAAGGGTGATTAGCCGGCGCAACGATTCGATGCAACTATCCACCTCTTCGGGCGTATTGTACATTGCCAGAGAAATGCGACTCGTCCCAGGCACGTCTAACTGGCCCATCAATGGCATGCAGCAATGGTGACCCGTTCGGATGGCAATCCCATCGTTGCTCAGGTGCGTCGCGATGTCGATGGGTGCAATACTTGGTTGCTCAATAACAAAGCTGATCACCGACGCTTTGTCGTCGCTGTCGCCAATAATTCGCACTCCGGGCACCTGCCGCAGTTGCTGGTTTGCGTAACGAAGCAGTCCCAGTTCGTATTCGCTAATGCGGTCAAAGCCGATTTCAGCCAGGTAGTCGACGGCCGCGCCCAGGCCAATTGCTCCTGCGATATCCGGCGTGCCAGCTTCAAAACGGTTGGGAAGCGGGGCATAAGTAGATTCGGCGAAGGTCACCTTTTCAATCATATCGCCGCCGCCCATGAACGGCGGCATTGACTCCAAGAGTTCGCGTCGTCCCCAAAGCACTCCTATTCCGGTGGGCGCGAATAGTTTGTGCCCGCTGAAGGTATAGAAGTCGCAGTCGATTGCGGGTACGTCGGTCCGCTGATGCCCAACCCACTGAGCACCATCGATCAGGCATCGCGCGCCTGCTCGGTGTGCCAAAGTTACTGCGCCTGCAACATCGTGGATTGTCCCGAGCGCGTTTGAAACGTGCTGCATCGAGAGCATTTTGGTGCGATCAGTCAAAAGTCGTTTGAGCTCAGCCAAATCGAGCCGACCGTCAGAGTCTGCGTGCCATATGACCAATTTTGCACCAACCTCCTGGCAAACCAATTGCCAAGGCACGATGTTTGAATGATGCTCCAAGCCGGTGACGATGACTTCATCGCCCCCTGTTAGGTTGTGACGACCCCACGATGAAGCGACTAGATTGATGGCTTCGGTGGTGCCGCGAACAAAAATACACTCGGACGCATCTTTCACATTTAGGAACCGGGCGACCTTTTTCCGCGCGCCTTCAAACGCGTCAGTCGAGCGCTGGCTCAACTCATAAACGCCTCGGTGTATATTCGCGTTATCTCGCTGGTAATAGTTTACCAGGGCGTCGATCACGACCTGCGGCTTCTGCGTAGTGGCGCCGTTGTCAAAATAGACGAGCGGTCGACCGTTCATTTCCGTCGCCAGAATTGGGAAATCACTACGAATCTGTCGAGCAAACTCTGCGTCCATTGGGCATTCCTAATGCGAGCGACCGAGCTGGCATGCAAGTGGTTTTGGGCGGTTCTTCTTCGGCATTATCGTGTCGTGAAAAGTCTCGGCAAAAGGAGACTCGTGGCCAAGCAGCACGACCGAAAGATAGGCTGGCCGGAATTATTCAGGCGTGCGAACGCCAACGCTCAGCAGCAGATTTGCCCAAAGGGCTTGGTCTGCTGTTTGGACAGTCAGAATATGATCCGTTGATTCGACCGCTTCATAGAAATCCCATTTCACGATCGGCTCCAACAGCCGCGTCGAGCCTGCGTCCTTGAGGATCTGACGGTACTCATTCCAAACTGGTGGATCTTCGTTCGCCGCATATTCGTCGCTTTGGTCAATTCCCATCGTGTTGATCACGTCGATTGGGAGTTCGGCAAGCAAGGCTTTCAAGACTTGTGCAACGGTTGGAATGCCGGGGGACAATTGAAGCGACACCAATTTGGCTCTGGGGCCTATCTTCGTCGCGGCAGGATAATTGCCGTCAGCGATGAGGATCTTCGAGTGGTGCCCGGCCTCTGCGCAAGCTTTCAGAATATCGGGGTGGAGCAAGGTTGTCTTGAGCATGGCAAATCATCCAGCATGAGGGAATTCAATTGTCGATCGTCATCGTGAGTTTCTTGTGGATTCGCTTTGAAGGGAGCAACAAGAGTCACGCAGCATCAGCTATTGTCGAACGCTCACTCAACTCTGCAATGGCCCATCTCCTGTGTGGAGCCGACAACTGATGTGCGCGTCCTGGCCAAGTTGCTTGATCACCACTGCGTGAACTTGGGGAGAGTCGCCGAGTTTTGGGATCCCGAGGCCTCCTAGAGGTCCGGGAGCTTCGTTGCCACCGATCAATTTGGGGCCGACGAATATCTCACATTGGTCGATCTGCCGTAAGTCAGCCAAACTCCCCAACAATTCTCCACCACCTTCGACCAGCACGTTGGTCGCTCCCCTGTCGCCCAGGTGCTTGAGAAGCGCTTTGAGTCGAGCGTTTCGGTCCGTCTCGTCACAAATCTGAACATCGACTCCTAAGTCTCTCAGGCGAGCGGTCTGGCGAGCGTCATGATCGGGCCCGCTCCAAAGCAGCACGGGTTGCTCAGTTGCGGTTTGGGCCAGTTTGCTGTTCTCGGACAAGCTGGCATTGGAGTCCAATACGACTCGTGTCGCCAGCCGCAGTGGCAACATGCCGCGAGCATTCAACGAAGGGTCGTCCAACTGAGCAGTCCCTCGCCCGACAACAACGGCATCCACTCTGGACCGCAGTTCATGAACTTGTCGGCGACTCTCCGGACCTGAAATCCACTGGCTATCATGCTGTCGCGTCGCAATACGTCCATCGAGGCTCATGGCCCATTTTGCGATCACCCAGGGTAGACCGGTACGAACGCGTTTGAAGAACGGCGCACACAGCCCTGCTGCTTCGTCTTGGCATAGTCCGACTTCTACCGAAATTCCATGCCGCCGGAGTTGCTCGATTCCCTTGCCTGCGACTGCGGGAAACGGATCTTCATGGGCGACAACGACTCTCGATACTCCCGCTTCGATGAGGGCCTCGGTACACGCGGGCGTTTTTCCAACATGACAACAGGGTTCGAGCGAGACGTAAACCGTTGCACCTGAGCACTCTGCGCGGTTGGTTACGGCTTGCAGTGCGTTGCGTTCAGCGTGCAGGCCGCCGAATTTCTCATGATATCCTTCGCCAATCACCGCGCCGTTGCGCACGACGACGCAGCCAACCATCGGATTCGGCTCCACAGAGCCTTCGCCCCGACGAGCGAGTTCGATTGCTCGCAGCATCCAATTTCGATCTTGTTCAGCCATTGCAGTTCTTGACGGCTATAGGGCAATAGGAGAGGCCGCGGACGCCGGAAGCTTGTCCTCTGTGGTTCGATGGCAGGATTATCCACCAAAAGGCGGCTGAGGTTAACGGGCCAAGTCGATTTCGAGGTGCACCGGCGCTTGATTGGGACCGAAACAACGGCACTCTTGAGTGGTTCTATGGTCTCGTCTGAGCTACGACAGCTATTGCGAACGAACGCAGAGTACCAATAGCTTGCGGAAAGCCGCAGTGCGAGCTACAGTTAATATTGGGACTGCAACCGGCACACTAGGGTGGTTTTCCCGGCTTTTCTCTTATCACGTAAACTCAATCGAGAGCCTCACTTGCGCGACTCAATTGCATATTGCTCATTGGCAATTTGCGTGACCGTGGTTGGTTGCGCAGAGCGTCGAGCCCTTCATGTCCCGCTTCCTGAGGACGTTGGCTTCTCGGAAATCAAGAATTTCTCAGACAGCCGGAGCTCCAGCACCAAATCGTCTTACGCATCGATTCCTAAACCCGAATCCGAGTCGGTGGAAGGTATCTTTCTGCGAGTGAACTTTACTGACGACGCAGAGGTTCCGCAGACGATCCGAGCTTCCGTCAATCAGGCGTATGGATTCGCACCTGAAGAGTTGGTGAACGCGATTCTTGCGAAGCTTCCAGATTGGTTGCCTCTCAAAAATGAACAGATCAAACCCGACGGACTCGAAGTTGTCCGCCTCACATCTGGGTCGAATCGCATCGGCATGTCGAAGCTTCTGCAATGGACTTGGACAAATGAGTCCACAGATACGGACATGGTGCTTCAGTTTGAATTCAAACTGAAACAGTAGTCGCTCGAGCACTGCACCGTTGTGCGTGTTTACTCGACAGCTTGAGGCGCCGAGGCGGCGTCTTCCTTGGTGGTTACCGCCGCAATGAAGTCTTCGAGAATCAAATACAGGCACGGGATCAACAGCAGGATAATGGCTGTCGAGAACAGTATGCCGAACCCGAGTGATATTGCCATCGGGATGATGTACTGTGCCTGCAGAGACTTTTCGAAAATCAACGGCATCAGTCCGCCAAATGTAGTCAACGTCGTCAACAAGATCGGGCGGAATCGTCGCACACCAGCTTGCGAAATTGCATCGAAGGCACTCGCGTTTTGCTTCCGCCTGCGATTGGCATAGTCAATCATGATCAGCGAGTCATTGATGACGACACCAGAGAGCGCTATCACGCCCATCAGGCTGACGAGTGAGATGTCATAGCCGAGCCAAATGTGTCCCAGCACAGCCCCAACAATTCCGAACGGAATGGCAACCAGCACGATTAGCGGCTGCACGTAGCCGCGAAATGCGATGGCCAATAGAGAATAGATGACGGCCAACGCCAACGCAAAGTAGCTCCACAACGAGGACGTCGCTCGGCGCATCTCTGCATCACTACCTTCGAAACTCCACGTGATACCGGGATAGTCCTGTCGCAATTGAGGCAATGCTTCCTCACGCATCGCTGTAACCACTTGTGCAATCGCACGTTTGGGTTCGATATCCATCGACACGCGAATTGCCCGGCGGCCATCACGGCGATTGATTCGTGAGAAAGCGACATCTTTCTTAAGTTCGGCAACATCCAGCAAGGGTACTTCTGCGCCGGAGGGAGTCTGGATGATCAAGTCTTCAAGATTGTGGATATCCTCGCGTTGCTCCTCGGGCAACTTCACTCGCACCTCAACTTCATTGGTTCCGCGTAGGAGGCGCAAAGCCAGCGATCCAAAGAACGCTCCGCGTAATTGTTCGCCAAGTGCTTCATCGGTCAGACCCAGTGCGCGCCCCTCGGGCAACAGTCGGAAATCGTATTGTGGCTTTCCCTTGTTATAGTTGTCACTCACATCGCGTACGTTTGCATAGGTCTCTACTCGAGCCACGAACGCCTTTGTGGCCTTTTCGAGTACGCCGATATCGCTGTGGCTAAGAGCGATGCTGATATCGCGCCGATACCCGCCGGGCCCACGTTCAGCTTCGAAAGTCACTTGATCAACGCCAGGCAAATCACCAATGGATTCCCTCCACAGCTCGATGACTTCATTAGCCGTCATGTCGCGCTGGTCAGGCGGGAGCATAACGATTTCCACATCGATGAAATCTTGTCCGCGGACGTTTGTCTTGATTCCCTCAGCCACTCTGTACAGGTCATGTTCTTCAAACATCCTGAGACTTGCTTCGGTGACGACCCGAGCGATCTCGGCCGATTGATCTTGAGTCGTTCCAACGGGCATGCGAACGCCAGCTTCGATTTCGTCTGCTGAAACTTCAGGCATCAAGATCATGCCCATGTGAGCACTGGTAGCATATCCGCCCACCAACAAGAACATTCCTAACGCCAGTGCCGCGGTAATGTAGCGAAACCGAAGGCTCAAAAGGAGCACGGGCTTGTATAGCAACTCAACCAGTCGATTGAACAGCCGACTGAATGCTTGCTGAGCACGGTGTGGCAAGGATAGAATTCCAGCCTTGCTCGGTCTTTCACGTGTGTGTGCCAAGTGAGCCGGCAAAATGAACAAGGATTCGACCAACGAAAGCGCCAAGACGATAATGACGACCACGGGCAGAGGTCCCCAGAACTTCCCCGTTTCTCCCGGGATGAACATCAACGGCACGAAGGCTACGATATTCGTCAGGATGCTGAACACTACCGGTGCAGCGACTTCCCTGGTACCTTCGATGGCGGCCTGCCCCAGGTTCTTGGTCGACTGGCGCTTTTCGTAAACGTTCTCCCCAACCACGACTGCATCATCTACAACAATGCCGAGGACAACCAGGAAACCGAAAAGCGAAACCATATTGATACTGACGCCAGCCCAAGGCAGAAACAGAATCCCAGCAACGAAGGAAACGACCATCCCCATCATGACCCAGAACGCCAGTCGGAACTCTAGGAACAGAGCCAGGATGACCAATACGATGACGACAGCCATCGCTGCATTTTCGAGGACGAGGTACAGGCGGCGGCGAAATTCTTCTGCATTGTTGCGGTCGATTCGCCAACTAACTCCGGGCGGCATCACGCTCTCGAATTCGCTCATGGTCTTCTCGACCACCTCGGCAATCTCAAGCGGGGACTGCTCACCAACTCGAAAGATGTCCAGCTCAACAGAGGGCGTTTGGCTGAACTGCGAGTGAAAACCTACTTCTTCGAATCCATCGCGGACTGAAGCAATGTCCCCGAGCGTTACTGACGGACCGTCTTGACCGGCCACAACCTCGATCTTGGAGAACTCGTCCGCCCATTGCTTTCGAGCCTTCACGCGAAGCAGGATCTCTCCTGCACTCGTTTGCACCGAACCCGCCGCAACATCCTGACTCGATCGACGAATGATTTCAGCCACTTCTGGCAACGTCAATCCGTACTCTCGCAGTTGCTGGCGAGGGATTTCGATATGCGTCACATACTGAGGCACTCTCCGTAGTTCAACTTGAGTAATCTCCTCAGTCGCAAGAAGCGTGTCACGCAGTTGTTCAGCAAGCTGTCTCAAAGCCCAGACGTCAATTGGACCATAGATCGAGACCTGCATCACTTCCCGTTGCTCGCTGACCAACCGCACCTCGGGTTGTTCAATTTGATCTGGAAAAGTACGAATGCGGCTGACGGCTTGATCGACGTCTTGAAACGCCTTCATCCGGTTTTGTCCTGCAACCAACTCAATCAAGACTTCTCCACGCCCCTCGCGTGCTTCACTATCAATGCGTTGAATCCCGTCGACACCGCGAACGGCGCCTTCAATGGGGCGCAGAATTCCTTGCTCAACCTCTGATGGTGAAGCGCCGGGGTACCCAACTTGAATTTCAACAATGTCTAATTGAGACTCTGGGAAAACCTCTTTTTGAATTGCGCCGGCTGACCAAATACCGCCCCCGAGCAGGATGAACATGAGTAGATTGGCTGCAATGCTATTGCGAGCCATCCAAGCAATCGGACCGTTTCCCGTGTACTGAATACTCTGCTCGGTCGAGTCACTCACCGCGCTTGCTCCCCAGCACCAGGATTCTCAATTGCATCAGCAGTTGTAATCTTGCGGAGCTTCACTCCTTCTGCGACGGTAGCCAGGGTTGTGGTCACGACTTCCTCGCCGCTGTGAAGCCCATTGCTAATGTATGCAAACTGCGGGTCTTGGAAGACGATTTCGGCATGGCGAATCTGCAGTTCGCCGTCGACCATCACCCACACGGTGTCGCCGTCGTGAACGTACTCACGCTGCAGACGAACAACATCTTGGAGCGGGGTTCCTTCGATCCGCACGTCGACCAACGTATCCAAGATCAAAGGTGGCAAGTCTCCCGCCTGTCCGAGCGGATCTTCGACGGCAACTAGGATGCGAGCCAAGCGTGTTTGCTGGTCGAGAGATCCGATCATTCGCTTCACTCGGCCTTCGCGATAACTTTCTGGCCCCCACGCGCCTGAATCATATAGTTTTGCCTTTGAACCCTCTTGGCCAACATCGGGTACCGTCAACCACCGCAGGTTTCGAACCGGTACTGCTGCCATGACCCAATACTCATCAATTCCCACCAATTGCCCGAGATCGTCTCCAGGTTGCACCTGAGATCCGACATTCGCCTCGCGTCTTAGAACTAGAGCATCGAAGGGTGCAATGAGCTTCGTGCGTTCAAGGTCTAGTTCAGCCCGTTGGACGGCCGCTTGTGCAGCACTCATTTGACTTTTCAACGAGGCGGCTTGTGGTTCGCGTAGCACCAGGGATCGGTTGATGCCATTGATAGAATCGCCCAGAAGTTCTAATTCTTGTTCGGCCAATGCCTGCCGCCCAACTTCAATCTCCCAATCTGCCTCAACTTGCTCCAGTTCGCTCTGGCGTATGGATAGCGCATTTTCAAAATCAGCAGGGTCAATTTGGAGAAGCATTTCTCCCCTTCGCACCATTCCTCCGGGGACAAAGTTGGCGGCCACTTCAAGCACTTGACCTCGCACTCGTGGGCTAAGCACAACGTCCTGCGCGGGCTCGACAGTTCCGAGTACAGCCAACTCGGGAGAATACGTTCCACGCTCGACGGTAATCGTTTCAACCAAAGCGGCAGACTTGCGTTTTGTTTCAATTTGCTGGGCGACGGGTTCGGTACGGTAGATCCACCAGACGCCATAGCATGCCCCAGCGATAATGCTCAGACACGCAAACGCATTGAAGAAAACGCTCAGCCAGCGGCGCAGGATTCTTTTTTCGCTGCCTTCGGTCATCGATGAACCATTCCCCTTTTTGGGGCTCTTAGGAATTCTTTAAAGTCGCCCCTTAAGGTTGTTTTCGCAGCGGCAAGTCTCTTTGGGGCCGAGACTACCGGACGGATTCTCGCAAGGACTCCAACGTGATCGGGCGACGGGAGGTCGAGTGGCTCGGCAGTTCCAAATCATCAAAAGGCGTTTCGTTTGGTTCAGGCACGGACTGCCTCCGGGCTGCGAACGATTGCCGCGTCGATGCTGCTAGTTGGAGGGCTGCATCGTCTGCCGTGTTCCTACCATTGGCACTTGGACGCTGCGCTGGTGGCAACTGGGGCACATCCGCAGGCATTGCAAACGATACCGGACGGGTGTCAAAGTCGCCGCCGATCGCCAAGTATAATCCGATCCTGATCAAAATCAGATCGAGCCTGGCCGACAGTAGCGATCGCTGCAAACGTTGAACCGACTGCGTCGCGCTGAGTGTGTCGAGGAAGCTCGCCTCTCCGACGACGAAGAACTGTAGCAGTTGGTCAGCCGCCTGTCCGGCCATGCGTACTTGAATCTCCAGTTTCTCGATCCGCTCGAGTTGGCGACGTTCAAGGGCCAACGCATCTTCAACCTCCTGTAAGGCTACGAGAATCGTTTGTCGATATTCATTGAAACGCTGACAAACGACCGCCCTGGTGCGATCCACCTCGGCCCTTCGTTGGCCGCCGTCAAGAATCGGGCCAATCAAGCCGGCACCAATCGATGCGAACCAGTCTGTAAAAAACGCTTCTGGATTCTCGGCAGAATTGACCAGCGAAGCCGACAAGTCGAGCCGTGGGTACTGGCTGGTCACGGCCACTGCCAGATCCTGGTCTGCAGCAGCAAGGTTCAGGAGCGCCGCACGAACGTCAGGACGACGATTCAGTAATTCTGAAGGTAGTCCAGTGAACGGCAGCGATGGAAGGGCAGGAAGAGATGCACCGGTTTGATATGCTGCCAATTGGGGCGGCTGGCCAGTTAGCGCGGCGAGCTGATGTTCAAGGACATCGATATTTGCCTTGACAACAATTATCTGCTCCAAAGTTGACTGAACAAGCTGTCGTTGGCGCAGTACGTTTGGGCTCCCACCCTCGCCAATGATGGCGTAACGCAGTTCCACCGCTTTGAGGCCCCGCTCATTGCTTTCAACTTGCTGATCAAGCAATTGCAATTGCGCGTAAGATTCTATCAAAGAATACCACGTTCGCGCTACCTCTGCAGACAACGATAACGCGACGCGATGGTAATCTGCCCGCGTCGCCTCAGCGCGAAACCGCTCTGCGTCGACACGCGAACGAATTTGTCCCCACAAGTCAACTTGGTAGGCAGCGTCTAAGCCCCAGGTGAGCCGCGTTTGGCTTGGCCCCGGGCCAAAACTATTCTGACTGCCCAGGATTCCATTCAAGTCAGGCAGCAGATCAGACGCCTCACGGCGGGTCACCGCCTGCGCAGCTCGCAAACGATAAAGCGCGGTGGCAAGGTCAAAATTTTCACCGAGCGCCGTGTTCACTTGCTCATCCAGGCCAACGTCTTCGAAACTCAACCACCACCGATCCGGTGCAACAAACTGCCCGCTGTCGGACATGGGTGGCAAGCTACTCGTTTGGAAAGTTGGAAGCGGCCCTTTGCTGGCACAGCCCAACGTAAAAGCAAGCGCTAGCGCGACACTGCAGAGACGAAATGTGCCGCGGAACGCTCCGGCCAGGTCGGTTCGACTTTCTGACCAGACGGTGTTCATGGACCTGAAGTTTCTCAGAAAGCGGGGTAGAGAATGCTAGCAAGTGAGTGCTCCCAGCAGAGCAACGCGACTCAATTAAGCTCGACTGAGCGGTTGCCAGAACTTGCCGGTTTTCCCGTTTCCCCAAATCCGCTCGCAGCCTTGCCTAAACCCCCAGCAACCTGCAGGAGCCGCCCCCTGTTTGGCGGCGAACCTATCAGCGGCTTGGCACTGAATGCCAGCAATGCGCCGCGCGAAAAAGCACTGAGAGATAGTGCGCCGAGCGTCATTTTGCGCTCCGCAGACGGCCAAACTACTTTTCTTGGTCCCGGGTCAGATACCAAGTGATGAGCCATACGCCCCCCGCCAGCATCGCACCTGGTACGAGCAAACTGATCATGCCTGCAAAGACATTGATTAGATTTTGCATCGGGTTACATCCAAAGGGGCGTGCATGCGGGGCAATTCTCAGAGAATGGCGTTTGGAGAGCCTCGAAACGCGACGTGCCGCTTAGCGCAGAACGCATCATCTCACTGCAACTATAGCTTAATTACACGGCTAGAGACCGATTCGAATTGGCTTGCTCATCCGGTTCGAGACGGCGACGGACCTGGATGGCGGAAGCCATCCCCCCAAAGGAAGCAAGCCTGCTGGATTGCAATGCGATCCCTGGGCGAGCCCGCCACCCGAGCTGCAGCCTAGCAGACATGGCCGCGCTCAGAGCACCAATGCCCAACACTCAAGAAATAACGCGGGCAATAAAACACAGGCCAAGCAGCACCCTTGGCGGCTTGCCACTCTTAGCTTCTACGCCATTCGGGTTACAATGCCGCCCGGCTTGGGCTGTGCTGAAGTACGAGGCCGCGCCGCCCAAATGCCTCGTTGGCGGCTACAAGCCCCCGAAAAGCCACTAATCTAAACCAGCTTCGTTGAACCAGCTTCGTTTGCGTTGGTTCGAGCGTCTGGGCGACCAGGGCCCTACTTATGAGCAACACGAATGATAGTAGCGAAATGCCACGCGGAAATGTGGCTGGATTCCGGCGTTACTTCAAACGTGACTTTCTGTCGGGACTGCTCGTCTTTCTGATTGCACTGCCACTATGCCTGGGCATTTCTGTCGCCAGTGGTTACCCGCCCATCGCCGGTATTTTCACGGCCATCATTGGTTCGTTGCTGACCACCTTTATCAGCAACAGCGAACTTACCATCAAAGGGCCAGCCGCCGGGATGATCGTAATAGTCATCGGCTGCATCGGTGACTTTGGCGGCGATGGTATGCTGGGCGGTTGGTCCGCAGCCGACTCGGCAGCTTACCGCGCTGCCCTGGCAGTTGGCGTAGCGGCTGCGGTACTGCAAATCCTCTTCGGCATATTCCGAGCAGGAGTGCTTGGAGAGTTCTTCCCGACGTCCGCCGTTCATGGGATGCTGGCCGCCATCGGCGTCATCATTGGCATCAAACAACTGCCAATCGCATTGGGCGTCACCGGTGCAAGTGGTGAACCTCTCGAAATGTTGAGAGAAATGCCGCATTACATCGCACAGGCGAATCCCGCCATTGCCACGATTGGGATCACCAGCATCTTGATTATGTTTCTCTGGCCTTTAGCAGGCAAGAAGTTAGCGGCTCTGAAGCGTGTGCCTTCACCGTTGATTGTCTTGTTAGTTGCTATCCCGCTGGGGATGTTCTTTGATTTGCTGCACACGCATCTGTACACGCTAGCCGGTCACCAATACCAACTGGGTGAGCAGTACTTGGTCAAGATGCCTGACCAAATGTTTGGAATGTTTAAGGAGTTAACGTTCCCAGATTTTACTGCACTGCAACAGATCAAAGGTTGGAAGTGGGCCGCGATGTTCTTCATCATCGGAACACTCGAATCGCTCCTGAGTGCGAAGGCGGTGGACTTGCTTGATCCATGGCGACGCAAAACTGACTTAGACCGTGACGTAGTGGCCGTTGGTGTTGCGAACTTGGCCGCGTCGGCTGTCGGCGGCCTTCCGATGATCTCTGAAATCGTGCGATCCAAGGCAAATATCGATAACGGTGCAAGAACACGTTTCGCAGACATGTGGCACGGAATATTCCTGCTCATTTGCGTGGCTCTCATCCCGACGTTCCTGCACCGCATTCCGTTGGCGGCCCTTGCAGCCATGTTGGTTTACACGGGATACCGCTTGGCTCACCCAATGGAGTTCATTCACGTATGGCGTATCGGCAAAGAACAACTTGCCATTTTCGTCACCACGCTTGTCATGGTCCTCGCGACCGACCTGCTGATTGGCGTTGCTGCTGGAATCATTTTGAAATTGCTGATTCACGTCGGCAATGGCGTTCCGATTCAATCCCTATTCAAACCGCACATTGACGTGGAAGTCGTCGACGACACGACCAGTCGCATTGTTGCGCACCAGTCTGCGGTATTCAGCAATTGGATCCCGCTCAGGCGACAGATCGAAGAAATTGGTCTCGCCCAGCGGCGCCACTTGATCGTGGATGTGACTGACACCAAGCTGGTTGACCACAGTGTTATGGAACGCCTAGAGGAAATGCAACGTGACTTTGAACAAGTCGGTTTGCGATTTGAGGTGCATGGTTTAGACACGCTTTATCCGATGGCCAATAGCGCCTACGCTGCCCGTAAAGGCGGCTTGGCACGGATGCGTCGACTGACGATTGTTGCTCCGGTGGAATTAAAATCCCTGCTTGAGCAGCGCGTCAAAGAACTTGGTGGCGGCGAATGCGTTTCGCATCAGTTGGTAGAACCAGTTGGCAGCGAGGTGTCTTGCGATTCCGACGGCAACGGTACCCAATTGCGTCTTGAAATCATCGTCCGGCCCACCACTTGCGATAAGATTCTTTCATTCTTGCGTGTTGAAATCCTGGCCGAACACCGTGTTTTCACCACAGTTGAATCCATCGACTACCTCGGCCCACCATCGAACGTTTAACCCTCGACAACATCGGGGAATTGATTGGCGTTCCACAATCAACATATCCCCGACCTGTTCCCGGTCGATGCCTCTTTGCATTTTGGGGCAGCGCTCTTCGCCTCACGCGATGCCTCGAAAATATGAGCACTTGCAACCAGTTTGATGGGAAATGAGTCTTAGCTTTGGCGTCATGCTGTTCTCGGCAAACTAGCTTTAGTTGAAGTAATCGGGGAGCAATCATTTTGTGTTAAACTGAATTGGCGAAAACAAAGAAGCAAGAAGAAAACTCCTGACCTTTGTTGGTGGTGACTGTGAGAAATTCAAGCAAGATTGTCGTTCGGCTGTTGCTGCTTCTTGCCGCATTCATCCCGATCGGATTCGGACTTGCGAGCGTCACAATATTGCTCACGCCAACGGGCCCGTTCGACGGCGGGATTTACCTTCGCGAGCTGAACGCGGTCGTCTTTGTCGGCGATTACGATCGTATGCAGCGATTCTACTGGCTCAATCTCGAGACAGAACAAATTCGCGAGCTCAGAAGCCCGGGACTTTTCGGACTCTGGGACTACCTTGCATACATCGATTCAGACGGGCATGTTCTTGGCGTTACACCAGATAACAGTCTTGCCCGCACGAGCTTCAAGACCAGTTCCGCCAAAATTGTAGGCGACTTTCGGCGCGTTCTAGTCGGCAAACGCTACCTTGTGGGGCCTGGCTTCGCTCCGAATGGAGAGTCAGCATTGGAGTGGCGGGACCTCACCGATGAGTCCGCAACGAATCGTTACAGATCGTTCAAAGGCTTGCGGGCCGATTCGCTTTCGCCGGTTGAAGGTGCGGCGGCGTTTTACTCAGTGCGGGACGTGAGTGATATTCGCAACAAGCGAAGGCGAAGGAACTATCGGAAAGGAGCACCGAAAAAATTCCGCAGCCAATTATGTGAGCTTACACTTTTTCGAGTCGACGATGATGACATCACGGTCACCCAATCGTTACTCACATACATTTCTGAGGTCTACACGGAGGCTGGAAAAATCGTTTGCCTGAGTCCTCAACGCGACGCAATACAGGTTCATGAGTCTGAAACGGGCAAACTCATCGCTAGCTATCCAGCCGACGCGGGGACAATGACAGATTGGAGTCTCTACAACTCTGTAGTAACGATTCGCTATGCCAATAGGCCAGCCGATAACTATTGCATTGCCAACGGGCGTCAGATGCAAATACCCAACGCTTTTCGCAACCTAGTTTTTGATCGTAACGATGAACTCTACTTGACAGTAGCTGCAGATGGAATTGTCACCGGAAACGACTGGAATCCCCAGATACAAGTACGCGATATAGCAAACGACGCGATCCGTTCCCAATTCCCCTTCCCTAGTCCGGATATTCCCGTCGGCTGGCCTCCGGGTAGCATCTATTTAGTAGAAAATGAAGAAGTCCTGTTCCTGACTTCTGACCATCGTGCCATCTTTGTCGACCGCACATCCGGAAGAATCACGCGAAAAGTCGAACCAATGCGGCGACTGAAGATCTTGTCGATGCTATGCGGAGTTGTCGCCATTTGTTGGTGGGCGATTTGGCTAAATGCAACAAAGCAGATTCCGTGTTTTACGATAGTAAACGTATTGATCGGTGCGGCCCTGCTCCTGTGGCTACTCCGTATGCGTTTGATCAACACGGGCTCGATACACGATGGTGGGAGACTGGCTTGGCAGTGTGTTGGATTTGTTGCAACGTTCCTTGGACTACTCGCTGCATTTTTCGCTTTTAGCAACAGATGTCGATTTGAGATTAGGATTCTACCTGGCCTCGTTTTCGTGATCGCATCGCTTTACGCCTATGACCAATTCTGGCAATCGGATTACACGAGGCGTCAGCTTATCCTGTGTTCGACCGGCACGATGATATTCTTGGTTACCGCCGTAGCGTTGGTGCCTCGCCTGAATCCTCTCCGAGTTCGCCGAAAACCCGATGCTCCGCCAATCAGCCGTTCGGTTCAATGGACTTTCGGAAAACTACTGCTTGTGATGACACTGGTTGCGTGCGGCGTCGCCTATCTCCAGCAGCAGAAGTGGGAAGACTGGGATTACCATTTTCAAACTGTTCGAGTCACAGGAGTACTTTCGAAGAGTTTCGAGTGCGCCATTTCTGTCTACGCTACTTGGTGTCTTGTCTTCCCGCGTCGACGATTTTGGATGCGTTGTATTGTCGCAGGCTTGATGCTCACTTTGGCCTGTGTAGTTGCCTACTTGCCTCACGGCTGGTTCAATCGTCCGTTTTTGATGTGGGACACGTACTATTTTGAACAGACGATTAAGTCTCTGGTGGCGGCCGTCACGACTGCCACTATTCTAACTTTGCCATTTCGAGTTAGATTGTCTGTTGAAGAACAGATCGTATCGTGACGAAGTTCCTGTCAGGGACGCGCCGTCGATCTAGAATCAGACCCATTCAATTCACGGAGTCCTGCCGCTCGGGACGGTGGTTGGAGAGCAAGAATGAAGGAACAACTCAAAGCACTCTGGAAAGAGACCTGGTGGTTGTGGTGTTTGTTCATCGCGATGATCTTGGGAATCTCGTACATTGAGACGCCCGCTTTTCTGTCAACGTTGGTGATGCTGCCGCCCATCTACATCTACTTTGCATTCATTCGCTTTGACGAAAACGGCGACAAAATCGAGGATCTTTAGGGCAAATGCGCTGCCCTGCAAGATGGCAAAATCACACGAATAACGCGTGTACCCGAACACTCTTTTCAAAGCAAGCTCCGCCGAGGAATTCTGTTATCGTGTCGTAGCAGTCGACGAGCCACGGGGTCAGCAATGATGGCATGAGCGCGGGTGCCTCACTTCCTCAGGCCCTCACCCTTGCAATTGAGTTAAGCATGAGCATTCATAAGTGGCTTCAACAGACGGCAGAATTAGGCTACTCGTCGATCACAGGCGGGTTTCAGGCCGCAGGATCTAGCGTTGGATATCTGAGTGACTTAGTCGGCAACTTCAAGCTCTTCGGAAACAACGCAAGTGGCGACTCGGATCAAGCGTTCGACGAGCGGCATTATTTCCTAGTGCCGGACATGCGCAACCCCGACGGCTATTCGATTGTGGTCACGCGGTTGCTTCCCGAGGGCATTCCTCCGATCAACGCCCTCCCAAAGCGACGACTGCTGCACTTACCGAACCTCGAATCGGAGCTTATGCTACGCGAGCTACTTGTCAATCAAGCCAAGAGGGAAGAGCTCTCCAAAACACCGGAGGGCAAGACATTGGCAACTCGTGCTCGCGAGATGGCTGATGCTATCGACGCGTTGGATGACCGAGTCTTTGGAGGTGTGCTGCTGATCGGCGGACTGGTTGCCATATTCAACCCAGTTGCAGGAGCAGCCATTGCGGCAAAGTCACTGCTTCCGTCGCTCGCCATGTTCGCTTCGAAATACGGCCTCTTGGTCGCGGAAGAAAAGCTGACTGAATCCGACATGCAGCGCCGCGTTAAGGAAGCGGAAAAAGAGGTCGCGAAGGAGTTTCACGAGTCTGGCACAGAAGTGATCGCTAACGAATTGTTAAACATCCTGCAGAAGGCGCTAAACACCGAGGAAGATGAATACGATCCGATGTTGGCGTTCGATGCGCTGCGGCAAGTGGACAAAGACGATGAAGCCCAGCGTCTTCAAACACTTGCCGCGCGGACCATTGTTGGAGTCTACGCAGATGCCATGGACGACCGAAGTCAACAACACCTAGCTCAACTTGGACCGGAAGACCTCAGGTTTCTCCAGCTACTCAAGACTGTAGTGGACGCCTAGGTTTTCAATTTTTGAGCTACTTGTGACTGAGACTAGAGACACACGTTCCGCTTTGAAGCACGTCGCCCTTTCGCTCACGGGCACTTTGTCAAGCGACCCTCAATCAAGCGACCTTCAGCCAAACGCCGCTCAGCCGATGGCCTAGCGACGATCGGCGCAACCAGTTGTCAATTGGTGTATCGGCTAGTCTTGTCGCTTACTTGCCGAAGAACTTGTTCATTCCAAGCTTCATGACGTCGCTGAAGTCGAAGTCGCCGTCGCCATCTTGATCGAGCAATCCGCTCAGGAGGCCGCCGGTCGCTTGCTTCTCCATCGTTTCTTTCTCGCCGCGAAGCATTCCTGCCAGTCCGCCGAGGTCCATGCCACCTCCGCTCTTCGCCTTGTTGCCGATCGCTCCGAGTACCATGGGTGCCAACATGGCCATCAATGACCCAGCTTGGCCGCCGCTCAGACCGGAAGCCTTCCCAATGCCATCTTCAACCTTGGATTTCTTTCCACCCAGGATACTCTCCAGGATGCCGCCACCGTCTCCTAAGAAGCCCTGTGCAGCCGGTCCTGAGCTGGCTCCCCCGAGCAGTCCCGAGAGATTATCAAAGACGCTGTCATCTTCTTGTTGCAATGAATCGTGCAAACGCTGCACTTCATTTTCATCGTCCGCTTTACGCGCAACTGCTCCCAGGAGAGTTGGCAGAGCCATTCCAACTGCGTTTTCTGCTTGCGATTTATCGACACCAAGTTGCTGAGAGATCTGCTCCATCTGCTCGGGGCCAAGCTGCTGTGTCAATAAATCCATTACACTCGACATGAAATCTACTTTCGAAGGAGATCTGATCCAATAAGAATTCTGCCTGGTCATTCTCGATAGGCAACAACAGCAAAAGACCAAAATCCTGGGTGCCCCGCAATCCCCCAATAAGGATTTTGCCAATTGGATTGTACGCACCTCGCAACCTAACCGTAGGATCGTCGCAGTGACTAGAACACCCTCACAGCGGCATGCCGCCGACCTGCCCACGCGGTGGAGGTGAGCTGTTGCTGCCGTTCGGGTTGAGAACAGCCACGCACTGCGAACACAGCGTCAAATGGTCGCGAGTGTTTTCCTGGCTTTGATCTTCAAGTAAGGCGGGCAATACTGTGCCAAGTCTTGAATGGTCCCTTTACTGGCCCAAGCGTCCGCATGCAGGGGTTCGATAAAGTCTTCAACTACGAACCCGGCTCTGCAAATGCCTCCAATAATCGAGGTTAACGAATGAGCCGTTTCCATGCAGCCTGCTTCGTGTAGTCCGATGACGCTGTGCGAGTCGGCTGTCAACTGAGTTCCTTGTCGCGTCGCGAATTTGAAGCCGCCAGCTTCGGTGACCACCTGCAAAGCAACCGGGGACTTGTGCTGCGACACATACAATCCTCCTGGCCTCAACACGCGCATGACCTCCGAGAACACGGCTGCAAGGTTGGTCGAGTAGGAAGTGCTAACTGGTTGCAAAACGATATCAAAGCTCTCCGGCGAAAAAGATTGCAAATCGTGCATGTCTTCCTGCCTTGCATCAATTTGGAATCCATGACGCGTGGCAAAATGTTGGTCAGCGGACAACAGTTCAGCATTCTGATCAACCACGGCGACACGTGCCCCAGCGCAGCTAAGCAGCGGAGCATGCGTACCGCCTCCTGCGGCCAGACAAAGGACTTCACGCTCCCGGACGCCCTCTTGGGACAGCCATGGATCAAGCGCCATACTAGCTTGCTCGAGCGTCAAACGTACCGGCTCCTGAACGACAAACCGCTCCGAAGCTGCTAGAGTATTCCATGCTTTCTGGTTCGTCTGATTGATCTCGGCCGTATTCTTCTGCCACTGCGCAAGGGCAGCCTTAGCCGTCCGTACGAGTTCCTTGAGTGTGACTTGAGGATACGGCAGGGCTGGGTGCAGCCGTCTAGAAATCTCATCAAAGGGGCTATACAGGATATCACCTATTTGCACGCGAGGAGGAATCGTGTCGCCGAAACCAATCCAAGCGTCCATGCCATCTGAAAGCGTCTCGCCAAGCCAACTTCCCAGTTGAGCGATTGCGTCACCAACCGCAAAAGTGCCTTCGGGTTGCTCACGCAAGAAGCGCAACCATTGATCGATCGAATCGAGGCTTAACGAGCCGCATGTTGCGTCAAAACGAGCGATCCAATCGGGAGCGGAAATCGCGAGCTCTTCAAGCGTCGTCTTGTTAGACATCGGCACCTCAAATTCACATGAATCGGCGTTCGCACTCGGCAGCCTGGGGAGTCGCACTCGGCAGCCTGCGGACAGGCGAACTGCGTAACGATCCGCAGATACGACCAACGCCAGCTTGTGACGCGTTAGTTTTCGAACAGGTTCTCAACATTATCCAGCTAGCAGCGTTATGCTAACTAGACGCTCGTGCTAAGCGGCTGACATTCGCTGTAGAAACCGGTGATCGCTTCAGTGAAACAGCATATTGTGTAAACTAGGGCTCAACATCGGTCGGGTTCAGTTCCAACGCAACGACTCAACAGCCTTTTCTAACTTCAAATCGTTCGAGGTCATTATGGTAAGCCGGATTCTCTGCTTGGTCATCCTAGCAACTGTCGTTTTCACCCCGAGTCTGCAAGCCGCTGATGCGGACAGCATTATTGATGGTCGCTGGGAGTGGAGCAACGACGTCGGCAACGCAGGCATTATCGAGAGTGTCCTGATGCTGTATTCCGACGGCGAGAAGCTCACGGGTAAGTACCAGAATCAGATGCACTCAGCCGAAATCACAGAAGGAAAAATTGACGACATCAACGTATGGTTCTCGATGACCATTGAAACCGACGAAGGTGACATTGAAGCGAGTTTTGCTGGTGAGTTTATCGACGGAGAATTGTCTGGTGAAATAGCAATCGGTCGAGACGGCGAAACGATGGAAGTGCCGTGGGAGCCGAAACGTTTCACTCGTCAGGAGGATGTTGTTGGTACTTGGGATTTTGAATTCACCGCCCCCGATGGCAACAAGTATGAACCGAAGTATATGATCAGCACCAATGCCGGAAAGCTGAGTGGTACCGTCAGTGCAAATGAATCCTCCATGGATTTGAAGAACGTGAAGCTCGCGGATAACAAGCTAACATTCGATTACACCATCGATTACAACGGTTCCGATCTGGCCCTGAAGTACACGTGCCATCCTCGCGGCCACAAAATGGTCGGCAGTTGCTCCTACAGCGTTGACGGCAACGAAGGTACATTCGACGTCAGTGGCAAGAAACAAGTCTTGGCCAAGCAACTGCAGGCTATGATTGGCGCTTGGAATTGTGCGGTGACCGGACCAGACGGGATCGATTACAACCCGATTTTGACCGTTCAGGAAGAAGACGGCAAACTGACAGGCCGCATCGCAACCAATGAACTCGACATGGCTATCAAAGAGATCGTTCTGAAGGACGGCAAAGTGACCTTTGATTTCACCACAGAGCATGAGAACGAAGGCAGCGTTAAACTGACATGGGTCTGCTCGGTAGACGGCGACGACCTGCGTGGAAAAGTCAAGTTCCAAGTTGCGGGGCAGGACGGTGAGATTGACGTAACGGGTACTCGCATCAAAGACGACTGATCTTGGCGATCTTTGACCCTACATGCCGCCGGCTGCTGCACCGCCATGCAATAGTCGGCGTCCTTTACATGTGCTTCCGTAAGTTTCGCTTCCGCTGCCTACGGTTGCTCAACGTCCTCTGAGCGTGACGCTCCTGGCGATTCCACATGGTTAATTATGGGGTCAGCCTGAATAGCGTCGCTGAGTGCGGCAATTTTCTCAATTTGTTCGAGAGCAAGGTCCACTAACTGTTCGTTGACCTTCTCCTGCCTAGCCATCTGCTGCTTGAGGGCGTGCAACGCCAAGTTGGCCGTATGCAAGTGGTCACGATTGGCATGCGTCCGATCGGCCGCGCTGCGTTGAAGATTGATTCCGATGGGAGAATCCGATCTGCCTAAACGGACTGCCATTGCACTAGGGGCCGTTACACCAAGCGTTACTTGCCTGTCGGTGAGCTGGGAAACGCAAATCTCAATTTGCAGATCCTCGAAAATAAGAGACTCACCCAGACTTCTTGTCACATTCAACACAAAACCAGCCACCCGTCACGAGAACGATCCAATAATGTCGGGCAACTGAACGGGGCAATTCAGGTTTGGAGGACTCCTCCAGTAGGCATATCGGGTCGAAAGAGTACCCCATAGGTGCTATTATTCAAGTGGGGCAAGCTGTTTTGCGGCTAACCGCACGAGATTTATGCTCATTCCTGGATGGTCAATGCAGGCAGTAGTTCCATACCATTGACATTGCTGGCGGCACTCCGCCAATTCTCCTCTTACTAGCACGCAACTGTTGTCTATTCAATCGATCACTCAGGCCCCGCCCAGCCTGTATCAGGAAGATCCCTGCGTCGTTGCGGGGTAAGAAGGAACGAAATCAAAATGCAAGTTGTTCTTGTCGACGACAACAGAAGCTCTTGCCAACTCTTAGAGATGATGCTTGGAAACAAGGGCTTTCAGGTGCAATCTGCTTACGATGGAGAAAGTGGGCTGGCGCTGATCCGCTCAGTTCATCCTCGATTCGCTATCATTGACATTGGTTTGCCCGTCATCACAGGCGTCGAGTTGGTTCGTCAACTCAAGGCGGACCCGAATTATTCGGATGTCACGTGTGTTGCGCTGACCGGCAACTCGGGCGACCACGCCCGCGAAGAATCACTCGAAGCTGGCTTTGCGGAGCACTTCGTCAAACCGATCCGCCCATCCACGTTGGCCAAGTTTCTATCCGAAAGCTGCGAGGCAGACGCTCCTTAGCGCCTCGCGGCGCCGAATGTCTTTCCTACGCATTGTCAGAGCATCCGACTACAACACGTGGTTACCCTCCACAGCACGTGAATAGTCGCCTAGCAAGGCATTGCACTGGGGTAGGGGTTCTAGCTGCGTGAACCTCGAGACAGGGATTCGATGACTTCCTCAAGCTCCGCTTGAATGCGGCGTTGATAGTCCTCTTCGTCCTCTACTTGGAAGTCGTTTGAGAAGGCCGGGGGATACGGACCAATTGGCGAAGAACCGGCAACGAGACTGCTGTGTGTGCTTCCTTCGCCTTCTCCGCGTTGGCTGTTCAGATAGTTGACGATCATCAAAACATCAACAGGTGTGAGTTGATTGTCGCCGTTGACGTCCGGGAATGTCTCAATGGGCGGCTCGCCATTTCCATGGGAGGGATGCGGAAGTTCGCCGCCGCCACCAGCATTGATACGATTGATCAAAAGCAACACATCCAGCGGCGTGACTTCTCCGTCGCCGTTGACATCTTCTGGATTGTCAGGGTTGTGGTACGGAGGATAGTCCACAACCTCCAGCGCGATGCTCTTCTGGATGGTCTCACCGGATCGCGACGTCGCCGTAATGCTGAGCGTTACGTCCGGTTCGTCGTGTGAATCGATGACCTGGTCTTCTTTCAGGCGAAGTAGGTTCCCGTCGACCTCGAAGCGTGGGTCAGATACTGCGAACGTGTAGACTTCCAAATCATCATCGTCGACGCTGAGCGTTCCGACTTCAGCTCCGGCGATTGCAGATGCCAATTCGGAGCGGCTGAGCACAATTTCTTTCGGGGAATCGTTGGCGTCTTGAACTTCGATCGTGACCGTACTTGCGATCTGAAGCGAAGGATCACTTTGGTCCACGGCGGTGACGACAACTTCTACAGTTGGTTCCGATTCAAAATCAAGCGTCTCGCCGTCGCGGAGTTTCAATACTTCGTCGACGATTTCAAACCGAGAATCGCTGACTGTCGTTTCGTAACGCTGATCTGTGTCTGGGTCATCCAGGATCACGCGGCCAACCACTCCGCCAGCCACGTTTTCTTCGACTTCAACGTTGTCAAAACGAATCGCCGTCGGAGGCTCATTTACGTCAGCAATTGTGAGTGTTGCTGGCGTCGTGATCATGATGTTCGGATCAGAAGCATCGACTGCGTAAATGTCAAAAACAACCTGCTGCTCGGTCTCGTGGTCAAACGATCCAGAGGCGTACACTCGGCCTTCCCGTACGGTGATCCGCTCGTCGTTGGTGGTCACTACGTAGGAGGCGTCGCGGTCGACGTCGACAATGGAGATCAAGCCGATCTCGCCGTCAACGGCCCCTTCCTGAACAGCCTGAACGTTCGCCGTCAAGCTCATAGGAGGATCGTTGACTGGGAGAACATCAATCTGAACCGTGACGACGGACGAAGCAACACCATCGTGCACGAGCACTTCGGCAACATCTGCGCCGGCGAAGTCCTGTCCCGGGGTGTATTCCCAATTCCCGTCGGGGGAGAGCGTCAATTTGCCTGACGCTGGCGGAGTGAGGACTGAGAAGTACAACGAATCACCGTCACCGTCGGACAGTTCGTTTTGTTGCAATCTGCCTTTGTCAAGCGTGTCTTCGTTGAGCACGCGATCGGGCAAACTCCCAGTTGGGGCGTCATTGGCTCCGCTCAGCCGCACACCAAGACTGATGACTTCGAGGTCGTCATCTCGGAGCTGTACAAACTGTGGCCGCGCAACCGCAAGTTCTGCCGAGTAGACGCCACCGCCGCCGAGCAACAGTGCATATTCAGAATGCCGATCGACGTGAACTTGCTCCAGCGACGCACCTTGTCCCACGGAAGTTCGGCCAAGCAATTGCCAGGTTGCGCGATCCCAAGCCAGCATATCTCCGGTCGTGCTGGACGAAAGCAGCTTTTTGCCACCCGGCGAGAACACCAGCGGTCCAGCCGCATCGGCCAGAATCGCTTGCACGGCCAAACCGCTTGCGGATGATGAGTCTTTACCGAACCCGTCATCGACGGCTAGCACTAACGCGGTAGTATGCCCGGCAGCATCGGAAGCCAGGGCCGCCAGCACTCCGTCGGAACTAAGCTCTAGTGGACCAACGGGACGATCAAGCTGAGTCACGGACGCAACCGAGGAAGTCAGCCAGTCCCATCGTTTGACTTGTTGATCTGCAGCGTTGCTGCTGTAGATTTCGGAACGAGCGTAATTTGCTGCTACCGCAACATCCTGCGTCGGAACAGGTTGACCAAACGTCAGGCTGCTACCCTTATCAGCGAACGCTAAAGCGGTCGTTCCGTTGTTTTGAGTATACCGAATAGCGATTGCGTCACTGCTGACGGCAACGTCGGAAATGACAACTCCGTAGGGCAAGCCATCCATCGTAAGTGTCTCCGATGCGCCAGTCGACGCATCAAAGTTCACGAACGAATAGTCGCCCGAATCGTGTGCGAGCACGACGAGCCATGAATTTGGCCCAAACTGTTCGGCAACGACAGGCTCACCGTCGAAGACACCGCTGAACGAGGCGGCACCAATTTCACCGAATCGACCGGTCGAATCAACGAGCCACACGCGATCTTGATTGGCCGTCGGGAGAAGAAACTTCCCGGATTGGCTTTCAATCAAGGTCGCCGAACCAGCAACCCCCGTCGACGTGACTTGTTTCTGAGCTGGGTGCGGCATCAGGCCGACCCAATAATCGCCTGTATCCAAATCCCCAAAGTCGGCTAATCCGTCCAGGCCAGCGATGGCAATGGGCTCGCCCGTTGTAAAGTCACCGCTGCGATCTTGATCGAGATACAGAATGCGTCCTGCGCCGACTTCATCGACTTCAGGTTCATATGCTTGATTTGCGTTTTGGTCTAAGAAAACCGATACGTTTAGTCCAGCCAAAAGCCTTCGCGCCTCGAGGGCTTCGAACTGCAACTGCACCTTGAACGCGCGACCTTGTGAAGCACGCCCGGCGGCGTGATCACGACGATTTCGGTTCGATTGATTCCCGCCTTGATTCAATGCCCAATTCCCTTGTGCGACTCCAGACAGCGCAGCCGGCTCCCCTCCCTCAACGAGAGCCCCTCATCTAAGCCTGCATTGTACCGCAAAACAGCGCGGATCGTAAAGGAATTGACCGCCTCGAAGTCTCTGTTTCCCACTTTCCAGGTCGACCCGCAACTGCCATAAGAGGGGCAACCTAAGGGGGTAAGTTGGGCAACCTAAGGGGATTCGCTCACGACTTGCGAGGGGCCGCTCGTTGGCGAATGGCTCAAGCGGAAGTTTGGGCTGTGTTTTTAACGCGCAGCGGAACAAAATAGGGGCTGGAGTTCTCCGGTCCGGGCCAACTCGACCGCCGGTGAGCCGATTCGACGTCGAAAGTGAAGAGTTTTCAGGGTTCCAGGCAATGACGGACACGACAGCAACACTTACCAAACCCATCCTGAACGTGGCGGCCTATCGCTTTGTGAAGCTGGATAACCTGGAGGCCCTTCGAGAGCAACTCAAGTCTCACGCAGAACAAAATGAAATCTTGGGAACCATCTTGCTTTCCGCCGAAGGAATCAATCTCTTCTTAGCTGGGGAAGAGTCCAATGTCCGAACGTTCATGGACACTTTGCGAACCTTTCCTCAGTTTGAGGGCTTGGAAACGAAAGACAGCTACTGTGAAGAGCAGCCGTTTCGACGCATGTTGGTTCGTTTGAAGAAGGAAATCATCGCCTTTGGCATCGACGGAATCGAACCCCAGCGACGAACGTCCCCCAAGTTGCCCGCCAAGGAGCTGAAACGCTGGCTGGACGAGGGCAAGAAAGTTCGCTTGTTGGACGTTCGCAACGATTACGAATTTGACCTCGGCACTTTCCGTGGCGCAGAAGTCCTCGACCTGCAGCACTTTCGCGACTTCCCGAAAGCAATCGAGCAACTACCCGAAGAAGCAAAAGACGAGCCGATTGTCATGTTTTGCACCGGTGGAATCCGTTGCGAGAAAGCCGGGCCGCTTATGGAGCAGGCCGGCTATAAAGATATTTATCAACTCGAGGGTGGAATCCTCAAATACTTTGAAGAGGTCGGCGGTGAACACTACGACGGCTCCTGCTTTGTATTTGACAATCGCGTCGCGCTGGATCCAGAATTGAAACCGACCGGCAATCTTCTCTGCTTTACTTGCCAGGCAGTGCTAACGTCCGACGATGTTCAAAGCGAGCAATACCGCTTCGGCGAGTATTGTCCGCATTGCTACGAAGATCCTGAACAGAAAAAGCAGCGTGAGTTCGAAGCAAGGCAAACTGCCGCCCGCGAATTAGCCGCTTCACAGCCTGGATGTCAGCCGTACAACAACGTTCGCCACATCTTTGTGCCCGCCAAGATGGCTGGGCTGACCTTGATCGAATTCCTTTGTAAACGGAATCCGGGAATCGATCGGCAGCAATGGATGGATTGGCTCAACGCAGGAGACATCTGTCATGTCTCGAGCAATTGGCAACACCGCAGCACAGTTACCCCCGACAAAATCGTGAAAGAGGGCGAGTGCTTCGAGCAGTCTGAGCCAGCCACAACCGAACCACCCATCGCGCATGACATCTCGATCCTTCATGAAGATGACAGTCTGTTGATTGTGGAGAAACCTGCTCCGATGCCTTGTCACCCAAGTGGTCGATTCAATCGCAATACACTCACATGGATCTTGGGCGAAGTTTATCAAAACGACAAACTCCGCATCGCTCACCGGCTGGACGCAAACACCTCAGGCGTCACCATCCTGTGCCGTAAACACCGCGCGAGCAAGATGATGCACCATGCGTTTCGACAGCAGCAAGTCGCAAAGAAATATCTTGCGAAAGTCGAAGGCCATGTCGAGTGGGAAACGCAGGTGTGTGAGCTACCCATTTCGCCTGAAGCCGGACCGCAGGGCTCTCGCTGCGTGACACAAACCGGCCTGCCCGCTCGTACTGAATTCCGCGTCCTAGAACGTCACGCCGACGGAACCTCATTGGTCGAAGCACAGCCGATTACCGGACGAACCCATCAAATACGACTACATCTGCAGCAATTGGGCTATCCAATTGTCGGCGATCCTGTCTACGGGGCAGAGGCTTCCCGCGAATCAGTTGCAACACTTGCGGTGGATGCATCCCCGATGTGTTTGCATTGCGTCGAGATCACTTTCCCGCACCCAGACACGCTCAAGCCAGTGAGTTTTCAAACCGAATTGCCAACGTGGGCTCAACAAAGCTCCTAGCGAACGACCATCTGGCCTAAGACATTTCGACTATTACCGTCACAACTGGCGGACCCATTTAAGCAAAGCAAATTCATGAGTCAGAACTCTGCTGGCGACGGCGCCGTGGACCACGAACGAATCCAGAAAGCCGTGCGCGAAATTTTGATCGCTGTCGGCGAAGATCCTGATCGAGACGGACTGAAAGAGACACCGGCGCGGGTGGGCCGGATGTACGCCGAGATGTTTGCCGGCCTTCGCAAGGATCCGTCTATCCACCTCAAGAAGGTCTTTACAGAGAACTACGACGAAATCGTTCTCATTCGTGACATCGAATTCTGTAGCATGTGCGAACATCATTTGTTGCCATTTACTGGCAAGGCTCATGTCGGTTACTTGCCAAGCGGCCGAGTTGTCGGGCTCAGCAAGCTGGCTCGCGTCGTGGAAGATGTCGCGCGACGCCCACAAGTGCAAGAGAGAATGACCGAGACGATTGCGGACCTCATTGAAAATCACTGCGATGCGCGAGGAGTCGCCGTTGTGTTGGAAGCGTCTCACTCTTGCATGACAATTCGTGGTGTTCGCAAACCTGGAAGCACCTGCACGACTTCCGCAATGCGAGGCATATTTCGAGAGAACGTTTCCAGTCGCAATGAAATCCTAGGATTGATCCGAGGGTCACACTAATGACGGGCGCCGATTTTGCTATCGAGATCGCCGGAAAACTGATCGTCGTCGTTTGGGCTCTTTCGTTTGTTCTGGCACTGACGACAACCGTTGGGAGTGGGCTCATGCGGTCCATCTTCTTCGCACTGCTCGGAATCGTCGGCATCGGTCTATGGTCTCAGCTCGCGCCCGAATTGACGCAGACCCGCTGGCTGTACTGCGCTCTTGGGGTCGCCGCAATCAGTTTGATTCTTCGCGAGGTGAGCAACGTTCGCAAGTCTGCACCACAAAAAATCGATCTGCCGAGTGCCGCTATCTGTTTGATCTCGGCCATCGCCGCAACTTGGGCAGTTGCCGTATTGGCCCCCAAGAAGCCTGGAGAAATGACCATCCTAGTTGCGGCAAATTTCGGATCGCTAGCCATGGCCTCAGCAACTGCCCTCGTTCTCGGCCTACTCACAACGCTGAAGAGCTCGCCGGGAGCCTTGGATCCCCAGTCTGAGAATCATGGATCCGGCGACCGCTTGGGCAATGGTAATGAAAGCACGGGCAAACAACAGCGTGAACGTTCAGAAGTCTCCCAGTCGACCGTTGCACGGCGTGACTTCCAAGTCTGCCGCGTGACTGCTGCAGCCGTATTTGTGCTGCAAATCATTGTTGCCATGAACGTTTTCTTTGGCGACGGCCCAACCGATACGCTTAGACAATCTGAGCGCAGGCCCGAATACTTGATGCTTGCCTGGATGTACAGCACAACCCTGCTAATTCTGGTTGGCTCGGTGGTCTATGTCCCCGGACGCATTCTTTCGCGGACCAAAACGTTGAAGGTACGAGATTGGACCGCGCTGACGCTGACATGCTGGTTGGCGGTCTTTGCGCTCGCCGTCGCACTCTACCTGCCTCTCCACTGGCCGTGGTCGATTGGGTTCATCGCCCCGCCAAACGCTAGCATAAGCTCTGCTCCTTAGGCATTCGCTGAGCCACATAATCGTCACGGGACAAGCGACTGGCCGGCTTCGCAAACCAATCGTTGGGGAGTTTCACGCTGCGCTTGGTCGATCCCTGAGCATAGTGGCTGTCTCGTCTTGGGATTGGAACGGACAGCACTCGACTGCGCAGCACGCCATCGGGCTAGATCAAGAGCGTCCAGGGAAGGGCCAAATATGTTCAAAACGAAATATCGCAAGACTCTTTTGGCGTTACTCGCTGCTGCATCGATCGGAGTTACTTCGCCAACCTACGCTCAGCACAGCGAACACACTGCCCTGAACTCTGTCGGACGCCATCTCGGCATCGGCTACTCACGCACCGGCTACCATGGTGCAGCAGCAGGACGGTTTGGCAACGCAGCCCACAGCTATCCATCAACAAACTTGCAGTATCCGTACTCCGCTGGCTACCAGTCGCAGCGACCGGTCCGGTTGCGTCCCATGCCCGCAGCAGGCAACGTCTATTACGCTCCGAAAGCACCTAGCAAGTCATCGGAGCAACCGAGCAAGGCTCCGGCTATTCCAGAGAAGGTGGAACCCGAGACTCCGGTTGGCCCACCACCACGCTGGCTCAAGCCGCACATTGTTGAAGAAGGCAATCCCGAAGCGATTGCCCCCGCCAAACCGATGACACCTAAACCGCAAGAAGGTGAGTTGCCACCGAAGAAGCGAACACAAGCACCGTTCTATATCGATCCAGCGTTGATTGAAAAAGCAGAAGCTCCAAGCCCAAGTGATCGGGATCCGCTGATTGGTACAGAAGATCTGGCCGACGAAAACGGCCTGATCGACGTCGAAACTCTGCGCAAACAGTTGCTCGGCGATGAAGATCTACCACAAGTCCCTAAGCAACGCTCTGCACCGCCTACTGACAGTCTCTTGAACGAATCGCCGCTGAAGAAGGACTCTTTGCTGGACGACGGCGACTCGTTACTAGACGACGATTCCCTCCTGGATGACGACGACTCGCTATTGCTAGGTGATGACGATCTTTCCGCAAGACGACCAAACTACCGCCGTCGATTCTCGCAGTTACCGCGAGCCTACCCGACAACCCGCTATCCTGGCCAGCCAATTCGCCAGCGATAGAATTATACGCTTAGACTGTTGCGGCTAGAAGCTCTAGAGCATGGACATGTACCCGACGCTACGGCGTTTCGGCTGATGATT
>CAYPLE010000046.1:42004-44532 GCA_964411445.1 uncultured Pirellulaceae bacterium
CCGCGAATCGCCGCTAGCCGTTCACGTTGATGTTCGGGTCGACGGTGATTTTGTAGCTGGCGATCCGGTCTCGAACTTTGCCGCGTGTGATGCCAAGAATCGCCGCAGTTTTGGACTGATTTCCTCCCGTCTCTTGCAAGACTCGGGCAAAAAGCTCCTTTTCAACACACTCGATGACTTCGGAATACAAGGCTTCGGTCCCAGCCGCAAGACGCTGTTCGATAAACTGCTGCAGCGACCAGCCACTTGGGGCGGCTGCGTTCGTATCACCGCCACCGAACGAGCCACTACCGCTGGCGAATGATTCACCGCTCGCAGGCTTTGCATCTGTTTCAGCGACGATGGCAGGCGGACGCGTTGCGCCGGATTCGGCTGCGGGTGCGATGATGGCTGGAGTACCGACGGCGTCCTCGGGCGACGGGCGCACAACGAAATCGGGCAAGCTCTCGTGCGTTACGACGTTGCCGGTCGCGATGAGCACTGACTGCCGAACTACCGACTGTAGCTGACGGACGTTGCCGGGCCAATCATAATTCGTCAACAACTCAAGCGCTTCTGGTCCGATGCCCGTCAATTCTTCGCGACCCATCTCCTCCTTGGCACGAGCCATGAAGAACTCAAGTAGAGCTGGAATGTCCTCTCGGCGATCGCGAAGTGGTGGCAGGTTGATCATGAACCCGTTCAGCCGATACAAAAGGTCTTCACGGAAGTCACCTTCAGCAACCATCGCTTCAAGCGGTCGGTTGGTTGCAGCAATCACCCGCACGTCGGTCGAAATTTGCTCGTTGCCCCCCACGCGTTCAAACTTCTGATCCTGCAATAGCCGTAGCACCTTCCCCTGGATCATGGGCGACATATCTCCGATCTCATCGAGGAAAATCGTGCCGCCGTCGCATTGCTCGAACCGACCAACTCTACGTCGATCTGCACCGGTAAAAGCACCTTGTTCGTGTCCAAAAAGCTCGCTCTCCAGCAACTGGTCTGGAATCGCAGCGCAGTTGACCGCAACAAAGGGTCCATCGCGGCGCGAACTGTGTTCGACTAGCGCTCGCGAAACAAGCTCTTTACCAGAACCGCTTTCGCCGCGAACCAGCACCGTTACATCTTGAGCAGCGACACGCCCAATTTGCTTGTAGACTTCAATCATCGCTTGCGAATGGCCCACGAAGCCGCCTGTTTCGACCGAAGCGCCCACTTTCAGGGCGACCGGCCGATCCATCAGCTCTCGAGCTCGAATTGCGCTGCGAGTCAACTGTCGAAGCTGCCCAACGTCGACGGGCTTCGCCAGATAGTCGTATGCCCCAGCATGCATTGCTTGAATCGCCGTCTCGCTGGAAGTATCCGAAGTGATGAAGATCACGGGGATCTTACCGTCGATCGCGCGGATCTTTCGGAACAGCTCCAAGCCGTTCTCGTCTCCCAAGTAAACATCCAGCAAGCAGACACTGGGTGCATGGTCGTTCAGCACACGTAGAGCCGCTTCGCCGTCATTAACCGAGAAAACTTCGATCGATTGATCATTCTCGAGGCCTCGTGAGACGGTGTGGCAAACACTCCGGTCATCATCGATAAGCAGCACGGCGGTCATGAAAGGGCCTTCTCCGTTTTTCCCGCAGGATTGGATGGCAGGGTGAAATTCAATTTCCCACATCGAGCACATCTTGCGCCAAACGGCCGCAGATCGATCAACTTGGCAGAAAATCGATCATCCTCGCCCGAACTCAAATACTGCAAGCGTTGGGCTTTTTACCGTCGCCTTGACGTGGATCTCCTGCCAAGCAGCCTTGGATCAGCCCGCACGGGTTGTTGGACTTGGCTTTTTGTACCAGAAGCGCTGAACTCAGCGGTCTTTTTTAAGAGAACCGAAGCAATTGCAACGCGAATCGGTTCGGCTAGACGGGCTTGGACGCGCGAAGTTCGCAGAGAAAGCCAAAATCTCGGCAAGCCAGAAACTCAATGAAAACAGGGGCCAAACGCCTGTTTTCGTAGAGAAAGAAGAAAGTAGCGGAGGAGGGACTCGAACCCCCGACACGCGGATTATGATTCCGCTGCTCTAACCAGCTGAGCTACTCCGCCAAAGGAGAGCGAGATTTTAGCGACTGTTGGCCGGGTAGAAAAGGGCGACCGGCAAAGAAGCCAGTTTCTTAAGCAGCACAGTTTGCTAGCCCGCCCCTGACCGTGAATTCGTTAGGTAGAAACCTGACGCGGCAGTGAGCGGCGGTGTAGTCGCGAGAAACTCGTCTAGTAGGCTGGAGGTTCGCTTCGAACGTCCGGCGCCCATATGCATCCGATGCATTTGCATTGAATCGCATTAATCAAGTTGGGCTCTTGGACAGGACGGGACCCGTGACCGGGCCGGGAGAGTTGATTGTCGATTCGGGAAAACTCGCAAGCCCGGATCCGGCAGACGGGAGTGATTCTCGCTTCATCATGGCTCGAGGAAGTCCGCGATTGAGCCGTCAATCGAGTTAAAGAAATCGTCCGGTTCCTGGTCGTCCTCGTAGCGGTATAGCTCATGCATAAAAATG
>CAYPLE010000047.1:0-2811 GCA_964411445.1 uncultured Pirellulaceae bacterium
TAAAGCAACCCTGGAAAGCACAGGGATGTTCAAAGTTGACGTCGTGACCAGTCCTCCAAAGGGCGGTGATATGTCGACGTTTCAACCAAAGTTTAGCGAGTATGACGTCGTCGTTTCGAATTACAACGGCCAGCCTTGGTCGAAAGAAACCATGTCCGCATTCGAAGCCTACGTAGCAGGGGGCGGCGGATTCGTCTCCGTCCACGCTGCTGATAATTCCTTTCCGAGCTGGCGAGCCTACAACCAAATGATCGGCCTTGGCGGTTGGGGCGGACGAACCGAGAAAGATGGCCCGTACGTTCGTTGGCGAGATGGAAAGATCGTTCGCGACACAGAGGCTGGACGCGGTGGCAGCCACGGAAAGCGCCACCCGTTCGAAGTTGTCGTCCGCAACGCAGAACATCCCATCACCAGTGGCTTGCCGGCGAGTTGGATGCAAGCTGAGGATGAACTGTACGCTCAGCTTCGCGGCCCTGCTCAAAACATGCAGGTTCTAGCAACCGCTTTCAGCAGTAAGGAAGCTGGCGGCGGAGGATCAACCGGCCAACACGAGCCCATTTTGATGGTTATCGACTACGAAAAGGGCCGCTGCTTTCACACCACGCTCGGCCACGATGCCAAAGCGATGAGCGGAACTGCTTTCCAAGTCACGCTTCAACGCGGCACGGAATGGGCCGCGACGGGAAAGGTCACGCAGCCATCGGTCACCGCAGCTCTGCTCAGCAAGAACGAGCCTATCATGCGTGATCCGATGAAACTGACTGTTCCGAAAGGAATGGACAAAGTAGACTTCCACGCGATGCCTGCGATTGACGGTGACAGTTGGACGCCAATTTTCAACGGAAAGAACCTGGATGGTTGGACGCAAAAAAACGGTACCGCCAAATACACGATTGAAGACGGTGCAGTTGTCGGGCGAACCGCGGTCGGCAGCCCAAATTCATTCATGTGCACCGAGAAAGACTACAGCGATTTTGAATTGACTTTCGAAGTCAAAGTCGACGTCGGGCTAAACTCCGGGTGCCAGATCCGCTCCAAGAGCTTGGCCGATTTCAAAGACGGCCGCGTGCACGGGCCGCAGGTCGAAATTGAAACAGGCCCAGCCGAAGCCGGGTATGTTTACGGTGAAGCAACCGGTCGCGGATGGTTGAGCCCTCGCCAACCAAAGACCGATGCGATGGACAATGATGGTTGGAATCGATTCGTGATTCGCGCCGTCGGTCCACGCATTCAAACTTGGATCAACGGTCAGATGATCGAAGATATCTCAGATCCGGAGAGCTACCAAGAAGGCTTCATTGGATTGCAAGTTCACAGCATTCCAAAGAACAAAGGGCCATTTGAAGTTCGTTGGCGAGACATTCGCATTCACGAAATTAAATAGCCATTCTGCGACAATCCTGCGATTCACTCTCGCTCCGCGTCAGGCCCTACCTAGCGCGGAGCGTTTTCGTTTTAGCCCGCAACAGAGTACTCCACAGTGCATTCGATGCGACTGATCGAACATACGTATGGCGATCCGGCCTGCGATATTGCTTTCGATGAGCTACTGCTCGAGGAATTGGACCAAGGGGATACGGCCAATGAGACGCTTCGCCTGTGGAACGCTCAGCAGACGTTCGTTGTCATGGGACGAAGCGGCAGGGTGAACAGCGAAGTGCATCTCAATCGCATGCAAGAAGATACAGTGCCACTTTTTCGACGCTGCTCTGGCGGCGGGACCATTGTCGCCGCGCCCGGATGTGCGTTTTTCTCGCTTGTACTCTCTCTTGAGCAACGCCCTGAACTGAGGATGATCGACGCTGCTCACAACCACGTAATGGGCCGCCTCACATCTGCGTTGCGCAGCAGAATTCCGGCGATTGATTCATCTGGCTACTGCGATCTAGTTGTCGGGGATCGCAAGGTCAGCGGGAATAGCCTTCGAATCAAGCGTCGCGCACTTCTTTACCATGGTACGTTCCTGCTCGACATGGATCTTTCCCTCGCGCCAAAGTACCTCCAGCATCCTCCGCGAGAACCCGACTACCGCAGTGGTCGCCCTCATGACGCCTTCATCCAAAACCTGTCGCTGTCTGCCGATGAATTGCGCCACGCATTGCTCAATGAATTCATCTCCGGAGATTCTCCCCGCGGCCATGACTCAGCACAATTCGACGCAAGAGTGACCGCGCTGGCCGAATCGAAATATCGCTCAACCGAGTGGACATACGCTCGCTAGCCTTGCCTCTCATGGCGGCTTAACTACTGCTCGGGCGAGTGGACGGCTGGTGCCATTTTGTCGGCATCAGCGGCGGGTGCGTCTGTGGAGTCGCGACCGTATTTCAGACGAACGCAGTGCGCTGTCGCTTCGGATTTTGTGATCACGAACAGCGTATCGTATTCATCGTGCCCAATCGCAAATGAGTCTTTCTCTCCAGCCAACTTTGCTGCAATGACTCCGGTCGTATTCGAGTGCCCAACAATCAAGACAACCTGTCCGGCGTAAGTTGCTGTTATCTCGTTGAGCCACTCTTCAGAAATTCTGCCGTAAAGCTGCGTTTGCAGTTTCAAGGCTTTTGCCAGCGGTAGAGCCGTAGATTTCGTTCGCAGCGTGTTCGTGGAATAGATGGCGGCAACCTTCAGCGTTTGCCCAAGCCCAGCAATTGCCTCCGCCCTTTTCTCTCCTTGAGCCGAAAGCTGATCCAAGTTGCCTTCCCGTTCGGCATGCCGAACCACAAGAAACGTTGTTGTCTGTGCCCTCCCGCCCCCGGAAGCCTCGCGCGAAACAGTTGAGTGTCCTTGAACTGCAGACTGTTGAACTGCAGACTG
>CAYPLE010000047.1:2911-15640 GCA_964411445.1 uncultured Pirellulaceae bacterium
TTGAACTGCAGACTGTTGAACTGCAGACTGATGGCCTAGTGATTCTTGGGCGGGTGAATCTTGGGCAAGTAATTCTTGAGCCAAGCACGGTAGCGAACACGAGACGATCGCAAGGAGCGTCCTACAAGCCAGTCGATTTCCGAGAATGCGGTGCGCTGGCGGGTTTCTGTCACTGAACGTTCTCCGCCAGCGAATCGCCGAGGGGCTGCGATGAATCATGATTGTCGACCATTGTTAAAAAAGGACTATCGAGCGTGGATCTGCATGTTGCGAGAATCCGCGTTGGGACCCATCTTACCAGAGCGACCTGGCAATATAGGCCCGAAACACACGCGTTCAAAAACCGCAGCTTGCGACGATTAAGCGATAGAGCGTTTCAGGCAAAGGGGCAAACAAGCTGTTTCTATGACGAAGACAAACCCATACGATCCGCCAATAGTGATTACGATTGAGCCCAGGAACAATCCTGACCCCCATCGCTGGTGGCGGCATATTGCGTGCAGTTTCTCATCTGGTGCTGCTGGGATGTCGATCGCAGCCGTGTGCGGGCAATTGTTCATTTGGCCAATGGCATTGTTACAACATACGATCGCATCGATAACTGGATTTGCAGTCGGCGTAGCGTTTTACATCATCGTCCTGCGTCCGATCGGAAACCAAGCTGCAGCGGATCGTGCAGCGATGCAGCCCCCCAATCAAGCGTCAACGTCTCCGCCCAATCCCCATGACGAGATCAAGGGCGACTGAAGCCATATCTTTCAGAAAATAACAATCGGTCGCGTGACTATAGCAGAACGTTCAGAGCGCTAGCCAGCGGCGGAAGGCGAGCAGATCACAAGGTTCTTCCGGTGTCAGCATTTCCACCATCAACAAATTCTCTCGCGAGTGTCAAAGTGTCCGATCCAAACTACATCGATTCGGGACTGTCTTGATCGGTCTAGCTGTTCTTCCAAATTCGCTGAACAACAGAAAACAGCAGGGCCGTGCTCCAGCCGAAGAGAAGCAGGCCGTTCATGGCTTGAATCGCGCTGAGCAGCCGCCAGCTACCTTGGATCACGATATCGCCATAGCCCAAAGACGCAAACGTCACAGTTGAGAAATAGACAGCTTCCTCCCAGCTATCAAGCGGTGTGAGGCCTGGAAGTATGCGGTAAGTGATCGCCCAAATCCCAACTTCAACGATATGCAGCATGACCAGCACCAAAGCCGTTGAACAGAGGAGCACCATCGGCTCGCGCAGATCGCCGGCCTGTCCCTTCGATTTCTCACCACGCACTTTGAGCACTTGGATCCACCGGGCCGTCCCAGATGCGTGAACGGCGACCGTTACCATCGTGAGTACAGAGCCGACGAGTATCGATTCAAGCATCGCAGCAATCCTCTTTACTGCCCCGCCGACTACAACTTCTGTCGCGATCAGTCACGGGCGGATATCTTCTTGGACGCTGGCGTGAACTCCATTAGCCCGATCGCGGCCCAGGCCGTTCCCCAGTAGGAAGCCGTCTCGACCATTTCGTCGCGGCCCTTCTTTTTGGTACCAGGCACGTCCCAGGACCCATCGGCGAGCTGCGTTTGTGCTAGAAAACCAACTGCTTTACGGATAGATTCATCTGATGTGCCGAGCCCCTCCTGAGCAAGCGCGTAGATGGCAATGCCGGTGCCCAAAGCGTCACTCTTGTCATCGACTAGCCAGCCCCAACCGCCGTCGGTCCGCTGGAACCCTAGCAGTTTTGCTCGCAGTTCATCGGCTCGCTTGTCATTTCCTAGCTCTCGCTGGAGCAGCAGCCGAACGGCCCACCACTCCGTCGATTTGCCTTGCGTCTTGTTACCCAGCCACTTGAGACCAAGCTCCGTTGCCTTTAACACTTTCGAATCATCTGAACCCTCTTTTGAACTCGAGAGTTGAGCTGATTTGCGGACTGCCAACAACGCCCACATCGAGCTGACTTCCGTTGTTTCGCGTGGCGGCCTTTTTTGAGTTGGCAATTGTCCGCCAGCCTTCCAAGATCCATCAGATTGCTGCCCGCGAAGCAAGTATTCTCTGTAATCAGAAACCCACTGCGGTGCTTCCGCATGGTCGGATGCAGACACGTGCTCTCGGCCAAGCAATAGCTGGGCGATCGTATCCGACTCCTGCAGCAAGGTCTGCTCCTTTGTTGCCTCATCGCGTCGATCGGGATTGACCATATATTTCCAGTTGGTCGCCCACTCATTCCAGCTATTGAGTTGTTGGTCGTCGGTCTCGTAGCCAAGCTGGCTAGCTCGATTCAGTGCCCAAATCTGAAAAGACACTCGGTGGCACGACAAGCAATCGTTGTCGGCAATCCACTCTGCACCGCCATCTCGAATCGCCGGCAAACTCCGCTGCACCACTGTGCGCAACTTAGCTTCGGTTGGATTCGGATCCGCCGCAGCGGAGTGAACCGTGCAGTGACTGGTGAGGCCCACAGCCGCAGCGAGCAGGATGCACTTGAATCGAGCATAGAGAGAAGTCATGATTTTCCTATTGACTGTTGGTCGGCGCTTGGCGTGAGTAATTTTGACGTCTCGCGAGTAAGTTGAAGGCGAAATCGTTGTGCTCGACGATCGACTTGGTTTGGCCATCGTATGCCAGGCTGGCCTGTTTTGCCGCGAGAATCGTTAGAATTTAAGGACTGCACATCAACTTTTTGCAGGATTCCCCACGCCGAGAAGCCGTTCGCGGAAGTGATATTATGAGCTGGTGGCACCGGTTCGGCAAGAAAACAGAGTTGGACTTCATCTCGTGCACGCACCAAAAACTATTGGCTTGGAGCCTCGAAACAGCTAGAATGAGGACGACTCTACCCTTCCCGCCTTAATCCACGAATCCCCGCCTAGACACTCTCGACGCAAGCGATAGCTCTTTCGAGCTCGTGATGCTGCGGGCATTCATCCCACCTGAGAAGAACCATGCTCAACCGCAGAAGTATGCTGCAAGGAATCCTTGCGGGAACCGGCGCGACTGCTTTCTCTTCAGTCGTTCCACAAAACCTGCTGGCGTCAACGCCGATCGGTGCTGGGGCATCGACGCCGAAGCGAATCATCTTCTTCATGCAAAATCAGGGATTTGATCCGAAGACATGTATTCCAAGCGGAGTCGGGAACGACGGCTCTCTTGCCACAGCCACGCTGCCCGAGCCGATCTCAGCACTGGATCCTTACAAGGAACGGTTGCACATCATCAACGGCTTGCACGGCCTGCACACCAGTCCGTCCCACAGCGCGTTCTTCGGTGCACTTGGCGGTTACCGTGGCAGCGATGGTGTTCCCCCAAGCGCCCCAACGATTGATTACGAGCTGAGTCGACTCCTGCCCGAGACTCTCCTGCCGCACCTGTGCATCGGTATGGACTCAATGGAGAACATGTCAACCAAACCAACCATCGCGACGCTGTCAGCAAGCGGGGCTGGCCAACCGATCTTCATGCACTCCAATCCAAACCACTTGTACCAGATGCTCTTCGGCAGCATTGCGACCGGTGACATTCGTCGGCAGCACGAGGCTCAGACAAGCGTCTTAAGACAGATTGAGGCGTTGGCCGAGTCCAAAGGGCAGGATCTACCGCAGGCGGACGAGCAGCGATACAGCCAGTACGTCCAAGGCTTTAAAGACGTCAACGGCCTTCAAGAACGACTGGGCACAGTCGCGGATCATTTACGCAAATTTGCACCTGTAGTGGACCAGCGATACTCGCAACCCGAGTTCGAAACCGATTGGCACGATTGTCTACTCGATCTCGGCATTGCCGCCCTGACTTCTGGAATCACCAACACTCTGACCATCGGCTCTGGGCGAGGTGAGATTTTCGGTGCGTGGAAGGGGATCGGTGTTGAAGAGCAAGGCCATAACTTGGGCCACATGGATCAGCCCGACAATCCGATTTGGATCAAAATCCGCCAGTACAACTGCAAGATGTTGGTCCGCATCATGGAATCGCTCGAGAGTGTGCCAGAGGGCAGCGGGTCGATGATGGACAATACGCTGATCGTCTACACCAGTAATAACGCCGACAAGCAGCACACGAACGGTGCCAATTGGCCCGTGATGTTATTGGGTAATTTTGACGGCGCATTCAAGACCGGTCGCTTCACACAACTGGACGGCAAACGCCCAATCAACGCACTTTACACCTCGTTGCTTCGAGCCGCTGGGCAGAATGTCGATCGCTTCAACATGAACGACAAGATGGCCCAAAAATTCGACTCTGGCAACGGCCCTCTGACGGAAGTGCTGGCATGATCCGAGCCGCACTCGCGTTGGTAGTTTTCTTCGCGGCGTCGCTCACCCGCGCCGCAAAACCTGACGACACACCCACCAAGTACACACCAGGCAAACCGGTCGCAGGTGACTTTGCGGCTGTTGGGCAACCCTTCATTGCTGAGAACTGCCTGGATTGCCACGGGGATTCCGATCCCGAAGCTGGTTTGTCGCTGCATGAGCTCGGGCCAGTCGATGAAGTCAACGCGGCAACTTGGAAATCCGTTTGGGCGCAAGTTGCGTTGGAGGAGATGCCGCCCAAAGATTGGGGCGAAGTTGCAGCCAGTGATCGACTCAGGTTCACTGACTGGATCGTCGCGTCGTTGAGCCGCGAAATGGAAGACAAAGGTGGCTTCCAGGCTCACCGGGATCCCCACAAAGGCAACTTCGTTAGTCACGAGCTTTTGTTCGAGCAATTGCCGAGCAACATCAGTCTCGTACCAACGTCTTCGCCGGCACGAATTTGGCGTGTTTCGCCTCAGGAACACATCACCCGATTGAACGAATTGATTAACACCGAGCCGGCATTTGACCCAGCCAAACCGGGCCTCAGGGCTCGGGGAGATGCCGTCCCGACCAACCACGGCGGCGAGCTCAAACTCTACTTCGGTACCGATCGCATCATCAAATGGCAGGGCGGCACGGTCGCATACGCTACGTCGGTCAAGAGCGTTCCCGCAGTCTTGTCGTCCGCCCGAAAGCATGGGCTGGAGAACTATCCAGATTTTTACACCGTCAACAGTGCCGAAGCGACTCAGATTTTGGGAATTGCGAAAGACATCATTCGCTACATGGCGTATGGACCACTGAGTATTGCGAATCCTGAACAGATTACTGACGACCCGAACACCTACGAGTTCGATGGCGATATTCGAGGCCTGCCAACTGCCTTGGTTTACAGTACGGAAGTCAAACGTCCACTGACGCCCGTGTACGAACTGATGAAGGCCGAAGGCGTCGACGATGATCAATTGCGGTTGGCGATTGACTTCTTATTCGAAGCGCTAACGTTTCGACCTCCTCAGCAATCTGAATCCGACGCTTACCTCGATATCGTGCGGCAGTCGATCGATCAACTCGGCAAAGAGGACGGTGCAGTGCTTGGACTGTCGACCATCTTCCTCGATCGTGACGCCCTTTTCCGCCCAGAGTTAGTCGTATCGGGAGAAGCCGACGAATATGGTCGCGTGATGCTCCAGGATTGGGAGCTGGGCTTGGCGGTAAATCACGCACTCTGTTACATCAAGCCTGACGCCAAACTCCGGGCAGCCATCGCGGAAGGCCGAATGCGGACCCGCGAAGACGTCCGACGCGAAGTGGAAAGGATGCTCGCCGACGATTCGATTCGTAAGCCGCGCATACTGCAGTTCTTTCGCGACTACTTCGATTACGATCTAGCAGGATATATTTGCAAGGATTCAAAAGCGCTCGCTCAAACCGGAGCTAGCAACCGAGGGCAAACGCACTACCGCGCGATGTTCGATGCGACCGCAAGTACCGACCGCTTGGTTGAGTTGATCTTGCAGGAAGACCGAGATGTGTTGAAGGAATTGCTAACAACTCAAAAAGTCGTAGCCGCCAATTCCGCCAGTACGTACTTTGGGACCCGCCGATCCAAGGAAGAGGCTGATCGCGCCTCCCGCAACGCGCGGGCAGAAGCTGCGAAGGCAATCGCCAAGACAACCGACCAGTTAGATTCAGCCAAAGAGAAGCTTGCCGAAGCAGAACAGTTGCTCAAAGCGGATCCCGAATCACGAACACTCAAACGCGACGTTACGCTTGCAGAACGCTCGGTAGCCAACCTCGAAAAACGCTTGACAAATCTCAAACGGCAGCGGGCGAGAGAAAAGTACGATGTGGATGAAGCTGAATTTGACGGGCCAACCATTTACGCTCGCGTCAGCCGAAAAAGCTTCGGCAACGGCTCGATGAAACCGGAACGCACCCTGGCAACCGCTCCAGAAGGCCAGCGATTGGGCATTCTCACGCATCCCAGTTGGCTGGTCTCACATTCTGACGCAATGGACAATCATGCAATCCACCGGGGACGCTGGATCCAAGAACGTTTGCTTGGTGGTGGCATACCCGATGTGCCAATTACCGTGGACGCCATGCTACCGGATGAACCCCACAAGACCCTTCGAGAGCGGATGCGAGTGACTCGTGAGACGTATTGCTGGACCTGCCATCAGAAGATGGATCCACTTGGGCTCCCCTTTGAAATGTACAACCACGCTGGGATCTACCGAACGACGGAACTGAACAAGCCTGTTGACACCTCGGGCGAGATAATCGACTCGGGCGCCCCAGAACTGGATGGAGAAGTCGCAGACGCGATTGAGATGATTCGCAAGCTGTCCGAAAGTCAGCGCGTTGAACAGGTGTTCGTTCGGCATGCGTTTCGATTTTGGATGGGGCGAAATGAAACGCTCAACGATGCTCCTGTTCTCAGGGCGGCCCACCGCGCCTACGCCGAAAGCGGCGGCAGCATGAAAGCACTGATTACTTCGCTGCTCACATCCGACGCGTTCCTCTACCGAACACGCTCCGCCAAGTAATCCTGATATCTCATCGTGGTCTGGTTGCAGATCCTAACACGCAGCTTTGAAACTACCCGCAATTCATCGGTGCGATCAATGCAACCTCGAATCAATCACCCCGCCTAATCAATCACGTTGTGACCAGCTTGGGTGAGCTTTACTCGTAGAGCACTCTTGGCTTGGCTTTCACCGTGGACGAGACGAATTGCACCTGGGGGCTGGCTCATTCCTCCGACGAAGCGCAATAGATCTGATTGATCTGCATGAGCGGAATAGCCGGAGAGTTGATGACTCTTGGCACGAATGTCATAACGCTTGCCATCAAATTTCACCCAGTCACTCTCCTGGATGTAGCGGCCTTGAGTCCCCTCGGCTTGATAGCCAACGAACACGACATCGGTTCTAGGGTCGCCGATAAACTCTTTCAAGTAGTTGACCACTCGACCTCCGGTGCACATGCCGCTGGCCGCGATCACAATGGCAGGAATCTCGCTCTCTTTCAGGTACTCGACCGTATCGCGGTGTTCGCCATGATTTTCGATGTTGACTAGATTTTCGAAAACGAGAGGCTGGTCGTCATATTTGAGAACCTGCTGAGCCTCCTCGTCCCAGTAAGATTGAAGCGACTCGTAAACTTCGGTAAACCTCTGAGCGAGCGGTGAATCGATGATCACATCAACTCGCTTGAGCATTGAACAGCGTTGTTCGGCCTGCATGAGCTCAAAGATGTGATTCATCTCGTAGAGCAGTTCTTGGGTCCGACCGACGCTGAACGCAGGAATGATGGTCACGCCTTTGTCTTCCAACGTGCGGCAGAGGACGCCGTGCAGTTGGCTAATCCGCTCGTCGCGTCCGACATGATTGCGGTCGCCGTAGGTGCTTTCCAAAATTAGCAAATCGGCTCGTTCAGGACTGACCGGATCCTTGAGCAGCGGCTGGTGCCGACTCCCAAGGTCTCCACTGAAGACGACGCGTTCGCCCTTCAAGTCAAATTCTACGACTGCTGATCCCAGCACATGCCCTGCGGGCGTGAGGCGTATTTCCAAGCCGCCGTCAAGCTGATGCCACTTGGCGAAAGCGAGAGGCCGGATGTGTTTTCGCAAGTCCAACAAGAAACGCTCGATCAGCCGCTTGTTCCGTGTCACACCAACTCGGAGCGCGTCCTCAAGCATCAGGGGCAGGAGCTTTGCTGTTGGAGGACTGCAATAGATCGGGCCGTTGAAGCCGGCTGCAATCAAAAACGGGATGCGTCCAACGTGGTCTAGGTGCACGTGCGTGACGACCAGCGCCTCCACATCGTCAACGGCGAAGTCGATTGGGTTGTCTTCGTCCCGCCCTTTGGCGTCGGAGCCTTGGAACATCCCGCAATCGACCAAGATGCTTCGTCCTGGTGAGACGACTAAACGATGGCAAGACCCGGTGACACCGTGCAGTGCACCGTGGTGAACAACTTCCATTGCATCTTGCCCTTCGGCGAAAGCTATTTTAACGACTCAAGACGTCGCGACTCGGCCATCGCATCCTCTGCTTTTTGGATATACGATTGATCGCCGGTGCCAGCATAAACACGTTGCAGCGTAACACTCAAAGCTGTGAAATTGAAGGGCTCGTTGGGTTCTAATTCACACGCTTTCTGGCTGTGTTCCACGGCCAGATCAAATTTTTGCTGCAGTGTGTAGATTCGACCGAGTGTTAGGTGTGTGAGCGTATGCTCCGGCTCGACGGCAAGAATCTCATTGAGCAGCACGACCGCTTCATCGTACTTGCCCTCATCCTTTAACTTTTCCGCAGCGTTATATTTCTCGACGATTTCAGACATGACTATCCTGATTGAACACTAGTGATTTGAAGGCCGTTGATCCTCTAAACTGCCCAAGGCCAAGCCGAACGCCCCGGAACTGCTTCGATCCTGCAACATCTTAGGCGGCACGACAATCCTTGACTATTGCCACCTGACGTCTTTCTTCTGAGTCCGCAAGTAGCCACAGCTTCTAGATAGCCCCGTCGCCTACATGAGGCGTTGGAAGGCTACCTGCTTATTCCTCTTCCGCGTCTTCAACCTCGGCGGCACTGCCACCTAGGTCGGTAGGCTCATCGGTGCTCACTTCAGCAGATTCGTCGGTTGATTCGGAGGTGGTTTCAACACTCAAGTCGGCGCTGAAGGCGAAGATGACCGCACAAGCTGTGACAATTAAGCACGGAATACCCCAAAACGGCCCCCAGTTCGTCTTCACTTCATCGCCCTCGCCGGTGGCCTTGCTGAATCGCTGATTCAACCACCCGCCTCCTTCAGAGCCGATGAACATCCCAAGGCCATAGACGAGGAATCCGTAAAATGCCTGTGCGGTGTTCGTGAGTTCTTCTGGTGCAATCAAGTTCGCGTTGTAGAAACCCGCGCCGAAGAAAAAGTCAAAACAAATACCATGAATTGCGACACCGACCAGCACCAAACCAAGAGGCTTGCCCATTGAAAACAGTGCGAACCGAAGTGCCCAAGCCGAGATTCCGATCAGCAGAATCCAGTTCATATATTCGTACTTCGGGCCCAGGAACCACGGCAGTGTTAGTAAGAAGAAAATCTCGATGAACTGGCCGAGCGTCATGACGGGACCAACTGTCCGCGGGGAAACGCCAGTCTTTTCAATGAACAGCGCTGCAAAAGCGAAGTACAGCCCCATCGCAACTGCGGCGACGAAAGTGACGCCGAAGAAGACGGGATTGGCTTTCAACATTCCCACGGCCGATTCAATCGCGCCTGGCGAAGTCTCATTAGCCATATCCTCTTTTACTTGTACCAGTGCCGCAGCCTCGTCCATACCTTCATCCACGAGCGCCTCGACAGCAGCTTCTTGCTTTTGAATGAGCCCCGGTTTCGTCTCCGGCAACATGGTGAGCGAGAAGACTCCCAGCACGAGCGACAACCCCGCCGCTAGTAGCAGAGGGTTTTCGTTAACTGGAGCATCTTTTTTCAAGATCAATGCATGCGACAGGCCTGCGGCGATCCAGCCAATCGTCCCAAAAACTCGAATCCATGCAAAACCGGCCGCTGCCGCTTCATCTGCGAAGACGATGGAACTAGTCAACGTTAACGTCGGCGAATAGACCAGAGCATAAATCAACGTTAGAACATAAAACGGCCCTGGGTTGTTCGCTCTGGCCATTCCAATCAAGAGAGCAAAACCAATGATATGTGAGACTCCGACCAGAATCTCTGCATTCACGTACTTGTCCGCTACCATGCCAATAAACAAGGGCGTGACCATTGAGCCAATCGGCATACACGCGTAGATGCGCCCAATTTGCGTTCGGGTAAATCCGCGAGCATTCAACAAGTTGCCAAGAACGACAATCCAAGCTCCCCAAATCGCGAACTCTAGGAATTGCATCACGCAGAATTCCCAGTGCTCGACGACAAAACTAAAGAACGCCCCGACAGAGGAAACGTCCGTTGCGGCTAGAATGTGCATCGGCTGGACTCAAGCAGGAGGGATGTGGATGGAATGTGGTTGGGCTCAGCTTCGTCTCTCGGGCGCGACTCGCTGACGAACCGAAACAGCGGGCCTGCAAGCGGACCAATTGCGTCTGTTCGCTGCTGGCAAAGGTCAAAGTGTATCTTTTTTGAAGGCCTGGGTGTAGATACCAGGAAAAGCAGGGAAGAATCCTCAGCGTTGAGGCAGTACACAGCAACTAGCTTGAACGTCTGCGAAGCCTGGGACGACGCTCAGTAAACCGGCGAAGCACTTGAATTGGGTCTTCCGAAGTTCGACAGGGTAAATACGTTGCCTTGAGTTCACGGCAGCCGGTAGAGAGAGCTTTGGTAAATTCTGCCATGCTCGATCGGTAACTGGCAGCAATCGCTCCAGCATCCAAAGTTCGCGGCTCAGCCGACCTCTCTAGGCAATGAAAGCGGAGCAAGCTGGAGAAAGGGAAATCGAGTTCGTCGTCATGCAGGATATGAACCAGGACAATCTCATGCCCAAGAGCGACGATCGTTCGAACGGACGTAAGCAATGCACTCGAGTCATCGAACAAGTCGGAAAGGACGACGACCGTGCTACGTCGATGATGTAATTTTTGGCTAACCGCCAGCAACGCGGCCGCCAAGCTGGTTTCACCTTTGGGATTCGATTCGACGAGGCATCCAAGCAACACTGCCAAGTGAGCCCTTGAACACTTTGGTGCAATCAACGTATTGACGCTACGATCAAACGTCAGCAAGCCAACGCGATCTTGCTGGGCAACACACAGCATCGCAAGTGCAGCGGCGATGCGGCGTGCAAACGAGTGCTTATTTGTGTCGTTTGCACCTTCGGACGATTCCTTTGCGTCCACCGGGTAGGCCATCGAACCACTCTGGTCGATCAGCAGCATGAAACGGCGATCCGACTCGTCTTCAAACTGCTTGATGTACAGCCGATCCGTTTTTCCGTAAAGTTTCCAGTCGAGTTGCCGCAGTGCATCGCCAGGAACGTACGGGCGATGCTCGCGAAACTGAACGCTTGAGCCGCTGCCGACGGCTCGATGCATCCCCACCGCCAATCCCCTGACCACCCTTGCCGCTTCGAGACGCAAGGTGGCGAGCATCCGACGCTGCTGCGGTGTAAGCAGGCGCCCTGGCGAAAGCCGTTGATCTTGCTGGTTGGAAGTCTGTGCCATGATTCGCTTTCGAGCCTGCGGCGCTATTGCTGCAGTTCAGCCGACAGACGCCTCACGATGTCGACAGCCGAAATCCCCTCCGCTTCCGCTAAAAACGACGGAACAATTCGGTGCCTCAACACCGGTTCCGCAAGTTCGTGGATGTCGTCAACCGTCACGTGATAGCGCCCAGCCAACAAGGCACGCGCTTTGGCCGCCAAAACAAGCTGCTGTCCAGCGCGTGGGCCTGGCCCCCACTCAACCATATCGCGCGTCCACTGACTCGCTTCACGATCGGGGCGTAGCTGCCGCACCAAATCCAGCACACGATGCTTGACATGCTCTGGCAGAGGCACACGGCGCACCAATCGTTGGAATTGTACGATTTCGTCGCCGCTGACTACCTTTTCAATTGTTGGCACTATATCGACCGTTGTGCGGTCGATAATCTCAGATTCATCGTTGCGATCCGGGTATTGAACTTGAATCTGAAAGAGGAATCGATCCCGCTGCGCCTCGGGCAACGGGTAGGTGCCTTCCTGCTCAATGGGGTTTTGGGTTGCCAGGACGAAAAACGGTTCTGCAAGCGGGTATGTCTTTCCTCCGACGGTCACCTCGTGCTCTTGCATCGCTTCCAACAAGGCCGCTTGTGTCTTGGGAGGCGTGCGATTGATTTCGTCCGCTAAAACGAACTGCGCAAAAATTGGCCCGGGCTCGAATACCAACTGCCTCGACCCAGTCGATGCAACGTCTTGAATGATATCTGTTCCTGTAATGTCGGCAGGCATCAGATCAGGCGTAAACTGGATGCGATGAAAGCTCAAGTCCATAGCCTGGGCAAGCGTCTTGACGACCAGCGTCTTCGCCAGGCCGGGGACTCCTTCCAGCAGGCAATGACCGCGAGCAAGGACGGCAATCAGAAGTTGGTCTATCACCGTTTGCTGGCCAACGACACTCTTGCCAACTTCGCGTCGAATCGCTTGGCTCATCCGAACCAACGATTCAGCCGCTTTGATATCCTGTTGGGAAGAGTCGCCGGGAGGTTCCATTTTCGCTTTTTCTTGCTGCGTTTCTTCGTTCATTTCCATAATTATCCGCGCAGGGGTCCGCCTCTACCCGGTGGCGGCTACCTGAGCAACAATAGTGCCTACCGTCACTCAACGCATGAATTAAACATGCGATACAGCGACAGGTGGGATTTGACCTGCTGATTCTAGCAGGCCCGAGGTGGATTCGCTGCCATGCTGCTTAGAAGCACCGCTTGGCCGCGGTGTTA
>CAYPLE010000047.1:15740-20633 GCA_964411445.1 uncultured Pirellulaceae bacterium
ATCCGCATAGCAGCCAACCGTCACAGTCCACATTTTTGGCGCCCACACGCTTCGGCCCTGCGTCTTCCATTCATAAACAGAAAGTCAATGCATGTCGCCCCGCGTCTTGGTTACTGGCTACGGAGGTTTTCTTGGTGCCGAGATCACTCGACAACTTCTTGCATCGCAGCACCAAGTCCGCGGGATTGCCCGCAATCAATACTCGCACCTGAAAGACTTGGGCGTCGATTGCGTCAAAGGGGACATTACTGACTTTTCTACTGTGATGGAGGCGGTTAAGGACTGCGACGCGATCATTCACACGGCGGCCAACGCTGGAGTGTGGGGACCTTGGGAGACGTACTACAATATCAATACTCGCGCGACCAGTCATTTGCTGGAAGCTGCGCGAGCTGCAGGCACGCGGGCGTTCGTCTTTAGCAGCAGTCCGAGTGTCACGTTCGCTGGCGAAAACCAGTCGGGCGTCGATGAAACGGTACATTACCCCAGCCGGTGGCTTTGTCACTACCCACATACGAAAGCACTTGCTGAGAAAGCGGTGCTTGAAATCGGCCAGGCGACCGACTTGAACACATGCTCGCTCCGCCCGCATTTGATTTGGGGCAAGGGCGACCCACATCTGTTCCCTCGCGTCATCGAGAAGGCAAAGTCGGGCAAGCTGCGGCGCGTCGGTTCCGGAACCAACTTGATTGATACCGTTCATGTCAGCTCTGCAGCGGCTGCACACGTTAGTGCACTCAAGAGATTGCTCGACGGTGACCAGGCGGTGAACGGCCAAGCCTTCTTCTTGACCGACGGCCAACCAATCGAGTGCTGGCAATGGATTTCACAGATTCTGGAAACAGCGGGGGTTCCCATCCCTGATCGATCTCTGTCCTTTCAGATGGCCTATCGCATTGGGGCTACTTTAGAAGCCGTTTACGGTGGTTTGCGGAAAAAGTCGGAACCTCCGATGACGCGTTTTGTCGCCGCCCAATTGGCCCTCGACCACTATTTTTCTATCGAGAAGGCCGCTACGTTGCTAGACTATCGTCCAAACTTGAATCGCGACGAAGAGCTTCGTGCTTGTGGGCCGTGGCTGACCACTCTTGCCAGTTCCTGAATCTGCCAAGGGGTAGGAAAGCGGAGCCGAATATCAGCGAGAAAGTCCGCTCAAAACAAAGCTATTGCCAACACCATTTGGCCTCAACTCACAATTGCTGGCAATCCGCACAGTCGGCATAGCCGCGATTTGCGATACGAAGCAGCCCGTCTTTGCCAAACATCAAGCTTTACATAAACGACAGACTTCCCTAACTGTCGATAGGAGTCGGGATACCCGCAAAACGACGAATTGCCAACGGCTTCAATGCCCAAATCCTATCTTCTCCTGTTCGCCAGCGTTGGCCATGAGCTCCCAAAATCCTTTACACAAACTGCTCGGCACGCACATCATCTCCAATGCGAGACTGCGAGCTCTCCTGGCGTCGGCTGCTGCGGCAATCGTTTTCACGATTTGTGTAAGCTTGCTTTATGTCTACGTACAACAAGCGAATACGGCATTTCGCCAAGGTGTTTTCAATACCACGCAAAGTGACCTCGCCAATGTCCGAAGCAGTGTCGAAATTGCACTCAACAGCAAAGTCAGTTTGACTCAAGGCTTGCGAGCTCATGTCGCCACCAATCCAGACATCTCGCAGCAGCAGTTTGAACAATTTGCGAAGCAGTTGGTGGGTGATACGCCCGGAATCCGTGGCTTAACGTTGCTGCGTGGAAACGTCATTTCCAATGTTTATCCGCTTGAAGGCAATGAAACGGCAATTGGCTTTGCACCACTGGACGACCCGAAGCAACGTAATGCAATTCGCGCAGCCATTGATTCGCCTCGAGGCAAGTTGACTGGGCCAGTCATGCTGCGACAAGGCGGACGGGCTTTTATCGACCGCGTGCCCGTCTACGTTCCCCGCCATTCTGCGGAAGCAACTGGGCTGCAGACAAATGAGCGACAAGCATCGAATCACGATACAGAACAGCCGCCCCAGGCCAGCTCTGGCAACTCAGACGCAACGGCTTCCCCAAGCGAGTACTGGGGTTTGGTCTCGATCTTGATCGACTATGACCAAGTCGTCAAGGAAATCCGTGCTTGCCCAGCACAGTCAATCGACGTAGCAATCTGTAATGACGAAGAAGTCGAAAACGGCAGCTTGGCAAGCCCACTTTACGGGTCTCGAGATCTGCTCGAACAAGCGCCGCTCACTGCTACCGTTGCTCTGCCGACTGCAACTTGGCGACTGTACGGCATTCCCAAAGGCGGTTGGCCTGAGGCGTCCCCGCGTGCCCGTACTGGGCTGACTCTGGGGATCATTGCCTCTTCCCTGCTCGCCCTGATCGCATTCTCCCTTGTACGTAGCACAACCGGCTACTTGAATTCAGTAGCGCTGCTCGAGTCATCGAATCGACAATCGCTGCGAATTCAAAAGATCCTCTCGAAGACATCGCGAATGGCTCGTGTTGGTGGATGGGAATTCGATATCGCTCGTGAAAGACTTACGTGGTCAGATGAAGTCTGCAGAATTCATGACAGGCCGCCTGGATACAGGCCTTCTCTCAGCGAAGCAATCGAGTATTACCAACCGACCGCTCAGAAAATGGTGCAAGATAGTGTAAGCGGCTGCCTCGAAAAGCTAGAAACTTTTGAGTTCGAGCTCCCTTTGGTAACAGCAACAGGGCGGCGAGTCTGGGTTCGGGCTTGGGGGGAACCGGAAATCATTGACGGCCGGTGCGTTAGGATTTGGGGCACGTTCCAAGACGTTACCGAACTGCACGATGCGCAAAAGCAACTTCAACTAACACAGTACGCCGTCGATCATTCGGCTGACATGGTCTTCTTTATCAACCAAGATGGCGAGGTTGTATATTCGAATCGCCAAGCGACTCAGCAACTCGGATTCATGGCTTCTGCCGACCGGCCACTGTTAGCCGAGATCGACCCCGAGTTAACCGCCGAGCAATGGCCCCAAAAATGGAATGAAATCAAACAAAAGGGGCACGAAAACTACTCATCGCAACTACGTCGTTCCAATCGCGACCCGATAACCTGCGACATTACCATGTGGTTTGTCGACTTTGAAGACCACGAACTCGTCGTTGCAACAGCGCGAGATGTAACTGAAGCGCGTCGTGAGGCGGAACTACGTACGGTGTTGTTCGAGCAATCGACCGATGCACACTTAATCTTCGACGAAAGTGGAATCATCGAGTGCAATCAGGCTGCCGTAGAGATGCTGCGGATGAATTCGAAAGCCGAGCTACTCACATCCCATCCTGCTCGCTTCTCGCCCGAGTTACAGCCCGACGGTCAGAAGAGCATGCTCAAATGCCTCGAAATGGATGCGATCGCCCGCAAGAACGGCCATCATCGTTTCGACTGGATGCATATGCGGGCCGATGGCGAAGTCTTTCCATGCGAAGTTACGCTCAACCCCGTGAAACTCAAGAGCGGTCCCGCTTTATTGGTTGTGTGGCACGATATTTCCGAGCGCAAGCTTGCCGAACAAAATCTCGCTGACAGCAATCGCGAATTGCAGCAATTTGCCTACGTCGCCTCGCATGACTTGCAGGCTCCGCTGCGTGGGATTGCAAACTTTGCACAGTTCCTGGATGAAGACTACTCAGACAAACTCGACGACGATGCTCGGGACTACATTGCCCGCATTGTAGACGGTTGCAAACGCATGCAGATGCTGATCAACGACCTGCTGTCGTACTGTAAAGTCGACGGTCGTTCGAGCCCGAAGGAAACCGTCAACTTGCAGAATGTTGCATCCGAAACCTTAGACATGCTGCAGCCGATGATTGCCGACTCAGGTGCTGAGGTTCAAATTGGACAACTCCCCACAGTGATCGGCGATCACTCTCAGTTGGTCCAACTGCTAATGAACTTAGTCGGCAATTCGATCAAATACAACGACAAGCCGACGCCAGCGGTGCATGTCGAATTCGATGCCGAGTCTTGCCAATTCTACGTCCGCGACAATGGCATCGGGATTGCACCGGAGCACCATAATAAGATCTTCGAAATATTCCGGCGTCTTCACTCACAAGAAGAATACCCAGGCACCGGAATTGGACTAGCCATTTGCCGACGAATCGTTGAACACCATGGTGGAAAAATAGCCCTCGAGTCCACTGCCGGCGAGGGCTGCACGTTTACATTCACATTACCCGTTTCAGCAGCTGCATTGCCCCAAGCACGTGGAAACGAACAGGAGCTTGAAGAGCCATGCCAACCTTGAGACGCGGACCACGTATCCTGCTGGTCGAAGACAATGAAGACGATGTGTTCATTACGCGGCGCAGCTTTCAAAAAACCGACCCGAATGCCGAGATTTCTCACGTCTCCAATGGTGTCGAATGCCTCAAGTATCTGAGGCAGGAGGCGCCCTACGAAACGAGCCCTCTCCCAGACCTGGTGTTGTTGGACATCAACATGCCGCTCATGGACGGGCGTGAAGTCTTAGAAGAACTTTCCGCTGATCCCAAACTGCGTCAAATCCCAGTCGTCGTCCTGACGACCAGCGAGTCCAACTCGGAAGTTCGCGAGATGTACCGATTGAAGTGCAATACGTACATCACCAAACCGGTCGACTTCAATGATTTCCACGCCGCCGTCCAGCAAATCTACGACTACTGGTTCCACCTAGCCGCCAACCCGAACCCGTAGAAAGCGGTCCCCTACCCGCCGCAACAAGACCGCTCCCCCAAAAACGGCGGCACTTTGTTGCCAGACGCTGGACGCTCGATCGACGACTGGTGCGACTCAAGGTCGACAAAGTCGACTTTCCCGCGCTCCGCCCCAGTCCACCAAGCCGACGTGCTCCAATCCACCAAGTAAAACCAGCCCACCAAGTAAAA
>CAYPLE010000047.1:20733-24206 GCA_964411445.1 uncultured Pirellulaceae bacterium
CCACCAAGTAAAACCAGCCCACCAAGTAAAAATGGTACGATAGTCTCTTAGCCAGACGACGGACAATGGAAGAAGCGGGAGAATCAAACGTGGCACAAGGCAATTCAAAGCAGTCTCTGACCGGCCGACGCAATTTCGTGAAGAAGGCTGCTGCTGGCGTTACTGCAAGTTTCTGCGCGTCGACGATCCGAGCACGTGGGTTGCTCGAGGCGCCGACAGTGCTGGGAATTGGTGCAGGTGGTAAAGGCAAAAGCGATCTGGAACAAGTCACCAAGGTGGGCTTTCAGGTCATCGCGCTTGCCGATGTTGTCGACGCGACGAAGCTGACTGTTGATCCGAAGGACCGACGCGCAAAGGGCCAGGTGCAATGCCGAAAGGCCTACCCAGACGCAACCTTCGGACGCGACTACCGTCAAATGATTGCCGAACTGGATGACCGAATTGATGCCGTCGTCGTCTCCACCCCGGACCATCATCACTTTCACGCGAGCATGCAAGCCATGCAAGCAGGGAAGCACGTCTATTGCCAAAAACCTCTAACACATGGAATCTGGGAAGCGAGACAACTGGCTGAAACCGCCAAAACGAAGGGCATCATTACACAGATGGGCAACCAAGCTCACGCGAACGACCACATGCGTCGGTGCGTCGAGCTCATTCGCGCGGGGATCGTCGGGAAGGTGAAGGAGGTTCATTGCTGGACCAACCGCCCCATTTGGCCGCAGGGGTTCCAGAATCCGCCAACGGCAGAGGCCGTTCCCGAAGCAATCGACTGGAAACAATGGATTGGCCCGGCCCCGTCGGTCGGCTACAGCCCGAAGATCGCCCCTTTCGCCTGGCGTGGATGGTGGGACTACGGCACCGGAGCCCTTGGCGATATGGCTTGCCACATCATGGACCTAGGCTTCTGGGCGATGAACCCCGACGCACCGAAGACGGTTCAAGCAGAACAATTCGGAGCGACGCAATTGTCTCCACCGATCAATTCCAAGATCGCTTGGCAGTTTGCTCCCAACCAGTACTCCGCCGCCGACGGCTTCCGGGTACTGTGGTATGACGGCTACGTCGATGCCACCTTTGATCGCGACAAATGGGCTCTCGCAAAGTCAGGCGAGGAATACAACCACCCTTCACCGGACATCCTCGACGGAATGAAATTTGCGGATTTCGGGAGCGTCGTGATTGGAGAGCATGGAAAGCTGTTCTTCAATCGCGGAAAACCGAATTGGATCTTAAAGACAGATCGAAGCATCGAATCTTTCGAATTCCCGAAGCCGAGTTTGCCCCGAGCAACCGGACAGAACAACTACCAAGAATGGTTTGATGCCGTTACCGGCCGCATTGGACAGTGCGAATCCAATTTTCAACTTGCGGCCAGAATGACCGAAACGATTCTGCTTGGCGTACTTGCCCAGCGTGCTGGTGAAGGCGTGTTGCATTGGAATGCTGAGCAAATGTCTGTCGATTCGCGCCCCGATTTAGACAAACACATTCGCCGCGAATACGCCGACGGTTGGAGCACTCAGCAGATGTTCGGCATCAGCTAGGCTGCCTGATCGCGCGGTCGAAAGATTCCTCCCTAGCATCGCAGCAGACATCGCCGGACCATGGTGCTGCCGTTCATGCCAAGTGGAAATCTTCAACCGGCTCAAACAGCTCTCGCAAATCTTCACTAGGCGGAATGCTCTTCGGTACTGGCCGTCGCGTCCAGCTTGTCTCGGTTGCGCCTGAGTTGCCCGCAAGCGGCGTCGATGCCATCGCCCTTACGCTGACGAAACATGACGTTAATCCCGCCTTCCAAGAGCGTCGTGCGGAAATCGTGAATGGCATCTGCACTCGGCGTTGCGTAAGGTAAACCTTCGACGGGATTGTAGGGAATCACATTCAGCATGCTGATGCGGCCCCGCAATAGGCGCACAAGCTGCCGAGCGCATTCGACCGAATCGTTGATGCCCTGCAACAATACGTATTCAAATGTTAGCCGGCGGCCAGTTGCATCAAAGTAGCGATCCGCCGCAGCCAGGATATCCTCAATGCCGATCTTCTTATTGACTGGCACTAAGTTATCACGCAGCGCATCATTAGGTGCATGCAAGCTGATTGCCAAGTGGAACGGCGTGGAGTGCTTTGCAAGGCGGTCGATGGACGCAGGCAATCCGACCGTGCTGATCGTAATTCGCCTCGGACTAATGCCCAGCCCCTTTGCGTCGCGAGCAACCTCCAAAGCCGCTAGAACGCTGTCCAAGTTGGCTAGCGGCTCGCCCATTCCCATCATTACGATGTGACTGAGTCGTTCTTCTGCAGGTAGTAATCTTTGCAGACGCAGCATCTGTTCCAGGATTTCGCCTCGCGATAGATTTCTGTCCACGCCGTCCAAACCACTGGCACAGAAGACGCAGCCCATTGCACACCCAACTTGGCTGCTTACGCAGATTGACCTTCGGTCTTCTTCTCGAAGCAGCACACATTCAACGCGGCCGCCATCGGAGAGATCGAACAAGAGCTTTTCGGTACCATCATCTGAGGTTTGATGCGCGGCCACGGACGCCGACCACAAACGAAACGACTCCTCCAGTGCCAGTCGAAGCACTTTCGGAAGGTCGCTCATGTCGTCGAACGATTCGGCCCGACGCTCTAGCAGCCACCCGTGAATCTGCCCGGCTCGATACTTTGGCTGGCCGTGGTCAGCAAGCCAAACCTGCAGGTCGCTCAGCGTCAAATCTAGGATGTGCGGCCGCGCGTCGTCTTTGTGAGGAGGAGTTTTCATTCCTCTAGTTTGGTCGCTTCATCCCGATTCTGGAAGTGCGGACAGCCTCGAACGGGCTGGCGAGGGTATTTCGGCCACCCAGATACGGACTTTCCCCGTTCGCAAAGCAGGAACGAGGAGCCCTTGCCGCTCACGATGACTCGACCACTCGCGCAACCACTGCATTGACTGAGGTTCAGAAGAGTCGGTAGTTGCTGGGCCATGAGTCGATACGGATTCGCGGGTAGACTATCCTGTCGAGCCGAAACTTGGTTCCGCAAGTTCAGCTAGATTCCTTCATTTGACCTTAGAATGCCGTCAATAGTCACAATGGCTAAGTCACAATGGCTGGCCCATTGGGTGATTCCATAGAGCGCACCAAGCCCCGCGTTAGCGTTTCTGCGCCTCTTTGAGCCCGCGAATCACTGAGCGTAAAACGCTATACGTCCGCGCGACTTGCACTAGCAATGCAGTCTAGCACTGCTTGCTTCCGCAAAGTGCCTTTCGCAGTTAGCAAATCGTTGGAAATCGGACACGGATTCACCTGCCACCGCCGCGGAATGGCGTAGCCTGGCAAGTCGCTGAGCAGGCTGACCGCAAATTCCTGTTCCTTGGCGTCAAACGAGTCACCGCTGGTCCAGACAAAAGCCGTCAGTTGGTCCGTCGCATTGACAATCGAATTGCCAATCGAATCGATTTGCTGCCAAACGCTAATGATGCAGTGCTG
>CAYPLE010000047.1:24306-44378 GCA_964411445.1 uncultured Pirellulaceae bacterium
CAATCGAATTGCCAATCGAATCGATTTGCTGCCAAACGCTAATGATGCAGTGCTGGATCGCATCGAGTTGCTCAATTCGCGACTCGATCTGCTGCGGATCAACGTTCAGACCGTTGCTCAGTGTGATACGGCGATTCTTTCGTCCCAGGATGTGGACGCGGCCAGAGGATTCGATGCGAGCAAGATCGCCCGTCGCCAACCAACCGTCCTTGGATACACCAGTCGAAGTGCTACCCAATCGGCGGCTCAGTAAACTCGGCCCTCGCACATAGAGTTCGCCACTCGCGTCGGTGCGAATCTGTACGCCCGAAATCGGAAAGCCAACATCTCCATAGGACTGTAGCCCATCGCGCCCGGAACACACTACTGGACCAGCTTCCGATAAACCGTAACCTTGAATCGGCGGCAAGCCATGTTGCGCGAGCCGTTTCCAAAGCACTTCTTGTAAGGCGGCCCCGCCAACTTGCAGCAACCGCACGCGATTACCCAGCGCCAGTGGTGATTCGTCCAGCAAGTCGGCAATCCGTCCGGCCAGCAGGGGAACGGCGTTGATGAGTGTGGGGTTGAGCTGACGGCAATTGCTGACAAAGTGCTTCCAATCATTGCAGATCGCCAACTGTCCTCCCGTAATTAGCCATGTAGCCAGTTCGCACGTGCGAGCGTAAGCGTGCGAAAATGGCAGCACATTTAAACGCAGATCACTTCGATGCTGCGGCGCTGCGTTAAGTTTCGCTTGCGCGTTCAACACGATTGCTAACGAACTCAGCACGACACCAGAAGGCTGACCAGTAGATCCAGATGTAAAAATGACGACGCTGTCTTGATTACCGTCGATTCGCCAAGCTGCCTTGGCAAGCGTTTGAAGTGTGTGAGGATCTTTGTCACTGGGCGCCCCGATATCTTGTGGCCCCGTGAGCAGTGACTCGGCTCCTGCGCTGCGAGCCATCTCGGCTGCTCGGTCCGGCTGTTCGCGGGCGTCGATGGAGGCATGCGCGATGCCAAGCGAATGACAAGCAAGCTCAACTGTAATCCAAAACGCAGAGTTGCTCATGCGGGATGCGATAACGGGCACTGGGGCGTTCTCCGACATTCCCCCAGGTGCATCCAACTGCATTTCGGGCCATTGTCTTGCGATACAATTGGCGGTCGCGACAACCCGATCGGCCAGCTCTCTCCAGGTTAGCCCTTTCCAGGGAAGATCCTTGTTCTGTACAACGCCGGACTTCTGTACATCGCCTTCAGTTGCCGCTATGGTGGCAGGATCTGAAGTGAACAACGCCGGAGTATCGGGTCGCTCGGCAACATGTTGCCAAAAGTATTTTGCCAGAGAATCTGCAGGCAATAGACTCGTTTCCTTTGCGAAGCCACACAACCACGGGCGAATAATCCGGCCGCTTGCTACCAGGGCAACGCCGACTTCCGCCCCTGCTGGACGATGCTTTCGTGTTGAGTGTCACAAAACCGATCGGTCATGCCTGCGATGTATTGCCCAGCAGCAACTGCCGCGGATGTACGCCGAGCAATTTCGCGGAAACGGTCGGGCAGGAACTCAGGATTTGCGACAAGGCGATCGAAGAGAGATTGCACGCGGTCCGACGCAGCTTTTCGGACTCGCATCAACGTCTCATGCCGGTACACGTGATCGAATAGAAACTGCGCCAATTGCTCGCGTCGAGAAGCCACCACGGGAGTCATCGACAACTGGATGCCAAGTTCGCTCACCGCGCGGCAATCCAGCCCATCAATACCGCTCAGTTTGGCCCTGGCGGACTCCAACAAGTCGACAACTTGCACATCAATCAGACTGTGCACCAACGATTGTCTCAGACCTTCCGCAGTTCGCGTATGCCCGCGGGCCTCGCCATACTGGAGGGCGATGTCGACCAACTCCAGCGACTCGATTTGTTCAACACTGATCAAATTTAGTGCCAACGCATCGTCCACATCATGCGCGTTGTATGCAATGCTGTCAGCAAGATCGACGACTTGCACCTCGAGCAGCGGCGTGTGGCCTTCGTGAGTGATGCGAAAGTGCTGGCCGGAGAGAACTTCCTTCGTTAAATTTAAACCAGGATAGGTAGTGTATCGCGTTTCGAGATTCTGCACCAATTCGAGGGCAAACGCATTATGAGAGAACCCGCCGTGGTCTTGCAGGCATTCATCGAGAGCGTCTTCACCGCTATGGCCATACGGTGGGTGACCAATGTCATGCACCAGTGCAAGGGCTTCGATCAAATCTTCGTTCAGTCGGAGGACTCGACCTATGGTCCGTGCAATGTTGGCGACTTCGTGAGTGTGCGTAAGTCGCGTACGGTGATAGTCTCCCATCTCCCCGGTAAAGACTTGCATCTTGCCACTCAGCCGGCGAAACGCAGAACTGTGCAGAACGCGATCGCGGTCCCGCTGAAAAGGACTTCGGTAAGCATGTTGCGGCTCGTCGTAAGTTCGCCCGGCCGAACGAGATGCTCGCATCGCAAAAGAAGCCAACAATGCAGACTCGCGAGTTTCCCACGCTGGAATGCCGCCGGCTGAGCGATCAAGGTTCTGTGCGGTCTGGCTCGTTGTCATGGACTACTGTTGTAAAAATGGACTACGGTTGAGGAATATTTGAAGTCTAGTGACGCGAGTCGCCATTCAATGAATCGCGGGCTCCATAGCTTGCAAAATGCTAGCCCGAGCTTGAAACACTCTAGAGTTGCGTTATCGTCAGCCCGACACAGCACAAATTATAGAAAGTTTGCCAGCAATGCAGCGCGGGAAATTGTAGCATCGAAATGCTCTTCGCCACCGCGGCTTGCTAAATCACCTCGGTTGCGACCAATCTTCGCCCCCAGGTGACCAAGCCCGGCTAAGCATCACCAGCGACCAAGGCAACAGAATGTTGCTCACAAGCTGCCCCACTGGCAATTCTCCTGCCGAACGGGATTTGCTACAGTGATCGTCAAAGCCGCACAAACTCGAATGCTAGCTAACGCACAACGAACTTCACCAAATCCGGCCCCCAGCCGGACACTTGGTGCCCGCTAAGGCTGGCTACCCAGCGGACACGCGAAAACCGCCACGAATTGCATGCCTCCAATCCAATCACTCAGCACCTATAAACCATGCTCAAGGCAACCTATATCGCTCTCCTCATACTCATCGTCTGCTCGATCGTTCAGGCAGTTGTCTATTATGAGATGATGCCCGATCGAATCGCGTCGCATTTTCGACCAGACGGAACCCCCGATGGATTCAGCAGCAAGACCCGTTTCTTGGTCTCGCTGGTTTCGGTAAACGTCGGCACCACGCTGGTGCTGATCGTTACGGCCCGGTTGATCCGTCGCTTGCCAAACTCGCTAATCAACGTGCCCCACAAAGACTACTGGCTGGCCGACGAACGTCGAGAAGAATCGCTAGCGTTCGTTGAAACGGCCATGCTGTGCACCGGCATTCTCACAGTGCTGCTTTTCATGGGGATCGCTCACCTGACGCTGTTGGCCAATCAGGGAGGCCAAGGAATTCCGCCCGCGTGGCTGGGCAGCCTAATTGGTGGCTATATCTTTGCTGTTATGGCTACCACTGTTGCCATTCTTGCCAGATTCAAACGCCCACCGATGCACTCCGATGCGCAGAATTAAGTTTTCATCCCGATGACTCGCCGACGCTCGCATCGCCCCTTCCACGAGATCGTCAGCTATCTGTAAGTGCGTGGGCTGCATGGGAGGGGGGAATTCTGTTTGGCCCAACCCCCAAATCAAGAATGGCCAGAGCACTAGTTGCCCGAGCTATTTGCCAGGGGTGCAATGACGGTTAACAAAGGTCGATGATCACTCGTTTTATCATCGTCAGGAAAATCGCCTTCGCGCACGACGACTTCACTTTCTACCTCCCAATCCATCGCTGGCCCAGCCACGAATGTGAAGTCAAGAATCGATCCTGCATAGTTGTCGATTCCGTCGCCTTCCGGATCGAACCAGTTCGTGTCAACCAACTCCCTCGGACGAACCCACTTGTATATCCCGTCAGCCAGCATGGCTGCAAACGCTTCATTGCCGGCGCCGGAGGAAAATTCGTAGTCCATGTTGTAGTCACCAACGGCAATCACGGCTCGCGTTTGATTGCGGGCCCAATCGACCAACATCTCCGCTTGGTGTGTCCGCAAGTCGGCGTTACCGCGTGCCAGGTGATTGTTCATAACGACAAACTGCTTGCCCGATAGAGTGTCTTTCAAGTGCACTGCTAACGGCGCGCGATGGTAACCGGGCGCGAATTCTTCGCTTCGTAGATTGATCTCTTCAATGAGCTCATAACGCTTGGACCAAGCAATTGTTAGGCGGTCATCTCCACGACTAACATCGACCACACCACCTCCATCAACGAAAAACTGACTCAACCGCGTCGTATCCGCGGGAGGAACTTCGGAAAGTGCCAGGATATCGAACGCTGGCATCTCCGTTTTGAGCTGTTCAATGATCCGATCGGTACTGCTGCCGTCGGATTCAATGTTCCACGCCAGAATGCGGATTTCCTCGCTGCTTGCAGCCAGGGGCACCTCTGTTGCTAAACCGGCGGCTGGCTCGATTGGTGGAGAATCATACCGTTGCTCGCAGCCGAAAAACGCCGCGAGTAGCCCAACGCAGACGATCATTTGTAGATAAGTAGGACGCATCATTGCTCAGTCATTGAAGGCTTAAGGTCATGGCATTTCAGAACCCGCACAATGTACGTCAGCCATTCAGCTTGAGCAGGGGGGTAGACTGCTCCCCGCTAAAGTGTGGAAGCATTGTCGCAGTCGTAGGGCTGCGTCGAAGGAAGGAACAAAATCACACGCTTCGAACGTTTTACAACCTTTTTACAGAATCCATAAATCACTTTTACGAGTCACTGACCTTGCAAACGTAGACTATGCGTCGTTCCAGCTTTCAATTACGGCTCCGCTAGATTTCGTTAGCTGTTCTTCTCTCCCAGCGTTCAGTATGAAATTTTGGTGAATCTCAAACCAAGGAATGAAATAGATGGTCTTTGTCCAACGCGTTCGCATCGTCCTGAACCACGCCAGTTGCATCAGAAGTTGCCTGGGAACAATGGCTGCCAGCATTGCCTTGGCCGCGTTTCCAGCCGCGCATGGGTTCCAAGACGTTTTATCACCAGCGAAGCCTGCCAAGAATGCTGCCCTTTGGGAACCACTCCAATCACTCGATATCATTAACAAAGAAATGCATTCGGACCTTGGCCCGCAGGTCCGCAAACTGCTTCACTTGATCGATTCATCTGATCGCAGTGTATCTGGCCAAGCGATTCTGTCATTGTCGGAAACCATGCTTACCCTTGCGAGTCGCGACGACGAAGAAGCGGCGCAGAAAATTGCGATGGCTATCTTCTACGGCAGCAATGCAGAGTTTGATGGGACGGGCAAGGCCCGGCAACGCGCGTTCAACGTTTTGTACATAGCCGCTGGGAATCGGCCGCCTGCGGGAGTTCGAAGCGTCACAATTGAAGCGCCGAACATTACCTGCCACGGTCGCTTCCTGGACTCGCTGAACGAACACGTGCGTGATGCGAACCCGTGGATTCTACGAACAGAAGTCGAACTGCAAGCCGTTTCCAAACTCCAACCACCTCAGACGCAACCCGTGCGCTACTTCGATGGTTCCGAACCACTGGATTTTGGCAGCGCTGGATTAACGATAATTCGCTTCTTCATCGCACAAGACAAAAGCCCGGTGGACTTGGCCAGAGCGGTCGCAGCCACCAATCGCTACTCGATGAAGAACTGGAAAGTGTTGACGCCACTTCCGATCGAAATGCTCTTGAAAGATGCCCGGCTCCAACCCGCCGTGCAGGGCGAATAAAAATTTGAATCTAGATCTTCTGGCGGGCCTCCACCGCGGCGATTTCAAAACGCTGAGACACTGATAGCGCAGGATACTCGTGATAAAGGACCTCAGCGCACTCAAGATCGAGCATCTACAGAGTGTTCCGAATCGACAATCTGCACGTAGCGAGCTAACATGGCGAGCTTTGAATAGTATTCCCCTGGCTTGTTTTCGACCTATGTTTCCGCTTGCTTGCACCGTCCGCAACTGCACACAAAATTTGCAGCCAACTCCGTCTGGACTTCTTTGCCAAGCTGGGCATTGTTTCGACCGAGCCAAGCAGGGGTACTACAACTTGTTACAACCCCAAGACTCGCGATCGAAGAAACCAGGCGATTGTGACGCCGCTGTTGAAGCACGGCATCGCTGGTTGCAACTCGGGCACATGGATGGATTGATTGAAATGTTGGCAGGATGGTGCGATCGCCTCCCAACAGACATAACCGACAAACCAAAGTCGCTGGACCTGGGGTGTGGCGAAGGAACCTTCGGTGCAGCTCTTTTTAAATCAGCGCCGGAGGATTTTTGCGGCATTGATTTATCACGACGAGCGATTTTGTTGGCCAGAAAAAAAATGCCAACGGCAACATGGATACTTTCCAATGCCGACCGACGCATTCCGGCCGCCAGCGGGAGCGTGCATCGCATTCTGTCACTCTTTGGACGACGCCCGATCGCTGAAATGCATCGGATCCTCGCTCAGCGTGGACTGTGCATCGTCGCAGTTCCAGGCACGAACGATCTGATCGAGCTGCGTGAAGAGGTCCAACAATCTGGCCACCAACGCGACCGTACTCAAGCAATTATTGCTGAATTTTCTGAAGCCGGCTTTCAGCTTCAAGATCACGAGTCCTGGACCCATCAAGCGACGCTGGACAAATCTGCGATCGCCGACGCCTTAGCGATGACTTACCGCGGTGTCCGCAATTCCCAACAACAGCGGGTCGACGGCCTCAATTCACTTATCGTAACTCTTCAAGCGGATTTGTTGCTGTTTCAACACGCGTGAGGCGCATCGGTTGGCCGCCCGATACATTTTTCGATTCGCACAACTCAGTCGCCGGTTCCCGAAGGACGGATCAAAATTTGAATCGAGATGATCAGCCGTAGAGCGCTCGCTAGGCTTTTCCGAGAAAGCGCACGCTAGCGGGAGGTGACTGATGCTCCCAGTTTCAAACTTTGATTGGCCGTTCCGGTTTTCGGAGTGAAGTGTGTAGTCCGCAGGAGGAGTGACTATACTTGGGCGATCTAACAGTGCGAGTCGCACGGACGTATAGCGTGTCCCCACATCGAATCGCCAAACTCGAATAGGCGCAGAAACGCTAAGCCCGGGCCACAAGCGTTCTAGGCCGCTCACCGATGGAGTTCCCGATGCCCCGCCGTATTCTTATGTTCACTGCGTTCTTCGCAGTACTACTCGCGCAAGATGCCCACCATGTCGTTGCCGACGACACGACTCTTGCCGATGAAAAGGCGCTGCCGACGGAAGCACCGACCGATTTCTGGCCCGCAGGCATTTCGTACAATCCGGACATTCCGACTCCAAAGTCGTTTCTGGGTTTCGAAATTGGCAGTCGGCACCTTACCCACGCGCAGCTTGTTGGCTACTTGCGATTCTTGGCCAGCAAATCCTCTCGTGTATCCATCGAACAATTTGGACGGACACACGGCGGTCGGCCGCAGTTGATGCTCACGATTGCGAACAAAAAGAATCGCCAACGACTTGACGAGATTCGCAAAGCACACTTGAAGCTTGCGGATCCAGCGTCCAGTGGGCAAGTCGATGTATCGGATCTACCTGCCGTGATCTTGATGGGCTACGGCGTGCATGGCGATGAAGCTTCTGCGACCAACGTCTCGCCGCTGGTTGCCCACTACCTTGCTGCCGCTCGGGGCGACGAAATCGATCGCATTTTGGATCGTTGCATAGTTCTGCTAGATCCAAGTTTGAATCCGGACGGCTTTGACCGATTCGCCAATTGGGTCAACGCGTTTCGCGGTCGCATTCCAAGCCCTGACTCGCGCGACGCGGAACATAATCAAGGCTGGCCACCGGGACGAGTGAATTTCTATTGGTTCGATCTCAATCGTGACTGGCTGCCTGCAGTTCACCCGGAGAGCCGAAACCGATTGCGCAAGTACCACAACTGGAAGCCCAACGTTGTTTTGGATTTCCATGAAATGGGCACCAACTCCACATTCTTTTTTCAGCCTGGCATTTTGAAGCGGACAAATCCCTACACCCCAGGCAAGAATATTGAACTCACCCAGGCATTTGGAGCATACCATGCGAGAGCACTAGATCAACGCGGATCGCTCTATTTTACTCAGGAGCAATTCGATGATTTCTACATGGGCAAAGGATCCACCTATCCTGATTTGCACGGCGCGGTCGGCATACTATTTGAACAGGCGAGCTCTCGGGGGTTGATGCAACGCAATCAAGACGGAGTGTTGAATTTCCACGAAACCATTCGGAATCAGTTTGCAACGTCACTGTCGAGCCTGCACGCGACGACAGACATGCGCGATCAGTTGCTGAACTTCAAGCGCCAGTTCTACCAAGAATCGCTTGAGCAATCACGCAAACACGGCGGAAAGACACTTGTCTTTTCTTCTCCAGGCAATCGAACACGGTTGCAAGCTCTTGCGGATGTACTCCTAAGACACGACATTCAGTGTTCTTGGGTGAAAAAGAAGCATGTCGATGGCGATTCCACTATCGCCGCCGGAGCCCTTGCTGTGCCGGTGCAACAATCGGAGTATCGCTTCTTGAAATCGCTCTTGATGCGGCAAAAGAACTTCCGCGAGAACATTTTCTATGACGTTAGTACATGGTGTCTGCCGCTAGCTTTCAACGTGGACGAACGACTCCTTGATGACGAACTGCCGCCCGGACATTTGGTGCCAGCCAAGATTGGTCAGAAGCACCCGCGAAAGCTCAAGTTCGATGGTGAAGACATTGCTTACCTCATCGACTGGACCGACGACGCGGCTCCTCGCTTGGCTTGGAAGTTACTCGAAGCGGGAGTCCGCGTGCGAGCTGCAACGGACAAGTTCTCGACCGCCGAATACGATCGACTGTTCCAAGCTGGCACGCTTCAGGTGCATCTTGGAACACAAGACGTTCCGGTAGCTCGAATTCAAAAACTGCTGGCCTCTGGCGCCAAACAGGGAGTAGGCATCTTCCCGGTGAAGACAGGCCTTACTCCGACAGGCATCGACTTTGGGAGCAGCAAATTCCCCGTGCTGAAAAAGCCTAGCATTGCAACCGTGGTCGGCGCAGGCATCTCGCAATACGAAGTTGGCGAGTTGTGGCACATGCTCGACATCGCTTTTGAGATTCCCATCGTCAAGCTCAAGAATGCTCAATTGTCGCGCAGTGAAATTGCTGACTTTTCGACAATTGTCTTACCGGCTGGAAGCTACGATTTGAGTGAGGCGGGGTGGTCGCGACTGGAACAATGGGTGCGAGGCGGGGGCACGGTGGTTCTAACAGGCAGCAATTCTGGTCAGCGACTGCAGCGATTGGGTGGAATGGATGCTGCTGAAGTCGCCGAAGACGCGGCCACCGATTCCGCCGTAGGCGTACGCCAAAAGCCATTCAACCAAAGGTCTGTTGAGCGAGCGTTGCGACTGATCAGTGGCAGCATCTTCGAAACGCAAATCGATGTCACGCATCCACTCTTCTTTGGCTTCAGACGCGACCGTTTGCCGGTATTCCGAAACCATACCGACAATCTGCCCTTGGCGGCGAATCCCTACTTGAACCCTGGCGTCTACACCGAGACTCCTCTCATGGCCGGATATGCTTCAAACGAGAATGTGGCAAAGATCTCTCAGTCTGCGAGTGTCATCGTCGTCCCCAAGGGCTCGGGAAGAATCATCGCCATCTCTGACAACCCGACTTTTCGCGGCTTCTGGCACGGAACACGTCGGGTGCTGGTCAATGCGCTCTTTTTCGGCCAGCAGATTAATTAATCCGGCGTTGAGTTCCATGTATTGCGAACTTAGACGCCCGCGCTGTCTTACGGCGCTCACTGGACTTCGATTTCGAACCCCTTGCGCTGATCGCGTGCAACAAACGACTGAGCTTGCGAATCGCCTACGATCTGCTCCTTGTCAGGATCCCACTGCAGTTTTCTACCAAGGCGTGCCGCGATGCCCGATAGATGACACGTCGTCAAGGCTCGGTGGTGGCTGTGCACATCGGAGATAGGCTCCCGTCGCTCGGCAGCAGCGAGCACGAAGTTCTCAAAGTGATTGGTTAGCTTCTGGTCTTTGTAGACCCGCTCCAGCGCACCATCTGGCAGAGGAGATTGCTTCAATTCTTCTACCGGACGACCAGACACGCGCCCACGATTCACGAAGAGCCTACCCTTAGTTCCTTCAAACAGGATGCCGTTGTCGCCGTCGTGCCGCAGCTCAATTTGCTTCCCATCGGCGAACTCCGAGCGGATTAAAAACTGTGTCGCCGTGTTGTAGCGAGTGTCATCTGTTGGATAACCATCTTTGAATTCGACCGGGTGCTTTGCCAATACTGGATCAACGACAACTGGGCCAGTGTCGACTTTATCCAGCGCCCACGTGGCGATGTCACAGTGGTGAGCGCCCCAGTCGGTTAGCTTTCCACCGGAGTATTCATACCACCAACGAAATTCATAGTGGCACCGCGACCAACTCTTGGTTTCGCCATTGTCGCCAGCCAAATAACGGTAGGGTGCATCTGCCACTGGCCCCTGCCAAAGTTTCCAGTCGAGCGTCTCAGGGACTGTAGCAAGTGGTAGTGAAGGGCTAGTTGGCGATCCACCAATTCCACAAACCGCCTTGCGAACGTCCCCAATGCGTCCTTCGCGAATCATGGCAATGGCCGTGATGAAGTTGCGGTTGCTCCGCTGCTGCGTTCCAATTTGGCAGATACGCCCCGTTTCCCTGCAGACCTTGGACATCAACCGGCCTTCATCGATCGTCAGAGTCATCGGTTTTTCACAATACACATCCTTGCCAGCCAGCATTGCCTCAATTGCAATCTTTGCATGCCAATGATCCGGAGTCGAAATGTGCACGACGTCAATGTCATCGGAGTCAATGACGGCGCGATAATCGGCTACAGCTTCCGACGACTTGCCGCTCCAGCCTGACGCAATCGAACTGGCCCGCTTGCGACGTTCGGAGTCTGCGTCACAGACTATGGTGTAATCGCCCAGCTTGGCGAGTTCCTTGCCGGAGCCGTAGTTTCCGTCCAGGCCGGTTGCCTTTTGGCTCCACCGGCTGCCTGTACCGACAGCCGCAATCTTGGGACGAGAGTTGGGGCTGGTGAACCCGGCGGCGAAATTCCCGCGACTCGCCATGTAAGCAGCACCAGCCCAGGGAAGCGTTGATTTGAGAGCGTTTCTTCGCGAAATTGACTTCGACACAGCAGTATCTCCTACTTGATGAGCGTATTGCGTCACAGCGAGCGGCAGATTAATTCGGTTGGGGAAATACAAATTTGCTCACCGATTCACCGGTGACTTTATGGTGACGAAGTGTTAGTTCAGGTTGTTGTTCGTCGCCCATGTAATGGATCTCACCAGACAGAAAACCGCCTTGTACACGTAGAAACTGGTGGATGGGCCGCTGGTCGCCAACTTTCCAGCCCAACTGGTGCTTCTCACTACCAGGCCCACACCCGAATTCCCAGAGTTTAGTTGTAGGATCATACGACGCGTACTGCCAGTGTCGGTCGCCACACAGCACAATCGCTCCTTCGACTTCCGCCAAACGACCGCGAATCTCTTGTCCCTCGTGAGCAAAAATTTCATTGGCATGATTGTCCTTTTTGTTCGCTCGGTCGGGGCCAACGATGGGCGTAGGACTAAAAATCAACTTGAACTTGGCTTTCGACTCAGCCAAGGTTTCGAACAGCCACTGCTTCTGCGTCGCCCCTAGAATTGACTTGCCCGGCCCATCAGGCATGTTGTTTGGGCTGCGATAGTCGCGGCCCTCCAAGAACCAGACTTGCAAGTCGCGTCCCCATTGCACGGTCGTGTACCTGGGCGTCAAGGTTGGAAACTGTTCACGGTTGAAAATCTCGACGCCACGTTCGAAACTCACTGAGCCGTACATTTGCCCTGGCCAGCAATCGTTCTTAAGCGTGTCGTGGTCGTCTTTTAAGAAGTAGCTTGTCGTCTGCGAGTAGAAATCTCGGTTGCTGGGAAGTGCAAAGATTCTACCCCACTTGAACCGCATCAGTTCTTCCGTCATCGCCCAAGGATCTGGCTTGTCGTAGTATTCGATGTCTCCAGCGTGGACAACAAAATCCGGCCGGATGCGCGACATGGCCGGGTAAATCTTGTGCCCTCGAAGCCCGTCATCACGGCGAATGAAATCGTGGCATGTCGTCACGCAGAATGTAACGACTGCGGCTGCGTTCGATTTCGGCGCGGTGCGAAACGAGCCGCGTCGCACGTCGGTGAGTTCGCCGTCGAGCGTTCGGGCTTCAATGATCGCCGCATACACTTTCCCCGGTTCTAAGCCCTCCAGCTTCCATTGTGCAGTAAAGTCTGTTTCCGGCTTCGTGCGCACCCAGCCAGTCGACTTGGTCGCTCCGCGCTGCTTTCCTGGAAAATAGGACAACCGCACTTCCCCAACAGCCCCCGGGCAGGCACCGAACATGTCTGATAACTGTTTCCCGTCCGGTAATTGGGCCGCCATGATCGCTTCTGCGTCCGTCACGCGTGCCAATTTTTCCGCTTCTTTTTTGGAAAGCGAGACGAATTTCTCTCCGTCAGCCAGCAACTCGGGTCGGGCGGTGGTTCGAGTCCAAATAACAATAGAATCTTGATTCGCCCAACTGTTCCGCAAGCCGTTGCCCAACCATGGAGCCGACGCTACGGGTGGGCTCTGCGTCGCGGGCTGCTTGGGAGTGAAGCGAAAATTGCGAAAGGCTGCTTTGCCGCCATGATCGGTCAGCATTATTCGATCGCTGCCCCCCGGCTTCCCAAAGTCGTCTGCTCCGTAAAACTTACTGAACGCAATTCGCGAATCCCATGCTGGGCCGCTCGTGTTGGCCGCTGCCGTAAGCTTGCCGTTTAGATAGTGTTCAAGGCGGTTTCCGATGGCTACGATTCGAGCTGAGTTCCATTGCCCAGGCGGATTGAGTTGTTTCTTTTCGACGATCGGGACAAGGTCATAGATCGAACCCGTAGACCCTTTTCCCAAGGCTGTCGCATCGTCATCAATGATCTGGTATTCGATCCCCAGAAGACTGTTTGAGAACATACGATTGCCGAACCGGCGAACCCGGTACTTGAGGCCGGTATTGGTCCCCGATTCGATATTCCAATCGAAGGAAAGCTCGAAATTCGCGGGGAGCGGCTGAGTTATGATGTTGCCACTACCGCCTCTCGGTTTGACCAGCCGAATTTCTCCGTTTTCAAACTGCCAGTCATCGCCGACTTCAGCCCCCGAAGTTGTCTGCCAGAACTCGCGATTGGCGAAATTCAAACGATCATCCTGCGTTGTACTATCTTGTGCACACAGATTCATCTGAGCGAACACTTGGAACAGCATTAGGGTTGAAATGAGACGCGTTATCTTCATAGTCAATTCAGTCGCAAATGATGGTCTTAAGCAAGTCGTGGGCGATTTTACCAAGTTCGCAAGCCCTCCGTACGCCCCACCGCCGGGCGAATCTGGCGACGCGGCTACATGTCACATCTTCCGCGCGGCGGAGTGAAAGTCACGACGGGCTCCGACGAAGTTGGTCGGCGAGCAGGAGGGGGCTGCCGGCGCTAAGATCTATCGACGCAAGCAGAGATTCGAGCGAGCACATTTAGCGGCGCGCACTGCTCGCTGGCGGGGAAAAGACAATCCACCAGCTGACGACGACTGTAGTTTCGTCCGATGTATCGTGGTCAATTGATCATTCACGATCGCGGAACCCATTTTGTCCTTGGCCAATTGAATTTGGCGGACAACTGCCCAAACCAGCTCTTGGGAAGGTCAGTGAACCCCTCGCGGTCTTGGGGACGGACGCTAAACCAAGCCAAGAGCGCAAGCTTGAGCTCTTTTCGCTCGTCTTCAAACCCCGAGTGGGTTCTTAGCATCTTGCTTCGCTCGACAGCCAACGGCAGCCACTCAAGAGGCAAAGTATCCTTCTTAACACATGCCAGCTTCACGGCGGCAACCAAGAAGTACTCGTCTTGTAGGCCGTTACCTGACCGGAGTATTGGATTCAACAACTCCCACAGCTTCAACTTCGATTCGCCAAACATGAACAAATTTGTCCACGATGCCGCTACAAACGGATTTTCGTCCAGTATTTCCCAGTGCAACTTGTTCGCCGTGGGCGTGTGACCCGAAAGCTGATAACACCGGGCGAGATCGAATAGGTTGGCTACAGAGCGGTCTTTCTTACAAACAGCCTCTAGATGCGGCAGCGCTTTTCTGGCGTCTTGATCCATCAAGACACGTCCGAGCATGCGGCGTGCCTCCGGTTCGTCAGGATTATTGTCATAGAGCTCATTGGCATACTTGAGTGCCAGCCTGACCTCCCCGGCTAGATGGCAGTGCCCAGCCAATTTCCAACGCAGTAAACTGGAGTCAGGAAAACGCTTTAGCATTTCTTGTAAGAATGCTTTCCGGAAGTGCATTAGGCTTGGCTGACAAATCGCATCATCACATAGATCCATCACGATGTCGCGTTGCTCTTCTCTCGACGCATCGACAAGTTCAACGCAGACTTCCCCAGCAGGCCTCGGAGTCAGATTCAGATATTGGAGCACAGTATTAGCAGTTGGGGCTCCGGTCAAGATCGTGTCCCTGATTAAGTTGGCTGCTTCCCCCGGGTTCGACTCAGCGATACAACCTGCCTTCATTTCTTTCAGTCGAGTCGAATCCGGCCAGCGTTTTAGTCCCACATCGCAAAGTCGCGCCGTTTCTACGGCGTCGCCCCGTTCTGAAGCAAGTGCGAACGCTAGTTGCAAGTAGTCTTCGAAAACGCTGTCGCTAGCAGATTCTGTGTTGATTGCGTTCAACCGTTTCTTCGCATCGTTTGGCTTGCGTCTCTCCAAATCAATGCGTCCCAACAGCAACTCAACACGATCGTTCGGGAAATCGTCCGCCAGTTCGCGCACCTGACTGACTGCTTGGGAGTGCTTCTGATCGGCGACGACAAGCATAATCTGCTCGCGCATATACTCGAAATCGTAGGGCACCTTCTTGCGCATGAGCTGCAGCGTGGCCGTGCGTTCTGCTTGCATGTCCAGTACGTCCAACACGCGTAGCTTGAGCTGCAACCCACCTTGCAAACCGGGGTTGATGGCCAGTGTTTGGTTCACGTACTCAAGGCTCGTTCGATAGTCTTCTTGCTGGTACTTGACCACTGCCATCCGGTAGAGAGCAGAGGCATTCGCTGGGTAACGCTTGAGCATCTTCTCCAGTTCCGACAGAGCCAGCTCTTTTTCGCCCATGTTCTCGAGCAGCAAAACACACTGAAACCATACTGACGGGAATGCTTCGTAACCCGGCACCACCTTGCCGACCCAATCGTAAACGGCTCGAGCAATCTCGTTCACACTGTTCAGTTCCGTCACAGATTCTGTGACGATCTCCGCAAACCAATGTGGTGCACCTGTAAAATCTAAAGGAAGACACTCGTCTGGTTTAACTTTTGGTTTGCCCTCTGCATCGGTCTCGGGAACAAGCACTCGCGCGGCCACAACACGAGCGTGCTCGTACCAATGAAGCTTATTTTCACCCGCCATTTTGAGAGCCTCGAACAGGGCTCGATTGCGACGCGGATCACGCGTCTGCCATACAAGTGCCAGCAGATCCTCCTTATTTTCGGGCAATGGCGAATCACCAGTAACGTCGGTGTTAGTATCCCCACTGTTGCTTTCCGATGGTTGGTCGCTTGACTCGTCTTCATCGGTGAATATATCTGGCATCCATTTGCGTGCCTCATCCAAGACTACGGATTCCATATCACTACGATCCTGGGACGAATACCAGTCCATCAAATGTGTATACATGGTAGGATCCCGAGGAAACCACTGCGTGCACTGGCGCGCCGTGCTCTCAAACGCTCGGCCATCGGGACCACTCAGCAGCGCAAAAGCTTTCCCGGACATTAGGTATTTGTCGCTTGGGTCAGTTGCCAGCAGTTTTTCGAATTCCTCCAAGTACTCGTTGAACGTCAGTGAGTGCATATTGCGTTGCAGCCATTTTTCTCGGAAGGCCATCCGCAACGGCTCAAGTTCGATGGCTTTGGAGAGGGCCTCCAAGCTGGCAGTCGCGTTTCCCAACTCTGACTCAATGTCGCTCTTGATATCCCAAAAACTTGCGACCCCTGCTCCACGACGCAACAATCGGTCGATCAGTTTCTGCGCAAGCTTCCATTCACCATCTGCCATCGAAATAAGGAGCTTCAGGAACTGTTTGCCTCCCTCTCCGAGTGTTCGCCCTTCGTCTGTTTCCTGCTCGTGCTCCTCCAGCAACTCACGAGCCTTGTCGCTGCTCAAGCTCATCAGCGCTCGGAATCGCACCACGAAGTTCATATTCGCGTCAGCGACGCACTCCTCCATTCGATTGCGAAACGCAAGCGGCGAAAGCGTGACACGCAAGCCTTCCACGTCTCGCATATAGGCCGCCGGAGAATTGTCTTCAATGCGAGCATACGCCCGTTCCGCGTCGGACGTTTCCCCCTGTGCAACAGCGCGTGCGAGGTCTACCAATGACAAGAAATCTTCAGAGGCAAACTCTTCAGCTCTCTGCAATGCATCGGTGTTGTTCGGATCGATGACGGCTAACATTCCATTGCACAACTCATATCGCTTGAGCAAAATGTCCCAGGGCCAAGCGATTGGGGCCCAGTGCTCAGGGTCCCGAACATATGCTACGTCCATGTCTTCGTTGTAGCCCATGATTACTTCGACATGAGCGTTGAAGGGACCATGCGTTGTGCCGATCAGCGGAACGCCCGCGTCAATCATCGCCACTGCCACCTCTTTCTCCAACTGGACAGCCCGCGGCACAAAGCTGTGGTCGACAATCCAATCCCAGGCTCGCCACAGCGGAGTGCCTTCCCTGCCATTCATTTCTCGAAAAAGCTGATCAGGATTGAGGGAAGTGCCTTGCGGGTATGTCGCCATCGCCACTGTTGTTGGGAGGCACTGATTTCTATTCTGAGCGAGCAGTGGGACGGGAATGAACTTGTGAGGCTTACCACTGGGCTCGGCGGATATCTCTGGCAGCGACAGCTTTTCGTAGTCGTCCCCAACCACCACGCGAGCTGCGCCATTCTTCCCCTGTTCGACCAGCAAAATCGCCAAGCATCGTCGTGCCCAATCTCGATTGTCGGATTGCGGCCACTCCTCCATATACGACTCAAGTCGCTCGCGTGCCAGATTAAAATCGCCGAGTGAGAATGCAAGCATGCCGCCCATCAGTTGCGCGCTTGCATCCTCGTCCTTTGTCTCTTTAAGCAAATCCCACTGTTGGATTGCTTCATCGACTTGACTCCGCGTCAACAAGCTGTGAACCAACTGCACACGCGCTTGTACCCAACGCGGCGCTGCTGCGACACATTTTTTCGACAACGCGATCGCTTCGTCCCATCGCTGCAACCCTACCATCGCGTTTGCACGAATGTAGTAGCCAAGAGCGGAGCTGAACCCCTGTTCAGAAGAGGCCCGCTTCACCCAGCGGCTTGACGTTTCAGCGAACCCAGCATCAGCATAAGTGTGGGCGAGGGCTAGTGCCCAGAGGCTCGGCTGCGCCTTACCAAGCGTTGACTCGCTGGCGTGAAGAAAGTTAAGTGCATCACCGTGTAATCCACGCGACAACAGTGTTCTAGAATAGTAGAGCTGGCAAGCAGCGTTGCTTGGAAATGCTTCGACTGCCATCCGCGAGAGCGACAAATACTTCTTGCTCACAGAACTAGCTCGGGCAATCTCTATGAACAGGACCGCGTCGTTCGCAGCCTCGAAACCCGCCGCCTGCACTCGCCGCGATGCTCGATACTCGCACGCAAGCTCCCACGCTCGACGTGTATTCCCATTCAAGAATGCGTCGCGAGTTTCTACAAGAGCAGGAGAAACCTTGGACACCTTTTGCCGCGTCTCAAACAACATCACCATTTCCCGTCGATCAAAAACCTGTTGCAGTGGGCAACATTATGGTAAATCGGAACGTGAAGTTGTAGAGGTGAGAGTAAACCGCTCGCCGCTTCCAGTTGTAACGGGGGGTAACGCCAGTCCGAAGGAGGAGCGTGGCAGCGGTGCCATCTTTATGTTAGGAGACGTTTGAAGTGGGCGGAGGCTCGTGGAAGCAATAAACCTGTTTTTGACCAGAGTGCCCCATGTCCCGCTAGCTCAATATAGACTCAACGAGTTGGACTTCGCGGTCGGCGGGGCCGAGTTTGATGGGGGAGCGGGTGGCGGAGAGCATGGTGTTGTAAATGTCGAGGCCTTCGTGGTCGACGTCCTGAATCTCGCCTGTCTTGAATCGACCACCAGCACCGGTGATTGCGTGAAAAACACCTGAAAGCTCGCGTTTGACGTCGTTGTGGCGGCCGTCGCCCGATTCGGTTGAGATCGTGATCATCGAGTTCTCAAGAATCGTCTTCCCATTGGCTTCGGTGGTTTCGTCAAGCCGCTTGAGGAAGTAGGCGATTTCACGCATCTTCATGTGTGCATGAGCTCGAAGCTGCTCGTTGCGCTTCTTCGGATTGAACTGGTGCCACCACTCGTGACTACAGCCCTTGGACCCGCCCGCGTTGTGCTGAGCGGAATCGTTGAACTCGAACACCTTCCGGCCCTCGTACTCGTAATCGCCCGTCAAGCGAATGCGTTCACCGGCGGCCAAGAACGTCAGGGCACCAAAACGTGCTCGGTCGGCTTCGATGGCCAGTGCGTACAGATCGGCCATCAGTCGCCACTCCGTCGTCAGCTCCTCGAGCGTGATGTCGATGCCTTCGCCGCCGGGGTCCGCAACGCCACCGTGCTTGATCTTCGATTCCGGCGGCAGCTTGGCTTCCGTCGACGCAGCGTGCATCTCGAACGCTCGTTGTTCATATTCTCGTACGCGATCCAAGTGATCTTTGATCCTTGCACGACTCGTTGCACCCAGTGGCGACGCTTTGCCAGTGTAGAATCGATACTCATCCACCACGGCATCAAGCACACTGCGTTTCAGCCGGCGTGTCTCCAAGTCATCGTCGCGGTCGCCGACCGAACCAAACACACGTTCGAACAGATCACGAGGCGATTCCTGCATGGCAGCAGCAACGGTCCCGTCTGGGTTGTAGCTATGGACGTAACGACTGACTCGCGAGCGTCGGAAAAAGGTACCGCCGATCAGGGTCGGAACCATGCCGGCCGGCAATCCGTCTGGGTAGTGTGTACGGCGAACAATCTGGTCAATCGAAGGACCGCCCGACTTCGCTTCGCCGCTTGGAGGCTGGGCGGTGAAAGCCCCCGAGGCGCCGTCGAAGTGAGCGTTGATTCCTGATTCGTCACATCGTACTTGGTCGACGCCACGCATAATCAAGAGCTTGTCGGCCAGTGGCTTGAGCGGTTCGAGAACTCCGTCAAAGCCCTCGTCCTGCAGCGGTGCGGGAACGCCAAGCCCAAAGAAAACATTGAAGGCACGCATGGGAACGTCCGACGTCGCCCCTGCCGCAACCGTCATTTCTTCCAAGAGTGGAAGTCCGACCGTTACCGCACCGAGACCGGCAAACGTGCTGCGGAGCATGGTTCGCCGCGAGAAATCTCTTCCTCGAAAGTTCCTTACCGCCATGTTTCGTTACTCCAGGTTTCATCGGAAGAGTGTTTTTGATGCTCGTGGTCTGTGCATCGACAGGCAGGATGCCTATCCCACGTTTGAGCTCGTGTTCAATCGTCTACTGTTCAGTTGTGTGCAGCCGAGCCAAATCGCTCAACGCAATGGCTCGCATGGTGTCACGGTAGGATCCCCCCGCCGCCTGGGCCGCATCGTGAATCCGTTGGATTTCTCGGGCATTTTCTGCGGTGGGTGGTCGGCCAATCGCAAACTGAACGACCTTCCACGTCAGGCTTTCCTTTACGCGGTCTTGTCCGGCAAGCGTGTCCATCAACTCGCGAGCGCTCCCATAACGGATGGGACCGGACTGCCCCGGAACCAGAATCTCGCCGTCGTCGCGAAGCTCATTGCCGTGTTTGTCTTTCTCGGCGTAACTACCAAGTCCATCGA
>CAYPLE010000048.1:0-33875 GCA_964411445.1 uncultured Pirellulaceae bacterium
ACGAGCCCACCAGCGCGCTGACCGAATCAGAAGTCGAACGACTTTATCGAGTCATTGATTCGCTACGAGTGCAGGGCGTCACCATACTTTATATCTCACACAAAATGGACGAGGTGTTTCGGCTGTCGGACCGAATTACGGTGCTCCGCGACGGGAAATTCGTTCGAACGATCGATACTGCAGATACATCACCCAAAGAGGTGGCCCACTTGATGGTTGGGCGTGAGATCAGTGAACCGGCCGAGCGAGCCGAAAAGCTGTCCAACCAAGTTGTTTTAAAAGTCGATAGTCTCTCTCTGCCCTGGCCCGGGCATTCCAAGCAATGGCGACTACAAGATGTTAGCTTTGATTTGCACGCTGGTGAAATACTTGGCGTCGCCGGATTGATGGGTGCCGGGAGAACGGAGTTGTTAGAGTGTCTCTACGGGGCGAGTGACGTTCGAGCACAAGGGCGCATCGAAGTTGCGGGAGAGGCAGTGTCTTTTTCGCATCCTTCCGAAGCGGTTGCGGCAGGAGTAGCGATGGTCACGGAGGATCGAAAACGGTTGGGGCTGTTCCCGCACCTAACGGTTCGAGGAAATATTACCATTTGCTCGCTCAAAGAGCTTGCTGCTGGCGGCGTCGTCTCGGCTGCAGCAGAACGCGATGCAGCTCAACAACAAGCTGAAAAGCTGCGCGTCAAGTCGGATGGCATTGAAGCCTCGATCAACTCGCTCAGTGGTGGCAATCAGCAGAAATGCATCATCGGAAGGTGCATGATGACTGAGCCGAAGATTCTTCTGCTGGACGATCCGACTCGCGGAGTTGATGTTGGCGCGAAAGCGGAACTGTACGATCTGATGGAGCAGTTGGCGGCAGACGGAATGGCGATCATCGTCACCAGTTCAGAGCTACCTGAGTTATTAACCGTCAGCGATCGCATTCTCGTGCTGTGCGAGGGAGTTTTGACGGGCGAGTTTAGCCGCAAAGACGCCACCGAGCAGAAAATCATGGAAGCCGCTACAATGCAGTCTTCCACAGTGGCTTCCGTATAAACGCTTCCCGCTGAAATGCTGCTGGTCGGCTTGGACTCCTCTACTTCGCTGCATTCAATTCGGCGGTCATCTCCTCCGCGGCTTTCCTGACAGCGTCTTGCCAATTGGCTGAGTCTGTTGCATTGCGGTACGCGAAGATAATTCCACGAGAGCTATTCACGATGGCTCCCAAGCCGTCGCGGTTGAATCCGCGGGCCACGTCCTCTGCTTTTCCACCCTGCGCACCATAGCCCGGAATCAACAGCCATGCGTTTGGCATCCGTTCACGTAGTTCCGACAACTGTTCGGGATAAGTCGCACCGACGACCGCTCCGATGTTACCGAAGCCGTTAGATGCACCGGAAGCTTGCGTCAGCTCCTGCACCGTCGCCGCGATTTTGGCGTAGATAGGCTGCTCGTCAACAATAAGATCTTGAAGATAGCCGCTGCCGGGATTGGAGGTCTTGACGAGTACGAAAATGCCGCAGCCGGTTTCCGTTGCTCTGTCTGCGAATGGGGTAAGTGTATCGTCACCCAGATAGGGATTCACGGTCAGAGCGTCGCATTTCCAGGGGCTGTTGTCGCCAAGATAGGCTGCGGCGTAGCCTTCCGCCGTGCTGCCAATGTCGCCGCGTTTTCCGTCGAGCAAAACCAATAGACCACTCTTGCGTGCATGCTGGATGACTCCGTCCAGGACAACCATTCCCGATGGCCCCAAGTTTTCGAAGAATGCAGCTTGAGGTTTGACAATCGGCACTAAATCCGCGACAGCGTCAATGACTTCTTTGCAATATTCACCGGTAGTCCGGGCGACCGCGGTCAGATCGGTCTCGTCAATTCCACTCGTCATGGATTCTGGCAGGCTGTGCCAACGAGGATCCAGCCCAACGCATACTGCCGACTTTTTCGCAATGACCGCATCAGCAAGTCTTTGGCCAAATGAGTGCATCGGTAAATTCCAACCTTGAGTAGTGATGAGAGGAAGACCGGGGGATGCCCACGTTACAAAACAGTGGGATTGCCGAGAACTTTGTTCGTGTTGAAGGGCGAGTTACTCGGGTAGCTTGCGGGTCTGGCCAGGCGTGACCGGCAGGCCCGTTTCGGCGCTCTGGATTGCCGCAAAGCACAACGCCAAGCTTTCGAGGTTGTCCGATGCTCGAATCGCACAGTCACGTTTGTCTTCAATTGAACACAATAATTCACCCATTGTGCCAAGGAACCCGTCCGGAAACCACTTGCCCTCGAGCCTTGGTTGCCATGTTCCCGCGTTGTTAGTCAGCCGTACGCTTTGGTCCTGGTTGCCACTGCCATAGCTGTGAAGAGATGCCTTTGTACCAGCGACGTAGGTCTCTTCCAATGGACCGTGAGGAACGGCCGCGTCGAAGCTGAGTGTCGACTGGGCCTGGTCAAATTCAATCAGCACTTGGCCGAGCATGTTGGGCATCAATTGTTGCCCAGGCACGCGAGACGTTGACGCGAATACTCGAGTGGCTCGTGCGCCGCTGAGGAGGCAACGGACCATATCAAACCAATGAATCGCATAATCGTAGAGTACGAGATGCTTAATGTTTTCGAATGGCGTTCCTGCGACCCAGGTGTGATCCCAGTGACATCCCATGTGGACGGCGAACACGTCCCCCATGAGGCCGCTTTCGACGGCGACGCGAGCGTAACTGAAGTGAGGGGCCCAGCGACCGTTCTGGTTGACTGCAAGGGTGAGTCCTTTTTCACTGGCCTGAGCGACCAGCTTCTCGCCTTCGTCCAGGTCGAGTACAAAAGGTTTTTGGCTCAAGACATGCTTGCCCGCATCGAGTGCATCGGCAATGATCGGTGGTCGAACAGGTGGGTGCGTCGTAATGTCGACAACTTCGACTCCGTCCAAGTCCAGCAGTGCGCGGTAGTCGCTCAATACCCTTGCCTCGGGGAAGAATTCGTCTGCTCGATTTTGTGCCCGAGACTGATCGACGTCACAAACGGCCGTTACTCGCAGACCGGCTTCTTTGTAGGCCCTCAAATGATGTTCGGTGATTCCTCCACAGCCAATGAGGCCAATTTCCGGCGAGTAGCTCTGCGGAAGAACAGGTTTATAGTTCAGTTGTGAGAAGTCGTTGACGGTGCTCATTGTTGCTGCGGCGATTGGACCAAAAGTTGAAGGCTTTGTGGCACCGCAGTATAGAGATGCCACCGAAGTCTTGCGAGATGTGGCGTCTGGCGAGCAGGCCCAGCAAAGTTTGAAGCATGGGCATCAGGCACGCTTCTCCCGCTGCGCAGTAGCTTCTCGTGGGGAGGACTGGCGGTTAGGCCAGGAAGAGGGCTCTTGGCCCAGGGTAACCCAAAAGTACAATTTGCGGTGCCTTGGAGAAGTCGTACGATGGCCTTCCAACCAAGGCCCTTCCAAGGCCGTCGCCGAACGACTTGCGTCAATCGACGGCCTTGGAAGGAAGGCCATCGTACAATATCGTACTTTGAATAAATGAGTGGCCCTGGCTGTTGGCCCCCAGCGTCTTGCCCACCTGCGCTGGTTCCTCGCGACCACCTCGTGCGAGCGTTCGGAGTGCTGCACGGGACCCATGTTCCAGCGGCTTGACCGGTAACGATGAACGCTGCCAACAAGCAAGTGTACTTTGCCAGCGCATCGCTTCAGCTCAATGATACTCGGACACGCCGTGTCGCTGCTGTCGAGTATTTAGTAGCTGCTATCGAGCATGATGACGTCTGACGGGGAATCGAAGCTCTGATCGTACCCCTCTTCGTAGTAGACTTCGCCAGACTCAATAACCGGCGCGTCTTCGTAGATGGTCGTTGAATCGTTTAGGTCGCCAGCCGAGTAGCCAGCGTCGCTCAACCTGGAACCCACTCGACCATGGGTTGGATTGGCGCGTTGCCATTTGCCACCCACGGCACCGTAGTCATCCAAGTATCCAGGTGGGCAAAGGGAACAACCGGACAACGCGAATACGGAGAATGCGGTAATGACAGCAATATGAATGCGTTTCATTGCTCAGATCCCTGGCGACAAATCTTCGTGCCTTCGATAGTGACGCCGCATCCCCCAGTCAATTTGTCGTGCGACAAATTGAGGAACGGCGTCGGACAACTGCAGAGCAGATCCGTTGGGCACAGAGAGTGTATCGAAAAGAACGGTCCACAATCGCCAGTTAAACTTTGACGATTACGCGGACTTTTCGGGTTTACCGCCGTTTTCCAAACTCGGCGACCGAGTTTGGAATTCATCGGGAACTAGCCAAGCACTTGGCCGTCTTTAGCCTTCGATTCTCAGGATAGCGTACTTGCGTTTGCCGCTTCGCAAAACGATGACACTCTCACTCGCGAGGTCCGCGCTCGTTAGCTTGTAACTCGGGTCGGCAACGCGGCGGTTGTTCACGTATGCACCACCACCCTCGACGCTTCGCCTTGCTTCACCCTTGCTCTTCGCCAAGCCCACCTTTACGAACGCGTCGGTGATCAGCACGCCATCGCCCAGTTCTGTGGCAGAGGCGGAACCGCTGGGAACATCCGGAAAGATCTCGGTCAGTTGGGCATCGCTCAAGTCGGAAATCTCGGCACCAAAGAAGATCTCAGTGGCTCGCTCAGCAGCATTCAAGCCCGAATCACCGTGGATGAACTGAGTCAACCAACTCGCCAACCGTCGCTGCGCGGTGCGTTTGTGGGGTTCATCAGCGGTTGCCTGCTCAAGTGCTTTACATTCTTCGGCGTCGATCTCGGTCAAGAAGCGGAGGCACTTCATGACGTCTTGATCGTCGGTGTTGATCCAGTATTGGTAAAAAGCGTAAGGACTTGTTCGCTCAGCATCCAACCAAACGGCACCGTTGGCGGTCTTTCCCATCTTTTTGCCGTCGCTGGTCAGCAGCAGCGGGCAAGTGAGCGCGTGCAAGTGAGCCGAGTGCATGCGTCGGGCAAGGTCGATTCCTGCGGTAATGTTGCCCCACTGATCACTCCCGCCAACTTGCAGTGTGCATCCGAATTTCTGGCTTAGGTGCACGAAGTCGTATGCCTGAAGGAGCATGTAGCTGAATTCGGTGTAGCTGAGCCCCGAGTCCTCACGGCCCAAGCGACTCTTCACTGAGTCCTTGGCCAGCATGACATTGACTGGAAAGTTCTTGCCCACGTCGCGGAGGAATTCGATGTAGCTCCAGGATTCCATCCAATCGAAGTTGTTGACGATTGTTGCTGCGCTGTCGCCTTCGAATTCGAGAAAACGCCCCATCTGCTCCTTCAGTCCAGCGACGTTTTCGGCCAAGACATCTGGCGAGAGCAGTACGCGTTCTTCGCTCTTACCGCTCGGGTCACCGATCATGCCGGTTGCGCCACCGACCAGTGCAATCGGTTTGTGGCCTGCCAATTGGAATCGGCGGAGAATCATCAGTGGCAAGAGACTTCCACAGTGAAGGCTAGATGCGGTCGGGTCAAAACCGACGTAAACGACTTGAGGTGTTTCCAGGAGCTTCTTTAGTTCTCCTTCGTCGGTATGTTGGTTGATCAGCCCTCGCCATTGAAGCTCTTCAAAGATGTCGCCAGGTTTCATTTCGTCGCTTTTCTACTGTGCTGATCAGGTGATTGAGAGGGAGACCGGTTTCGGGAGCCAACGCAATTTGATCCTCACGACTAGGCTCTTAGATTGGAATTTTAAGCGGTCTAGTCCATGCGCATAGCAGGGCAGAACGTGGGCCGTTGGGCCATTTGTGCGTCCGTTCCCAGACGCCTGTGCCGGACAGCTACCGCTGCAGAAAGGATCGGACAAATTCCATGTCCGCCTGAGTGGTGACCTTGATATTCGTTGGTTCGCCTGGCACGACACGCACTCGATGCCCTGTTGCTTCAACAATCGCGGCTTCGTCTGTCGCTAAGCTTGGGCTCGGATGTTCTTGATAGGCGCGACGCAGGAGGCCAACATCAAAGACCTGAGGCGTTTGGGCCAACCAAATATCTTCTCGCGGAATGGTCTCAGTGATCCACTGTTCCGAGTTGGTTCGTTTGATGGTTGCCGCACATTTGACGGCCAGGATAGCAGCTCCGGTTTCGCTGGCACATTCGCAGACTCGGCCAATGGCATCCACGCTTACACAAGGCCTCGCACCGTCGTGTACAGCCACGAAATCGACTTCGGTTGCTACGGCGGCAAGTCCATTGAGAACACTGTCTGCTCGTTCCTTGCCACCGACAACACATTCTACCTTCAGCTCATCCAGCAAGGAGCGGTAGCGCGTCTGCACTTTCTCCAGATCTTCGGCGGCGACGACCAACAAGACTTGGAGGGCTCCGGCGAAACGGAAGCTGCGGGCTGAGTAACTCCACAGCGGCTGCCCGTCGACTTCTACGAAGACCTTCTTCGTCGTCGCGTCGGCGAACCGGCTGCTCTTGCCTGCTGCTGCTATGATTGCGGCGTAGTTTTTCATGTGTCCTGGTCCTTGCTCACGCTACGCGCACGCCGCGTGTGCCTTGTGTCGAAATTTCGTATGCGAGCAACCGGTCGACGAAGCTAGTCTCAGCCGACGCGGGGCAAGTCGGTGCCGCAAGCTGGGAAAGACGCGTTCTTGCTATTGCATTTTGTATTCACTGCACCGGTGCAACCTCGCGTAAATTCACGGCTTGGACTTGATTCAACTTGGAAGCCATGGCCGGAAAGTGGTCATCGACAAAACCCGCACTCGCGGCCGTCTTCCAACTCCCGCTGGGGCGCGAACAAGACTTGAGTAGGACGAGCTCCGCACCGATGCGGTGGGTCAACAGGGCTGCGATGGAGTCAGTCGTCGTGCTCCAGTTTTCGGGCAAACTTGTCTCACCAGTTGCATAAAACGAGCGGACATCGACGATCGCGTGCCGTCGATTCTCAGATCCAAGCAAACTTTGCAGCTCATCAGGCGATTGGATCAACTCAAACTCGGGCAGGACTTGCGTCAGTAACTGCGCTGTAATTGAGAGCAAATCGACGCACCGCCAATGTACGAAGCTGTCGTCAAAATGATGCACGGCGTTCAATTCTCGAAATGCATCAATTGCCTTGCCGCCACCGACGACGATCAGCTCATGGACGCTGCTGTCGACACTACCGAGCAAGCCGAGGAGTCGAAGCCGCAGGTCCGGCAGAGAAAGGAGGCTCCCGCCCAGCTTCCATACGCGGCACCCAAGTGTTGACATCGGGTACCCTCCTTTGCCGTTTAGGTCATCGTAGGCTCAATCTTGACGTTCCTCGCAGGGAGGGCAGTGCAATCAGATGAGCTCCCAACTGGATGCACGCTAGAGTCAAAATAATAAGGTGCCCAATTAGAAACGCCAATGGGTTGTTGTTGTAGAACGTCAGCGGCGACGACTGTGTGAATAGCGTCGCTAGCAGCATTGCGACAAAAGCAAGTGAAAGCGCGACATTCGCGCCGAACGCCCATTGACGGTTTGCCACGGTGTAGAAACCCAGGATCACGCTAGGAATCGTTGGAAATGCCAGGATCAGACCGACGTCTCGCGAGAGTGTTGTCGTTGTGGAAGGGATCGCGTCGGCCAATCCGATGATCTTCAGAACGATTAGCAACACCAGTGAGACGCACAGTGCACCTTGCATCCAAAGTGCCAGCATCCCAGCATCTCGCATGCGGACGGTTTGCTCGCACCAACGCTGTGCCAGTCGCATTTTGCTGGGGCGAGGGATCGATACTTCTTCTTCAGAGGCATAGGCTTTCAGGTCACTGTGCAACTGGGCCGCTGATTGGTAACGATCCTCAGGAGCAAATGCTAGACACCGCTCGCAGATTTGCTCAAGGGGCTTTGGCACGTGCCCAGAGTACTTGGAATTCGATCTATTGTTGGACCGCATGTTGTCCATAATTGCTACAGCCGTGCGACCCTCAAACGGTCGAACTCCGTAAAGCAATTCGTACATGACGACGCCGAGTGAAAAGATGTCGGTTTGTGGTCCGATTTGGTTTTCTTGACCAGCGAATTGCTCTGGTGCCATATAAAAAGGTGTGCCGAGTCCTGTTCCGGTGATCGTATGATTGCCATCACACTCCAGAACGCGGGCTAAACCGAAATCGGTCAGCAATGGATGGGTCGGCAAATTCAAAGGAGTGTCGACGCAATCAGCGATCGCATCATCCTCGCTTGGCGAATGCTCGAAGACGATATTAGCCGGCTTGATGTCAAGGTGTACGATGTTGTTCGCGTGGCACGTTTCCAAAGCGCTGGCCAATTGCCTGACGACATCAATGCACCATGCAATATTGCTACGCAGGCCTTTTCGATTGCTCAAGCAGGCGGCCAAGTCACCGCAGGGAGCCCACTGTGAAACCATGAACCACTGGTTTTGCCAAACGCCCCACTCATAGACTTGCACCAAGTTCTTGTGCGAAAGCCCTGCCATCAACCGAGCTTCGCGGATCAATCGATTTCGTGTCTCGATGTCTCTCGTCGCGTCGGGCCGAGGAATCTTGATGGCAACTTGTCGCCGTAGATCTTGGTCGATCGCTTCGTAGACATCCCCCATTCCACCTTGGCCAACGTGGCGGATCACTTGAAAGCGACCAATTTGCTTTGGCGTTTGTAGGCAGTGATCGGCAGAAAGGTGCGGGGCGGCTGCCAAACCGTCCTCGCAGGAACCGATCTCTGGCGAATTGTGCTGTGTAGAGCGGCTGCCTGTCGAGAAAAATTCCGTTGAGCGATTCATTGCCGACGTGTCACTGACGTCCATGACTGTCAGTGGTCGGTCGGAGTGATTGCCTACAGAGTCTGAATTCCTGGTGCCCATGTGTCGCTGCAGTCCCTGGTCGCACGGTATATCGCGAAAACGACAGCCCTAGATTGCCTTTTAAGACCACCTACCTGCACAACGTGTTTGCGATTAACGGATGAACAAAGCTGGCGAGGATTTCGGAAGGGGCAATATTCCGAAGCACGCCATCCAATCGTGATCTGATGGTACAAGATAAATCGTACCTAGTTGTCCAGTTATTGCGGAAATCGAAAATTTTGTCTGGAAACGACGGTGCCTACCCGCTGAAAGGACTAGTTTTCTGGTGGTGCAAATGCTGGCTTAGCAACGTCGCAACTGAAAACGCGGGGCCAATCCTTGATATAGAGTAATCCAAGATGTCGGCGACGCTCGAGATTGTCGCATCGACGCCAAAGTCGGAACGCAACTTATTGACAGATGATTGCATTAATGGCCAACCGTGTCCGCCAAAGATGATGTGAACACATTGGCCGGCTTCGGTATTGGATTCGGCCAACTGATGCTCGGTAGGGCTCTTGAGGACTTGCATGATAGCTTGGGCAATTTGCGAGGCCTGGGCATCAATGAGTTGTTCTGCAATTTGGACCGTCACACTACGATCCACCGTCTCTTCGTCTTCACCGATTAGACGTGCGAGCCGTCGGTGGGCGGCATCGGCAGTCCGTGGACCCCCGTCGGCAGTGCCAGCATGCTGGAAATCGGCGTGCTGAAAATCATCTCCGTCCGATGCGGCGGATTGTCCTGTTAGCAGGTAAGCATCATCGGCGGTTGCAAAATGTTCTGCCATCGTGGGAATCAAGTGCGTCGTCGCTCGGTCTTGGATTTTCACCTTTGAAAGGATCATGGCCGCGCTGGTCCGTTCCACCCCAGTGTAAACCAACTCGCCGCCCGTCATCCTATCGCGATCGGTCCGAGATTTTGTCGCGACCAAGCCATTTTGGATCGGTGTGATGTCGGTCGTAGTCGAACCAATGTCGACGACAATTTGCCGGCGAATCTCTTCTCCGGCGGCTGAAGCGAGGCGTTCTTCTTGCGCAGCCCAACTGGCAAAGGCGTGCCAATTGCTGGCCGCAACCGCCCAAGGGTCTTGCTGGGCCTCGTGACAGTTTAACCACCGTCCATCGACGCCGTAGACAAGCAGTTGTTCCGGCTCCCAAACTCGTAGTATCTCAGCCAGGATTGCATGCACTCCGACGCGGCGATTTGCGAAGCAGTCAGCAAGTTCACCTGTCATGGTGACGCCAACTCGCACGTTAGCTGCCACTAGCGATTCGTCCACCAGCTCCCGAAGTGTGCTCGCAAGTGCAGCGTGGTTTTGCCACATTGGGAAGCTCGTTGACCAAGTCTTCCCGCTGGCAGTTGCTGCTTTCAAATTGGCCCCGCCAATGTCCATTCCCAGCAATAGATCGCCGTCAACTTGGGTTTGCAATGCAATGTTCCTGCAAGAGCTTAGGGGAGAGTTTTCAGTTGATGCATTTTTTGCAGCGAGTGAACAACGAGGGCTATCCTCGATAGTCGCCAATGCCCGTGGCCTCGCGCTGCATTTGCTCAAGCTGATTGATGTGCGTGGCTTCGAAGTGCAAAGGCAGTATCACGGTAAATTGACTGCCGGTTCCAAGTTGACTGGAGAGTCGCACTTCGCCACCGAGTAGCTTGCAAAGTTCTTTGACGATCGAAAGCCCCAGACCAGTGCCGCTGTGCGTTCGCGTGAGACCGCCGTTTTTGAGCACTTCGTTGCTCTGCCGGAATTTCTCAAAGATGACGCCGAAATCCTCTTCAGGGATTCCGACCCCAGTATCAGACACCTCAATATAAAATTTCTCGGTTGAGAACATGCCGACGGTGACCGTCACGATGCCGCCGTCGGGAGTGAATTTAATCGCGTTGGATAATAGGTTGGTCAACACTTGTTGAATCTTGGGCTGATCCTGAAACACTTCTAAGGCGTGTTCTTTGGTGATCAGTTGCATGTCCATGTTCTTTTCGTCGACCAGACTTCGCAGCATGTCACACTGGGCGTCGACTAGTTGGTTGAGATCAAAGGTCGTTGGTGAAACCGTCATCTTCCCAGCCTCGACCTTTGCTAAGTCGAGGATGTCGTTAATCATTTCCAAGAGGAGTTTGCCAGAGTTTTGAATGTTGGTCGCGTACTTGCGCTGCTTCTCATTCAATGCCGGAATGTCGCCGAGCACCTCGCTGAATCCAATAATACTATTCAGCGGCGTCCGCAGTTCATGGCTCATGTTTGCCAGAAAGTCACTTTTGAGGCGGTTTGCTTCAAAGAGATTCAGGTTTGCCTGTGCCAGTTGATCAACTCGAACATCCAGTTCTGTGTTGAGACGCCGTAATTTAGTCTGTCCTTCGGTCATGTGCCGGAGCATCGAGTTGAATGCGTCGGCCAATTCATTGAATTCGTCCCCTGTGTCGATGCTGGCTCGTAGGTCCGTTTTTCCGCTACCGATAGCCTCGGATACGGTCTTAAGGTGCGTGAGCGGGCGGAGGACGAGCTGACGCATTACCCAGTGGACGACGACTAGCGTTGCAGCAATCGTGACCATCGCGATGGCAATCAGCACAGCGACGTTCGACGTTGAGGCGACTTCCTTCTGACTGTACGGAATCATCACCTTCACGGCACGAAATGGCCTACGGTCAGCCGTGGATTCGTCGTGACGGCCGTGGCATGTGATGCAGCGATCGTCAAAGTGCACTGCTTTGTAATACACGTACCAGCCCTCGGGCGGCTGTTCCCGGTCCGCCCACAGGCTGTTCACCGGCGGTTCAAAGTACGGCTCGTCCGAATCGCGAAAGAGCAATGGCTTGGTACTCTGCGGAGTCGGGCCAGGAGCATTTTCGGCTGGAATGGCCGTCCCAGTGTTCTGTTGAGCTTTCTCGGCGTCGCGGGCGAGATAGAACGCACGATACTCGTCAGCCAGCTCTTCAACCTTGCCTAGCTCCCAGCCTGGGCTAGGCAATTCTGAGCGTTGCAAGGATTGATATTGATCGGTCTGCTCCAGCATCAGATACTGGTGGTGGTAATTCGGATTGTTGATCAAATCGTCGCGAAGGAGTTGCATAACTTCCTTCGAATAGAGTGTTGGTAGATCCAACTGCGTGGATGCGGTGTGTTGCCATAGCACGACTTTGTCCGCGTGGTCGCTGGCCTTTTGCCGCAGGGTTCGCATCGCTAAGCCATCCGCGACGACTTCTAGCACGAACCAGAAAGCCAGCCCGATTGGAACCAACAAAGCCACACCGAAGAACAGAAGGCTCTTGTGCTCCAGACGCCAACCACTGACGAGACGGCGTAGCGTCTTGTTCAGCCAGCGGAAAATCATTCGAGCGATGTTGAGCATGGTCTTGGGTTGAACAAAGCGAGGTGGTCGTGTGAAGCCGTTGGGTTACTGACCACTCGAAATGATGCGGGAAGTGATGCGGGAAGGAATGCTGCTAGGTGTTTGGCAATCGAATAAGGCAATGGATTTAGGCGATTGTCACAGCCGCCGTGCCTACAGTCTATGCTCTTGCTGCACTTCGCGAAATGCCGACGCCTGCCTCATCCGCGGTCGTTTCCGTTGTCAAAGCCGGTTGGCATGCTTGCTTTCTGCTCCAGCCGCATTGCGATCCCGCTCGTTGAGCAAAGCCGCAGCGACTTTTGCGCAGCTTTCCCGCAACTTCTCTGCGAATTTTCCGCGGGTCCTTAGGCGATGTCTTCGATGCTCGCGATGATGCCATCGATGACTTCATCGTCACTCCGTGGGTTGAAGAAGACAGCTTTCCAAGCCGGAAGTTGGACGCCATGCGGACTGTATCCAAGGCTCCGGGTGAAGCTGAGTCTTGCATCAGTGCGCTCATCCATAGCAGCCTCTCGCTTTTTGAATAGTCGAGCGACCTCGCTGAGGTATTGGACGCGTTCCGCTTCGGGTAGCTTGCCGCTGGTGATGTCTGCGTAAATCTGTTTGGCATCGCGTCCTCGCGGCAATACCCACCAACAAACACTTGGGCCTGGGTTGTCCAGGTTGAGTACTTTGCAAAACGGCAACGCTTCAATTCGTTGCTTAAGTTGGTAAGCTCGCCACATTGCGCCTGCAATCAGCATTCTATAGCCTGTGAGCCCAATGCCGTTGAGCGATGCCATCACGCTGTAGGGGCCGATGCCAGGACGTGAGCATTCAAGGGTGAATAGCGCCGGGTCGTGGCGGTAGTCGGCTTCTGAAAAGTAGGGAGCGTCGTCGACGGTGCGCGAAAGCAGCGTCAGGTCGTCGCGGCGACTGACGATGAACGCGCTCGATGGATAGTGCCCCCATCCCATCTTATGAAAGTCGATTGTTACGGAGTCAGCAACTCGGAATCCGACGGTTGCTTGCTGAGTCCGCTCGACCAAATCCAGGATCTCTGGTTCGATCTTCAGGGGATTCTTGTCGCGATCATAGTCCGTCAAAAAGCAACTAACCCAGCCAACTGCCGCGTCAACGTGAATGTGCGGAACGGTCACGCCGTACTGTTGTGCCTTTTGAGTGGCCAGATCCTTGATTGCACCGATATCGTCGATGCCGAATGCGTCTGTCGTACCAAAGGTAGCGATGATAAATGCAACTTGATGTTCTGATTGGTAGAGCTCGTCAAGTTTTTCGTCGAGTTTGTCGATCCGCATACTCATCGACGCGTCAGTTTCGACCGCATGAAGGTTGTCGATGCCGATGCCCAGCCACCCGGCCAGTGTCGCGTTGGAGTAGTGACCCGCCGCACTCACGATTCCAGCTATCTTCGTATTTGCTAGGCCCTTTCGCATGGCTCCCGGGGCAACCTTCTCGATCCCCAGTTTGCCACCATACAGGTTGGAGATCGTTCCGCCGATGGTGAAAACGCCCCAAGGGGAATCGGTATGGTAGAAGATCAGATTCGCCAGCGACGTAATCGACTTCACCTCAAGTTCGTTGGAACGCAAGCAGTAGGTGTCGACGCACAAGTTGGGGTTTTTCAAGAGCCCAGCCAGCGATCCGACAAGCGATGCGAAGTTGGGCGGACCCTTGACGTTTTCGAGATGCAGCTTTGATTGCCAACTATCGGTTCCCCAGAAGAACGGGAAGATAGCATCACGAGCGTCTTTTAAATTACCGGGAAGTGTGTGGATTTCCGGGTTGGCCTGCGCGGTATCATAGTTTCTTGACATCAGTCGCCCAGGTGGCAACGATTGTTCGGCCTCCAGCGCTGAGAGCATCTCGGAGAAGATCTCGAGTAGCTGTTTTCGGTCACACGCAAAGAAGGTTTCGATAAGTTCTTGGTATCGTGCTTCGTCCATCATGTTTCTTTCTATGACAACGCATCGACCCGGGGAGCGTGAATTTTCGAACGGATCAACTGACTGGAAAACCCATTGACCACTGTAGTCTTAACTGTGCGCGATTGTGATCGATGACGCTTTGCAAGTAGGCTCGCTGGGCCGATTCAAGGGCTTGGATCGACTGGAGGACTTCGATGGGTAGGCCTTGCCCTTCGCGGATGCGTTCAATGTTTCGGCGATAGGAATCCTCAGCCGTCGCCACCGCGGACTCCGTGATGGAGATTTGACGTTTTCGAAAGGACACTTGCGTGTAGGCTTCGCTGACTTCCCGAGCGATCTGGTCCATCACTCGCACTTTCTCAAAGCGAGCTTGCTGCACTCGAGCAGTCTGTTCGCGTCGTGCCGCGCGTTCTCCAAAGCCGAGGTTTCTTGTCTCCCAAGAGAGCATCGCATCGAAGTCGTAGCGATTGTCGACATTGTCAAGGTTATTGCCCAGGCCGCCACCGAATCCACCGGTCGAAAGGCCGAGCAAAACGCTTGGCACAAAGACAGCGTACTTTTCACGACGGTAAGCTTCACAGGCCGATGCAACCAGGGCCTGCGACTCCTTCAATTCGGGACGGGAGCTCAAGGCGGTCGCGACCAGTGAGCCCTTGTCGCTGCTTGAATCAACCAGGTCAATAGCCAGAGCCGTGTAGTCGGTGGGCACGATTTCGGCACTTCCGTCCAAGCTAATTGCTTGAGCCAAAAAAGCCGAAGCGACGGATGACTTTTCTTGGGCAGCCAGCAAGCGTGACTCGGCCAGTGCCAATTCTGTTTGAAGGCGGTCCGCGTCGGCTTGAAGCCCTTGCCCTGTTTCGGCGAAGTCGTCGGTGATCTGAGCGAGCTCTGCGAACCGCCGTTTGGCTTCGGATGCGATCTCCGCTTCTTGATGAGCATCGACTAAATCCAAGTAGGCGATGGATGCATCGAGTAGTTGTCGGTTCAAGGTGGCACTTGCTGCATGTCCGCGCGCCCAAGCGGTCTTCTCCGCCTGTTTGGGCTGAAAAATCGCATCGGCCAAGTGAAAGCTCGCCAGAATTCCCGGCCGAGGCATGGTCGTACCCGCCCCAGTTGCTCCAACGCCGAGCCCGTACTGTAGTGAGTTCCGATTGACGTCGACGATGTCGCCGTTGCTGGCTTGGTAGTTGCCATCATGGCGATGAAAGCTGAAGCCAGCTTGGATTGATGGCAGCCACAGCACTTCGGCTTGAGCAAGCTGCGCATGCGCCTGCTGCACTCGCCACCGCGCGTGACCGACGATTGGATGTGAGCCATCGATGGCTGCCAACACGGACGGCAAGTTCATCGGAACGACGTTTTGTTCGCGATCGGCAAACGGGATGGACTGTGTCACGATGGACTGCTGAGATGCCGGCAGCATCTGCGGTGTGACGCTCGACGACGGCACTGGCGTGGGTGTCTGCGGAGCCACAGATTGGTAAGCGCTGTTGATGCGGGCAGGCCGCGCGTACGTCGCAGCATTCGCCACGAGTCCCCGCTGACTTGAATTTTGATTCGCTATGGTGGTGCGTGACGCGGGCCTTGGCTTGGGCGATGTGTCGGTAGGTGGTGAGTTCACAGAATTGCTTTGTTTGGCTTCGTAAGTAATTCCGTCAATTGTCACTTCGCGCGGGAAAGTTGCGCCATGTGCCGGGCCTGGCTCGGGTGCGTGTGTTTGCATTTTCGTGCGCAGTTGTGGTTGTTCTGCGACCTGCACAGGGCGTTGGAAACCCACTGGAGTAACCGACATTTTCGACTGTGTTCTGATTTCAGCGACTTCGACACGGTCGGTCATTGATGGAGTTGCCGTCGCCGGTTGCTGGGCTTTCGCGATCGTCGCGGCCACAGATTGGGCGTGCACTTGTGCCGGATCATTGCTTGGGCGAACCGAAGCATGTGAGCTGGAGCGGTACCAAAGACCGGAGTCCCACTGATGCGTCTCGCGACTGCCCGAGCACCCCGCTGCGGCGAGCCCCGTGGTTCCGAGTAGCGTCAGTAGAAATAGTCGTTTGTCCAGTTTCGGCATCCTGCCGTCTCCTTCGCAGTCGTCCGCGATCGGTGGCTGCAATCAGAATTCGCACGTACGGGTCGCCAGCATCAGATGGCGACAAATGCACGCATTGATCCGACTGGATCGATCGTGCTCGATTGTCTTCGGCGATCGTCCGTAGCGATAATCATAGCTGTGGCGGACGAAATGCTCAGAATCGCATTGATGGCCAGGGATAATGCGAGTGATACGAACTAAACTGTTGCTTGCGGTCCGCGAAGCAATGCGGATTGCAACGGCTCTGCGGCTTACAGCGATTGCGCCTCATCGACGACACAACTGCACGGTGGCTGCTTCACGGTGGCTGCGATCTACTTTGAGTGTCGTTGCCGACGAGCTCGCGGCTCCATGCAACATGTACAACTAAAGCAATACATTCGACCTCTGAGATCTCCTATGAAAAAGTGGAATCCCTCAGCCTCCTACCTGCTCAGCGGATCTTGTCTGTTGGCAACTCTGGGTTGCACGCCACCAAAGATCGTTGACAAGTCAGTTGCTGAGAAAGCTGTTCCGGTAAAGCTCGTTGTAGCGCAGCAGGAGCAGCTTCAGCGAACCACAACGCAGCCAGCAACGGTTCACGCTTATTTTGAAACGCAGATTCGCGCCAAAGTTGCCGGGTACGTCAAGGAGCTAACGGCGGACATTGGGGACGTCGTCGCTGCAGGTGACGCACTGGTCAAGCTGCATGCGCCCGAGCTGGAGAAAGAAGTTGAAGTTCTGCGGGCTCGCGTAAAACTGCTAAATGCCCAGGAGCAGATTGCGATGGCCGAAGTTGACTTGGCCGATGCAAGTTTGCAGTCTGCGGAAGCGCAATTGGATCAAGCATTTTCGGAATTGGATAGCTCACAAGCCTCGCTGACTGCGGCACAAGCTGAGTTCTCGCGCACGGAGGATCTTGTTAGCCGCGGTTCGTTACAACCACGCTTGCTTGATGAGGTGACCAAAAAACGTGACGCGGCGGCAGCGGCAAAGCAGGCGATCCAGTCTGCTGCTGAGTCGATGAAAGCGGAAGTTGCAGTCGCTCGAGCAGAGAAGGCATCGCGTGAAGCAGCCGTGCAGTCGGCTACGGCCTCAGTAGAAGTCGCTGTACGCCAGTTGGAGCAGGCAGAAGTCATGCTAGCCTACACCAATGTGAAGGCTCCGATGTCTGGGGTTGTTTCTAAGCGGGATGTTGAATTCGGAGAGCTGGTTGACGGAGATTTGTCTAGCGAGCACTCGCTCTTCACGCTGAGCCAGGTAGACAAACTGCGAGTCCGAATTCCAGTGCCAGAGATCTGCGCCCCCTTTGTACAACCAGGTGACCAAGTGGAACTGCGCTTCCCTTCATTCACCGACGAAGCACCCATGATGGCAACGGTAACACGTCGCGCGGGCAGTCTCGATCCGAGTACGCGGACGATGATCGTGGAAGCTGAAGTTGAAAACGCTGATGGCAAATTGCTGCCTGGAATGTTTGGTGAAGCCACCATTCGCCTGGGTACCAAAGCCGTAGCGACCATGCTGCCCTCGCGTGCCGTTCGGTTCGATGAATCTGGACGTTCTTACGTTTACGTTGTCGATGAGAGCAATCAAGTGCAAGTGGTGGATGTGCAGACAGGCCAAGACAATGGCAGCCGAATCGAAATCGTGGCTGGTCTAAGTCCTGGTGATCGAGTCGTCGGGCAACACCTGAAGCGATTTGTCGACGGACAGGAAGTCCGACCGCTGCGTTAGAACTGACTAGCCCTGGCAGGTCGCTCCGGAAATCTGAAATCAACTCAACAATCTGACGAAGCAACATGAGTCTTACGCGTTTCTCGCTCAAAAATCGCTTTGCCGTACTCGCCGCCGTCGTTGCTCTTTGCGTCCTTGGCGCGGCCGTCATTCCTGGCATTACGATCGACATCTTGCCCGATTTCAAGAAGCCGGTTGTGGTCAGCTTCTTTTCGTATCCAGGTTTGCCGACCATGGATATGGAAAAATCGGTGACGTCTCGGGTCGAACGCGCGCTAACACTGGCTGGGAAAATTGAACACCAGGAATCCAGGACCGTTCCAGGTGCGGCGATCATAAAAATCTTCTTTCAACCAGGAGCCGACGCCAGCTCGGCGATGAATGACATCGTCAACTTGGAAGCAAGTGACATGTTCCACTTGCCACCCGGCATTGAATGGCCATTCACGCTGCGAAGTGAACCAGCCAACCTGCCTGTCGTGCTGGCCGCAATCTCCGGTGAAGGTCTAAGTGAATCCCAGTTGTACACCATCGGTTACTACGCAGTTCGGAACAAAATGGGAGGACTGAAAGGCGTGCAGATCCCCCACCCCTTCGGCGGCAAATTCCGCCAAATGATGGTGTACGTGGATCCAGCCAAACTCCAAGCGTTGCACATCAGTACGACGAGCGTGGTGGACGCCTTGAAGAAATCGAATTTGGTGCTCGCGTCAGGGACCGCAGAAATTGGCGATACCGACTACCAAATTCACCCGCTCAACACCCTGCCCGATACAGCCCAGATTGAAAACATTCCGATCGACGTACGTGACGGGCAACCCATCTTTATCCGTGATGTCGCGCGCGTCGTCGATGATGCTGCACTTCAGTACAACATCGTTCGAGTCAATGGCAGCCGAAGCGTCTATTGTCCCTTGCTGCGCGAACCTGGCGAAAACACAATCGCTGTCGTGGATCGAATCTACGAGGGAATCAAGACCGAGATACCCAAGATGAAGGAGCGGGAGGATATTCCTCAAGCGACAGAAGTCACCTTGGTGTCGGACCAATCGAGTTTCATCCGCAATGCAATGAGTAGCCTGGTTGCACAAGTTGGCCTTGGCGCACTACTTGTTGGAATCGTTGTTCTTGTGTTTCTGCGGCGTGTTCTGCCGACAGTGATCATTGTTGCAACGATCCTGTTTGCGATCCTCATTGGGGCTCTTGGTTTCGCATTTACCGGGCAAACCATCAACGTCATGACGTTGGGTGGAATTGCACTAGCGATTGGAACGGTCGTCGATGCCGGGATAGTTGTGGTGGAGAATATCATCCGTCACGGTCGGATGGGTAAGTCAGCCATGCAAGCCGCTCAAGATGGAACGACGGAGGTGTCGGGCGCGATTCTTGCGGGAACGATCACGACGCTGGCCGTTTTTCTGCCCGCCGTATTTCTGACTGGCATGATCAAGTATTTGTTCTTGCCGCTCTCTCTCGCTGCGACATTCACGATTGCCGCATCGTACATCTTGGCGTTGACAGTTGTACCTGCATTTTGTGCGACTTTTGTCCGTACAAGAGTCATCGGGCAGGCCACAGAAGACTTGCCGGCTGATGAAAGCCCCAAAGGTTTGTACGGAAGCATTTTGGATCGTGCGCTTGCCTCCCCTGCAGCCGCCACTGGTGTTGTCGTTACTTGTGCCGCAGCAGTCTTTCTGCTTGTACCTCAACTTGGAAGCGAGTTGTTCCCAAACGTTGACGCTGGCACGTTTGAAATTCGGCTTAAGACTTTACCTGGAACCAAGCTCGAAGATACCGAGAAGTTGGTTGCCCGAATCGAAAATACGATCAAAGAAGTCATTCCCGAAGAGCGAATTGACACGCTCATCTCAAATATCGGACTACCAGTTGGCAAAGGAGCGGGGTTCTCCACCGTTTTGAGCTCGAATTCTGGGCCAGACACAGCTTACATTATTGTGAACCTGAAGCAGACCGGTCGATCGACTGCGACGAGCTCCTACATTGATGATCTACGCAGCATGTTGGCTGACGAGTATCCGTTGGAGCAGTTTTTGTTCGTTTCCGGTGGCATCGTCAACATGGCACTCAACGAGGGTGTGCCGACGCCCATCAGCGTCCAGGTTTCCGCCGGCACGATTGGAGCCTGCCGAGATGCGGCTGAGAAGATCGTCGACATCGTGGAAGCCATTCCTGGGACGGCCGACGTTCAGATTGCACAGTCGCTCGATTACCCACAATATGATGTGCAAGTCGATCGAACGAGAGCTAAGTACTTGGGAGTCAATCAGGAGGACGTTGCTAAAACGATTCTGACGGCTCTGGGTTCAAGTGTAGGATATTCACCCACGATTTGGATCGATCCGAAGACGGGCGTCGATTTCTTCATGGGTGTCCAGTACGAAGACAACAAGTTTGAGTCGCTGGAGGAAATTCAGAATATGCCGATCTCGCTGGACACGATCGATGGTCCAGTGACCATTCCGCTGTCAAACATTGCGACGGTCAAACGTGTCAACATTCCTGGCGAAATTGCTCACTACAATATTTCACGGGTGAACGACGTGCACGTCAACGTCGTGGGACGCGACCTCGGCAGCGTTGCTGCGGATATCGAAACGGCACTTAAAGATGTTGACTTTGGTAGCGGAGTTGCGACCACTTTGCGAGGTCCGGTCGAAAAGATGCGGTCGGGGATGAGTCTGCTTGGCATTGGCTTGGCTGTCGCCGCTTTGCTCGTTTACTTGGTACTGATGGCTCAGTTTCGGTCGTTCGTGGATCCGTTGATCATCATGTTGGCGGTTCCGCTTGGGCTCAGTGGTGTTGTGCTGGTACTGGTCGCGACCAATACGACCATCAACATTCAATCGTTGATGGGAACGCTGATGATGATTGGCGTCGTTGTGAACAACTCCATTTTGTTGGTCGAGTTTGCAAACCGACGTCGCGCTGAAGGTGCTTCGTCGAAGGATGCGGCGCTTTCCGCTGCACAGGTGCGATTGCGACCGATCTTGATGACATCATTGACGTTGGTTGCGTCGATGTTGCCATTTTCTTTTCAATTCGCGCCCGGCAATGAAGCCATGTTGCCGCTCGCGCGTGCACTGCTGGGCGGATTGGTCGTATCCACGCTACTGACACTCATTCTGGTGCCCGCCGTTTACACGCTTATTCACCGGCGAAACGATCCGGCAATCGCATAGTTTGCAGATGCAACGTGAAACGACTCGCGGCAATTTCTAGGCCAGGCGGTCTGCGGCGACATGATATTGTGGATCTTCAGAAACGTTGATCTCCACGAAGTCGCCTGCTCGGTCCAGCAGATTACGGCACTCCTCGCTCAAGTGCGTAAGGTGCAATCGCTTGCCCGCAGCTTCGTACTTCTCAGCCAGCGAGTTGATCGCCTCCAAGCCGGATTGGTCGTAAACTCGCGTGTAGTAGAAGTCGATGACGACGTCGTCCGGGTCTTCACTGACATTGAACATGTCCTTGAACGAGGACACGGATGCGAAGAACAGTGGGCCGTGAAGTTGGTAAATTTTGCTGCCAAATTCATTGTGCTTGATGTCCGCGCCCATGTGGGTTGCGTGTTGCCAAGCGAATACGAGGGCCGCGACGACCACCCCCAAAATAACAGCAGACGCCAAATCGTGCATGAAGACTGTGTATAAGGTCACAAAGACCATCACGAAAACGTCACTTCGAGGCATGCGGTTGAACATTTTCAGGGAAGCCCATTCGAACGTTCCGACGACTACCATGAACATGACGCCAACCAACGCAGCCATCGGAATCTGTTCAATATAGGGTGACAGGAACAGAACAAATAAAAGCAACGAAACGGAGGCGACAATTCCGGACAATCGTCCTCGCCCTCCGGAGTTGACATTGATCAACGACTGGCCAATCATCGCACAACCGCCCATGCCACCGAATAGTCCACACAGGATATTGGCTGCACCTTGGCCGATGCATTCGCGATTGCCGCGACCACGAGTCTCGGTAATCTCATCGATTAGAGTTAGCGTCATCAGGGATTCGATCAAACCGACGCCGCACAAGATAATGGCAAAGGGGAAGATGATTCGCAGAGTCTCAAAATTGAGTGGTACAATTTTGAAGTCTAAGAAGAATAGTCTTGGCAGTCCGCCTTTGATGCCGCCTTCAGATGCAGGCGATGTAATGACCGAAGCAATCTTCTCTTCAGCTTCCGCTTGATCAGCGGCTAGTTCGGCTTCGGATCGTGCGTCGAGCTTCACTTGCGTGAGCGTGGATTTGTGCTCAGTGCTATGGCTGCTGGCGGAGGCCAAGCCATATTGGTCACGAATCTTCTTGATGTCACTCGCCTTCGAATTGGTGGCGAGCATGTCACCAACGGTGGCGACGATGTTCTCACTGCCTTCGCCTGAGTACGTTCGGTTGATGGCCACCGAGAGCAAGCTTACACCCAGAATGGCGACCAATGATGCAGGGACGGCCGTGGTTATCTTTGGTAGCCCCCAGATGATCAGCATGGTCAACGCGACCAAGCCGAGCATGATTGCAAGTGGAAGGCCAGAAAGGAAAGTCAGTTCCCCGCCGCTGGAGAGTGTTTTGAAACTAGCAAGTTGAGCAAGCCCGATGACAACTGCCAAGCCGTTTACGAATCCGAGCATCACCGGGTGCGGCACCATGCGAATTAACTTGCCGAGCCGGGCGAGTCCGATGATCGTCTGCAGAATTCCACATAGGATGACGGTCGGAAATAGGTACTCGACGCCGTACTCAAGGACCAGAGCGACGACGACAACAGCCATTGCGCCAGTTGCACCGGAGATCATCCCTGGGCGACCGCCACAAATGGCAGTGACGAGTCCAATGATGAAGGCTGAGTAAAGTCCGATGAGCGGCGTGACCCCTGCCACGAAGGCAAAAGCGATCGCTTCGGGGACTAGGGCGAGTGCAACAGTTAATCCAGAAAGGACGTCATTCTTGATGGTTGCGGACTGATTACGAAAGAAATTCAACATAGTCTGCCAGAGACTTCCAGTTCTTTGAGTATTCTTGTCTTCGAGATTCTTAGCTGGGCAAGCGACAAGCGTGATGCTTTCGCTGGCTTCCGTGCGTGCTCTGCGTTGCGGAAGGAAGATTCTCAGCCATTCCGGCTGGACTTTGCATGCTTAACGCCGCTTGGAGCATCGTTAAAGGATGGACTATATTTCGGATCGATGCCGCGTCAATGCAGACTTATCTTGTGAACTAGCAACCTGCGGGGAATCGTATAATATGGCTCCTTGAAATTGTGGTTGCGAAATGCCCCCTAGGAGGCGATGCTGCGGTCTTGTAGAACGCTACCGTGGTTGCGGCGCCTGACGCGAATTGAGCATCTTCCCATTCAAAGCGGGCGATTTTTTTGACAATTCAGACCGTTGGCTAGCTTGTCTGCTGCCTAGAGCGCCGAACTGCTCGACGCCAGCCAGCAGTCTGTGCGGGTGGTTGCCAGCCGTGATTTGCGGCGATCCAGGCGTTTACCATGTCAGCCCAGGTGACGATCGACCTCGTTTGCCTTCAGACTCATTTATGCACTATCAGACTTACTTCAAATAGGACCAATTGTATGACCAAATCGAATCAGTCACGCCGCGGATTTGTGAAGAGTGTTTCAGCGACCGGAGCCGCCGCGTTTCTGGCGACTCGCGCGGACCGTGCGCTCGGATATCGCTCTGCACTGGAGCGTCCCGTCTTCGCAACGATCGGACTGCGAAATCAAGGCTGGACGATTACCAACAAGTCCTTCAAGTTTGCGGACTTCGCTGCTTTGGCGGACGTCGATGAAAACGTCCTGGGGGCGAACGTCGAAAAGACGGCCGAAAAGCAGGACAAGAAGCCAGATGCATACGCGGATTATCGCAAGGTTCTGGAGCGCAAGGATATTGACGCGGTTATGATCGCTACGCCAGATCACTGGCATACGAAGATTGCCGTCGAAGCGATGTATGCCGGCAAGGATGTCTACTGCGAAAAGCCTCTGACGCTGACCATTGCCGAAGGCAAGCTGATCGAAAAAGTTGTCAAGGAAACGGGCAAAGTCTTCCAAGTAGGAACGATGCAGCGGACTGAATCGGAGCAACGATTTTTACAAGCTGTTGCCCTGGTCAACGCTGGGCGCATCGGCACTGTGAAACGCGTTACGTGCGGAATCAACGGAATGATTGCATCACCAGTAATTCCAGTTACTGACGTGCCGAAGGGCTTGGATTGGGACTTCTGGCTCGGGCCTGCTCCGAAGGTTGACTACCGTGCACTGCCAGAACTTCGCGAAGGTTACGGTGGTGGCGTTCCGCTTTACAGCAACGCTCACTATTCGTTCCGCAACTGGCACGAATACTCCGGCGGCAAGCTAACCGACTGGGGCGCGCACCACGTTGATATCGCTTGTTGGGCACTCGGGGCAAGCGACACTGGGCCAAGCAAAGTAACGCCGCTGGATTACACGTTGCCCGTAGACTACAAGGATGGACATCCAACTGTCGCGGATCAGTACAATGCGGCGACGAAGTTCCGTATCCAAGTCGATATGCCTAACGATGTTGAGATGATCATCACCAGCGAAGGCGACAATGGAATTCTCTTCGAAGGCACAAAGGGGCGATTCTTCGTCAACCGCGGGAAGATTGTTGGCAAGCCAGTTGAAGATCTTGCAAGTAATCCATTGCCCGAAGGTTCGATTGAAAAGGTCTACGGTGGTCCCGTGAGCGAAAATCACACAGCCAACTTCATCGAAGGCATCAAGGCTCGTAAGCAACCTATTTCCGACGTTTGGACGCACAACCGAATGCTGGAGATTTGCCATCTCTCCAACATCGCAATGCGTCTTGGGCGGCCACTATCGTGGGATGCTGATAAGCGAGAAATCGTGGGCGACGACCAAGCGAACTCGTTCCTATCACGAGAGAGTCGCAAGGGATTTGAAATCGATATGTAAGCGGTTGAGCTTCCTCAAAAAGGAACTCAGACAAGCCTAGCAACTAATAGGGCCCTGTGGTGCACTTGCACTACAGGGCCCTTATTCATGGCTTGGGGCCGTCACGTGTTCTATTTCAACGCGATCGTTTGATGAAGTGGGCGGAGAATGTTCTCGACCAAATAGTTGTCTGTCAGGTTTTCGCAGATGCCAGCCAATCGCTGCAACTCTTCGCCAAACTCTTCTGTGGACGCAAGGCTATCGAAGCGACGGAGTGTTAAGTAAACGCTGATGACATCCTCAGAGTATTCGCCCGATCTGACTTGATAAGCAGTAGTGCGGGTCTCAAACGCGAGGCGGCATTGTGTGCGACAGTCTTCTTCCAGGGCGAATTGAATCATCGGTTCATAGCTCAGCGCCGCCTTACCCCCAGCATGCTCTACCAGCTTCTCCAACGGTTGCAGCATGCCGAATGCCTCGGCCAACAGTTCGTTGTGGTTGCCGCGATAATTGAAATCAAAGCCAACAGTCAAATTGAGCGATTCGCAATCCAAGTGGCTAATCGAAAGTTCGTAGGGAATCAGCCCCAATACGGTTTGGTGTTGGTCGATTGCATCGGATATTTGGTCGGGGTTGATGTTGCCGCTGCACAAGCGCCGCAGTTCAGTCGAAACCCATCGGCTTCGTCCATTTTCTTTCTCTTCCTCCAAGCAGAATTCTCCTCGATCACGCGAGAAAAAATTTGCCATCTTGGGAAAGCGTTTTTGAATCTGTTCGAAGAAGTGCAGAACGGCCTCTCGGTTTTGCGGGAGATCCATCTCGGTGCACAGGTGCATATTTACGTAAAATTCGTCGCATAACGAATCGTATTTATTCATCCACTTGACCTTGGAAAGTATCGTTAGCTACGTTCTCGTGGGCGTGCTTCGTGTTCAATGTGCATCCGTTCGATTTTGACAAAGCGAGATCGAATTTCGCAAGTCACGCATTTTCCGACATTCCGAATTATATTCCCTTTCGCGCGAGCGTGCCGCGCCCCTGCAGTAGAAATTGGCTCGCACCCAAGGCGCGTGGTAAAACTCCTGAAGCCGGACGCAGACGGTGCACAAGTGAATTCCACAAGTGAACTGCCTACGCTGCCAGTGACTTAGCTGAATAGGAGCAACAGTGTCATGGATAAGCCAATTGCGGGTACGCCAGACTTGTGCGAAGCGACGGTCGGTTTCTTCGTCTATGGAACGCTGAAACAAGGTTTTCGAAACCAGCATTGGTGGCCCTCGCCGCCGATCAGCATCCGGGCCGCGTGGACATTTGGTCGCTTGTACGATTTAGTGGACTATCCGGCTATGATTCGCGGTGACGATCGCGTGCTTGGTGAATTGTGGACCTACCCATTGAAGGCTGCAAGGCAAGTCGTCTCAGCGCTTGATGAACTTGAGGGTACCAACCTGCTTGATGAGGAAGATTGGTACCAGCGTGTCCAAACGCAGGTGTATGTCCTGGATCCGAACGGCCAAGTTGTCGATGAAGCCGACTCAACTGAGGCAACTTGTTATCTTTACCTTCGTCAACTGACCGATGAACAGCGTATTGAGCCAACCTACCTGGTTGGAACGCATCGATTTTGTTGCTGGCAGGGCCATTCCGATACAAAGAGTCAATCGTGATCGTCGCCTAATGAACGTCCAAGTTGGGCCTAGGCTGGTGTGGCGGTAAGAACGCCCGCGAGGCAGGGAGCGATCGTCCCGCCGACTGTTATTCCAAGTTGCGGATTGGTTCCAATTCATTCAGAAAAGTGATTTCATGATACAGAAGCACGCGTCACGAACATGGCGATTCCTCCGAACAACGGCAATCGGTGGAATCTTCTTTCTTCTACCTTTGACGGTTGTCGGAGTATTGCTGGGCCAGGTTGCAAGTGTCATTTGGTCGGTAGCTTCTATCGCCCAGCCCTATTTGCCGCAGCAATCGCCACTTGGCTACGCGCTGTTGTTTTTATCGGGCGTCGCCATCGTCATTCTCATCTGCTTCATCGCAGGCATACTGGCTCGACGCGCCATGGGACGGCGTTTTACGGCGCTGGTCGAGAAGTACCTTTTGATGCTCTTCCCAAGGTACGCGATCTTCAAAGAGCAACTAAGTGGAAATATCGGCGGCAAGGAGTTTCACAATTCGCTTACGCCAGTTCTCGTTGAATTCATCGATCATCATCGACTCGGTCTTGAGATTGAGCGTCATTCCAATGGCAAGGTGGCCATTTTCTTGCCTGGGTCACCGGATCCCTGGAGCGGAACGATCTTGGTGGTTGCAGACTCGAAAGTCTCCGCTTTGGCCACACCAATTGCGGATGCTCTGGCCTGCCACGAGCAACTTGGAAGAGGCATCCTTGGTACACTGCAGCCAGTCGGCGGTCCAACTTGAGCACTCGCCGCGGCCCTACAATGAAGCAGCGAAATCAAGGGCAGTTCGCTCCAATCTACAGATCGAGAAAGAGGAAATTCCGTTGTCAGACCCGAGTCAAATTGCACCCTTTCACTTGGCAATCGAAGTCAAGGATTTGGAGTCTTCACGCCAGTTCTACGGCGGCCTACTCGGATTTGACGAAGGCCGTAGCAGTGACACGTGGATCGACTACGATTTTATGGGGCACCAGGTTGTTGTGCATGTCTCAGATCAGTATCCTGCATCGCGGCGTGGCAGTGGCAATCCGGTGGATGGGAAGCATGTGCCTGTGCCTCATTTTGGGGTCGTTCTTTCTATGGAGAAGTGGCGAGAGCTTGCCGCGCAGCTTCGAGGTGCCAATGTCGAGTTTGTGATTGAGCCGTACGTGAGGTTTGAAGGAGAGGTCGGTGAACAGGCGACGATGTTCTTCCTCGACCCCAGCGGAAATGCACTTGAGTTCAAGGCGTTCGCCGACATGTCCCAGTTGTTTGCAAAGTGAGCCGTCGGGATGAATAAATCAATTTGGCCGGAAAGCGATCAAACGCAAGAGTTGCTTAATGCTGCCAAGGACGGTAACAAGGTTGCAATCGATGACTTGTTCGGTCGGCACCGTGACTCGCTACGTCGCCTGGTCGCGATGCGGATTGATCAGAAAATTCTCCGACGTGTCGATGTGAGTGATGTTGTTCAGGATGTGCTGGTGGAGGCGAATCGCCGTCTGAAAGACTATCTGGAAAATCCAGTCATGTCGTTTCATCTGTGGATACGTCAAATCGCCAAAGACCGCATGATTGATGCTCACCGCCGACACCGCGGATCAGCAAAGCGGAGCATCGACAGAGAACAAGCCATGTCGGCTGGTGTGGTCGATCAGTCGACGGTCGATTTGATGGCACAGCTCACCGACCAAGAATTGACCCCCGCCGAAGCAGCCACGCGTCAGGAACTGGCGCAGCAATTGAGGACAGCCATTGAGAAGCTGGATGATCGTGACCAAGAAATCATTTTCATGCGTCATTTTGAACAGCTATCGAATCAGGAAGTTGCCCAAGTGCTTAAGTTGACCGAGCCAGCGGCAAGTATGCGTTACTTGCGCGCACTAAAGAGGCTGCGTAGTGCACTGGATGAAATCACCCAGATGTAGTTTGCTGCGTCGGTTGAGTTCTGGGAGAGCCTTTTGATAAAGGCAACACAAGGCTGCATTTTAGGAAATCAGCTCCGCAGCTCCGGTCGAGCATTCGGATCGGTTGGGACAGAGGAGTTATTTTCTGCAATTCCAAATTCTGGTGGCTCCTCTCCCGCTGCAAAGCAGCTTCTCAGGGAGTGGTCTGGCTATCTGCCTGCCTACTGACAAGGTAATCTAGAAACATTGCCATGCTTGGGTGTACAATACGTTAGCAACTTGCAGTAATCGAGTCTTGAGATCTCCGGTGACAGGTTTCTCTGCATGTTTCGCAGATGCTTCCACTACATCCTCGTTGGCTTTCTACGGCTAATCAACCATGAGTGCACTCTTCTTCGAAAGTCCGATTTGGTTGGTGCTGTGCGGCGGTTTCGTTGTCGCAGTTGCGTCGTACTTTTGGACACAGACTGGCAATCGTACGGCTGCTTACACGGCGGTTGCGGCGCTGGCGATGACGGTCATTCTGACGATTGTCAATGTTCAGGTTGAAACGACACGGGAAGCGGTTGCAAGGCTGCTGGACGAGGTCGCGGAGGAATTGGCAGCCAACGATTTAGATGCAGTCTATTCACACATTCATCCAGACGCAGCGTCCCTTGAGCAGCGTGCGCGGGCAGAGCTTCAAAACTTCAAGTTCTACCAAGCCAAGGTTACTCGGATTAAGGAGATCACGGTTAGCGACTCATCGGTTCCCGCAAAAGTTGTCGCCGAGTTTAATGCGTTTGTCGAAGTAGAAACGCAAGGCCAGAAGGTCGGTGTCCCGCGATTCGTCAAAGTGTTTTTCTCAGAAAAAGATGGGCAGTGGCTTGTGACCGACTATGAACACTATGACGCGTCTCAGGGCTTTCGGAAAGAGTCTTAGACCCGATGGAAACGCGAATTCTTGAGTCTGCCGTTGACGCGGCCAACATCATTTCTGGCGGTGGGCTCTGCGCGTTTCCCACCGAAACGGTCTATGGTCTTGGAGTGAATGCAACCGATCACGCTGCCGTCGGGCGACTGTTCATCGCCAAGGGGCGACCCAGTGATAATCCTCTGATTGTTCATCTTGGGGCCATTGAGCAACTGGAGTCCGCAGCCGCCAAGATTACCACTAGCGCTCGAATGCTGTTAGAAGCCTTCGCTCCAGGCCCAATCACGGTTGTTCTGCCAAAGCAGCCTAGCATTCTGGATGCGGTCACCGGTGGTCTACCTACGGTTGGAATTCGCATTCCCGCAAACCCTCTAGCCCAGCAAATGCTCTCTGCTGCTGGGATTCCCGTGGCAGCTCCGAGCGCGAACTTGAGCGGGCGCCCAAGTTGCACGACTTGGCAAAGTGTCGTTGACGATCTGGGCGGCCGCATCGACGCCGTGTTGAAAGGGGCCGCGTGCTCGGTTGGTATTGAGTCAACGGTCGTCGACTGCTCGACAGAAGTGCCCATAATTCTTCGGCCAGGCGGTGTCACCATCGAACAAATGCGTGACGTTGTCCCGTCGGTGCGTGATTTGCACGACGAACGCCAACAAGCGTTTACTGGAATCATGCCCAACTCTCCGGGGCTGCGACATCCTCATTATCAACCGCGTGCGACGGTACTTTTGGCCGATGACTCGTGGGTAGAAAAGCCACTTGTCGGAAAGACCGTCTTCGTGGGCATTGGTCAGCAGGCTGAACTCGAGCGTACTGCCCCTGGACGCGTCGCTGATCGGATCATCGCCCTCGACAGCGTGCAGGCCTACGCGATGCTTTTCTATGAGTTGCTGCGGGAGAGCGATCGTGACGGATATTCAACGATCATGCTGCAGCCAGCACCATCGAGCGGTTTGGGTGCTTCGCTGCTGGATCGTCAGCGTAGGGCAGCAGGCTTGGAAACGCGTTAGATTGAGGCCGGCTCCTAGCAAGTCGACATCGGACCGGCTTGGAGCATGGCTAGGTGCCGCAGAAGGTCGCCTGGACGACTTGGTCCGGCTCCGGGGCAGCCTCGAATTCTTTGAATGCATCCCTAGGGCTGAAGGGCGCTTGCGTGACATCAGCCAGCTTTTCAAAAGGTGCCAAGTCGCCAGCATAGGCGGCTTGAATGACCTCTTCGATCCGATGATTGCGAGGTATGTAGACTGGGTTGTGAGATTTCATCATGGCGAGTGCCGCATCTTTGTTCTCAGAGTCGAGCCGCTTTGTCCAGCGTGAAAGCCAATCGGAAATTCCGCTAGGTTCAGCAAATAGTTCTACTAGGTCCCTGTCATTCTTGGTTTCTAAAACGCTCGTTAAGTGGCGAAACACTAGCGTGAAATCGGCTCTCGAGCATGCCATCGTCGAAAGCAGAGACTCGACGAGATTCCAGTCGCCCTCGCGCGGATTGGTGACTCCAATTTTGGCAAGGTAGCGGTTCTTGAGCGCCTCTTGGTGTACTAAGGGGAAAATTTGAATCGTCTCGGTGGCAATTTCAATTGCCTTTTCCGGAGTGTCGTCGATCAAGGGGAGAAGTGTTTCGGCCAGTCTGGCAAGATTCCAGTGAGCCATCGTGGCTTGATTGCCGAACGCATATCGTCCTTGCTGATCAATCGAGCTAAATGTCTTCATCGGTTCGTAGCCATCCATGAACGCACACGGTCCATAGTCGATCGTCTCGCCGCTAATCGTTGTGTTGTCCGTATTCATGACCCCGTGGATGAACCCGACTTGCATCCAGTGGGCGACCAATTTTGCCTGCCTGTGGATGACGCTCTTGAGCAGTTCTACGTAGGGTGCTTCCGATTCTGCAATGTCTGGGTAGTGGCGAGCGATCACGTAGTCGGCAAGAACCTTCAGGTTGTCATGGTCTTGTCGAGCAGCGAACCACTGGAACGTTCCCACGCGAATATGTGAGCTAGCGATTCGCGTGAAAACACCTCCGGGAACCTGGGATTCTCGGTAGACCGTTTCGCCAGTCGCGACTGCCGCCAACGCTCGGGTGGTCGGTATGCCAATCGAGGCCATGGCTTCGGATACGATATATTCTCGCAAAACGGGGCCGAGGGCACTTCGACCGTCGCCTCGCCGAGAGAACGGAGTCGGTCCAGAGCCTTTCAACTGAACGTCGAACCGTTGACCAACTGGAGAGACGACTTCGCCTAGCAAGATTGCACGTCCGTCGCCGAGTTGCGGTGAGAAGCCGCCGAATTGATGTCCTGAATAGGCCATCGCAATGGGCTCGGATCCTGCGGCCAGCGCGTTGCCGGCAAGTATGCGGAGCGCTGTTTCCGGAGAGTCGGTTGAGATGCCAAGCTCTTGGGCGAGTCGCATATTGAGCTTGAGCATCGACGGATTCCCAACGGGCGTCGGCTCGACGCGAGCATAAAACGCTTCAGGCAGGCGTGCATAGGAATTGTCGAAGTTGAATTTCATCGGGCTATGCCTAAATCGCTGGTCGAAGCTCGAAAACTGGAGACACTCGCGTATATTATCTTCGCATCGACAAGGTTGCCTAGGAGCAGGGCGTTTTCCGCTCGTCCAACTCTTCAGCCCAGCGCAAACGATTTGCTGTGTCGAAAGCAGGCGTGCAATCGCGGCTCGCTAGCCAGTAGAATCGTTGTCCTGCATCAACTAAAGCTCGGAGACTGCCGTGAAAAACATACTTGCCTTCATCGTTGCATTCTTCGCCGGTGGCGCAGTCGTCGCAATCGGGACACTGGTGGGTAGCTGGATTCATCCGCTGCCCGAAGGCATTGATATGGCTGATGCCAAGCAATTGAACCAGCACGCCATGGCAGCTCCCTTCGCTGCCAAAGTTGCGGTGGTAGCAAGCTGGGCGATGGGCGGTTTGGCTGCGGGGTTCGTGGCACGGTTGCTTGCTAAGGGGAAATCGATGGTGCCGGGGTGCATTGTTCTGTTCATCTTCAGCCTCGCTACAGTTGTGCAACTCGTCTCGATACCGTCTCCTGTTTGGATGTGGTTGGCGGGCATTGCCGCGTTTCCTGTCTTTGGAATCATTGGCATGTCGCTCGTGCCCGGCTGCGATCAGAATGTCTCGACTGTGAGAATGATTGCAGCACCACTGTCGGTTGTGTTTGATGTGATCTCACGTCCAGACGGTTTTAAGGCTGCAGTCCCCGGAATACAGCACATCGAATTCTTGAGCGCGAGCCACTCAGGTGTAGGGACGCGTTTTGTTGAGACGCGGCAAATGAACGGACGCGAAGCGAAGGCTGAATTGGAAGTTACGGAGTTGAACGACAATGAGCGTGTCCGCATCGTCTCGGATATGGGCGGCACGGTATGGGACACGTTGTTCTGCGTAAGGGTGGTCGACGAACAAGTGGAACTGACAATGAGCATGGACGCGCGTCCTCACAATTTTCTCGCAAATTTGATGACGCCGATGATCTTGCCCATGGTCTCAAAAGCAGTCGAATCGGACATGGACGCCGTCAAAAAGTACTGTGAAAAAAAGTACTGTGAAAATAGGTCTTAGCGGTCAAAAAGTTGCCGGCACTCTCCGCTAAGTCGTCACGCAGTGGGAAAACTGACCCGCCCCGGATTTGCTACCAAGAGGCGTGCCAATTCTGTGGCCCACCAAATCGGTCCCCATTCACTTGCGGTTTAACGCAATTCCGCGAAGGCCGAAATACTGCGTTGGGTCCGCAAGCTAGGTTTCGTAATAGGGCAGCATTAGACGCGTCGGTTAGCGCGCGTCGATGATGAAACAGCGGAATCACGGTAATCCAAACGTGACGGGCGCATCGTAGCAACATGAATTCTCTTGGGGCAAAGAACTTGAAGAGCTGGCATGATCAAATTCGACGCGTCAAGAGTCGGCGAGGGGTAGTTGTCCGACGCAGAGCAGTGTCGATGCTAGAATTGGTGGTTGTGTCGATAATATTGGCGATAAGCGCAGCCGTCGTGATTCCACGTATGTGCAACTCGCTGGATGCTGCGAATCTCCGTTCTGTGCAAGCAGATGTCCGTCGAGACCTGAACAAACTACGGCAGCACTGTATTGGCTCGTGTGTAAATGCTGAAGTCGTGTTTGATTCCAGTTTAGCACGAATACAAATCAATCCACCGTTTCCCGGTGTTGTTGGTGACGGAAATGGCGTCGTCGACTATGGGGCAGGCAACACCGACGTCGCTTTTGGTGCCGTGGATTTCGATGGGCAGTCCACGCTCCTGATCAACCACGAAGGTGACTTGGCGAACGAGAGTGGTCAGCTACTTCAGGTAGCAACTCTCCAGCTCAGTGGGGGTGATAATTCTGTTTCTTTGGATCTGCTCACAGACACGATCGCTGTCGCGACCGTGGTGACGTCAACTTCTGCACCAACGCAGGTAACACAATCCGTGGCAACCTCTTCGGCGACTGCCAATACGAGTAACAACGACAGCTCAAGCTACTCGTACAGTTACAGTTACGCAAGTGGTAGCGGAAGTGGTAGCTCTAGCTCAAGTAGCAGTACTAGCTCAAGTAGCAGTACTAGCTCAAGTAGCAGTACTAGCTCAAGTAGCAGT
>CAYPLE010000048.1:33975-43872 GCA_964411445.1 uncultured Pirellulaceae bacterium
TACTAGCTCAAGTAGCAGTACTAGCTCAAGTAGCAGTACTAGCTCAAGTAGCAGTACTAGCTCAAGTAGCAGTTCTAGCTCAAGCTCAGGTAGTGGCTACACAGGTTGGACCTACAGCCGGTTTGCTGAATTTTGGGGGTACTAGTTGCGAATCAACGAGCGACCACAACAATGAAAACCCGAGGCATTCAGTTGCTTGAGCTTACGATCGCAATGGTGATCACATCATTGTTGGTCAGCGGGATGTCAGCTTCGATTTTGATTGCATCACGAGCTGCTACTCTGGCAAGTGGCGTCGAAGAACATCACGACTTGACCGACGGTGGACTCATGCGACTACGGCGCGACTTGCAGCTTGCAAGCGAGGTCTCCGGTGCGGCGACGGACCACGTCAGCCTCAGCCTTCACGGAAGTGATGGCTCGTCGGAGACGCGCGACTATAGTTGGGCTGGTGCTGGGCATCCGCTGCGACTGTCTAAGAACAACGGTGCACAGGTCGCGATTACATCGGAGCTGCAGCAATTTGGAATGCAGTGGGACAGCACCAAAAGAGCCAAGCCATACAGCACTTTCTCGCAGGATGGTCAGTACGAATTCGTGTCGCATGTTGTTCAACAAAGAAGCTTGTTAACAGGGGCTGCTTCAATTGACCTGCCTGAAACCTACGAGATCGGTGACCTGCTCATTGCAGCGATTGCCATTGGAAGGGATACACACAGCAATCTGTCAACCAACGAAGGTTGGACACTATGCGGTACGGTGAATAACCAAGTCAACATCACACTGGCAGTTTACTACTCGACCTCACTGCCAAGTGGTTTTTCTTGCGATTGGGGCGATGCAGCGACGTGTGAATTGTGCGTTGCTCATTTTCGACGGCCTAGTAGCGAACCTGTCAGCATCGTTCGGGTGATGAACGAATATGAGGCCTATTCATCGCGAATTCGCGTTGGTGTTATCGGAAGCCAGCCGGCGGGACGTCTTGTGATTCGCGCTAGTGGTGCTTCGATTAGCATGATGGGACTGGGGGACGGTGTTTCTGGTGTCCCTGGATGCTCGGTCATCACCATGAACAAAACGGTTGGAGTCGCTGGGCTAGGACTTATCTTTGCAAGTCGTCTGGGCAGCTTGCCCGAGGAGACCTTCGATTATGCTTCACCTGGGCGGTGCGCTAGTGCCACTGTTGTCATTGGTCAGTAGGTCGTTGGCATCGCCATGGATATCGCCTGTCCTGGTTGGCAAGTCGTGAGCGAGCGCACTACGTCTGATCGCCTGGATCCCAATTCTGATTCGCCCTGGAGTGGTGTTGCTGGGCCTTTACAGCGACGGGTCTTTCTTCTCTTCCTTTTCCGGCGCGCGGAATAGGGTTGTCTTGGAAGTGGCTGAGTCGAAAAGGGCGGAGTCTTGAGCGAGGCTGAGGAGGTAATCACTTTCGCTCATGGCGTGAATGCGGATGGCGTTGCCGTAGAGGTCGCGCAACTGGCGGGCGATCTCGAAACCATCCTGGCCTTGCATGTTCAAGTCGACTAAGGCTTCATCAAACGAGCCAGCGCGGCAAATCGACATGGCGTCAAATGGACTGGCGTATCGCGCGTTGCATCCGGCTTGCGTGAGAATTCGAGTGAGGGTGTGGCCAACAAACGGAAGGTCATCGACGACAAGGATGCTGCCGCGAGCTTGCCGGAGAGTGAAATGGGGCTTCCGCGATGTGGCTGACTCGGGTGTTGCCGCTTGATCGAAGCGCTGGATCTTTCCTGGTTCCTGTGTTCCGGCTGAAGCGGCACTAGCGGGGAACTTGACGGTAAAGCGAGCTCCGCCGGTGTCACAGTTGCTTGCCGTGATGGTTCCGCCCAAGCGCTCGGTCAATGTCTTGCAAATCGCAAGCCCGAGCCCGACACCTTGCTGATTGACGCCTTTCTCACCAGCTTGGAAAAACGCTTCGAAGATTTTCTCAAGCTGATCTGGTGGAATGCCTGGCCCTGTATCCTCGACCACCAGTGACGGTTGGCCGTCGTCCACAAACGCACGGAGTTGGATGACGCCAGAGGGACAGTGTTTGATAGAGTTATCGATGAGATTGCTGAGAATCTCTTTGAGCATGTAGGGATCGCAGATCAACCACGGTGGCATGTCGGCGGCGATGTTCGTTTGGAGAGTGCTGCTTGTTTTCTTGCTGGCAAGCTTAAACTCGCGCTTAATATCAGCAATAAAAGAACGTAAGAACACAGGTGTATTCTGTTGATTATTGTTGTGGAGCCGCGAGTAGCTGAGCAGTTGTTGCGACAGGTAGCTCATCGATTCTGCCGATCCGTTCAGCAGCGGTGATGCTTCGGCGACGCTCAGTTCTCCATTGTCGAGCATTTCGGTGCAGGCAAAGACGACGTTAAGTGGGTTTTTCAAATCGTGGCATACCCGTAGCAGCAAGCCTTCGCGTTCACGGGCGCTCGTTTCGGCCGCTTCCCGTGCGGCTACTTCGGCATTCAACTTCGCACGTCGAGCTCGTCGTAGGCCTAGAACGGAAACTGCCGCCGCAACAAGTGCCAGAGCTACTCCGGCAATGATGGACCAACGGACAATTTGCCAACGCCAGACGGGCAGATAGACACTTAACGGCAGCTTCGAGATGTCGGACAGGTTGTGGTCTCGATCAAATGATTGCACTTGCAGTTCGTAATCACCCGACTGGGCAAGTTTTAGCGCGAGCGTATTGTCGTCGCCAAGGATGGTTTTCCAAGGCTGGGAAGAACCCAGGCGATAACGATAGCCTGCATGCGTCGATGGGAGTGAAGTGCTAAGTCTTACTTGTAGTACAACGTCTTGTTCGGTCCGATTCATGGGCACCAAGTTGTTCAGGCTAGTCGTAACCCAGTCGCCATCGGTCTTGATGGAATCCACGAACGTATAAGGCTTGCGCTCGGCGCGGCGATACGATACAAAACTGTGGCTGGTCGTAAACCAGACTCGGCCATTGGGTTCATGCTCGATGTCCCAGACGTCGGACAGGTCGGTTGCGTCGTCGAGTTTCAATTGGCTCCAAAAACCGTTGTGTAGTGAATAGACGCCGACGCCTCTGACAGCCAGCATGATTGGCCCGCCAAGCGGGGACGTGGCAATATCCTGAATATTCGCCTCGGCGGAGAAAGGTGTGTCGACGAGCTGTAAATCGCGGCTCTTCAAATCGTACTGGTAGAGGCCAAGATTGGTGCCGACAAGCAAGTGGTCGCCAAGCGTCGGGGAATCACGCTCGGGGGTAGCAAAGTGCCGAGCTTGACGCAATCCGCCTTCGGGTTGTGGCAAGCGGATCCAGTCGATGCCGGTGCTTTTTAGTTGGCCGAAACGACCATCAGCGGTCCCGATCCAAATTTCTCCTCCACCAACTTCCGACAATCCGTGGACCACAATTTCAGATGGTTTTTCCTGTGGAGGCACAAGCTGCACTGCGCCGTTGCGGTATTCAAACAAACCGGAGTGCGATCCGATGAGGAGGCGATCGTTGCGAGTATGCAGGATGTCGCTGACGACAATCGATCCTTGACTGACCGGCAGCTTGATCAGCTCCGCATCGTCAGCGGTCATGCGAATCACGACTGGCGGTACATTGAATAGCTCAGGTGAGTTCGCTTCCAGCCCGCCGACGATCGCCAGTGTCTCATCTTCACTAATCGGAAAACCGGTGATTGTGCCATACTTCGGCAGTCGTCGCCAACTGCCGCTTGAGTCCTGTCGCCAAGGACGCATGTTGAGTCCGGATAGAACAACGCCGTGTGGCGAAGCGGAGACTTTCCAGTTGCGACCGCTGACGACGCCATCCTTGGGATCGAGTGGCTGGCTTGATGCTCGCTCTAGCCCAAGGATCCTGCCGTCGGCCGTTCCAAGCAAGACGCCAGAGTTGCCCCAAGGAGCGCTGGCGGTATGGTCGATCGAAAAGAAGTTCTTGATCACGCCATCTTCGATGAGCGATGTTCCAGTAGAAGCGGCGAGCCAAATATTGTCGTCAACATACGTGGAGATGTTGGCGTCGGCCGAAACCCTTTGCACTTGGGCGACAGTTTTCCAGGTTCCGTCTTCCTGCAGAGTTGCCAAGCCATCCTCGCTGGCGACCCATAGCTTCCCACTTGGCCCGCGAGTGCAAGACCGCAAGAGCGTAAACGGGCTCAGTGAGTCGCCGGTCTTGGTTCCGTCGCGGGCATATTGCAGCAAACGCCCGCGGTCAGAGAACGCGATGCCAGCTCGGTCAGCGTACAACGTTCCTAGAACACCTGGATGCCGAAGCACAACATCGTAGTCGGCGCTGGGCCCCTGCAGCTTGCAAACGAGGCTCTCGACCGCCTCCGTGTCTTGTTCGCTTGAGTTCGGTTTAACGCTGCGGTGCATCGATATCCAAGCAGCGTCGCCGCTTGACCGCAACAGATCGCCGCCGGTGAAGATTTTTCCATCGGGCGACGTCACCTGTGTGAATCCCTCCAGACGCTCTCTGCCAAAGTACTGGACTCGCCGCGATTCGTTGATACACAGCAGGCCGAAATCGTCGACTTGCAGATAAAGCGTTCCGTCATCGGTAAAGCAGAAATCGACAATCTGCAAATTGGGCAGTTGTTCGGTGAAAGGGTGTGTGTAAACGTTCTTGCCGACGATGACCTGAATTCGATCCCTCGCTCCTTCTTGTAAGAATCGGATGTGCCCCGTCCGATCGTCGTGCGAAATCGCGATGACAGGCATGGCCAAGATGCGCGAGGCGTTTGCAAACTCGGTCACTACCAGCCCAGGTGGCCGGGCGGCTTTTATGCGGAATGAACGCTGGTTCGTGTCTTCGTCAAGTAACCATTTGGGCTTCGTTTCGCGGCCAGCAGCACGTAAGGTCAACTCGCCGCTGTAGGGGACGGGCGAAAGTACTACGTTCCCATTAGGGTCGCTCTTGGCGGAGTTGAGTTGTTGGCCGTTGCTTGAGAATAGATCGACAATAACATTAGGATTCGGCGTCACACCGTCCGGGTAAGTTACTTGTCCTCGCCAAGTGCGCCCGCATTCGACTTCGAAATAGTACAAGTCGGTCTGCGCGCTGACTTCTAAAAGTAAGTACCTTTGACGGTGCTGAGAAAAGTCGATGGTGAAACGCTTTGTTTGCAACTGTTCCGAACTACCATCTTCGTCGATCACCCAAGCTCGCACGGCGTCATTGGTTGAGTAGCGGAATGCCCGCTTTTCGCTCGTCAGGTTGCCCGCCCCGGCCTCGAGTTTGACGCACGTGTAACAGACGGCTCCTTTGACGGTCCTTCCCGCCTCGCGGCAGTACTCGAGCAGCGAGACATCGCGGCCATTTTGCGATTCCCAGACCTTCCAGGTTTGTTCGCCAGAATCCAAGAACTCACGTGTCCCACCGATCGACGCCTCCGCCACCAAAGTAGCTGGATCGTCCGGAATATCCGACGCGGCAATTGGCCCGAGCGTCAACCAACGCGAGATATGCGGCGTCCGAAAGTCGTAGGTTACTACCGAGTTCTCTTCGACCGGCGATTCGATCGGCGATTCGACAGACTGATCATTTGATGGCTGCGCATCCTCTTGAGCGGCAGCCTGTGTCGGGCCTGCCCCATCGCCGTAGGCGGCCCCAACTGCGCAGGCGGCCCCCCCTTCGCAGACTCCTAGCAATCCGGTGGCGACCATCAACCAAGCAACAATTTTTATAGCAAAGAGCATGCTACGCATGAATTTTCCCGCACTCGGGAGGCAATGCATCTACACCACCAAATCTCCATCCTGCCCCCTCTGCAGCGGATTATAGACCAACCAAATGGCTAGTGCAGCCGTCTTCGTCGATCCCCAGCAGATTGCCGCGCCAAAGTCGCGATAGGTAGTGCACGACAGATGAAAGTTCCTGGGTCCCCATTGCCTTGCTGTAGGGTGGGTGAAACCCACCAGCGGAACCCACCGGTCGCGCCCACCTGCCGCACCCACCAGCCGAAATAGTTTGGTGGGTTTTACCCACCCTACATAACAACAGCCTGCAATGTAAAACGGTAAATCTGGTTGCCTTTGTGAAGGCGTGCGATGGTGGCATAGCATGACTGCGCACCTGACATGCCGCTTCGAGCGACAGTGGTGAATCTCCGCCACCGCACTCAGTGTACGAGCGCGTTGGAGCGGAGCTCTGTAGCCGTAGGGTGGGTGAAACCCACCAGCCGCCGAACACCAGCAGAACACCAGCCAAAGTAGTTTGGTGGGTTTTACCCACCCTACGAGACTGCCGTCGTGCTATAGGGTTTGGCCGCCGTCGATGGAGAGGAGTTGACCAGTGGTCATCTTGGTTCCAGTGGCGAAGAAAACCACGCCATCAGCAATTTCGTCTGGTTGAGAGGCGCGGGGGATCGGGAACGACTGCGTCATCTCCGCCAAGTCCCAGTCGTTGTTGCCTTCGCGAATCCAGCGTGAATCAATCGGTCCAGGCAACACCGCGTTGACGCGAATCTCGGGAGCAAGAGCTAGTGCAAGGGACTTGGTCATCGTGTTCAACGCACCTTTACTTGCCGCGTAAGCAATACAAGAACCGCGGCCGGTTAGCCCTGCTACTGAGCTGATGTTGACGATGGCACCATCACCACTGGTGCGCAACAAGCTGGCCGCCGCTCGAGAGCAGAAGAATGCACCTTTCAAGTTGACTTGCAAGATGCGGTCCCACATTGATTCCTCCATTGAATCCAAGTCGGGTAGCGGGACAAAGTGCGTCATTGCGGCGTTGTTTACCAAGACGTCGAGCCGCCCAAACTGCTTGGCGACCTCGGCAAACATCGCTTTGACGGCTTGATCACTTCCCACGTCGCATTCAATCGCGGTAGAGTGAACGCCGAGCTGCCGAACCAAGTCGACCGTTTCGCTAGCTTCGGCTCTGCTGCGCGAATAATTCACAACGACATCGAAGCCCATGGCAGCAAATCGGAGGCAACATGCACGGCCAACGCCTGTACCGCCTCCGGTCACGAGGGCAACTTTTGCATTATCCATCGATCGTTTGTTCCTGTTCGTTCATTTCACGCGACAGGCTTTGGTTTTAGCGATCGCGCACTGTTTTATAGCTTAACGAGATACGAGCGGCTGCCGCAATCAAGCCGCTTCATTGAACGGTGGGAAGACGTGACGCCGACGAGCTCCTTAGGCGACTTATGGCAGTCCTCCTGACGCCTACCATAGCTGCATTCTCTCAGAGAAAGGAGCCGTCGCTACAAATTCTTGCACAGTTCGCCTGTCGTTTCCGTCGCGCTCGAGTGAAGTTGGCTCGATAATATCGTTCGTCCTGAAGCGAGTTTGCAAAGTGAGTCAAGCAGCTTGTATAACGTTTGTACAACGCTTGTCCGCAGTCGTCTGTCCCCAGTCGCTTGTCCCCAGTTGATATCCGCTTACCTGCTCCGCGCACCACACCGACTCCCGAGCCTCCTATGAAAAACTACTTCCTTGCCTTGGCTCTCACTTGTTTTACCGTAACCCCATGCTCAGCGCAGTGGAAAATCACCGACGTGGAATCGACGCCGATGGAGCAACAAACCAGCAAGGATGCGGTTGACTTTTGGTTGGAGTGTACGATTCGCAACGACTCCAATAAGACCCTGTTCGTTCAAGGTATTTCACCGGACTGGTTCATGGTTGAGTCCTTTGTTCGAAACCGCAACGAGACCGCTTGGTTGCGGCAGAACATCGGGGTGGACCGGATATTGGAAATGCTGCCCGTCGCGGCTGGCGCGGACTTCAAAATTCGTCGAAGAGAGTCCACTGAAACTATCGGGGATTCTATGTTATTGACTTTTCTGACGAGCCACTCGAGGGAGGACGGCGGCTCACGTATCCTGCTTGGTCCATTTCAAGTTCCGGAATTCGGTCAAGTTGGATCGACAACACAGCCAACTGCGCCTGAGAGATTCGCTCAGCCAGTGGGCCTCAGTGGCTTCGATGAGTTTGTCGACCGCGTTTTGAAGCACTGGCAAGTGCCCGGAGTTGCAGTAGCGATCATTGACGATGGCCAGATCATTCTGTCCAAGGGATACGGGCATCGCGATCTTGAAAACCGATTGCCCGTGACCTCCAAAACTCTATTTCCAATTGCATCAATCACCAAGCCATTCACATCAACGGCGGCGGCTATTCTGGTTGATGAGGGAAAACTCAACTGGGACGATCGCGTCCGCGAACATCTGCGAGCATTTCAACTGTTCGACGCAGACGCCACTGAGCACTTGTCGATTCGTGACTGCCTTTCGCATCGAACGGGAATGCCTTACGGGCCCTTCCACTGGTATGGCATCAACGGTTGGCCCGAGGAAAACATGTCCCCGGAAATCGCCTACCGAAAACTAAGGTACTTTGAACCTGCTCGATCGTTTCGAACCGCTTACGAATACTCCAACAGCGGTTACTTCATCGCCGGGCAGTTGATTGAGAAAATCAGCGGCAAGTCGTACGCTGAGTTTGTTCAAGAACGAGTGCTAAATCCTCTCAAGATGACGCGAACCAATTTTTCTGTCGAACAGTTGCGGGCGGATTCAGATCACGCACTTCCATACGATCGCTACGAGGGCAAAATCATTCGTCGCGAGTTCTTTCCAGGGCAAGTCGTCGGGCCAGCCGGCGGTGTGAATTCTTGCGTGGAGGAGATGGTTCAGTTCTTAAAACTTTATCTCGATTTCGGCTCGACGGACGATCACCAAGTTGTATCCAAACGCAACGTGAAAGAGCTGTTCACACCCGAAGTTGTCCTGCCGGAACTGAATTTTTATGCGGCCACGAAGGGCTTTCAAAGCATGGGGTGGCAAGTGTTGATGATCGATGGAGAAAAGTGGGGACGCCATACCGGAAGTTTACCAGGTTTTACATCGGTAGCCAGCTTTTGCCCGAAGCGACAATGCGGATACGTCATCCTGACCAATTTACACGCGCGTCCAACGGCAGAACTGATTGAATCAAACATACGCAATCGGCTGAGAAGAATTGCACCGAAAGATCAATTTGAGGTGTTTCGTAATATCGAGGCGAAAGACCTCGCAGCTTACGAAGAAAGCAGACGAGCGCGACGTCCCGAAAAGGTCACTAAAACGCTGCCCAGTCACCCGCTTCGCGACTTTGTGGGAACCTACGAACTGCCCGGGTACGGCGACTTTGTTGTGACACTCGAAAACGGTTCACTCACTTGGCAGACAATTGGATTTCGAGGCACGCTGCAGCATTACCACTATAATGTCTTCGACATGATTGGCGATCGAGACTTCAATGGTGCAGCCGATAGCGATGTAGCAAAAGAATTGATTACATTTCACAGCGGTCGGGACGGCAAGATCGACTCATTGAGCTACCCCACGTCCACCGTTGCGAGTGGACGAACGTTCACGAAAGTCTTGACAAACAAACGTGACTGAACGGAATTCGAAGAAGTTCCACACTATGCGGCCCGAACGAGGAGATTGATCAGATGTGCTTATTTACGATTCTAACAATGTGCATGCTTGATGTACTCGATGGAGTTCAAACGATCGCGGATGAGTCCATCGTCCGTACGAAACAGGTTGAAGTGCCGAGTCTGGGAAAACCGGCGCAGTCCGCCTACTTGAGCGCGGGCTCTCTGTACATTGGGTTTGCTTATGATCCCGGTCAAGGGCACTACGATGGCGTGGTGGGGGCGCCGAATGACGTCTGGAACTTTGTCGATATTGGCACCACAGCGATCGACTACCTGCGGCATCCAAACGCAAGCGGCAGTACGGCTCGCTTGCGAATCACCCGGCACGATGGCGAGTGGGCGGTCAAAACAGACAATAAGATCTTCCGAAGCTATATCTATCACAACTGCCAGTGCGTTGATCTTGAGGCGACACTGCTCGACGTCGCCCCTGGCAACTACAAACTGTACGTCTATGC
>CAYPLE010000049.1:0-5708 GCA_964411445.1 uncultured Pirellulaceae bacterium
ATCCTCATTTTGCGGTCTTGCCATCGTGGTTACTCAACGAAAGCTGATAGCGCTGCTCGCGCTAGTCGCGTTGCTGATAGGCAACGTGGTTGCTTTCGTGCACGTCGGGCAACACCAATCATTCGCTCGTGTTGGCGAGAATTCCGCTTCAAGCGAGGCATCGACTGAGACTGGATGCTCATGCTGCTCGCACTCTACCAAATGCGGGCCGACTCAGGACGGAGAACCGGAGTCCCGAGAATCCGCTCCGGTAGAACAAGAGCACGACTCGGGCAGTTGTAACATTTGCCAATCCTTCTACACATCGCGTGCCGGCGTTCCATTTGCTGCGCTGGCCCCGGTCGACTGTGGCAGCACGGTTGACTTTCTAACTATCTGCACGTCACCTGCGGCGAAGTCTGTCTTCCCAGCAGGCTTTGATGCTCGCGGCCCACCATCTTTGGCCTAAATCTTGGGCTCAGGACGCAACGTCTAATTGCTCGGCTGGTGGGTTCCACCGGTTGCACCCACCCTACGGATACTAGTTGTTCGGCTGGTGGGTTGCACCCACCCTACGGATACAGCAGCGAAGTGGGGTTGCACCCATACTGCGAAAGTTCGATTGCGTAGGGTGGGTAAAACCCACCGAAGAACAACCCAAAGCACCCAGCAGATGATCTGGGCCAGTCGCAGGTTAAAACAGTGGGTTGCGCTCACCCTGCGGACAAAAGAGCTAGGTGGGTTGCACCCAACCTACGAATGCCCAAACGGTGGGTTGCGCCCACCCTACGGATACAACAACCAGTCTACTCATCGCGAACTATGCAAAACCTTGCATCAAAACTGCAGCAAATGCTGACGACGGACATTTGCCCCGGCGCAAATGTATACTTCTACTGGCTCAAACAGCCCGTGGGATGGTTCTGCGTTGCGCTTTTGTCCAGCGTTCTGGTCGGTGCCTTCTTGAGTCCGATTGGATGGAGTGTTGCTGGCGGATTGACGACGATTATCTTGCTCGGCCTTGGGTTTCCGTGGGTAGCAACCCGAGCAATGCGTTGCTCCCTTTCATGTGACCGCGATGCAATCCACGAAGGGGATCAAGCCCACATCCTGCTCAACGTCCGCAATCCGCTTCCCGTTCCCGTGATTGGCTTGACCATCAAAGGCTATTTCGCAGCAGCAGAAACGGAGCAGGGCAATGCGCCCGGCCCGCCAGAATGTGGCTTGGCTCGAGTGCCTGGCTTTTCAACCGCCCAGTACCGCCTGCCAGTTCAGCCGGAATACCGCGGTCGATATCCAACCCGCACCCCAGAGATAGCGTGTGCGTTTCCATTTGGAATCTACACCGCTCGCAAGCCAATCTCAAGAGTTGCGCAAGTGATTGTTCGCCCAATGATTCTACCGCTGACCGCCGATTTTGAATGGTCCGGTCGCTCCATTGCCGAAACAGGATTCGGCAATCGCGCGAGCGACCACGGGGAGTTCCTTGGTGTTCGCGAGTTTAGACGCGGCGACTCGCTCCGCAGCATTCACTGGACGCAATCCGCGCGACAAGATGAGATCATCGTGTGTGAACGCGGGGGACCGCAGCGGAGTCCGATTGCTGTTCGCCTTTACACCAACCGCTGCGCCGGCAGCAACTGGGATGCCCGCGAGAATTTGGCATGGCGGATTCGCGTTGCGTCCAGCCTAGTCGATTTCTTCGTCGCCAGGCACGTGCCCTTTGAGCTGTTGATTGATGATCGCAAGTGCCTGCTCGGACAAGGTGGATCAGCAAAAGCGTCGGCCTGGGACAAGCTGGCCGAAATCCCGCTCGAGCCCTGGAATCTCCCGGAGCACCAAAGTGCACAAGCCACAGCGGACAGTACGCACGACAAGCACGGGATAGCGATCGGAATCGACCAAAGCCTAACTAGCTGGGATGCATCCCGATACATTTTGGTCACCAGTAATCTAGGCGCGGGCAATCTAGGCTCGAGCAACCTTGGCTCGAGTGATCTGCGGCAGGGTGGAGCGGTGCGACCGACACGAATCGACCTGGAACATCCGATCGACGTACAACTTGCCAAATTGCTGCAGGAGGTGAGCCTTGACGCTGCAGCAGCCTAACCAGAATTCGGCCACTTCCATCGATGCGATCCCGCGCAGCCGGTTTGTTCGACGACAAGAGAAAGCAGGAAGCCACTACAACAACGCGACGAGCAGTGCTTGCATTATGGCCTTAGCCGCGATCGGCTTGCTTGCCCTCGCCGGGCGTCGCATTGAGTACGACTCCTGGAACGTGCTGGTGGTCGAATTCTGCGTCGGCGCTGGGTTGCTCGGCCTGATGATCGCTCTGCGAAATCGTCGGCACAGCGGCATCACAACGCCACTACTTGCCACCGCAATTATACTGATGCCGTGGATTGTTAACCAGCTTTCACGAGTCTACGGCGACGGCAATGACGCTGCGATGGTGCTGCTCACCAATCTAGCTTGGGGCGGTGCAGCCCTGGCGGTTGCCAGCCGAGCACCACGGACTCAAAACCTAAGCGCCGTTTGCAGCGGGTTTCTGACGCTCTTCTCCGTATTCACGGCCGACTCGCCAGAGATCACATTGTTTGTCTATCTTTGGATGGCAGTCTGCCTTTGGTGGCTGGTCTCTCGACACTGGGCAGGCGTCAGCACATTGCACGCCGCCAAAGTTCAAAACTCACTCGTCGCGCGACTAACGACACTCGGTGTCGGCTGCGGTGCATTCATGGTTGCTATCCTGCTAATTTCTGACTCTGTTCCAGTGCTTCGCAAGTTACGCGCCGAGGTTGCACCGACCAGCGGCGGCACTTCGCAGAAGGACAAATCAGCTCGACGCGGCGTTGGCAACGGTGACGCATTGATCGCGGCCAAGAACCATGCGACGTCCTTTGGTCCCGTCGAGACGGACTTCTTTCTCGACTCTCCCAAACCCAGCCTTTTCGATGTGTTCAGCGATGAGTTTGGGGAGCCGATCCGCAAGAAGAAAGTCGAACGGGCTCAAGCACTTTCCCCCAACGATATCCGCAGTGCTGAAGGGAAATTCTCAGAAGCGAATCGTAGCAGTGGCAGCGAGTTTTCGATCGAACGCGAAGCGGCGAATCCGCAGCAGCCACTCGAAGACCTACACTCCGATGCACTTATGTTCTTCGAAGGCCGCGCTGGCATTCGACTTGCGGTCCAGCGATACGATTTGTTCGAAGACAACTGCTGGACGCGATCGAAGTCAAGCGAAGAGACTCGGGAGCTTGCTCTCCAACCCGCGTCGGTTCAAATCGAAGAGGATCTTTGGTTCGCGCCGCCGGGGCTGCGAATTCACAGCTCACTTAGCCCCTTTGCTTCCAGCATTCCTGAAGCGCTCAGGTTTACGCGTTATGGCGACAACACCATTCCGGTCGCGCTCGGCATGCAACTCTGGCGAATTGACGAACTCACGCGAGCGGACTTTTTTGCCTACACCGGTGACTGGTGCTTATCGATGCCAGGGCGAGACACGGTCCCGGACTACACCGTCGTCCGCTTTGTAAACAGTCAATTGGACGCCGAAAAGCTGCACCAGCATATGCGTACATGCGCACCAGGCGCCGCGCATTTGCAAGCGGAGAAGACGTGCTACTCGCAAATTTCGCAGCTCGCCCATCGCTACGGCGACCAGCACGAACGCGGCTTAGAACAAGTGCAGTCGCTTGTTCGCGGCTTGAAGAACGACTTCACTGTCAACAAGCTCCAGCCCCCGAACGAGCGCATTGATCAAGGAGCACTGGCGAGTTTCCTGAAAGATCGCAGCGGGCCAAGCTACCTGTTCGCCACGACGGCGGCTTTGATGCTCGACCACTTCGGCTATGAGACTCGCCTAGTCACTGGTTTTTACGTCAATCCCGATCACTTCGACCGAAGTCAACGTGCAACCGCAATCCTGCCCAGTGATGCCCACTGCTGGATCGAAGTCAATTCCGGACACGGCTATTGGGTTCCGTTTGAGCCAACCCCCGGCTTTCGAGAGCCACCGATTCGCAGCACGTGGATGTTCTGGGTGAGTCGTAATTGGCCACGTGTCGTTCGCAATATTGCAGTCGTGGCCGTTGCATCCATCGCGATCATCGCGCTGCGAGGCTGGTTTTTCAATGCCATGCTTCTATGCCTTGCACCGCTGATTCGCTTGCTGCCGCAAAAACGCCGGCTAGCATCGCTTCGCACGCTTCTCGACCTTCGCTGGTCACTCATCGGTGCGAAACGGCCGGCCAGTGTCACACCGCGTCGGCGACTGCACAGTCAAAATTGGGGATTGAACGAAACACAACAAGCCGTTGCTACAGCGTTTTTCGACACCTATGAAGCCCAGCGTTTCGGCGCAGAAGGAGCTGGTGCAGCAGTCCAGGCCAGCCTTTCCGCGATGCCCAGCATCATTCGATCGGTGAAGAAGCCGAGAAAGCAAGCCCCGCGAATTCAAGCGAGCTAGCGCGTAGGGACGCCCACCGTAGGGTCATATCAACTGCAACTTCGTTTCAGCAGATACAGATAACTCAAGCAGCAAATTTACACCATGAACAGCACGATGAATGCAAGCGACTCGGGCGCCGTAGTTTCGGCACTGCGAGGACGACTGAATCAAGTTCTATTGGGCAAATCCGATCGCATCGAGCTGGTCATCGCATGTTTGTTGGCCGGCGGTCACCTGTTGCTAGACGACCTTCCGGGGCTCGGGAAAACGACGCTCGCCAAAGCGATCGCGGATTGCTTCGGCGCACAATTTTCCCGCATTCAATGCACGCCGGACTTGCTTCCGACCGACGTTACCGGTTTCAACCTGTTCAACCAGAAAACGCGTGAGTTCGAGTTTCATCCGGGCCCCGTTTTCGCGGACATTCTACTGGCCGACGAAATCAACAGAACAACCCCGAGAACTCAAAGTGCGCTTTTCGAGGCGATGGCCGAACGGCAAGTAACGATCGACGGTTCCGCGCGACAGCTTTCCGACACCTTCTTCGTCATCGCAACTCAGAACCCCATCGACAGCCACGGCGCTTACCCGCTGCCCGAGGCACAGTTGGACCGCTTTGCAATCAAGCTTGCGATTGGCTACCCCGACAGCGAAGCTCAACTTGCTATCCTCAATCGCTCCCAAAGAGTCTCCGACCAGCCCGATGCACTTGGCGAAGGAGCACTTGGGGTAGCGCAGCAAAGCGTTGATCAATGCCGCGTCGCTGAAGAAATCCAACGGTACCTCGTCTCACTCTGCGAAGCATCGCGGAATCACGACGACATCGCGCTGGGTGTGAGCCCCAGAGGCATGCTGATCTGGCAACAGATGGCTCGCGCTTGGGCGGTGCTCAAGGGGCGGGATTTTGTAACGCCGGACGACATTCAAGACGTCGCGTTACCTGTTTTAAGCGTACGTCTCGTGACGCGTGTTCGCGAAGAAGCAACCGTCATCAACGACTTGCTCGCATCCGTCACGGTACCCGCCTAACGCACCACTTTTCACATTTTTCTCGCAGAGCGAACAACTTCAACTCAACGCCTCAAGACATCAATCATGTGCAACACACCTTACCCCCACATCAAGTTGTTCTTCCTCCTGGCGGCCTGTGTACTTGCCGGATGCGGCCAAGAAAAAGAGTCGCTTCATGAACACGAACATGACGCTCCTGAGCACTGGCCCAGTGACATGGCTGAGGCGGCTGAGTTCATCATGCAGCGCGTCGAGCTACTTAGCG
>CAYPLE010000049.1:5808-22855 GCA_964411445.1 uncultured Pirellulaceae bacterium
GAAGAATTGCGGGACTTGGTCGAGTGGGCGCCTGAGGTTGCTGCCGACACGGATTTGCCCGAAGTGGACTGGGTACCCGTGTATGAGATGAGCGAAGTGATTCGCAAGCACTTGCAAAGCGGCGACGTTACCGCAGCAGACTTGTCCGGAGATCTGAAAAAACTCGCCAAGCTCCTGGAAGAAGCTCACGCAAAACTACCCCCCGACACCAAAATTTAGGTGCCCTTCCTCCGCACATAGTCGCCTGTCGCTCCGCGAAAGTAGCGCAAAAGCACTCCCCCAAACTAGCTTTCAGCTTACAACTCAGCTCCGAATCATCACCCAACAAACCGACGCACCGAGCGTCTTCAACCTAGTCGAGAAATCCCATGGACATCATGATTGCCGGTGGATTGATCCGAGCGCTCGCCGGATTGATGGCTGCGGCCCCAACGCTAATCGTTGGACTCTTCATCGCCTCAGTCTTCCGATACTACTTGCGAACCGAAGGCATGCAGAAGCTGTTTGGCGGAGATTCACTTCGCTCGCTGCCGCAATCATGGTTGGTCGGCATGCTGCTACCGGTTTGTTCCATCGGCGTCATTCCGATCATCCGTGAAATGCGCAAACAAGGCATTCGCCCCGGAGCGATCACCGCCTTCGCCTTATCGGCCCCTTTGTTTAATCCACTGTCTTTGCTGTACGGGCTGACGCTTTCGCGTCCGATGGTGATTATCGGCTTCGCCCTTGGTTCGCTCGCCGTCGTTACTATTCTAGGCGCTGTTTGGGACCGCTTTGCCAGGCGAACTGAAACGAAGAACGAAACCGACGCTGACGATCGAGTCATCTTCGGGCTGAAACGTATTGCTGCGTGCGTGGTGTACATGACTCGCGAACTCGCTGGTCCAACGGGCATCCTCGCCTTGATCGCCGCAGCAGGCCTTTTCCTGCTCGGCGCCATCCTGCCTCACGGAGCCCTGCAGGCCGAAGTCGAACAAATGGATCCACTGGCACCACTGAAGATGTCGGCGGTATCGGTCTTTGTGTACGCGACGCCCATGTTAACGATGAGCCAACTTGGGATGATGTTTGACCACGGCAACTCGCCCGGCGCAGCTTTCACCTTACTGCTCCTGGGCACCGGCGTTAACCTGGCAACTCTCTGGTGGATCGCTTCGCAATTTGGATACAAGTCTACGATCGTTTGGTTCGCAGTCCTGTTTGTTTGCGTCCTTGGCATTGCCTACGCCGTCGATCGCCCTCTGATTCCGCCAGGGATTGAACCGGCCGGTCACACCCACGCGTTTGACATCTACACCAACCCACTTCACTCCAATCAGAATATCACACTACAAAAAGTTTCTAGCGAACTTGCCAAGACAACCGGGCTGGCGGAGTGGATCGGCGGTGCTGCACTCTTGCTGACCGTACTGGCCGGCCTGGTATTGCGATTCGGATTTGATCAAGCAAGCCTCGCGTTGATGACGCCAACTGAGAAGGCTGCTGAAGTCGAGTTTGCCGAGAAGGGCCTCAATAAGGAAGTCTCTTCAACAACCGTCGGGATGACTTGTCTTGCTGGTTTGGTGGCACTAAGTATCGTTGGCTGCTACGCGTACTATCCTGCACCCGGCGAGGTGTTCGAGGAGATGAAGGGACCGAGGACGGACGTCTTAACGGGGGTGACCAGCAGGGACTTTGCGCGTTCGAATCGTTGGATTCCCGTTCTTGAGTCCTGGACACGTCGGCTCGAAGTCGGTTATGCGATCCGCAATTTCGAACTTCGGCCTTACCAGCAGATGCAGACATACATCCTTCGCAAGAAGCTAGAATCCCTCGAGCACACCATAGAACACGCTCTTGAATTCAAAGCCGCCGCCGACTCCGGCGACAAACACGCCCAACTGCACTACAAAGAAGAACTGGAAGAAATGGACGAATTGCGAGTAACGATCTCTGAATCCCTGAGACGCATGCGTCCAGCATTCGGAGAATAGCAATCCTCGGCGGGGTAGATTTTGACGAAAGTCAGCGACCAGGGGTTGGCCTATCGCCCCCTGCCGGTGTGCCCTCCGGATTTTGCGATCGCAGCATAGACACGGTCGTTTGCGGCGTCGGTATGGACGTCGATCGACAACTGGCGAATCGCAACGACGCTCGCTAGCTGGTCCTTCGCCCTGAACTGAGCGTGTTTCTACCGAACTGGATCTAGGCCTAGCCCGCGGCGGAGCATCCCGATTTGTCCGGCATGAAGTGACTCGTGAATGGGACAAAACAAATAGGCCCCCAGTTTATTCGGGTAAGCCGTGTATGGCATGTCTGTCGATTCGCGGAGAATCTCTGCGGTCAGTTGTTCAGCCTTGGCTGATGCCGCTTGGTGAATCCGCTCAAGGCTCTCCAGCAATTCTTCTGGAGTAGGCATGCCGTCGGAAGTTGTGGCGGGAGTCGTGCCGCGTCCGAATTTCTTGCGAAGCCATCCGGGCATCAACTCGAGATCTCCTGGCTGGCGACCAAACTGCCTGAAGAGCATCAAACCGTACTGAGAGACAGCCAAGTGTCCAACTTGCCAAGCGATATTTGACGTGTGTTCCCGAGGCGTCACGTACCATTGCTCCTGGGGGACCGTCTCAAGCAACTGTAGTGTGTATCGCCGCGCCCAGCCGATTTGCTCCAAGACGGTATCGCGAGTTCGCAAGACCTGATTATCACTGAGCGATTCGATGCTACTGGTTGCAAATGATTCCATGTTGACAATATCCTCCAAATGACCTGCGGCCTGTACTTGACGCATTATTATTACTGCTGCAACATGCTCGGCTATGGAAACTACAACAGCTAGCATTTACGACTTTCCGTCATACTACGATCTCGTCTTCGGAAGCGATACCGCTGCCGAGATGCGATTTGTTTCAGATTGTTGCGAGCGTTTTGTCAGCGGTGGCAAAACGAAACGCCTGTTCGAGCCTGCGTGCGGAACAGGGCGTTTGCTGTATAGGTTTGGCAAAAAGGGATTTACGGTCGGTGGAAATGACCTAAACGAGAAGGCGATCCAGTTTTGCAACGAACGGTTGGAACGGTTTGACCTGAAGGGCAGGGCAGAGGTCGGCGACATGTCCAACTTCGAAGTTCGAAAGCCCTTTGATGCAGCGTTCAACACCATCAATAGCTTCCGTCATCTACAGGATGAAGCGTCGGCGGTGGCTCATTTGGAGTGTATGTCCAAGTGCGTTCGTCCGGGCGGCATTTACATTCTCGGCCTTCACCTGACGCCGACACAGGGCATCCCAACCGATGAAGAAGGCTGGTCGGCCCGTCGTGGCCAGCTTCAAATCAACACGTACATGTGGCCGATTGAGAAAAACAAGCGTAAACGCCTGGAACGATTCGGCATCCGCTTTGATGTCTACAAGCCAACGCAGTCATTTCGCATCAGCGATGTTTTACAACTCCGCTCCTACACACTCGGGCAATTTAAATCGTTGCTCGAGTCCGTTCCGTCGTGGGAGACTCTCGAATTTTTCGACTTCCGCTACGACGTGAATTTACCGGCAGAGCTGAACGCCGAAACAGAAGACATCGTGGTGATCTTGCGAAATCGCTAGTCGACTCTAGGTAACGCGTCTGCAGAACCTGGGACGCCGGCTTTCTGCATAGGCTAAGTGGGCGGCGAGGTTGCTAAGCGTTTCTTGGCTCGGAATGCCGAGAACCAGATACCGACGACCATCATCAGAAAGGCGGCTGCCACAGATCCATTGATCAGTGCCAAATATTTGCGAGCGAGCGCATATCGGCGAAGTCGTTCAAAGTCAGGTACGAATTGCTGCCGCAAACCGACTTCTTCATAGCTGGCCCAAACCAAGCTCAAATCCTCTGGAGCATAGGCGTCGAAAAGCTCGTTACTGGCTTCGATTTCTCGTTCCATCGTATGGGAAGTATCCAGCATCTGGAGCTGGAGGAGAAATTTGGTCGTGAACCACCCCGAGATGACGAGCCCAAGAGCGGCTGCAGCGATTGCCGGCCCCCGCCACCCGGTCCAAACACTCTGCTTGGCGTCGCGGATCTCAATTTCGGACATCGCCTCCCCCGCAACAGGGAGCCCCCGCAGCCCCCTCAAGGTAGGCACTGGCACTTCGGTTCCGCAGCTACATGTCAGACTGGTGCCGGCTTGGGACGGGTTGACGTTGTGCTGTGTCTGACAGTTCGTGCAATCGAGCAGGTATTCCATGGCGATACGGCAAATTAGATAGTCTGGGTTATCTGCGGTCTTTCACTCACTCTAGCATGGTCGCCTGAATGCTGATGTAAATCGCAGTTGCGGAAAATCGACCCTGGACCCGAAGGTCTGTCGAGTTAAAATTGTGTGAACAGCATGCGGGGGGGATTCATCTCGCATTCTGTGCCTCTCCGCGTGGAAGGAGTCAAGCGGCTTGGTTCGGTAGTTCCTGTATTGTCTGGCGAATACGCGGCAATGCAGTTAACACGGGGTAAATGGAAAAAGCAATGCCAGGGCATGCACGGTTCAGTGTGACCGTGGGGGTGATTTCTCACTATATGGCTGCTTTCCAGGGTTAGGTTTGTCTGACCATCCTCGCCAGCGTTGTGCTGGCGACCGAGACCAATGGTTGATGCTCCACGGTTGTGCCAAATAACCCGCGCCATCACCACATTGGTCCAAGTCTAGAGGTTTACGTTGAAAACTGAGTGCAAGATCGCGCTTCTGCAGAGCATCCAATGAATTGCCGCAGACCCGATTGCATCGCGTTTCAACGGAGGAGACCGGAGACCCGTGCATGCCGAATGCTCTATCCGTACACAACTTTTGAATTAATGCATCCTGTATTTACGTAAGTACGGAAAGATCAGGCACTGGCATACTGGTCAACTTTGCCTAATCGCAACCTTTTACAATTTGCCGTAGGCTTGGCGGTTAGCCGTCAGTCAGGTGGTAGACTTTGGGGTGAACTCCATTGGCTGAATTAATTTTGCCAAGGCAAGACACGCTCTACTCTCCCACTGATAGAACGCCTACTCGACAAAGCAACTTTGTCATTTTGGCAACATTAGGAGTATCGCCTTGTTCGATGTATTGCTGGACGAATTCGACGACGACACCCCGCGTGCGGCGCATGAAGACATAGAGACTTTTCAGAAGTTACCGATCGAAGAGGATGATTCTTCTACGACCGACGCAACTCCTGAAGACGACGGTCTTGCTGCAGAGGGTGAAGTTCAGCTTGAAAGTGACGAGGAGCTGCTTGCTGCCGCTGAAGAAGAAGCGGAAACCTGGTCCGATGACCCCGTGCGCATGTATTTAACGCAAATGGGCGAGATTCCTCTCCTAACCAGAGATGAAGAAATTCGCCTTGCGAAAGCTATTGAAGTAACGCGCCGCCGATTTCGGACGAAGCTCCTCGAGTGTGACTACGTAATGCAGTACGCCTATAAGATCCTCAAGAGGGTCCATACTGGCGAATTGCCGTTCGACCGAACCGTCCAAGTATCTGTTACAGATCGCTTGGAAAAGGAACAAATCCTCGGTCGTCTGCCACACAACCTCAAGACGCTCGACGTACTTTTGCGCAGAAACGCGAGAGACTACCGTATTGCTCTAAGCCGATCTGAGCCGGTTGAAAAACGCCGTGAAGCTTGGTCCGAACTTGCCCGCCGCCGCCGCAAAGCGGTTCGGTTGGTCGAGGAACTGGGCCTGCGAACACAGCGACTGGAACCCAGAATCGTAGACCTGATGAAATTCAGTCGTCGAATCGACGAACTGCGTGGCGAGATCGATCGCCTCGAAGGGGACTACGCCTCTGCCGCTCAACGCGATGAATTGCTGAAGGAATATCGCGAGCTGCTTATCGCTGCTCAAGAGACGCCTACCAGCCTGCGAAATCGTGTTGAGATGGTGCGACAAGTATTCAACGACTACCAAAAGGCGAAGAAGGAACTTTCCGAGGGCAACCTCCGGCTAGTTGTTTCCATCGCCAAAAAGTACCGCAATCGCGGGCTCAGCTTCCTGGACCTGATCCAAGAAGGCAATGCTGGCCTGATGCGTGCAGTCGACAAATTTGAATACCGCCGCGGATTTAAGTTCTGCACGTATGCAACTTGGTGGATTCGCCAAGCGATCACGCGTGCGGTGGCAGACCAAAGCCGAACCATTCGAATTCCGGTTCACATGGTTGAAACCATGTCCAGGGTTCGCAATGTTTCCCGGCAACTGCTTCAAGAGCTCGGCCGTGAACCCACCTTGGAAGAAACCGCTCGGCGAGCGGAAACGACCATCGAAGAAGCCCGCCGTGTGCTTGCGATGAGCCGTTATCCGATCAGCTTGGACCGACCTGTCGGCAACAGCGAAGACAGCCAATTCGGTGACTTGCTACCAGACGGAACCGCAGAAAGCCCGGCGATCGGAGCCGGACAGGAAATGCTGCGAGACCGCATTACGCATGTCCTGAAAACGCTCAGCTACCGAGAGAGGGAAATCATCAAGCTGCGTTATGGGCTCGGCGACGGTTATAGCTATACGCTAGAGGAAGTCGGGCACATCTTCAAAGTAACTCGCGAGCGGATCCGCCAGATCGAAGCCAAAGCGGTTCGAAAGCTGCAGCAACCTAGCCGCAGCCAAGACCTCGTCGGCTTCCTGGACTAAGCGACTGCCCGCCGCAGGCAAACGCCACGTCACTTTCGACTGAATCGCACAGCCCCAAGTCAACCATCCGATTGACTTGGGGCTTTTTTGTTTCCAACAGCTCTCGTCCTCAAGGAGCAGTTGGCCCTCCATTGAAAAACTAAGTTCAACATGGAAACAACGCAGCAACTGCTTCAACGAGGTTGGCAAGTCCACCAATCTCGCGACTTCACCACTGCCGAGCGACTGTACCGGCAGGCGCTCAGCTTGGACAATCACTCCGCCGCAGGATGGTGCTATCTAGGCATTGCATTGCATGACCAAAAACGCTTTCAAGAGGCCGTCCAGTCCTACGAACATGCCCTCAAGCTGCAGCCCAATTTCCCCGTAGCACTCAACAACCTTGGCAACAGCCTTCGCTACACAGGTGAGATCGACCGCGCCGACGCATGTTTCGCTGGCGCCCTCAAGTTAAAGCCAGACTATCTAAACGCCTACAAGAATCGGGGGACGCTCCATGTCTGGACGGGCTCACTAGAGAAAGGCGCCGAGTACTACCGTCAGGCGCTGACGCTGAATCCCAACGAAGCAGAATTGCATCGCAACATGGGAGTCATCTACCTGCTGCAAGGTCGATTCGAAGAGGGCTGGCAAGAGTATCGCTGGCGATGGAAAGTTGGCGACTTACGACGTCCAACTAACCAGATTCCTGTTTGGACGGGCCAAGAACTGGCAGGCAAACGGATTCTGCTCACCGCGGAACAGGGCTTGGGCGACACGATCAACTTTGTCCGTTTCGCAAAATCACTTCGCGAACTGGGTGCTGATACTCTGGTCTATTGCCAACCACCTTTGGTTCAACTCTTGCAGACATCTCCTGACCTTGGACCCATTTGCGCCAACAACCGCAAACTGGAAGGGAGCTTCGATTACCAAGCCTCGCTCCTGGACGTTGCGGACATTCTCAAAGTGAACGCCAGCACAATCCCCGCTGCAACCAGCTATCTCGCGCCGGCAGATAGCCTGCTCGATTATTGGCGTGAACGCCTGGGAACTACGAAGAGGAAACGCATTGGCATCGCCTGGCAGGGCAATCCTGATCACCAAGCGGATATCTTCCGCAGCGTGCCACTGAACCAATTCCTGCCACTCGATCAACTCGGCAACGTGGATTTGTTTAGTTTTCAAAATGGATTTGGGGCACAGCAAATTTCAAAGTGGACGGGCCGACCGATCACTAGCTTTGCAGACTCGCTCGACAAGTCCCACGGCGCATTCATGGACACAGCCGCAATCATGTGCTGCATGGACGCAGTGGTCACCAGCGATACAGCCATTGCCCACGTGGCTGGCGCTCTAGACGTCCCCACGCACGTCGCACTCAACTACATGCCAGATTGGCGTTGGCTCTTGGAGAGAGAAGACTCCCCCTGGTATCCTTCGGTTCGCTTGCATCGACAGGAACGGATGGGGCAGTGGGAAAGCGTATTCGCAAGCATCGCGAGTGCGATATCCAAAATCTAGAGCGCAATTTTGGGGCTTGAACCGTTCTAGGATACGAATTCTTCTTCTTGATCGCCCGACGGTCGCGTAACTTGGCCAGAATCTTCGAGCGATCGAACGATGTCGACAATCTGTTGTTGCATCGCTTCGACTTCGCTGAGTTTGACCTTGCCAAGGAACTCCATTTCCTCGCGTAACATGTCTGCTGCTCGCTGCGACATGTTGCCCAGGATCTTGTCTTGCAGTGGTTGACTGGCTCCCTTGAGCGACATGGCCCATTGGCTGTTTTCGACGCTCTTGAGAACCGTTTGGATATCCTTGTCGCCGAATTTGATCAAGTCTTCGAAGACGAACATTAGGCGGCGAATCTCATCGACCAATTCAGGCCGCTGTTTACCCAGCCCTTCAAGGATCGTGCGTTCGGTGGAACGATCTGTTACATTCAACATTTCCGCAACCGCTGGAACACCACCAGTATTCTGGTACGCCTGAGTCATGAACAACGCCATCCGTGTCGTCAGAGCATTTTCCACTTCGTCGATCGCATCAGGGCTGGTCTGCCCCATTTCTGCGATACGTTGAATCACCTCAAGCTGTTTTTCTGCATTAAGACCATTCAGCACCCCGGCGGCCACGGTGGCTGGAATGTTGCTCAAAACCATCGCAATGGTTTGCGGATGTTCGTCGATCAGGAACGAGAGAATATTCTGCGGGTCAGCTTTGTGTAGAAAGCCGAACGGGAGAGCCTCAAGCGTCTGCTGTAGAACGCTGAGCGTATCCCCAGCTTCGCTACCGAGCGCCTTCTTGACCAGGTTCTTCGCTTTGTCCAGGCCGCCCGAATTAGGGCCAATCGCACTTGGTCGACTGCGGATGAACTCCTGAATGATATTTTCTTGCTCGCTGCCCGAAACAGTATCCAACTGGGCAATAGCAATCGAGACCGTCTCAACGTATCGCCTCGGCAGCCCCGCGAGTAGTTTTGCCGCATCTTCCTCCTCCAAACTCATCAACAGGATCGCGGCTTTGCGGATTCCTGGAGTCATTGCTGGAGAAATTGCTGTCGACACGTAGGACCTCAACGAGCGAAGGATGCAACCGATCTGCGCAGCCGATCGAGACCGCGCAGTGCCTGTCAAAGGGTATCGTCACTTCGAATTCATCGATGGACCTTTCAGGAGCAAATGCCGACAGCGCTCGCAGACACTTCGTCAGGCGAAGCGATTGTGTCGATTTTGATGCTGCAGACGGGCGGATTATCCCAGGCAGTACCGCGGCTACCAATCAACCTTGCAGATGCCCCACTGACCGTTGTTTTCGTCCACGGCAACTTCGAGAGTGTCAATTCGATCTCCAACACTCGGCTTGAGTCGCGTCTTCAACTCACCGGCAATCCACCAGGCAATCCGCTCGGCTGTCGTATTGACGATCGGAAGCAGCATGCAGTCTTCCTTGGGGAACACCCACCGCTTCTTCTCGAACTTCACCACAATCTCGTCGCACAGGGCTTCGTCATACGCTGCATCGGCAACGCTGATCATCTTATGCTCGGTGGGAAGAATCACATGGTGATCCAACAGCTTTACAATATCCGCCAGCGTATCGCGAAATGCAATGAAGTCGATCACGTACTCGTTTTCGTCAAGCGGTCCACACACCTCGGCTTTGACACCGTAGTTGTGCCCGTGGATACACTCGCAAATATCTCCCGCAAAGGTGATGAAATGAGCGGCGCTGAAGACCAATTGCTCTTTTTGAAGATTGACGCGAAATTGTGGCTCAGACATCGAGAAAAGACTCCTAGTCGGATCGCTCAGGCGGCTGGTTGTAAAATGGATTCGCAGTGACGTAGTATTCGCAGTGACGCAGTATAGTGAGCCGTGTAGGCAACACCATCCAGCACTTTTAAAACGTCAGCCCTGCGTTCGAGGGTCGCAGAGCGCAAGCGGCGTTGCAGCCTAAGCCACCCCAAACGACAACTCCCTATAAGTACACTGAAGCTGATGCCCAATCCGAATGAGATCGATTCCGCAACGCAGGCTACGAGTCATGGCAACGAGCGTGGGGAGCAAACTGCCGAACAAAGCAACGCACAGTTCAATGAAGCTGCAGCCAACGACTCGATGCGTCCGCTTAGCGAACAATTCGTTGTTGTCGAACGCATCGTTGGTTACATCGTCGCCATGGTGATACTGGCTATCGTAATCCCCTCGACCGTTCCCATTTTCTTTCTCGTTCGTGAGGGCCGCTGGTGGATCGTCCTTGCAGTTCTCGCAGGCTGGCTACTGCTTGCTGGACTGCTCTTATTTTCCGCCCACATGCTCCCACGACTGGTGTACAAAAACACGCGTTGGCAATTTAGCGACCAAGGCTTCTTGATTCACCGGGGGGTCATTTGGAAACATCGCATTGCCGTCCCGGCCGCTCGTGTTCAACACGTCGATGTGGGGCAAGGGCCGTTGCAACGATGGAAGGGCCTTGGCAAACTGACGATTCATACCGCGGGCACAAAGAACGCATCCGTTGAACTGGATGGCTTGGACCACGCGGAAGCAATCCGAGTTCGCGATTTGCTCATCACGCAGAAGGAAATGCAAGATGACGCACATTGATGAACCTCAGGAGAACGATGCATCGCAACCGAGCCCGCCCGAAATCGGCAAGGATGCAACGAAGCGGACAAGCCTGTTACCAGAGGGATACCTCCACCCATCAAGTCTCGTCTTTGAGGCACTCGCGCAGATTCGCCAGTTCTTGCTGCCTGCATTTTTTGGCTTAGCTGGGATTGCCAGTGGAAACTACTGGGGAATTTACGTCGCCATCATGGTGGTCGGTCTCTCAGTGCTTATCAATTTAATTCGCTTCCTGACTCTACGATACAAAATCGAAGACTCTGACTTTGTGGTCACCGAAGGCCTACTATTCCGCCGCGTCCGGAGCGTTCCGATTCGGCGTATCCAGAACATTGACTACGTGCAAAATCCACTGCACCGGCTCTTTCACGTCGCTGTAGTCAATGTGGAGACGGCGTCAGGCGATAAACCGGAAGCAACCTTGCGTGTCATCACGATGCATCAGGTTGACCAATTAAGAGCAGCCGTCAAGGCCGCGAACCAAGCGACCGGCGGAAAAGACGCTTCCCAACAACCTTACACGCACGCCGCCGAATACGCCCCATATGATACCCCTGAGCAATCCGAAAACTTAGACGCCAGGAATGTTACCGCCGCGGACGTCGGCGCCAGGAATGATGCCGGCGAGGAACAAGCAACACTCTGGGCGATCCCAGCGAAATTGCTTTTCATTGCAGGTCTAACAAGCAACCGCGGAATCGTACTACTTGGAGTCGTCGTTGGCTACTTCTTCCAATCAGGCTGGGAGGATCGCGTCGATTGGCGTTCTTGGAGGACAGCCGGCAGCGAGTACAGCGGCTTTATTCCGGAGTTTTTCTTCCAGCTATCAGGATACCTCCAAGCAATCATAGTGGTGGTTTCAGCCCTGGCGTTGCTCAGAATCCTGGGCATTGCATGGTATTTCCTGCGATTCTACGATTACCGCCTCACCCTTTGTGACGACGACCTGCGCATATCCTGTGGGCTATTCACAAAGGTGAATGCGACGGTGCCGCGGGGACGCATCCAATTTATCAGCATCCACCGACCGCTGCTAATGCGTCCTTTTGGATTGGCGTCCGTACGAATCGAAACCGCTGGCGGTGGTGGAAACTCGAGCGAAGACGCGTCGAACACAGTTTCGCGTCGGTGGTTCATCCCTGTGATTCCACACCAACAGGCCCTCGACTTGCTCTCCAGCCTCCGCACCGATATTGATTGGCAACCGGATGAAATACACTGGCAGCCGCTGTCGCCACGAGCGCGTAGCCGCATGCTTCGACTGGGGCTCGCTGCAAGCTTGATCGTTGCGCTCATTGGCCTGGCAGCCTATCGACCTTGGGGGCCGATTGCCGGGTTGCTAACTCTTCCGTTTTTTGCGTTGCTAGCTCACAAGCGTGCTGCTTCGAAAAAATATAGTCGACCAAGTTGGGGGATCGTCTTCCAAAGCGGTGTTCTGAATAAGAAGATGAGTATGACATTTTTGGATCGCGTGCAGACGATTGATATCTCGCAGAGCTATTTCGACCGACGCTGGGACATGGCCACACTTCGCATTGACACGGCAGCCGCTGGGCCGGCAAGCCACGTGATTGATGTCGCTTTTCTCGATCGGCAGTTCGCAATGGATGAATTTGCTCAAGTCACCCTTGCGTGTGCCAAAACGCAGCCGGAATTTGGGTGAGTGTCATGATGCCAGCTATTCCACCGCGTTCACTTGCGTGCTCAGCCTGTGGATCCCCCATTCAACCAGATGAAAAATTCTGCAGCGCCTGCGGCTCTCCGACGCCTTTCACCGAGGGTCAACAAGCAAAGCGCCTTCCACGCTCTAACGCCAAGCAGGATGCAACCAGTGAAACCGAACAGATTGATGGATCGGTTCGATGCGGCAATTGCGAAGCTTTGATAACGGGGCACAAAATCTCGCGGAGCATGAATTGTCCGTTCTGCGATGCGGCCATCGTTTTCGAATTGACTTCGCATTCAAGCCGCCGGCCGGAGTTCATACTGGGTTTTGCCATTTCGCATCAACGTGCCCAGGAGCTGTTCTTTCATTGGCTTCGCAAGCGAGGCTGGTTTTGCCCGTCGGACCTGCGAAGAAAAGCGAGGACCGAGTCTCACCGAGGAGTCTACGTACCTTTCTGGCACTTTTCGGCACTTGCCCAGAGCAAGTGGCATGCTCGAATCGGTGAACACTGGTATCGCACCGAAAGCTATACAACTCGCGATGCAAATGGCAAAACAGTTCGCCGCACCCGGCGCGTTCGAGAAACGGAGTGGTTTCCACTGCGCGGCAGTTTCTCTAGTTACCGATTTGGTCATTTGATCGAAGCCACACGGGGACTAACGCAGCGTGAAATCGCTTCTGTCAGTCCGTTTGCGTTGACCGCTTTGGTGCGTTTCTCACCAGACCACATTGCCGGCTGGCCTGTCGAGGAGCCGAGCGTTCCTGAGGACGAAGCGCTGAAGCTTGGGCGAACATTCTACAGCGAAGAGCAATCAACGAGTATTCGACGCTTCATGCCAGGTGATGCCCAAAGCGACCTTACGACTAGCACGGAGATCGAAGTCACGGGGACGGATCTCGTATTGCTACCCATATACATCTGGCGCTACCACTACAGAGGAAAGACGTTTCGCTTTATCATCAACGGCCAGTCCGGCAAGGTTCATGGTGCAAAACCCATCTCTCCTTGGCGAGTTGCCTTGGCGATTTTGATACCCATTGTCTTGATCGCCGGCGTTTTCCTTGCAATCCAGCTTCTTGAGTAGCCCAAGAAGTGCCCTACGATCTGCCCTGGTGGTTGCATTCTTAAGCTGCCAGCTATCGCTCATGCCGAAAGCCGAAACATCTTCCATGCCAATGCATCATGCCAACGGGCCAATCAAAACAGTCCGACTGAGCAAGAACCTTACGCGTCAAATCAAACGCGGACACTCTTGGCTGTTCCCGCGATCGGTCGAACTCACTCGAGCTCCATCAGGGAGTCGAGCGATGCTGCTGGATCACAAACAGAACGAGATTATCGCAAGCGGCCTGTATGATCCGGACCACCCACTTCCTCTGAGGATATGCCGAACAAAGCCCCCATTTGATCTGAACGACGACTGGATCGCCGCACAACTAACAAGCGCCTGCCAACTTAGGCAACGCTTGTTTGATGACGCGACAACAGGTTTTCGACTAGTCGCTGGTGAAGGTGATCAATTGCCGGGACTGATCGTCGACATCTATGACAACACGGCTGTTCTCAAACTGGACGGCGGCGCTCCCGAGGCTTTTTATGACGCAGCGGGCATCGCGCGGTGGTTGGTCGACAAAGGAATCGCCACCAATGTTGTTCATCGTTTCCGCGGGCGGGGCAGGGCAGGGGAGGTCCTAACGGGACACATCGATGAACCGAACATACAGTTCGTCGAAAACGGCCTTAAGTTCGTAGCCGATGTGCTCCACGGTCAAAAGACTGGTTTCTTTCTTGATCAACGCGACAATCGCCACCTGCTACGCCAGCTTTCGCGTGGTCTCTCGGTGCTTAATCTATACAGTTTTAATGGCGGCTTTTCGATCGCGGCTGGCGCAGGCGGTGCCCGCATGGTGACCAGCGTTGATATTGCGGGACCAGCTATCGAAGCTAGTCAACAGCTATGGAAGGCCAACCAACTCGAAGAACAGTTGCACAAGGGCGTTAAGGCAGACTGTCTGGACTTTCTCGGCGAGGCGATACGCGATAAGCGGCGATGGGATTTGGTGATCTGTGATCCGCCATCATTTGCTCCAAGTGAGAAAGCCAAGCCCAATGCTCTGGCGGCTTATCGAAAACTCGCCCAACTTTCTGCCAGAGCAACCAACAGTGGTGGATTGCTCGCATTAGCTTCTTGCAGCAGTCACATCGACCAAACCACTTTCGAAGAAATTTGCCTCGAAGGTATCGGCGCAGCGAAGCGACTGCCCACACTACTGAGCTTCCGAGGACTTCCGCCCGATCACCCAACCCCCGCAGCCATGCCGGAACTCCGGTACCTCAAATTTTTACTCTACAAGCTTGACTGAATCTAACATAAACACATGGATACACCGCAAGAGACTGATTCGCCCGAGCTTCCTTGGGACACCGAAATCGACACGCCGGCGACGATTGCAATTATCGGCGCCGGCCCGTACGCGATCGAAGCAGCCCTGTATGCGAGATTCTTGGGCTACTCCGTGGAGATCTTTTCCCGGCGTCGCGTTGCAACCTCGTTGATCCCGTGGTCAAAAATTTTGATGCCCGGTACTACTAAAGAAGTCACTACCACGCTTGGCCGGGCTGCTCTGGAGGCGCAGGAAAAACCGTGCAAACTGCAACTCGACGCGAGCGTAACGTATGGCGAGTACCTAGAACGCTACTTGCTACCTTTGGCCAAAACTGACCTGGTCTACGACAGCATTCACGTTCAATCCCAAGTGATGTCGGTTTCGAAATTCGAATCAAACGCGACCGCAGCAACTCTCCAGCAGCGAGCTGAGCAGGAATTCCGCGTTTCCGTTCAGTCGCAGAAGCGCGGCTGGCACTCGCAACTGTTTGACATCGTTCTTGACGCCAGCGGCCGTGCTTTCCAGCCGGGCATGGGCCCAGGCGGTGGGCTGGCTTGCCCGATTGAGAACGAGATCGCTCTGCGCGACCCACCTTCAAAACTTGCCAACGAGGGAAACACCAGCGAGTACGCAGGCAAACATACCGTTCTGGTGGGAACGACCGTCGAAGCTTGTTTGGTTGCGACACAAATTCACGAAATTTCGATCGCCCACCCAAACACCAGGCTGACTTGGCTTCTGCCGGGCAAAACCGCAGACAACGGAATCGCACCTCCTAGCGACCTGCCTGCACCGATGCAAACAACCGTCAAAGCAGCTAATGATTTGATTCAGTTGGGAGAATTGCCGATTGTTGCCCTACCGGCGTGGGGAATCGAGAACGCAATTCGCAATGAGGCAGGTGGATTGACTCTGCAGGTAAGAACATCCGCCGAAGAAACCGTAACGGTCCAATGCGATCACTTGATGCATTTCGGAAGACGCAGCGCCGGGGATACCTTCACCAATCAGCTCAACGCACAACCGCTAAACAACCTGCTGACCAGTGAGCCGCACTACTACTTGCTGGGCAGTAAGGCTCAGCGATGCCAGCCGTGGTCGACAACAATGTTTGAGGAAATCCGCCAGCTCTTCGGCTTGATCGGTGGACGAGCTGATTTGAATCTCTACGCAACCGTTTCGCCAAACGACTCCTAGCTTATCTAAGCAATCGCCGCTGGATTCGCACCTTACTTGGCATGCAAGTTCAATTGTCGCTTGGCTTCAGTCAGAGCGAAGTCGACGTCCATGAACGGCTCATAGCTGATATCCTGCCAGAGGACTCGCCCTTTGGCGTCAATTAGGTAGGTTCCGTGCAGCGGTTGCTGTTCGAAATCGTCGTAGCATCGATACCGCTTAAAAGAACTCAGCGACTCATCCGAGTGAAGCGGAATCTCGAGAGTCTTGCCGAAAGCAGACAGTCCTTTGTTCAACGACTCGACCGATTCGGTGCTGATCGCAGCGATGTCGATTCCGGCTTCTTTGAACTCATCCAATCTCGGCGAGAACGCGTGAAGCTGTTCGACGCAGTGTAGACAGCCGAACCCCAAATAGAAAATCAGAATCGTCGGCTTACCTTCGACGGAATCTTTTGTGAAGGTTTCGCCATCTTTGCTGAGTGCTTTGAAATCCGGCGCTAAGTAGGGTCGCCAACGGAACGGCCCCAAATCATCTAGTTCGGGCCGCTGGCCAAAGTCGGCTGGCATCTCCATCGGTTGAGCCCAATTGTCGCCCAAGCTCAATTGGTTGGCGAGATCAGACAGTCGAACCAGCAATGGGGTTTGCAGGTCGGCCGCGGAGGCGGTCTGTTGAAGCGTTTCAAAGGTCTTCTTGGCGGCATCGGCTTCACCGTGTTTGAACTGCACCCAAGCCTTGCACGCAATCGGAAGAACCTCGTTCGGGAGCCGCTCGATCTGCTTATCAAGCTGCTTGAGGGCATCCTCGACCTCGCCGTTCGCCGCTGTCCACTCAGCTTTCAACAATTCATCGTTCAAGTTCGACGCCCGCCACTTCTTCAACGCCAATTCGTAGTCTCCAGCAGTTGCGAGCTCCATCGCTTCAACCGAGGCTAGTGATCGCGAAATCCGCTTCAGGTCCGATTTGAGGGAAGCAATCTTGTCGCCCGTTTCCTTGATTCGGCGTTTCTTATTTGCTTCTGCTTTCTTGGCGTCCGCGTCATCTTCTTCAGATTTCTCGGCGTCTTCTTTCTCGGCG
>CAYPLE010000049.1:22955-25840 GCA_964411445.1 uncultured Pirellulaceae bacterium
TTTCTCGGCGTCTTCTTTCTCGGCGCAGGCTGGTTCGGCCGTTTCGGCAATTTCATCCTTGGCTTTGACTTTATCGGAGGCTTTCTCCTTGTCCGAGCCACCGGGCTGGTCCGTAGCGGCAGAACCTTTTTCGGCTGAATCTTTATCAGCCTGCTTCGGTTCCTTCAGCTCCTTGAGTTCTGCTTCGAGCGCATCCAACTCGGTCTTTTTGTCAGACTCGAGCGCCAACAATTCGACTTTCGCGGTCACGCCTGTGCCGACTGCGACTTGTGCGACAGCCATCAACTCAAGTCGCTCCAGGTCTAGTTTTTCATCGCCGGTCTTAGGCAGATAGTCCGTCTTCGCCAGCTCCAGAAGCTCATTCCATAGACGATAAGTCTTCAGAGTCAGCACCAGCCGCTCGCGTCCGTATTTGGCACTGCCACGCTTGCTGAGCGTGTTGTACTTAGGATGCCGCGGAAGTTCGAGCATGTTTTTTGCAAGCGAGAGAGCATCTTGAACGCGACCAAGTTTGATCAAATTCCTGATCAACCATTCGTTGTTATGTGCAAAGTTATGAATCTGATCGGGCAACACACGATCGCGCATCATGTGAGCGTGATCAACCCTTGCCGATGCCTCTTGTTGCCAAACAGCTTCGTTGTAACGATGCAACTTGGAGTAGATATGTCCGGGCATGTGCCACATGTGCGCGATGGCGGGCAGGCTTTGACCGCACAATGCGGCACTTGCCACCGCATTCTCGGCCTTCACACGATCCCACAGGTGGATTCGATAGTGATGAGCGGGATGCATTGGATTGGCATCAAACACATCTTGCAGAACAGAATCCACAGCTACGTGGCTGATGATCGGCAGTCCTGCTCTCGAGTTTTGCCAAAGTTGCAGGCCCAGGAAGGCTTTCGCTTCGATGTCGTCAGGAAATTCCATAACGATATCTTCCAAGTCTTTGGTGTAGGCTTGAGCGCGATCTTTCTTACTGATCGTCTTGTCTTTGTCGTCTTTGTCACGAAACGCCTTTGCTGCAGCGTCGATGTACATTTGCTCGCGCCGCGTCGCGTTGTCTTTCTTTTCCACGGCAGTCGCGATGAACTCACGGGCTCGCTCTCGATTCTCTACATTCGCCAGCGCCATCCCCCAATAACAGATTGCACAATCGGGGTCGATCGTGGATGCCTGCCGAAATGAGCGCTCGGCTTCGTAGTACCAAAACCCATGCAATTGCGCGACACCCTGATTAATAAACCGCTGGACGGTATCGCTTTGAGTCGAAGCAGGAAATTCGATCCCCTCGAGTCCTGGCATAAAGTACGCCGCCTGACGTGGCCCTTCATTGAACGCTTCGCCGTGGAACGAGTGGCCCGCCAGCAATTCTTCATCTGCAATTTCATCTGCACTGGCTTCCGCAGTACTGATTTCCGCTGCGGCGTCTTCCGCAGCAGTAAGCTTTTGAGTTGCAAGTGTGGCGTTCAGAATGCTGAAGAGGACGGCAAGGATAGAAACTTGAGTTAACCAGGCTAATTGCATCGCGCTGCTCAAATATTTGGAGGATTCATCATCCCTGTTCTAGGTGGGCGACAACGTCCATGATGCCGTAGAATCATTGTAACCGCTGACCGGCCTCTTAACAGAACTGATATCACGAATAGTCTCCCGCTATCCTCCTTTGTTGGGGTCACCGTGGCGGAATCGCGTCAGGAAAATACCGCTGGATATCTTGTGAATTCGGCTGTCGAGCATATTCACTCACTTCATAAGCCTCAATCCGAATGGAATCGCCGCCTGCGACCTTTCGCCCCGAGATCTCAGTCGCGAAGAATTCTGCCCGCTGGCGATAAAAACGATCGAGCCACCTGCCCAGCCAGACAGATCGTTGCTCCGGTGAATCAGGAACTTCGTCAAGGATGCCGTCGTGATATGGCAACCACTGAAAGAACTGCGAACGATGATGGCTCGCCATGCGAACGACTTGCTCAAATTCGTCACCGATCTCAATCATGACATCGGTGCGCAGTCGATCGGGTCGCGTGAATAGATCCGTCATGTAAGCAACGACGGGATCGCGATGCAGAGCAGGGGAGTCTGGACAAACGTTCGGGACGGTCACCATATAGGAAGCATCCTGAACGGCTACTCCGACGGCGCGATGATCCGGATGATAATCACACGGCCGATGTGTGAGCACTAAGTCGGGTTGAAAGGTTCGTATTTCGCGGATGATTGCTTCGCGGACATCCAACGTAGGAAACAGGGAGCCATCCGCAAAATCCCAGGTTACATACTCCGCACCGACCCAACGGCCTGCTTCAAGTGCTTCTTGCCGACGGATGCCGACGAGCTCTTCTGGTGCAATTTCATGATGACCAGATCGACCATCGGTAACGGAGACGATCTTCACCGTCGATCCAGAACGGGCGTGCCGTACAATTAGCCCACCGGCAGAAATCTCCGCATCATCGGGATGTGCGCCCAAGACGAGCAGGCGACAAGGCTCTTGAGACACTACTTTGCCTCGTAAGTGATGATGATCAGAATGTCGGAAACAGGGAACGATTCGAGCGTATTGGGGTGCTGCGTCTGCGGAGAGATATTGCCCGCGACGCTGATAATCTTCGCCCCACTACTTTTTAGCCAATCGTTCACCTGCTGCTCGAGGTCCTCCATCTCACTCTCCACGCCTTTGAACAATTTAATCTGCTGCATTATTCTCCCCTTCGTCAAGCATCGAGCGTTTCCCCCTCACAGATCAGGCAGGATATAGCCCCCAAGAACCCAAATCCAGCCCCGACCCACGTTTTGCTTGATTCGTGAGAGCGATGCTTGATTCGTAAGAGCAATGCTTGATTCGTGAGAGCAATGCTTGATTCGTGAGAGCAATGCTTGAT
>CAYPLE010000049.1:25940-41996 GCA_964411445.1 uncultured Pirellulaceae bacterium
TTGATTCGTGAGAGCAATGCTTGATTCGTGAGAGCAATGCTTGATTCGTGAGAGCGAATCGCCACCAATCGGCATCTGCATTGCCTGGTGAATTTCCTGGAAGCTAATTTTTCTAGCACCCAGGAGAAGATATGCAAAGCACGAATGTCCGGCGACGTGCGAAGACCAACGGATTTGCATGGGCAGCGGCGAAGGGCGTTAGCGGACTTTGCAGTCGAAGCTGATGACGCCGCCGGTCATGGATGGGATCTCGTCGATGGCCCACTTCAGCTTGCTTGAGCCGACTTTGTTAGGCGTTTCTTCAAATCCTGCGTCGAGAGTGCACTGCTGGCTACCAGCGATGTACTCAAGGCGCGGCGACAGGTTGTCAAGAATGACCGCCTTGCGAACCGGGCGTGGGCCAATGTTGTCAAACCGAATCGTGAAGCGAATCGTGTCCCCCGAATCCGCTATCGTATGCGATGCCGCCTTGCAAATACGAAGTGAGCACTTGTCCTCTGCTTCGTACAGGTAAACTTCTTTGGCAAATTTCTCGTCACGAGTCTGCGCTACGCTCTCACCCTTGATCATCACGCCCAACGACTCAGGCTGATACCACTCAAGTGCTCCTTGAAGGATGCGACCGATCACGACGATTTCTTCATCACGCAGTACTTCAAGCTTGAACCAGTCGATCATTTCGTGCGGGACTTCAGCATCCGCCATGATGCGCCAGCCAACGACCTTCTCAAGTGGCACACCGCCATTGTTTTCTTGCAGAGCGTCAAGCTGGTTAACCTGGGCTTCCCCGTGAGGTGCAAGTGGCTGTGCAAGGTTTGTGACGACAAGAGACTCTTCCAACGGAATCGGCGAAAGCGGTGCAAGAATTCGTTCGGTGCCGATGGCTAGCTCCGAAGAGTGCAAGCCGCGAACTTGACGAACGGTTCCAAAGCGAGGCGCGTAGATCGGCACGCGGTTCGTCGGCTTGACACATACTTGCCCACCATCGGTTTCGTAGTATGCAACGGTGTCAGTAGGATCCAAGCCAGCCTCGGTCCAATCTTCTTTGACGATAACGACCGGCTGCTGGTCTCCACCATCGAAAATGTACTCTTGAGCGTCACGACGCGGCGCCGGGCTGGGTGCACAGCCAGTATCAACGCCGCAAGAACACGTCTCGTCGCCGCCAATCGTAGGCACTTGGCATGTCTGGCAGGCGCGTTGCCCGCCCCGCGCACGCTGTTGGAAGCTAGCCGGGACCACTGCACTATGAGCAGCATCGGCGGCCGAAGCCTGATATTGCGGATACTCGCCAGGAACCTGTTGTGGCAATTGAGCTGGCATTGGCAGTTGCGCCGAAGGTGGAGCAACATTCTGCGATGCCCGCTGCACGCCAGTTCGACTACCTAAAGTTGAACAGCCGACCGAAGTTGCAGCGGCGAGGGCGAGGGCCACCAACGGGTAGCACGCAGTTCGCTCTGTGTTTTTTGCAATTGCTCGCATTATCATTTTGCCTTGACTACTGCTGGCCAGTTGCGGGGAAGGGGCTGGCTGGGTGCTGTGGCTTGCGCCAGGTCAATCGATTCAGTCGGATATTTTCGTCGGACAGATTCTGCTACCAGGCTTCTGTTGCACGAGGCGCGTCTGTTTCAGGCGTCTCGTTGAAAATTTGCTCAGCAGGAACGACAGGGGCTATCTCCGGCCAACCGTTTTGTTCTACCAGTTGTTTTCGATCGGGTGTGGCTGTGAGCGGCGACCAAGGTGGGCAACCGTACAGGAATCCGTTCATGTCGAACGCTCCTGCCGAAGGAACCCTGGAACCGATTCGGAGAATTGCAACAGGGCGTCCCATCTGATCGGCTCGCTGCAAAGCGTTTTCGTGAGCGGCAACGGTTACAGAAGGTCGCTGACCAGCAGGATAGCTAACTGGCGAGGCGATTTCGCTGTCTTCGAGATAGATGACGCGAGTCACCAAAGCGCCGCGCAGAGCAAGCTCCACATCCTCGCGATTAATCTCGACTGGTATGGGAAAGCGGTGTTCTCGTCCGGCAGGCGCATGGAGCCGGTCGATAATTTCAACTGTCGGGAAGAGCTCAACGCCTGGTTTGAATGGAATGTTCGCAATACGAAATCGGTAAGTCGCTCCGACCATCATTGCCGTAGTTACCGGTGCATCGATATTATCAAGAAAAAACCCATCTCTTGCTAGTGCGACCTTGAGTCCTTCGGGACCTTGGATTGCAACTGGTTGAAAGGTCCCAATACTGGGTACTCCCCGAGCAGCCTGGGAACTGGCTACGAAGCCGGGCGGACCGTTCGCATCGAGCAGATAGTTGACGTTTGGATTGAGGCTTTTTGTTTGCCCGAGCGTGGCAGAGCAGGGCAGGGCGGCCAGCAGCATGACGGGGATGAACGACCGTGCAAGCCGCTTGCTCGGTTGACTTCGTCTCAACGGATGGGACATAGCGTTCGATCCAATCTGCTTGGCAGTCGTTGTATTTGGCTCGCTTGTCAGGCGAGACTCTTGAGACATTCGGCAGGTAGCTGCCGTGTGTTGAATGAATAAAAGCGGTCGTGGAACGGCCAATGTCGTCCACGACCGCATCACTCATTCACGTCACATTCGGTCGAGCGGCTTGGGACTGTGCGTCTTGAGTTCTGCGACTCTCGAAGCTGTCCTTTGGCGACTCAAGTGTCGATCGACTCTCTTGATTCGATCTTTTGTTCTAGCGCGAAAGCTAGTTGTCAGGTGATCTGCTCGTCCGACCGGAAACCGGACTTCGCAGGATTCATGTTGTTTAGCGGCAACCGGTGTTTGGCGTTGCCGAAAACGGTTCTACCCAAATCGTTCTATTCTGGGCAATATGCAGCTTCTTGAGCTGGAATACTTTGGCTACCGCGAGAGTAACCAGGAGCTCCTACAGGTACACCTGGGTGTACGTTACGCTCGTGGATATTGACTCGGTTAACAGGTGCTGGGTAGCTCTGTCCTGGAGTCTGACGCACGTTGACTCGCATGTGCTGCACTGGGTCAGGCATGTGCATGTGAGTGCGGTTGCGCATCGTGTGCTTCTTCAATCCGGCTGGCGAGCCGAGTGGAATGTGTGGTGGTCCAGGCAAGCCAATTGGCGTGCCAGACATGGTCATTCCGTACTGAGGAGCAGTGACGCCAGCAACATAGCCTGGGAGTGAAGCGGGGACACCGCCAGGGACGCATCCGTCTGGACCGCACATCATGCCCATGCCAGCCATTGCGGCGACACCGCCCATGCCGGCTCCGGACATTTCAACGTCCTTGTTGCCCAAGCGAACGATCGCCAGAATGGATCCGCGTCGATCCGCTTCGACGATAGGGTCGAGGCCCGGCTCGAGGCGGTTGCTAACGAGCACATCAACGCCGACAAGTGCGTCACCTTGGAATTCTGGGTCAGGCAGGTAGATGACCTTCGTGACGAAGTTGCCCGAAAGCACTTGTTCGAAATCATCTACAGTGAACTGAACCGGAATTGCATTATGTGCTAGGTAGGCAGCGGTCCGAGGATTGCCGTTGGCAATTTCAACCGTAGGGTACAGCTCGACCCCTTCGCGACCTTGGATATTTGTCAACTTCATGCGGTAGATACCGCCTTGAGGGAACTCAAGTCGACCGGGAACATACAGCGGCTCGCTGCCGAAGGAGCCATCTCCGACGACATCGTAGAATAGCTGCATGCCTTCTGGGCGATTGAACAGCACTTGTACATTGGCAGCAGCGCCGGGCATCATCATGCCACCGGCTGCAACAGCTCCGCCAGGACCGCAATCCATGCAGCCGCCGGACATATCGCCCATGGCTGCAGCAGGCACAACACCTGCGGCAGGACCGGCAACACCCGGCCCAAGAACTCCTGGTCCAGGGCCACCAACGCCCGGGCCTGGTTCGAGAAGTCGCTGTGCAGGCGGCGTGTTGTGACGCACCGTGGTGCAGCCGGTGAAGCAGCCTGCGGCTACTACGGCTAGCGTAAGGAAAACACGCATTTTCATGCTAAACCCCCTAATGTTGACAGTACGTGGGTAAGGTCTCGTACTGTCGCTTTCGAAACGATCCTGAGTGAGTGTCAAATTCGCGGCCACTGACAGCAATCTGCAGATGGTTCGCAGCGCAGGTTACGGGTGCGCCAATTCGCCTGGACGCGTCTGCCAGCTAGCACCTAGAATCCCTGACCGATGGCCAACAATCCTGAAGGCAAGCTAACAGCAGCCGCAGGTTCGTAGCAGGAATGCCCACGATGGAAGCAAGCGGTTTTCAGTGTCAAAGCTGAAATTCACGTATCGCAACCAGGGCGAACATTCCCCGTGCCTTTACTTTCGGCGTTGAATCACTGTTTTCTTTGACAAATCCCGCACAACCGGACTATGTGGCGAAGATTGCCCAACGCGAACGCCAAGAACAATCGGTCCGACCGGCCCGGAACGGGGCTGCTCGCACATTTGAAGCCAATGCAAGCATTTGTTTTGCTAGCGTTGGCAACTGCGGCGACATGGGCATTCAGTACTCCAGGGCTGAGCCAAACCAAACCGCTTGCAGCCAACCAAGCCGGCTCGATCCAGACAGAACAAGTTGCCAGCGGAAACGCTCCAAACCAGCCTGCAGAAAACCAAGCAGATGAAAGCCAGAGTGATGTCGCGTTAGCTATTCTCTACCGCTGCTTGCACGAAAGCGTCTTTGCGAAGCAACCCGCAGAAAGCGACGTCCGGCAGACGATTCGCGTCTACGGCAAGAACTCGGTCGGAGTCGGACATTATGTCCGTGGCGGAAAGCGACTTGGACAACTCCGCTACTCGCTCCAGTTTTCATCACGCGAACAACTGAATTCACTTTTACAAGTCTGCGACGGACAACGACTACTGACTCTGGAAGAAGTGCACGGCCAGCGACGGTACTCGGAAGTCGATATTAGTCAGATTAGAGGTCGTCTAGCGCAAAACGGCTTGAACGATCGCACGCTCTACGACAAAGTTTATTTGCTTCACCTGTCGATCGGTGGACAGAGCGAAGTGCTCAGAACGCTCTGTCAAAAATACACTTGGCACAGCGTGTCAGAGGCAGTGGCTGACGGACAGCCAGCGTGGCGACTGCTTGGAACGCTGGCCACGGAACCGCAGCCGGTGCATGGCTTTGCTCCTGTCGACGAGCAACTCTTTGGTGCGAGCCAGTCTGGATTGATTCCGACAAAGGTAGAAGCGATCGTGGCCACCAACGATGCGGACTTCCCATTTTGGTTACACCGAGTCGCTTACACGCGTGAGCCCGCAACGCCAGAGAATGCGGACGATGGCATGCAAGCCGCGACCGAATGGCATAACCCAAAGATTTTGACCGGCGGCGTCGATCCACAAATCTTCCAAACGCCCGGCGCTGGTGGCCACGCCTTCGTCGACGACACGCATCGCTACATGCCTCCCCTGAATCTGGCCGCCAAGCCAACGCCTGAGCTAAATCGCTAATGCGAATCGCAGCAGCGCCCGCCGGATCAAGCCGAACTTTTGACTTCTCAGTCGTGTCCGTCCAGTCGCCAACAAGCGTCTTCTGCCCATCGCCGCGTCCGCTCGCCAGCAATCGGCGGGACAATCCTGATCGGCTGTGTCCATGGCTTCCGTTTTGGGCATTGTCTGCTAGGCTAGACGCACGTTTGTAGACATCATTTCGGGACCTATTTCGCAGGACGCCCCCAGGGGAATTCAACCGTGATTAACACTTTGGCAGTTGTCGGCGCTACCGGTGCAGTGGGCACCATCGTTCTGGACGAAATCTCGAAGCAGGGCTTGCCGTTCAAGAATATTAAACTGCTCGCTTCTGCCCGCTCGGCTGGTTCCAAGATCGAGTTTCAGGGTAGGCAAGTCGAGGTTGAATTGCTGACCCCCGAAGCGTTTGATGGAGTTGATGTCGTCATTGCCAGTACTCCAGACGAGGTTGCAGCAGAGTTCGTTCCTTGGGCCGTGGAGCGAGGCGCGGTGGTCGTTGATGAATCTGCATTCTACCGGATGAACGATGATGTCCCGTTGGTCATCCCGGAAGTTAACGCCGAAGCGGCGAAGACGCACAAGGGAATTATCGCTAGCCCGAATTGCAGCACGACACAAATGGTGGTCGCCTTGGCACCGCTGCGCAAAGCGGCTGGCCTGAAACGCGTCATCGTCAGCACGTATCAAGCCGTCAGCGGCGCCGGCTTGGCGGCAAACGAAGAAACGGTTAGCAACACCCGCAAATTGTTATCAGGAGAGCAGGGCAGTGCGTCGATCTTCCAGCATGACATTGCAATGAACCTGATCCCACAGATTGGATCCGAGAAAGAAGCTGGGTTCACTTCCGAAGAAATCAAGATGGTCCGGGAGACTCACAAGATCTTCGGCGACGATTCCATTGAAATCAACGCCACCTGCGTCCGCGTCCCGGTGCTCATTGGACACAGCGAGAGCATTTACTGTGAGACCGAATCCCCCTTGGAACTGGAAGAGATAAAGCGTCTACTTTCCGAAGCAGACGGTGTCACCCTGGTCGACGACCTGCGCAACCAGTCGTACCCGATGCCTCGGACTGCTGCAGACAAGCCGGACGTATTCGTTGGACGCGTTCGCCGCGACTTAAATGTGCCAACCGGCATCAGCTTTTGGTGCGTCAGTGACAATCTTAGGAAGGGTGCCGCAACCAACGCAGTCCAGATTGGCAAACTGTTGGCAGAAAGCTCCGTGGCAGCCAAGTGAGCGAACAGGACGGAAACGCTCCTGAACGCGCCTTCTTGTTAACACTGGCCTACAACGGAGCAAATTACTGCGGATGGCAGCGACAATTGAACGAGCCAACCGTACAGGAGGCGGTTGAACGGTCGGTGGCAAGCCTCCTGTCGATCGATTCGATCGTCGTTCATTCCAGCAGCCGAACCGACGCAGGAGTGCACGCCCTTGGGCAAGCTGCCGTGTTTCGCACCGACAAATGGAAGCCTCCCGCCGCCAAACTGCCACTTGCCCTAAACACGCATTTGCCCGGTGACATCGTCGCCCGCAATGCCGTGGAAGTACCTCTGACCTTCAATCCACTCCGAGACAACCACGGCAAACGGTATCGTTATTTTGCCTACTGCTCGCGGAAAGCAGATCCTATCGGCTCAGGCACGCACTGGTGGGTCAAGCAACTGGTGAACCCCGAGCTATTGCGCGACGCGGCTAACCGGGTTGTTGGCAAGCATGATTTCTATAGTTTCCAATCCGTTGGTAGCCCGCGCCGGAGCACCGTCCGGCATGTCCGTTCTCTGGAGATCACCTCGCGGGAGCACATGGACGGAACGATGTACCAATTTGATATCGAAGCCGACGGTTTCCTTTACAACATGGTCCGCAACATTGTTGGCACGCTGATTCAAATTTCGGTCGGTCGCAAATCGCCTGCTTGGATCGATGAAATCCTGGCGGCTCGAGACCGCGAAGTCGCCGGCGCTGCAGCTCCTCCCCAAGGGCTTTTCTTGTTGGAGGTATTGTTCTAATGACCGACCGACGCCTTCGCGTGATGCATATCATCACCCGCATGATTATCGGTGGAGCACAAGAAAACACGCTCTACAATTGCCTGGACCTCCGCGATGATTATGGAGATGAGGTTGTACTTGTCACCGGCCCAACCACGGGCCCCGAAGGAAAACTACTGAGCGAGGGCAGGGCAGGGGGGCTCAACGTTGACGAGATCCCAAACCTCCAGCGAGCCATCCAACCTATCAGGGATTGGGCAGCACTGCGGACACTGACGGCCAAGATCAAAGACTTCCGCCCAGATGTTGTCCACACGCACAGCGCCAAAGGAGGCTTTCTAGGCAGAATTGCAGCATGGAATTGTAAAGTCCCAGCCGTTATCCACACCGTTCATGGTGCGCCATTTCATGATTATCAAAACGCCGCCACCCGAGACATCTTCCGCCGGCTAGAAAAATTTGCTGCACGCAAGTGCCATCGGATGATTTGTGTTGCCGATGCGATGACAGACCTGATGGTCGCAGGTAGTGTTGCGCCCCGCGAAAAATTTACCACCATCTACTCCGGCATGGACGTCGAACCGTTCCGAAACGCGGACCTATTGCGGGAACAGGCCCGTAGCGAACTGGGCTTTTCGAAGTCCGATGTTGTCTTCGGAAAGATCGCTCGCCTGTTTCACTTGAAGGGGCACGAGTACTTGGTAGAAGCGGCTGCGGCTGCGATCCGGCAGAATCCGAACTGCAAATTCCTACTTGTCGGCGATGGTATCTTACGCGAGCAGATCCAACGGCGGATCACCGAGCTGGGCATCTTCGATCACTTCCGCTTCGTCGGCCTCGTGCCTCCGGAGAAGATTCCGTTTTATCTCGGTAGCATGGATTGCTTAGTCCACACCTCATTGCGTGAAGGCCTAGCGCGGACGTTGCCGCAAGCGTTGATCGCCGAAAAACCTGTTGTCAGCTACGACGTCGATGGCGCGCGAGAAGTCGCCATCACCGGCGAAACAGGTTACTTGCTACCAGCCAAGGCTATCAAGGAGCTTACCGCTGCCATCGTAAGTCTGGCAGAAGACGGAGAATTACGCCATCGAATGGGAAGCGAAGGCGCGCGGCGATTCACCGACCAGTTTCGCCACCAAGAAATGACTCGCCAGATTCGGGATGTTTACCTAAGTGTCTTAAACGCAAATGCAGTCGCGGACCGCTGAATCTGCAACCGCTCGGTAGCGACGTTGTGGAAACCACTTCCTCTTAAGCAGCTTCCAGGCCCTGCAAAACTGACTTGGTGCGTCAGTGCGTCTATGATTGGCGTGTTTGATTATGATAGAAAGAGTCTGTCGAAGCTGAAAACCACTGCGAAGCGGGTCGAAACGCCGGGGCAGGGGAGCTGCCACCCAAAAACCCGCCTTCCCGAACCGCCGGCAAGCTAGACTTTCAGAACCGATCCACTCAAACGATTGAAGAATCATGACGAAAGTACGCGATTTTCTTGGGCCCTATCGCCTTGCCCGGCTGATCCGCATGGGTAGTGCTTGCCAAGTATGGGAAGTCATTGAGAACGATACGGGCGATCGTTACGCGCTCAAGGTACTTCGCGAGGACTTCCGCAAGAACAAGGAAGAGATCTCGAATCTGCGGATTGAACATGAAATCGCAAAGTCGATGAATCACCCGAATGTGATTAAGATCTACGACTTTGTCTTGACCGGGCCAGCACCGTTTTTGGTGCTTGAACTGTTCAGCGAATTGAACATGAAACAAGCCCTGCGCCGCGGCCCAGAATCGCTGGCTTTCATGCTGGACAAGATCATCCAACAGTCCGCCGAGGGCTTGTACTACATGCACACGCAGGGCTATGTGCATTGCGATATCAAGCCGGACAACTTTCTTGTGAGCCGAGAGGGCGAAGTGAAACTGATTGACTTCACGATCTCACGGAAGATTCCCAAGGGGATTAGCAAGTTTTTCGGCGGCAAAAGCAAGCACATCCAAGGGACGCGAAGCTACATGGCTCCAGAGCAGATTCGCGGGCTGCGACTCGATCAGAGAGCGGATATCTACAGCTTTGGCTGCGTTCTTTACGAATTGGTGACTGGGAAATTGCCGTTCACAGGCGAAAGTCCCAATGATTTACTGAATAAACACATCTCAGCCCCCATTCCCTCGCCGCTAACGACAAACGACAATGTGACCCAGGATTTCGCAGATCTCATCCGATCGACGATGGCGAAAAAGCCCGACGATCGGCCGGCCACTATGTGGGACCTGATCAAGATCTTGCGAACCATCCGAATATTCAAGAAACAACCACGAATTCCAGAACACAGCGTCTTCGACGACTTCCCAACTGCTGGACGCGTCTTGCCCCAGCAAACGCAGGATTGATCTCTTGGCCTGATTCTGGACGCAAATATTCTGGCATAAGAGAATCGACTAGCATGGCACAGGGACTAGAGTTCGAGCAGCCGCTTGAGGAACTGGAACAACGCATCGAAACGCTCAGCGCGCAAGCTCGTCAAGCAAGCACGCCAGACACGAACGTAGACGATAAACTCATCGCGCTGCGGCGCGAATGGAACGAAAAGACGGCCGAAATTTACGCCGGCTTGTCTCCCTGGCAAACCGTGCAAGTCTCACGACACCAAGAACGTCCGTACACGCGCGACTATCTCAACCTGGCTTTCGACGAATTCGTTGAACTGCACGGAGACAAGCACTTTGGTGACGACCGCGCGATGCTAACCGGCTTCGCCAAGATCGACCAATTCAAGGTCATGGTCGTTGGGCACCAAAAAGGCCGCACGTACAAAGATCGCGCAAAGTGCAATTTCGGCTGTGCTCACCCCGAGGGCTACCGCAAGGCAATGAGCAAGATGCGGATGGCGGAAAAGTACGGCATGCCCGTCGTCTGCTTCATCGACACCCCAGGTGCCTATCCGGGCGTCGGCGCTGAAGAGCGTGGCCAGGCGCAAGTGATCGCGGAAAGCATGTTTCAGATGAGCCAACTCAAGACGCCGATCATTTGCGTCGTGATTGGCGAAGGTGGTTCAGGTGGAGCGCTTGGCATAGGTGTGGGCGATCGAATTGCAGTTCTTCAATACGCTTACTATTCAGTAATCAGTCCCGAAGGTTGCGCGGGCATTCTTTGGAAGAGCCACGAACATGCGCCCAAGGCAGCCGATGCGTTGCGTTTCACGTCTAGACATTGCGTGAAGGCCTAGCGCGGACGTTGCCGCAAGCGTTGATCGCCGAAAAACCTGTTGTCAGCTACGACGTCGATGGCGCGCGAGAAGTCGCCATCACCGGCGAAACAGGTTACTTGCTACCAGCCAAGGCTATCAAGGAGCTTACCGCTGCCATCGTAAGTCTGGCAGAAGACGGAGAATTACGCCATCGAATGGGAAGCGAAGGCGCGCGGCGATTCACCGACCAGTTTCGCCACCAAGAAATGACTCGCCAGATTCGGGATGTTTACCTAAGTGTCTTAAACGCAAATGCAGTCGCGGACCGCTGAATCTGCAACCGCTCGGTAGCGACGTTGTGGAAACCACTTCCTCTTAAGCAGCTTCCAGGCCCTGCAAAACTGACTTGGTGCGTCAGTGCGTCTATGATTGGCGTGTTTGATTATGATAGAAAGAGTCTGTCGAAGCTGAAAACCACTGCGAAGCGGGTCGAAACGCCGGGGCAGGGGAGCTGCCACCCAAAAACCCGCCTTCCCGAACCGCCGGCAAGCTAGACTTTCAGAACCGATCCACTCAAACGATTGAAGAATCATGACGAAAGTACGCGATTTTCTTGGGCCCTATCGCCTTGCCCGGCTGATCCGCATGGGTAGTGCTTGCCAAGTATGGGAAGTCATTGAGAACGATACGGGCGATCGTTACGCGCTCAAGGTACTTCGCGAGGACTTCCGCAAGAACAAGGAAGAGATCTCGAATCTGCGGATTGAACATGAAATCGCAAAGTCGATGAATCACCCGAATGTGATTAAGATCTACGACTTTGTCTTGACCGGGCCAGCACCGTTTTTGGTGCTTGAACTGTTCAGCGAATTGAACATGAAACAAGCCCTGCGCCGCGGCCCAGAATCGCTGGCTTTCATGCTGGACAAGATCATCCAACAGTCCGCCGAGGGCTTGTACTACATGCACACGCAGGGCTATGTGCATTGCGATATCAAGCCGGACAACTTTCTTGTGAGCCGAGAGGGCGAAGTGAAACTGATTGACTTCACGATCTCACGGAAGATTCCCAAGGGGATTAGCAAGTTTTTCGGCGGCAAAAGCAAGCACATCCAAGGGACGCGAAGCTACATGGCTCCAGAGCAGATTCGCGGGCTGCGACTCGATCAGAGAGCGGATATCTACAGCTTTGGCTGCGTTCTTTACGAATTGGTGACTGGGAAATTGCCGTTCACAGGCGAAAGTCCCAATGATTTACTGAATAAACACATCTCAGCCCCCATTCCCTCGCCGCTAACGACAAACGACAATGTGACCCAGGATTTCGCAGATCTCATCCGATCGACGATGGCGAAAAAGCCCGACGATCGGCCGGCCACTATGTGGGACCTGATCAAGATCTTGCGAACCATCCGAATATTCAAGAAACAACCACGAATTCCAGAACACAGCGTCTTCGACGACTTCCCAACTGCTGGACGCGTCTTGCCCCAGCAAACGCAGGATTGATCTCTTGGCCTGATTCTGGACGCAAATATTCTGGCATAAGAGAATCGACTAGCATGGCACAGGGACTAGAGTTCGAGCAGCCGCTTGAGGAACTGGAACAACGCATCGAAACGCTCAGCGCGCAAGCTCGTCAAGCAAGCACGCCAGACACGAACGTAGACGATAAACTCATCGCGCTGCGGCGCGAATGGAACGAAAAGACGGCCGAAATTTACGCCGGCTTGTCTCCCTGGCAAACCGTGCAAGTCTCACGACACCAAGAACGTCCGTACACGCGCGACTATCTCAACCTGGCTTTCGACGAATTCGTTGAACTGCACGGAGACAAGCACTTTGGTGACGACCGCGCGATGCTAACCGGCTTCGCCAAGATCGACCAATTCAAGGTCATGGTCGTTGGGCACCAAAAAGGCCGCACGTACAAAGATCGCGCAAAGTGCAATTTCGGCTGTGCTCACCCCGAGGGCTACCGCAAGGCAATGAGCAAGATGCGGATGGCGGAAAAGTACGGCATGCCCGTCGTCTGCTTCATCGACACCCCAGGTGCCTATCCGGGCGTCGGCGCTGAAGAGCGTGGCCAGGCGCAAGTGATCGCGGAAAGCATGTTTCAGATGAGCCAACTCAAGACGCCGATCATTTGCGTCGTGATTGGCGAAGGTGGTTCAGGTGGAGCGCTTGGCATAGGTGTGGGCGATCGAATTGCAGTTCTTCAATACGCTTACTATTCAGTAATCAGTCCCGAAGGTTGCGCGGGCATTCTTTGGAAGAGCCACGAACATGCGCCCAAGGCAGCCGATGCGTTGCGTTTCACGTCTAGACATCTGAAAGAGCTGGGCGTCATCGACGATGTTCTCGAAGAGCCGTTGGGCGGAGCACATCGCGACCATCACAAGATGGCTGCAAGAATGAAGAACTATTTACTCAGTACGCTTGGAGAATTGGTCGAGAAACCAACGGATGAATTGATCGCTCAGCGCTACGAGAAGTTCCGCAGCATGGGCGTGTTCCTCGACGACTCCCAATCTGAACCCGTTGCGTAGCACCCGCTTAGCTGCCTGATGCGAGTTTCCCGCGTGCAAACGTCTGATCCCGGGCCAGCAGAGCAGCACACGTAGGCCCCACACTAACGTCCGATAATGTTTCTTATGTTCGGTTTGATATGCAGTTTTCCCAGGGAAATACGCATATTCTACCTTTGGTAGCCTGTCTTTCTACCTTTGGTAGCCCGTCGAAGGGACTCCACTGCCTGGCTGTGCAACACGTGCCGGCCCTGCGCCGGCTGGCCCTGTTCCCGGAAACGGCGCGTTGCCTGGCTGGCCATAACCCGTTGGCTGCTGACCGTAACGAGGCTGCGAATTGGGATAGACGCCGCCGCTGTAAGATCCATTGGTGTTGAAGCCGGGCTGTCCCTGATTCGGCGCGGCGGATTGGTAACCGGTGTTCGGAAATGTGTTGTTTGCTCCGCCCGGGAATTCCCCAGTCTGCGGCTGACCAGACCTGGGATCGAATCCGCCCGGATCCATTCCGAGACGTTCACCAACTTGCTGACTGAATTCGTTTCCAAGCTGCTGCCCGAGTTGCTGGCCGAACTGGCCGATTTGCTCTCGTGCAGCATCCGCGACCCCACCAGCAACTCCACCCCATGTCGGCGGCGCTTCTGACTCCTGACTCGACACACCATCGGGCCCGTGATCGTGGCCATCGTGACTATTGAGTTTATCGTCCAGTCCCGTGAGATACGGTTCGACGACATCATGAATTTCCTTCGGTAGAACACCGACGCCACGATCGAGCGCGACGCTAATGTAATACCCCGAACGAGACTGGCAAATTGCTGACTGCTGCCTTGGGCCAAGCAAGCTCATGGCAAACATCGTAATCAACAGGCAATACAGCAAACCTTTGGCGAACCCAAAACCGGCTCCCAAGTGTCGATCAAACTCCTTGAGCCGAACTCGGTCGATGGCGCCGCTCAATAGCCGGAAACCAACCCAGATGACGAACGATGTACCAACGTACAGAATCAGCATCGCCAAGAATTGATTCCACGGCGGTTTGGCCTGGATCATCTCGGCGACTTCGAAACGAAAGCGGTACGCAACGATATAGCTCACAATGACGCTTGCTAGCGAAGCAACTTGCCAAGCAAATCCTTTGATCGCACCGAATATGGTAGCCATGCCAATTACTATCAGCATGAGCAGATCGTATGCTTGCACCGAAAAACCCTCGCGTAAATCGATCCCTTCCTAGCCGAAATGGCATCCAAATTTGCTTTTACAGGATTCCCGCGTTCAAAGTGAATACCGCTTTCGGGGGCTGGCTAATCTACCTACAAAAGTCCGGCCGTTTCGTAGCGCGTCGCGAATTGCTAGCACAACGGTTGTCCGCGATCGGCCTTTAGGCAGGGCGGGTAAACAGCTATTCTCACCACAACGCTTGTACGCCCCGCGTGCATGGAAAAAGTTCACCTGAATTGCAACATTGTAGGAGAGAAGCCTTGGCCGACTTTAAGACGCATATGACTGTGAGCACGGCAACGGGCTGCGTCTATGGTCTCGCCGGTCTACAAGGCGGCATGGACTGGGACGTGTGCGTCGTTGCTGGCGGACTGTGCAGCGTCAGTGGCATGCTACCGGACTTGGACAGTGACTCAGGCCGTCCACTTCGCGAAGCAACCACCTTAGGTGCAGCCATCGTGCCAATGCTGATGGTCGAGCGTTTTCAGAAAATGGATTATGGGCACGAAATGATGGTCATTGCCGCGGGCCTCGTGTACCTATTCATTCGGTTTTGTGTCGCGGAGGTTTTCCGTCGCTACACGGTTCACCGGGGAATGTGGCACAGCCTGCCGGCGGCTGCCATCGTCGGCATGTTCGCTTTTCTGGTGATGTCTTGTGAAGACATCTCGGTTCGATTCTTCAAAACGTTCGCGGTCGTGGCTGGATTCATGAGCCACTTGATCCTGGACGAAATTTGGTCCGTCGACTTCAAACGCGGCAAGTACACGTTCAAACGATCGTTCGGAACAGCTTTGAAACTGTGGGGGAACGACCGCTGGGCCAACTACGTCACTTACACCAAGCTGGCAATCATCGCCCTGCTCGTCTACCAAGACGACGGGTTCATGGAACGCTTCGGACCGAGTGATCCGAATGTTCCGCATACTGCCCAGCAGCTATTCAATGTTATCCTAGATCGCACCGAAACCTGGCGTCGATAACAATCCGTCTAGACGCGTTTGCGACTATCCAGCAGAATCGTAACGGGGCCGTCGTTGACCAAGTGGACTTGCATGTCTGCCTGGAACTGACCTGTTTCAACAGTCGCGCCCAGTTCACGAAGTTGGCACTCTAGGTCCACACACATTTTGCGAGCACACTCTGGCTCAGCAGCCGCGATGAAACTTGGCCTGCGTCCTTTTCGAACGTCTCCGAGCAAGGTGAACTGGCTGACCAACAGAATGCTACCAGCGGAATCGATCACGCTGCGATTCATCAGACCAGCATCGTCGGGAAAAACCCGCAAACCGATCACCTTATCCCGAATGTAACCCAAGTCCTTGGCGGTATCTCCATCTTCAACGCCAACCAAGACCAATAACCCTGATTCGATTTGCCCCACGATCTCCTGATCCACTTCGACACGACTGCTGGTTACCCTCTGAACAACTGCCCTCATCGCAACGCATCCTACTGCACTTCAGAAATCGAACTCTGGAAATCCCACGCTTGGCAGACTAACAAACTTGGCAGACAGCCTCACGGCCGCCCCCCTGCCCTGCCTTACTGCTTGGCCGAGTCAACCAACAGATGCAGTGACAAATGCCACAGGCAAATGCGACAGACAACGGCCTCCAATCGAGACTGCTATTGTGGCTCTGC
>CAYPLE010000049.1:42096-43745 GCA_964411445.1 uncultured Pirellulaceae bacterium
ACAGGCAAATGCGACAGACAACGGCCTCCAATCGAGACTGCTATTGTGGCTCTGCTGTTATCTTGGAAAGCGTGTCATTGACGATTCAAATCCTGATTCACCCTGTGAGAGGAACCCGCAGGCGAGACACGCCAATGGGTTCATACTACACTGGATCGATATTACTTGTCTCAATAAGTTAGGTAGGTTGAAACAGAAATGCCGTTTGAGTTCACATGCCCTTATTGCTTCAACAAGACCATTGTCGAAGAATCCTTGGCTGGTAAAGCTGGGCCGTGTGTGAAGTGTGGAAAAAAGATTGTTATCCCCGAGCCGCCCAACAGCCCACCGACGACCCCGGAACCACGCCCGCATTCGAAACCCAGGCAAATTGCCAAGAAGAATATGTTGGCAGTTAAGGCAATTGGCGTTGCCATAGTATGCCTTGCCCTCGGAGCCGCTGCAGTGGTACTGCTTTGGCCTTCGGTCCAATTGCTGAAACAACGGCGCGACCAACTTGCTTGCCGCACGAAGCTGAGCACGATTGCTGCTGCCTTGGATGCCTACGCAGCCGACTACGGAACATATCCAACACCGGTTGTTCGAGATGCAAACGGCGTCGCACTTTACTCCTGGCGAGTGCTGATCTTGCCGTATGTCGGTGAACAGCAGATCTACGCTGCTTTTCAGTTGGATGAACCTTGGAATAGCCCTACGAATTCCATGCTGATTCCGAACTATCCAGACATCTTCGTTTCGCCCGTTGACGAAAGCAACACAGCCATCCAAGAGACGTCGTACATGCTCGTGACAGGCAAAGGGACCCTGTTCCCACCGAGCGGTCCACTTCGCCCAAGTGATGTCAAAGACGGCCTGAGCAATACCATCATCGTGGTCGAATCAGCCAATACGAGCGTCGACTGGGCGAGCCCCATTGATATTGACATTGCCATTCTGAAAAAGCAAATCGCGGGACTGGGGAGCGCGCGATTGCAAACCAAGCCCAACACGATCGGCGGCCACCACCAAGGCGGCGCGACGGTTGCCTTTGCCGACGGACAATCTGGATGGCTGCCTGACGACACACCATCATCGGTTCTGGACGCAATGCTGACGCCCGCTTCGAGCGAAGAAGTCAACACCGAGAGCTTTCGTCAGTAGAATTCCGCGATTGGCCAACAAGCTGCGCAGCATGCATGTTGAGTCCGATAAAGATGGCCCTCGTCAAGCGAAGCCGGGCAACTCAAGATTGACTGCAGCGGTTTATCTACCAAATTCTGACACTTCTCGCTGTACGCCACCACAGTTCATTCACAACACACTCTCTCACCGAAAACCTGCAGCGGTTTGCTGCAATTTTCGAGTGGGAGGCTCGGCCGTTGCACGCCCCATGTCTCCGGCTTTTTCACTCGCCACCGTCCCCGCGACACGGGTGCAACGCAATGGACCATCAAACGCGTAGGAGGATGAGTTAAGGACTGTGGCTACTATCCAAAGTTAACTCAAGGCTTCTACCTCAAGGAGCCGGCTCCCGACGGAAAACGGCTTTGAGAAGTTGCGCCAGCAGCTTGCAGAGCGATACGCCAAAGAACACGGTGAGTAACGCCGACTGCACCCCTTTGACTAACGAAGACCAGCCACAAGAAGGACAAGGAACACAAAAAGTCTGC
>CAYPLE010000050.1:0-43141 GCA_964411445.1 uncultured Pirellulaceae bacterium
GGCGAATAGCGGGCTGTTGATAGAGTGCCGTGCTTACCTGGATCGCCATCGATAGAAGTTACTATACGTCAAGGGCTTTGGTGACGACGTGGCCGTGGACGTCGGTCAAGCGGAAGTCTCTACCGGCGTGGTGGTAGGTCAGGCGTTCGTGGTCTAAGCCAAGGCAGTGAAGCCAAGTGGCTTGCAGGTCATGGATGTGCACCGGATCTTCTGTGACGTGAAAACCAAACTCGTCGGTTCGTCCAATTGTCTGCCCAGCTCGAACTCCTCCGCCCGCCATCCACATTGTGAATGCTTGGGGATGGTGGTCTCGGCCAAGCTTGCGACCAAGTGCCGGGTTGGATTCGACCATGGGGGTCCGACCGAATTCTCCGCCCCAAATCACAAGCGTTTCGTCTAGTAGTCCACATCGTTCAAGATCAGCAATCAGAGCGGCTGAACCTTGGTCGGTTGTTGCAGCGTTCTTCTTTACATTGCCGACGACATTGCTGTGAGCGTCCCATCCGCTATGGAAAATGTTGATAAAGCGGACGCCTCGCTCAACCATGCGGCGCGCAAGTAGGCAGGATCGGGCGTAAGACGGCTCGTCGGCCTTGCACCCGTACAGGTCCAACGTTTCCTGTGTCTCAGTGGATAAATCCATCAGCTCAGGTGCTGAGGTCTGCAGCCGGGCTGCCATTTCAAAGCTGGCGATCCGCGTAGCAATCTCAGGATCGCCTACAGTGTCCAATCGACTCTTGTTCAATTGGTTGATTAGCGCGTACGTTTCCTGCTGGAGTTCGGAGGAAACGTTTTGAGGGTTCTCTAAGTTGAGTATCGGTGCTCCCTTGCTGCGGAACAGAACGCCCGTGTAATAAGTTGGCAGGAAGCCGCTAGACCAAAGGGCGGAACCACCACTGAGGCCCGCACCGGTGCTCATCACGATATAGGCGGGCAGTTCTTCCGTTTCGCTGCCAAGGCCGTACATGACCCACGAACCAAAGCTAGGGCGTCCCGGTTGAGAGAATCCGGAATTCATAAATAGTTGCGCCGGTGCGTGGTTGAACTGGTCTGTGTGCATCGACTTGATGAAGCACAGCTTGTCAGCCACTTTGGCAAGGTGAGGCATAGCTTCGGAGATTTCAGCGCCACTTTCTCCGTGCCGAGCGAAATCGAACTGCGGTCCGAGTACGGCCGCGTCAGGTTGGATAAAGGCGTAGCGTTGGTCACCAATAATGCTTGGCGGTAGCGGCTGTCCTTCTAGCTTTGCAAGTTCGGGTTTTTCGTCAAACAGCTCTAGTTGGCTGGGAGCTCCGCACATGAAAAGCTGGATGACGGCTTTGGCTCTGCCAGGAAAGTGTGGCGCTCGCGATGAGCTCGAATCCTCGGTGGCCCGCGCACTACCTAGCAGGCTCGCTGCAGCGGCGCTTCCGAGTCCAAGTCCACACTGCGAAAGGAACCAACGGCGTTTGATTTCGTCCATCGCAGCTTTATTGTGGTTCATTTGAGAATCTTTAGAAACGAACATGTTGCCGTTTTTTGATTGTGCTGTTAACGCCGGGCTTTCTGCGACTGGGTGTCGAGGACGACGCGCGATCCGACAATTCGGTCATGCAAGGCCATGCGTCGTTTTCCAAGGACAGGAATCGTGTTGATGATATTCACGATTTCATCCACCGGTGCGAGCAGAATGGCTAAATAGCTCCAGCCGAAGGATGCTGCACACAATGTAAGCGACGCCGCCCAGAGTGGTGCATAACGAATCACACTGCGTATCGCGCGTTTTCGCCGGTTGATGCGGAGGCCATTTGAGTCGACGACCCGCAGTTGGAATAAGTACCGACCAAAGCTTCTTAAGCCACGCCATTCCAGATACGTTGCAAACATGGGGACGAAGATTGTGAGCAAGCTCAGCAGGCTCAGCCGACTGGAAAGAACTTCGAAAATGTATGCGCTGTCGCCGTTGTTTCGGGCAATCTGATCCATTTGGCCTTCGAGCTGAGTGCCGAACACTGCCGGTAGCGAAACCAGGCCGATTAACATTCCCCAAAGCATGAGGTCGACCACGTAGGCTAGAGCGCGGGTCAAAAGACCAGCACTGGTGACGCCAACGGGTGCAAATGACTGTAAATCTTCGGTCAGCGATTCGTAGTCTGGGTATCGTTCTTCTGGATCCTTGGCCATCAATCGCGAAAGTACGCTGCGCCATTGGTCTGGAACGTTGGCAGGCCACTTCTCAGGGAATTCAACCTCGGCGGCCCGCTTGTTTTTGAGCTGTTCAGTTAGTGTGGATCCGGTTACTGCGTAGGGGCGCCTGCCAAATGTGAGCTCAAATAGAGTTACGCCAAGTGAGTACATGTCACTTTGGTCGCTGGGCTCGTGTCCAGCGGAAAGCTCTGGGGCCATGTAGCTAATTGTGCCGCTGATTCCCGTGGTCGGCATCGTTCGTTCCGTCTTCGCTAGCCCAAAGTCTCCTAGTTTGACTGTGTCTCGATCGGACAAAATCAAGTTGCTGGGCTTAATGTCGCCGTGCACCAAGCCCTGCTGGCTCGCTTGTTTTAAGGCGTCAACGATTTGCAGCGAGTAGTGAATGACGTCTACGTAGGCAAGTGGGTGTTCGGCAACGAGCTGCGCGAGTGTCGGGCCAGGCAATAGCTCCATGGCAAAGAAGGGTTCTTCGCCCTCTCGTCCGACGTAGTAAATGGTCACCACGTTTGGGTGATTCAGTCGCGCTTGAGAGACGGCTTCGTCAAGCAGTCGAGTAACTTCCTTGGCAGTTGTCCCGGTGCCTTCTTCGGCGGAACGCATCACTTTCACTGCTACAAATCGTTGGAGCGATTCATCGAGAGCGCGATAAACGGCTCCCATTCCGCCGTAGCCGAGTTTGGAGAGTAGACGGAAGTGCCCAAGTTCCTCGCCAGATCGATCGGGGCCGTCAGTTAAATGGAACGACGTGCCGCTGCCGACTTCGCTGCAAAAGGAGACCGTCTGGGTCGCGTCTAGCCCGCCGAGTGTGATCGTTCGCCTACAACTGGGGCACTCGGATGTACCGCCCTGCTCGACACGCACATCGCCACCGCACGAACAGCGGTAGCTCACCATTCGCTTTAGCTGTAGCGTTTCGATTTCTCGCGCGTCGACAGGCTCAGACATTTCCTATTCCTTGCAAGCAGGTCACGCTCCAGTGAGCTGCTGGCATCAATGTGCGTCGATTCTAGCTACGCAATAAACACGCGGGCTCTTTCGGTGTTCTCGCGCCCGCGCAGAATCGAGAGAAGCATCCCCACAGGGGAGGCACTCATTCTACCTCAGTACGACGGTGTTGCTTATTGGTCTGCCGAGGGGTTTTTGAGCTTTTTGCCCTGACCGAATCAAGAATCACTTGACTTTGACGGTGAATTGTATCACAGTTGTGCAACACTGGTTGTGTGGGTGAGTGAAGCTACTCAATGTGTCGCTGGAATGCGATTGGGCAAACGATGGTGCAATTAAAGATCTCATCGGGGGATGGCGTGCCGATTTACCGGCAAGTCGTCTCGCAGATCAAATACAAGGTCGCTTCTGGTGCTCTTGCTGCCGGCGACGAGCTGCCGCCGATTCGCGCTCTGGCTGAGCAGCTCCTGGTGACGCCTAACACGATTGTCAAAGCCTACGGTGTACTCGAGAACGAGGGTGTCGTCGTGAAGCGGCAAGGAAGCGGCACGTTCGTATCCGAAGCAGCTTCGCCTTTGGCAAAACGCGAGCAAATCAAGGTGCTTGAGCAACGCGCCGACGCGCTCTTGGCGGAAGCACAACTGTTGGGCTGCTCCTATGAAGACGTGTTGGTGTTGCTAAAGCGTCGGAACGAATTGATGAACTCAAGAGAAAAGTCGTAGCGATCTGTGGTGCGGGAAGAGGGTTTTACCAATGAGCAATCTTGTAGAAGTGAATTCACTTAGTCGTCGTTTCGGTTCAACGCTGGCCTTGGATTCCGTGTCGCTGCGGCTGGAAAGTGGCTTTAGCTATGGGCTGGTCGGTGCCAATGGTCAGGGGAAAACGACGCTCATCAAACACCTTCTGGGGCTCTACCGACCGCAGGCCGGTTCGGTGCAAGTGTTTGGTTATGATCCTGTCCGAAACCCAGTGGAGGTCCTGGAGAATATTGGGTACCTGAGTGAAAACCGGGATTTGCCAGCATGGATGACAGTTGCCGAGCTGTTGCGGTATGTGGCTGCGTTTCACCCGAATTGGGATCGGAGTTACGAAAGAGAATTGCTGGATATCCTGCAGCTTGATACGACCAAGAAGCTTAGGCAATTGTCAAAGGGAATGCTGGCTCAAGCGGGGCTCATTGCTGCTGCAGCCCATCGACCAAAGTTGCTTCTACTGGACGAGCCGTCGACTGGGCTGGATGCAGTTGTGCGGCGAGACATACTGCGAGTCACCGTTCGAGCTGCGGCAGAAAACGGTGGCACGGTCTTGTTTTCTTCTCACCTTTTGGACGAAGTGGAGATGATGTCAGACCGGATTGCGATGATCGATGCTGGTCGGATTGTTTTGGAAGGCGACTTGGATGAGCTGTGTGCCCGGCATGAGCGTTTGTTGCTCGAATTTCGTTCACAATCGGGCGACGTAGCAGCGTTGAAGAAGCAGGTGGATGCGTCGGTGCGAAGGCAGGCAGACGACGGAGTTGTCGCGATTCACTGGAGTGGGGCCACTTGTGAAGTCCTCAAGAAGGTGGCTGCGGCGAGCGATCCAAACGAGGATGCGCGGGTCTTCGAGTCGGTGCAGGGTCTGCCTGCGCCGATCGTTCATCGCCGCGGTGCATCCTTAGAAGACATCTTCGTTGCCTACGCATCCAGTGCTCGCCGCCCTTCGACTCAGGAGACTGATCATGCAGCCTAGGACTCGAGCGCTCTTCTGGGAAGCGATTGCACGCAGTCGCAAAGACTTCTTGATTCGGCTTGGTGTCGCTAGTTGCATCGCCATCATCGCTTCCATTCTCTTGGCTTCTTGGGGAAGTCGCGGCTCATCCGAGCAGTCCGTTCTGAAGGGATGCACGTTGCTTGTGCTGCTCGAAATCAGCATCGCATCAAGCGTTTGGTGGAAGGGAATCGACCCTGATGCAGAGTCTCCGATGCGACAGATGTTTTGTCGTCCCGCGGCGACGTGGCAGTTGGTCTCGATTCCGATGCTTTGTGCATCACTTGCCGCGGCAATTTGCCAATTTACGAGTGCAAGTATTCTGGCTGTGACAGTCGATGGTAGCTTTCCCGTCTTCGCATCAACAGTGCTGGCTGCAGCCTTTGCGGCGCTCCCGTTGGCCGGAGGGTGGGCGTTCTCCTCGTTGTTCGGAAGAATGCTGGGCATTGCGTTCGCCATCGCAACGATTATTGGCTTGATTTCTTTGTTTCAAGCCGGTCTTGCTGTTGAAATGAGCGGCCAACCATTCTTGGTGAGTATTGGGCAAGGAGGCTTCTTCAATGGCAAGTGGATGGCGTGGTCGGCGGTTTTCGCTGCTGTACCGATCGGATTCTTTGTCGCCTTACGCGGTATTAGCCTTCAACGTTGCAGTGAACTCGGCTGGGCAGAGTCAGTCGCGCAAGCTCTGTGGCGAAGAGCTGCTGGGGGGCAGTTGAGCAAGAGTAGAGCAAACCACGTCGCGTCGGAGCAGCCATTTCGCAGCAAGCTAGCTGCGCAGATTTGGTACGAATGGGAGTACTCAAAGCGACGCATCGTCACTGCGACGTCGACAATCGTGGTATTGACCGTCATAGCAACGAGTCTCTCCGTATTGTTGAACTCCGAGAGCGGATTGGACGCGCTTATTTGGCGCGGAACCCTGTTGCTTAGTCCCGTGATTCTCGGTCTGCTGGTCGCTGACGCGGCTGCTGGGGTTCAAGGGAAGCAGGGCGCTGCGGTGTATTCTGAGTTTGCCGCGACGCGAAGCACCACTTGTAGTTGGAGCGTTGTTCACAAGTTGTGCTTTGTGTCCGTCGTCACGTTCATTTGTTGGTCTGCTGTTGCCATGGTGGCCGCTTTGCACTGCATGCTCTACGGTTGGGAACGCTTGTCTGTGCCTGCTCTGGAGTTTGAACAGGCAGTTGCGACGAATGCGGTCCTGGTCGCGCTTACTGCAGCGATTGCGTTGTCGATGACTTTCGCAGTATTCATTTTGCAGACGGCCTACTGGATGGCGCGATTTCCAAGAGCTTGGCTGGCACTTGCTTCGGCGGTCTACGGACATGTCGTTTTGCTTTTCATCTTGGCGTCAAAGGGTTGGCCTTACGTGGAGTATTGGCGGGTTTACTTCTACTGCGTAGCCGCGGTGATCGTGCTTGTCGTTGCCAGCGGCCTGGTCCTTGCTGTTTTCAGTCGGCAAATGTCCTGGCGGTATTTGATCCTTGGTGCTGTGATCTTTGCATTGGACGTCTGCCTGGCAAGCTGGCTGATGAATAGTCGATTCAGCGAATTGCTACTTCAGGTCTTGCCAAAGACGGCGCGAATCCCGGAGCAGCTTAGTGGTATCCCTTTGTCTTTGCTGTGGGTTCTAGTCCTCGCTGGAGCAATTTTCACACTGCCGGCCGTGCTTGGTCGCCTTCGTCACATGTGAAGTTCGTCCAGTTCTGCCTGTGCTCGCGGCTCTTGGCCCACCGTGAAATAAGCAAGTGCGGCGCCGGCCACTGCGCCCGCCAAGTGGCCATCCCACGACACGCCTTGTGCGAGTGGGAGAACACCAAAGAATAATGTGGAGCCGTAAAGAACGGCAACTACCATCGCCACCGCCAGCGAGGCAAAACGGCGTTCGCGGAATCCGGCGACGATCAAGAATGTTATCATGCCGTAAATCAATCCGCTTGCACCGACATGAACAATTGGTGCATCGGCGGTGCCGTTTCTACCAAAAAGCCATAGCAGCGTACCGCCAGAAATGGCGATTTCGGCGACCGTCGAAAGCGTCTCGGACCGCGAGCCTGCCATCAAGACCAAGAGAACCGCCAACGGTATCGTGTTGCTGAGTAGATGCGCAAATCCACTGTGCAAGAATGGCGACAGTGGAATACCCACGAGCCCCCAGATCGTCCGTGGTGTAACCCCCCACGCGGTTAGCTTTGCTGGCAGGATGACATCCAGAGCGAACACGAGCCAGATGGTGCCAATAACTGCAACGAGGCCAATCAGCTCTTTTTTGATTTCGTTCTTCATGCTGTCGGGGGGCGTTAGGGGGAGCGCGGGGAGTAGTTGATTTGTGGAGTATACGAGAAGCATTCGTTTCAGGTGCGGTTTGTCGCAAATACGGGGCGCCCAAAATCGAAGTTTCGGGCGGTGAGCTAGGTTTCGAAATAGGGCAGTTTAGAAGGCACGTTTGCTCGGGGCAATCAACCTCTTGGGGCAACCTCTTGGGGCAATCAATGTGGGGTGTCGGCACAGTGAATATCGGCGCAGGCCGACTAGGGGCTGATCGCGCAACGCGGCAAGCCGTTTGGCTGCCCGAATGGATCGTCGTCTCGGCTAGCTTGGCTATTGACGCGCGTCGCGATTCCTCGGATGCATCATGTCGCGATTGGGGGCAAGCTAGGATCGATTGCGATCGAGCGTTCGTTTCACCGCCAAGCGTCACCAACTGCGGGAGGTGGTAGCGTGCCGAGCGTCAGCGTCCACTTGCAGTAGAAACTATGAAACACCGCGGCTTTAGTCTCCTTGAAACAACACTTGCAACAGTCGTCGTGAGTGTGCTCTTGGTATCATCTGTGTCCTCGCTCAGCACGGCTCTGGTGGTGCTGCATACCGGTCATGAAGGGACAACTGCAGATAAAATTGCGGCGGAATTGATCGCCGAAATTTCTAGCTGTGCGTACCAGGATCCCGAAAATGCAGCAGACTCGCTTGGGCCTGAGGAAACTACAGGGCGCGATTCGTGGGATGACTGCGACGACTATCACGGCTGGGGGACGGGTGAATTGACACACCGAGGTGGCGATCCTTGGGGCGCTGCCAATGGCTGGTGGGCCAAGGTTAGCGTCCAGTATGTCAATCCAGTCGACGGTACACCATCAAATGCATCTGAGTGCAAAGAGATCGTTGTTCTTCTGACGAGCCCGCGGGTGAAACGGTATTCGTACACCAGCTATCGTGCAGAATCCGGCTTGGAGCCAGACGCCGCCTTGGCCGCCGACCTGCGAACGAACCGCGCCACTATTGAGGCAAGGGGCAACAACGGTAACTTGTCACGTTTGTCCGCTGTGTTGAACACGGAAGCAGTCGAGCAATGATGGCGATCGATCTTTACAAGCCGCACATGACACCGCATCGAGCGAGACGCGTGGGCGCGATCTACGTGGTGGTTGTGATGGTAAGCCTGCTCGTTGCTTCTTTGGCAATGACGGCGATTTCTGCATCTCACGCGTACATTCGCACGATCAACAGTCGGTCACAGCAGCAAGCGGTTGAGTTGGCTGTGATGGGTGCAGTCGAACGTTCAGTTGCCGCCATAAATGCAACCGACAACTGGCGTCGACTCCACCAGAATGACGTTTTTGTGGCCTTGGCTAGTGTGCAACATGCTAGCGGCGAGACGCTCGAGTGCCGCTACAAGATTATCGATTCCGACGGTGACTTGGACGATGGATCGCAGGATCCCTGTCAACTGTTCGTCAGTGTCGAGCTAGGAGATAAATCGTTCAGCGTAAGTGGGTCGCTCGTGCCCAATGGACCGCCACTAAACTGCCTCGAATACGCTGTAGCATCAGAAGGAACAATCGAGGTCGCGGCAATGACTTCGATGACGTGCGATACAAAGATTGCAACCAATTCGCTAATCAACGCAGGCGGAATTTTGGTCGCGAATTGTTATGCTTCCGGCAACATCTCAGGCAATATCTATGGCGAACAGCAAACGCTAACCACGCGATTGGAATTCCCGGGAGATGAGCTACTCTCCTACTATCAACGCGTTGGAACAGAGATCAGTTTAGACTCTCTGTTTCAGTTCAACGGCACTTACGTCTTGGACTACTTTCTGTTGAGCCCATTCGAAAACACGTTGACCGGGCAATTGAATCCGCACGGAATCTACGTCATCGACTGTGGGGGGATGCAAATTGACATCGGCAATTGCCGCTTGCAGTGCACGCTGGTGCTGGTGAACTTAGGTCGCTCTTGCAATCTGGAAGACCGTATATTCTGGGAGCCGCCATCTGCCAGCCACCCTGCTCTGCTGGCTGATGGAGACATCGCACTAAGAATGAAAGACGAACCGCTCCTTGAAGCAGATGCTAACTTCAACTTCAATCCGCCGTCGACACCATATCGTGGTGCTTCAGACGATTCCAAGCATTCCGCCTACCCGTCGCAGGTGCGAGGATTAGTGTACTCAACGGGGCAGATACGAACCAGCGGACTGCTCAATAGCCCGAGAGTTTGGGGCAGTCTTATTAGCCGCGGAGGAATCCAAGGCGGCATCAAGCTTCAGCTCACGCATCGAGATCAGCTTGATCATCCACCACTCGGCTTCCGAGACTTCAGCAAAGTTCGGCTGCTGCCAGGGACGCTGCGCCGCGAACCAACTCCGGCTCAGTAGCGTCGAATTGTTTTAAAGTGATCCAGTCGCAGCAGGTGGCTTCTACTGAATCTCTGCTACTGAACCGCTGCTAGCAGAGGCAGATTTTCTTGGGTGGAAACAACCACTCCGCCGGGCTTCTCAACCGTAATCGCAAACGCTGCTGGAGAAATGACTTGCAGCTTTGCAGTGATCGGAACTACGATTTCTCCAGTTGAATTGCAGTTGAATACGCCGCCGTCGATTGGTTCGTCGTCCCGCAGTGGATCGATAATCCAAAGTTGGTACTGCTGCATCGCGGCGTCATTGATGGGCAAGTTTTTGAAACGCATAAAGCCCTTTTGAGCTTCATTGTCCCAAACGACGTCTCCGCTAACATCTTCGTCAAACGGAGTCGTGCCGGGAGACCAATCGACTTTGATCAAATCCTGGCCACCGCGCTCGATCAACACACTACGCTGAGTCGCCAGGCTAAGCTCCTGCGGACCCTGTGAATCAAAATACGAGAAGGCTAAAAGAGTCGTGGCCGCTGCGCAGGCTAACCAAGCGAAAGCCTCCCTAGCTTGCAGTCGGATTGGTTTGTTGGTTTCAACAGGATTTGCGATCTGGCGAGCTGGCTGCTCGCGGTTTTCAGAAACAAACTGGTCTGCCTGTGACCGGATTCGGGTCGACAACGAACCGGGCATGGATTCGTAACCGCCGGCCATGGAAGCAAGTTGGACTGCAGCAGCGGTTCGTTCCAGCTCCATTGCGATCTGGTCGTCGTTTTCTGACCGAAGCAGCGCTAGTTCTTCCTGCTCTTCAATGGTAAGGTCGCCCAAGGTTTCCCCAGCTAGTAGCTCGAGCCTTCTGGTTTCTAAAGCATCGTTGCCACCCTTGGTGTTGTCGCGCATCCCTGACAGGCTGCTTGGGGGATTTGAGTCGTTGGAGTTGTTATCGCCAGCGTTTGTCATTGTCCCCGCCCATCTGCTGGAAGAACGCTGCGATTCATGCATTCACGCAATTGGAGCAGGCCGCGTCGAGCGTATGATTTCACGGTGCCCAGCGGTATTGAAAGCACCTTCGAGATGGACGCGTGAGACTTTCCGAGGTGAATCGACATGGAGATAATCTTCTGCTGGTTCTGTGACAGCTTCCGCATGCAGTCAGCGGCTTTCCTCGCCTCTTCGGCCAATTCTACACTATCGTTTGACTCGGGCGCTTCGACCGAAACACCTTCCAGATCGACAGCATCGGTTTCTGGTCTCGGGCCGCGGCGGTGTCTATCGATGAGTCGTCTTCGAGCAATCATGGCAATGTAAGTTGTTTCGCTAGCTTTGGATGGATCAAAGCGTTCGGCCTTCTGCCACAATTCGACGAAGATGTCCTGGCAAGCATCTTCTGCGTCGCTGATGTGACGGCAGTAGCGTTTGGCCAATGTCCAAACCAAACCGGAATACTTCTCAAGACACTCGTGGACCGCGTTTGCATCCCCTGCCGCGATTCGTGGAAGTAAGTGAGTGTTTGGAGCATCCTCGCTTGAGGGTTGGTTTGATAATTCCATCGGTAGTTCAGCAGTCGCCATGGATTGGGGCTCCCGATCTGGTTATTTTCCAGGTCGATAGGACTGCTTACTGATTCCAAGAGTTGACCCCCGCGAGAAAAACCCGCGGGGGCCACGATCACTCTTGAATTTGCTGAACTAGCTAAGGACTTAGCAAGTTCGGTGCAACAACTTAGTGAGCAGCCAGTTGAGTGTACATTTGATCAATGCCTTGACGAAGCGTCCAAGATCGTTGCGTTGGGCAGCTTTCGTGCTTGACGGAAGTCAAAACGGTCTTGATGTGCGACTTCATCGAAGCGTCAAGGTCGGTCGTCATCAGTGATTCCATCGCAGTTGAGTACACTTGTGCACATTCTGCGTGATGACCAGCGTTGAACAAGTTCGCACCCTTGGCAACTGCTTGTTCGAGAGCTTGACGAGCGTCAGCACCCTTAGCCGGTGGCATCAGAACGGAATCAATTACGTGGATCACGCCGTTGGAAGCGTCGATGTCGGTCTTGATGAGCTTCGAGGAGTTAATCATCGCGCCCTTGTCGCTGACCTTCACCATGATTGGGCTACCGAGGAGAGTCTTTGCACTCTTCGCGGCAACTGCGTCTTCTGAGTAAACGCGTCCTTCGACAACGTGGTACTTTAGAATGTCGACAAGCTTCTGCTTGTTCTCAGGCTTCAGCAGCGTTTCGACGGTGCCAGCAGGCAGCTTGCCGAAAGCTTCGTCCGTTGGAGCGAAGACAGTGAATGGGCCTTCGCCGCTGAGCGCTTCTGCCAAACCGGCAGCTCCAGCAGCAGCGAGAAGCGTCTTGAAGCTGCCAGCAGCTTCTGCAGTGGCGGGAATGGTCTTGTCTGCAGGCAGAATGACAGAGTCGATGATGTGAATGACGCCGTTGTCGCACACGATATCGGTCGTGACAACCTTCGCTCCGTCTATGGAAACGGTGCCATCTTTGACGCTGATGTCGACGCGTTGCCCGTTGAGCGTCTTCGCACCCTTCAGGTCGACGACTTGTTTCGCCATCACCTTGCCGGACACGACGTGGTACGTGAGGATGCCAGTCAACTTGCCTTTGTTTTCAGGCTTCAAGAGAGTTTCGACGGTTCCCTTGGGGAGATTCGCGAAAGCTTCGTCTGTTGGAGCGAAGACGGTGAACGGACCTTCACCCTTCAATGCGTCGACCAAGCCAGCGGCACCGAGTGCAGCGGCCAAGGTCTTGAATTTGCCAGCACCAACGGCGGTGTCGACGATGTCAGCAGCGAAACTGCTAACGGACATCATTGAAGTCAAAGCGAGTGCCGCGAGGCCTTTACCAAACATTCTCATTTTTCTAATCCTGGTCAGTTATCTGTTGCGAAAATGCAAATCATTTTTGAGTGTCGTTGACCGGCCGGGTCATAACTGTGTTCGCAGGCACAGGCTGACTGGATGCAAGGATTCAGAAAGTTTTTGAAAATGTCGCAGAATCAAAATCACAGGAGTGTCTGTCCGCCCGAGGGGCCCGGTGGGGAGTGCGATACTACCACTGCCGCGAAAGTTTTTGCGCGACGATTCACGCTGGTTCTGCAGCGTGGGCTGAAGCGGTGCAGTCCAAAAAAGAGAGCTCGCCCAAAGCTGGCCGCTTGTCGGAAGGGCGTGCTACGAGGGGCTTTATTCTGGACGTGCTTGCAGGAGTGGTCCGGCCAATTGAAGGCGAGCCATCGCTTCTTCTGCCCAAGGGCTTTCGGGAGCCAATTCTAAAAAACGAAGCCAATGCTCCGATGCAGCAGTGTAATTATCCAGGTCGTCGTACGTGCGGGCGAGGTGAAAGTGTACGTCGGCGTAGTCTGGGTGTTGCTCAAGCGTTCCTTCGAAAGCAGCTACGGCCAATTCTAGTTGACCGGTTTCCGCTAGCACGCATCCGAGGTTTGCGCGAGCTTCGACGAGCGTTGCGTTGAGCTCGAGGGCAACGAAGTAGCGTTCTTTCGCACCTGACAGGTCTCCTTGGCGATAAAGGAGTTCTGCGATTTGAAAGCAAATATCCGCATCAGGGCCCGTAGAGGCGAGAACGGCGCGGTACCAATCAATGGCGGCATCCGCATCGCCTTCATCTTCCGCCTCAATGGCTTGAGCCAGCATCATTTCTCGGCTCATTTGGTCCGAGTCGGCCATCGCGTGTGGAGAAGCGGCCAGGGACGGTTGGAACTGCACCACAGCAGCGGTGTCTTGCTCTTCCGAGTCCGCTAGATCAAATTCCATCCGCATTTGACCGCTGGATTCGATCAGGTGCTCATCTTGTCGCAAGACCAGTCGTTTGCCTTCGACGGCCACCTGCAATCGTTCGAGCAATTGTTGATCGTCGATCTCGTGGTTCAGGCGCTCGTGGAATCGATTCAACTGCCGTCGGACGCTGCCGGCGTTGATGCCCTGGTGCATCCATTGTTTGAGCTGTCGGGCAATTGCAAGTGCAGCGTAATCAAAATACGGCAGTTGCATGACCTCGGTCATTGGCTTCAGCAAGCGTTCTTTCTGCCACCGCCGAATGGTCCGAATGGGGACGTCAAGCAGATCGGCCAACATGGCCGGTGTGTATAGATTTTGCGGAGGCTCGTTTTCGCTGATGCCTGACTGGTTGATATCGTGGCTGGTCATGCAAGTGCGATCGTTATGCAGTCGAATGCGTGGCAAACAGGATCCCGAAGGACTCGCTTTTAATAGATCAGCATGCAATATAAGGCGCGGACGCCATCTCGCCACCCGATTTTCTTGCCTTCGTCGAAGCCTCTGCGATCATAACGAATGGGCCGCTCGTAAAATCGGACTTTCATGCGAGCCAGCTTGACGGTGAGCTCGATTTCAATTCCGAAGCGGTTTTCACGCAGCCCTGGAGCTAGCTTCTGGATAAGTTCGCGCCGGATGACTTTGTAGCAGGTTTCGACGTCGCTTAGGTATAGTCCCGTACGCAGGTTGCACAGGCGGCTAATCCATCGATTGACGAACACATGCCACAGAGGCGGGACTTGGCGATCGTGGTGCCCGTAGCGGGTCCCGTAAACCACGTCCGCAGTGTTTTCAATGATGGGCTGAATTAGGAAGCGGAAGTCATCTGGATCGTATTCTAGATCGGCGTCTTGAACAACAACGGCGTCGCCGGAGGCATGCTCGAATCCCGTCCGCAGTGCAGCCCCTTTGCCTTTATTGTGCTCGTGCAGAATGACGCGCAGATTTTCGTTGGTCTCGAGCGAAGCAAGCTTTTCACGCGTGCCATCCTCGCTCCCGTCGTCAACGAGAATGATCTCAAGTGGTAGCTGCGTACTTTGTACTCGGCGAACAACATCCAAGACAGTATTCACTTCGTTGAACACTGGGATGATGACGCTCAGCCTGAAACCCTCGGGAATGGTGAAGATTCCCAGGCGTCGACAGACATCATCGGTTAGAACTTGGTCTAGTCGATTTGCCTGAACGTTATTCAGGTGAAATCTGGTGTTCGTTTGGTCTTTGTTGTCTGTGTCAGTCGGACTCAAGAGAAGCTCGATCTACTGATTATGAAACGCGTGGGAAGCACAGTCTACAAATTTTTTGTTGACCGTAAACATTTGGCGGATGCCCGCCTACCTGGAAATTTTCTCTCTGACGAGCTTGACAATGTGAATCTGAATTAACACAATCCTGTTCGATTACTGACGAGTCGGGCACAACAGTTTTACTCACTCACGACATGTCTTCCATTTGCCCGACCAAATGCCCAAGAGAACGGTGATTGAATCACATTCTCTTACTCCTTAATCATCAAACGCTCCACGCACTACACCCTTTTTCGAATCGGCCAAGGTCCGCCTTTGATGCGTGATCCTTCAGCTTGATTCACTTGCATGATCGTCTTTTCGTTTTCGCACTATTTGCCATAGTAATGGACCGCTTCGGCGAGGCAAGGATGGTGTGTTGGTCACGGACGGCCGTTTTTTTACAGTCGATAAGACACGGATTGTTTGGGCACTTTATTTTTTGCGAAAACAGCCGGCAATGATTGCCAGCGCTGCGGCAGGAGGCCGCTCCTTTTTTAGGAGAACCGGCTTCAAGAAATGCGGCAGCTACTCTTTCGCCAAGTCGTCAATGCGGCGAACGTTCGAGAGCCAGTTCTGGATCTCGTGACCGTATTCACTCGCTAAGTCACCGAAGACCAATTGTCGGTGGAATTCGGCAGCACCATCATTGCGAAGTTCGGCCGCTTCAGCACTCGGGAATCTTCGCGCCGGGTCGGTAGAAATGAACTTTTCGCACAGGTTCATCAGGTGGTTATTTCGAGTGACTTCGTCCGGTAAAATCTTGCGAAGCTTCTTAGGCAGCGCCCTTTTGGCTTCGAGCAGTTCTTGGTAGGTCGAGGAATTGTCAAAGCATGGCCGCCCGGCAAGCATCTCGATCATGACGTAGCCGAGGCTCGCCAGGTCGCTCTGTGGCGTGCAGTTGGCCCCTTCCAGTACTTCAGGTGCCGCGTAAGGAGGTGTGCACGTCCGGTGGCTCGGTGGATTCTGTGTCTCAAACGCGCTTCCCATGTCAATCAGTTTCGCATGTCCGGTTCGCTTGAGCATGATGTTCGCGGGTTTAATATCGCCATGAACAATGCCCTCTTTGTGGAGCGCCGAAAGAGCAGCCAAGCACTCTCGGATGATCGCAACCGCAATGCCTGCCTTGAATCGACACTGCTCTGGTCCGGTCGTAACCACCACGTTGTTGATGTACTGCCAGTCGGCCGCGCTAGAGAGCTTGCGCAGTCCTCTTAGGCGATCGTTGCACATCAATTGGCGAACGTCGTAGCCGTCGATCCACTCCATGACCATGATTCGAATCTGGTCTCGATCAACGAAGTCTTGTACGTCAAGCAAATTGTCGTGTTGGATCATCGCGACCCGCGAGGAAACGCGGGCAATGCGTTCCATGGCAGCACGATAAGAGACCTGAGTGGTGAATCGCTCGGGCGAAAAGACTTTCATTGCAACGGGTTGCGTGAACCCGTCGGCTCCGCGACGTTGGCTCAGGTAAACAACACCCTGACCGCCACTTCCCAGTTGCCGCTCAAACCTGTGATATGTCGTCCATTGAACTTTTTGCGTATCTAAAAGCTTCGAGTACCGTTCCAGCAACGGGTTGGCTGGTTTCGGTTTGTCGGATTCGACGAAGGCGCGTGTTCTTCCTTCGTCCGTCATTGTCGTAGTGTGCATTTGCCCCCAAAGCCCCCAAAGATCTCATCCCTGAAACCAGCCTGCAGCCGACACTTCGTCCTGCAGGAATCGTTGCGCCATCGTTTGCCAACTGACCAGGCCGACAGTGGTATCGGTCCAGTGGCATCGGATCTGCTGCGAAGTCTCGCGACGCGGCCTGACATTATTGCCTAACGAGTGGCTTTGATGTCACAAATTTTCCCGCAATTGTCTGTTACTACGGTGAATTGTCGTCGCGGATCACCGTTGCGAGGAAACCAAATGCCCTGCATTAGCGGCTTGCCACTCAGCTTGATTTGCAGCCATTACGTCTGGGTGTGGAAAACCGAGTTTCTTGTCGACCTGGTTCCAAAGCGGCTTGCTACTAGCGAAACGCTTGAGGTTGTGAATCGCGAAGCGAGTCGAATCGTCCACTCGGCGAGCAGATTGTGCGCCCACATGAGGTGTAATGATGAGATTGGGCAATTCCCACAACGGGCTTGCTTCCGGCAATGGTTCTTCGAAGGTAACGTCGACTCCGGCAGCGGCTAGCTGGCCACGTTGGAGTGCTTCCACCAAGGCTGCTTCGTCGACGACTTGTCCACGAGCAACATTGATGAAGTAGCTTTGGCTTGGCATGCACGCAAACGTCTCTTTTCCGACCAATTTTTGGGTAGAGGGGTTCAGGGGTAAAGCAAGAATGAGGATGTCACTACGCGCAGCCATCTCATTCAACCGATCGGCTGGCAGGAGTTGCTGGACGCAGTCAGGTTTCCGCACAGGGTAATAGTCGGTCGCCCAAATCTCCGTGTCAAAGCTGGCCAGCACTTCGGCCAGCCTCCGTCCGTTCCCGCCGAGGCCAACGATGCCAACGCGTTTGCCATGCAAATCGCCGGTTGGGCGTCGGACAAATTCTCGCGATGTCGTTTGTCGAAAAAACGTCGGTAAACTGCGCACGACTCCCAGCAAAAGCGCAAGTGTTTGTTCGGCAACTTGGTTCGCGAAGAGCCCGCTGGCGCTGCAGACATCAATGCGTTCATCAGCAATCACGCTCGGCACCAGACAATGGTCTAGGCCAGCAGCAGAGCTTTGAATCAACTTCAATCGTCCTTGCTCGACGACCTTGTCCCAATCGACGGGCACCTTGGCATGCCCAACAAAAATATCGGCATCAAAGATTGCTTCGCCGATATGCTCTTGTCCTGCGTTGATGATGTTGCAGTCTGGAAACGCAGCTTGATAGGCTGACAAGTGACGGTCTTCTACCGGATAGCATAGAACGATGTTTGCTTGCACTGAAATGGCCGTACAAAAAGAGAGCGTAAATGAATGTTGGACTGAAGTCTGTCCGGCGAGCCCGCCGCTGGTCTACTCGGGAATTGAACGCATCGTGTAATGTGCTTGAGATGGGAACAGCGGCTGTTCCTCGCCGAAGTCTACATTGATTTCGTAGACGAACCCCTCACGCAAATCGTCGAGTCGGAGGAGGACTTGCTTGGTGTCTTGGCTGATGTCGATGGCGGCGACCTTTTCCTGTCGAATGTCCTGGTCGTCGCCACCGTAAGCTGGAGTCGCGATTTTTCGGTAGGAGCGTATCCTGTAGTTGGATTTGTTTGTTGCCGCCGATGCATTGACTGGTTTGGTGAAATTAATCTTGAATCCGTCGCTCTGCGCGCGAACCTCGGCGATGCCAGCCGCATAGTCGCCATTGGGTTTCAGCCGAACGATTGAACCGGTGTTTTGTCCGCCGCCCCATCCGCTGTCGTGTAAGTTTCCAACGTACAAATCTCCGTTGGGAGCAACCTCGCAGACGATCGGGCCTTCAAAGTCCTCTCGGTCGGTGGCTGGTCGGCTGAAGGGATACGCCGCGCCCTGGAAAGTGTCGCCAACTTTTTGCAGGCTCATTCTTACCAGCGCTCGGCCGTTCATTTCACATCCAATCAAATGGCCTTCAAACGGGCCGTACAGATTCTCCGTGTCAGCCCGATCGCCTGGTGTTTTCAGGAAGCAAATGCCATTCACGCTACGTGTCCACGGGTGCGGGAGATTGATCGCGGGTGATTCAAACGGTGGTGAAAAACCATCGCGATTTTCGAGCTTGTTGATGAATCCGTAGCGTTTCCCCTTTCGTAGATGGTTCAGTTCGTTAAACGGGTTGTAATTGCCCTGGTTGTCAGTCGTGAACAATTCGCCGGCGGAGCTGAGCGCAATGCCCATCGGGAAACGAAGGCCTGCCGAAATTTCTTCAACCACGAAGGGGCGACTGCCCGGTGCTTCGGTTGGTGAAAGACGCAGTGCGGTTCCGCGTCGATGTGCGGCTTCCGCAGATCGCTGGTCTTGTTGGCACGGCAAAGCGATGAAGTAATTGCCTTCCGCATCCCGTTCAAGGCCAACGGCCCAATCGTGGTAGTCGTGGGAATAGCCCCAATCGTCGGCTAGCACAGTTTGGGAGCGGAAGACACCATCAGAAGGATCGCTGAGTCGAATCAGAGCAAACTTCGTCAGGACATCAATGAACTCGTCACCGGCCCAAATCCCGTACGGCGTTGGGAAGTTGGCGGTTACGGACTGGTACGCATCCTCTATGCCGTCACCGTCCGTGTCGACCACGCGGAATACGCCGCCTTTGAGCGAGCCCATGAACATGTGACCGCTTGGAGACCAAGCCAATGAAATTGGCATTTCGTCAATGGGTACAGGTAGTTGTTCTGCGATAAAGCCAGGAATGTCGGCTACCTGTTGTCGCTCTCTGACCTGCGGGGCAAGTACGGGTTCTGGGAACGAGTCCGAGGGCAAGACGCTATTAAAATAAGCCGTGAAGCGCCACGGCCAGTTGTCTGTTGATTGCTCGTGCGGAGGCGTGGCACTGACTTCGGCGCGACGATTGTCATTGATGCCACCGCCAGCGATCGTCATGTGAGCCAGTGGCTGCTGGCGATCGTCGCGTGCTAGGACAGTTGAGAGCGAGGGGGATGAGTTCGACTTCTGGTCAGGGATTCTCGTGGCAACTTTTTTGAGTTCAAAAGGATCTTCGCTCGAACATCGGATTTCAACGACGGTGCCCGCAGGCAGTCCCTTGAATGCGATGTTGGCCTCAAAGCCACCGTCGCGGGCTGAGATCTCGATTCGACTTTCACAGCTCATCTGATTCTGTGGGAGTTCTATCTGAGAAAAGAATACCGTGCCTTCAATGATGACGCTACGGTCAGTTTCCCGGATCGAATCCAATTCAAACGCGGTTTGTTGCCGAGGAGACGGTGCAAACCTTCGTCCGTCACTGAGTCGCAATGCGTAGCCGAGCATTGGAGCGGAGATTTGCGCCGGTTTCTCAGGTTTAGCGGGCATACTGCTAGCGGCGCGGCTTGTTACCAAGAGCGTGTTGCCGGGTTGCCAGTACCAGGTCTTTCCACGCGTGTACTGATGCGCGGTGTCTCCCATCCACCACTGAGTCAAGACGCCGCTTTCCAGGTCGAACATGACGTTGTGTCGGTTTGGGAGACCGACTGTAATTGGTCGAAGGAACATCCCCTGTGACGTTTCAAATACATCGGTCAGGACTTGGGGCCGCTCGGCCAAGCTTGCAAGGTTTTGACTGCGAACCACCGATTCAGGGTTTGGTTGCGGCGGTTTGAAATCCGGCGTGTTGAGTGCATCCCAAAGGGCGTCTAGTTGGACGTCCAGCGATCCGCCCAGCAGTCCGCGGGCGGGCGTCTTGATGGCAGGCATTTCCATACGAGGGATGATGCGGGAGGGATTCCGCACCCAGCGCTGAAACCAGCTCTCTCGCATGCGCGTTTCCAACATCGCTAGGTTGGGGCCTCTAGCCTTTAAGTCAACCTTGGGAGCTCCGCTGTCGCCAATCGCATGACAACTTTGGCAGCCGAAGCCATTGCCGGTCACCAATCTCCCAGCAGCCAGTTGCGCGTGTGTCTCGCTGAGCTCAACCCGATCAGCCGCGGTGGACTTATCAGCCTCTTTTTCGTAGGCAGGGATTCTGTCGCGATCGATGAAATACTGCGCGAGTGCGTCGGCATCCTCGTCGGAGAGTCGGAATTTGGGCATTTGAACCAGCAGCCAATCACGTTGTGGATCAACCAGTCCCCGAACGGATGCTTGGATGGCTTGTCGGTGCAGTTTGTCGCCAATGGATGTGAGCGCTGGTGGCGCGAGTGCAGCGGCGACGGAAGCAAGGTCGTCGTGCGCTGCTGTGATCTGAGCCACTTGGCGGCGAATTCCCTCGGTCCCATTTCGGTCATGACACTGCAAGCAGTTGTTCGTCTGCAAGATTCTTTCCGCACGCGTGGACACGTTACGCCCCGCATTGCTGACGATGAATGTCTTCAAGGCAGCGATTTCACGATCTTCGAGGTGAAATTGGATGCTCGCGCGAGTCGATGGTTCCCCGCCCTGCCCTGCATCCTTTTTGCTTCCCTGCTGTGGGGAGAGGCACCCGGATGACCAATTACTGTCGGGTCCGATGGCTAGTTTGTCGAACTCTTTAGTCTTCATCCCGCTCGGTAAGTCGTGACAGTCCGCGCAGCGATGTTGACTGATGAGTTCAATGCCGCGATTTGCATCTCCATTTGCCAGCTCTTGCTCGGTTCGTTTGTTCTGCTCACTTAAAAAGTCAGCCAGCTTTTCGATCTCGGGCGGCGACAGGTCAAAGGTCGGCATTCGATGGAGAGGATTGATCTTATCCGGCTCGCTTAGCCAAAGTTGAAAAAATTGCTTTGGGCGTTTCTGAGCCACATTGCTAAGATTTCCACCATCAAACAAGTTGTCCGCTGGCGGCCCCATATCGCCAAGTTGATGGCAGGCGAGGCAGCCGAGCGACGCAAATAGGCTCGGTCCGTTCAGCGCTGCTGGCTCTGCTTCGCTGTCATCGCCGTTGCTTTGCTTCTTAGTGCTCTTTGTTTCACGTTTCGCTGCAGGTGGGGCCTTGCTGTGGGACAATAAGGCCGCTGCGATATCCGTCGCATCTTTCTGGCTGAGCCCGAAGTGTGGCATGCGTCGGTCATCGGATGGTGTTGGTTGAGCGGTAAGTTGGTCAATGATCCAGCTCGCATGAACCATGCCTCGTGTGTGCGTCAGCGGGGGAGCCGGTAGCGCAGGGTGTGTTAAACCAGCGTCACCATAACTATGACAAGCGGCGCATCGGAGAGCCGCCGCGAGCGATTCGCCTCGTCGGAGATCGCTGTGCTTGGCAAGTTCTTCATCCTCCAGTGCTTCAAGGTCGTGCCAAAGGAGGTTGCTCAAGACGGGTTCACGCTGGAAAGCGTCGCTCGACCAGTACAGGCCAAACGTGCGAGTAGCATCTGAGTTTGGCGTAAAACGGATTTGAATGTCGCGTAGACCGCCTCGCAACTCAATCGCTTGACCCGTAACCCATTGTGCAGCGCTCGTGGTGGTGGATAAGACTGTCGTGCTGTCAACACTGATGTCGACCGTACCGTGAACAAAGGCATGAAACCGAACTTTCTTCGAACCACGGTTCTGCAGCAGACCTTCCCAGGTGAACTTGCGGCCCGCAGCCAAATCCGCAGCCTGCTCGAAGTGCGAAGCTGCGTCGCCCAGTTCGCTGGCTGTCAGCCCGAAATGGATTTCGTTTGAGATGCTTCGGCTCGCATTGCCTTCGGCGTCGACCACCGTCGCAATTAGTCCTGGCGCAAAGGGGCTGTCTTCATCTTGCCCATGAACGGGCTCGGAGGAAGTGCTGAGCAGTGTTGCAGCCAATAATGTCGCGATGTACAAGTTGCATCGCAACGGACTGGGGCGGAGCGAAGGAAAGTGCACGATTCTGTAGCCCTCTATTGCCGTCGAGTGTTTTCGTAACGCGGTCGTCGGTAAATTGTGGTGTTATTGCATTGCAGCGCTGTTGATCGCGGCGAGCATGTTTTGCATGCTCTCGCGAGCGATTCGTTCGATTCCCGGAGCGTAGTCAAAGACTTCGACACTGACCCAGCCTGAGTAGTTGACATCTTTCAGGGCTTTGAAGATCGGTTCAAACGGAACATCGCCCATCCCAGGCCCCAGTAGATTGGGGTCGTTGGCGTGGAAGTGGCACATGTGTTTGGCATTGGAGCGGATAACCGACTCGATTGGCTCACCTTCGGTGCTCATGGCTTTCACGTCTAGGTGCAACTGAATGTGCTTGCAGTCGAGCTTCTCGATCACCGCAACGGTTTGGCTGGCGTGGTTCCAGTAGTTCCCTTCGCCTGGTCCCAATGGTTCGAGGGCCAGTGTTACGTTGCAAGCTTCCAATTTGGGGGCCACCTGTTCGAGTACCCAAAGCGCGTTTTCATCTGCTTGGTCGTGTGTCATCGTGTCTGGGAAGTTCCGTTGTTGAGGAGAACCCAATACCATGATGTTGCCGCCCAGGTCCTGGCAGAGCTGTGCAAGATCCTTTAGGTAGTCCGCCGTATGCGCACGCGTGTCCTTGCAGTCGGTAGTCAGGTGGAAGCCCTCTGTCTTGGCCAGCAGCCAATGGAGTCCGACGACTTCGATTCCGCTGCTGCGGATTTGATTTCCCAATTCTGAGCGCTTGGACGCTGAGATGTTGGTTGGCGTTTCGCCCAGGGTGAAGGGAGCGATTTCCCAGCCCGTGTAGCCGCACTCCCTCGTCAGCTCGAGAGCTCGGTCCCATGGCCAATCTTGAAACAACTCGTTGCAAATTGCAAAACGCATCACATTCCTTTTCCGTCAACTGTTCTTGAGAAACTTGGGCTGATGTCGCGACCCCGCGCAAGCGCAAGTCTGCGGGCAGGCGGTAAGCAACTGGGACTTTTATCCGTCGGCCTGCAAACGGGATCGGCTCAACGGTGATAGCAGCCGCCTTGGCATTCGCTACAAGGTGTCTCGCCTGCGAAAACTCCCCATTGTATCCTGGCGTGAGCCGGCAGCCTATCTACACTGGCAGCAAGGTAGTCGAAGGCAGAGACTGAGTCCCTGCGGCGGCGAATTCTCGCAATGCAATTTAAATTGGTCTTGGCAGTGGTAGACAGCAATAAGTCAGTGGACAGCAACAAGGTAAAGGCGTTCGACTTGCTCGATCGCGAATTGACACCACCAACATGGGCGGAATTGGTCCCAGAAGGGCCTGCAGAGTTGGAGATTGGCTCAGGCAAAGGGCTATTTCTGCAGTTGGCAGCCCAGGATCGCCAGGATCATCGGTTTGTCGGCATCGAATTGGCCGCAAAGTTCGCCAATCGCGCGGCTCAGCGCCTAGCGAAGCACGGTTTGGAAAATGCAACCATGCTGCGAGGAGACGCTGGGCGGTTCGTTGCGGATACCGTTCCCGACGAATCGTTGGTAGCAGTGCATGTTTACTTTCCCGACCCGTGGTGGCGAAATAAACACAAGAAGCGTCGCGTTTTGAACGAAGCGATGCTTGAGAATATTGTTCGTGTCCTAAAACCGGGCGGTGAGTTCCATTTTTGGACCGACGTCTTGGACTACTACGAACACATCTGCGCGCTTGTCATGGATGCAACGCCGCTTGCCGGTCCAAAGTACGTTCCCTCGCGGATTGCGGGCCACAATATGGACTATACGACTCATTTTGAACGTCGAGCACGTTTGAATGGACAGCCCGTTTATCGTTCGATTTTTGCCAAGCACTCGCAGCAACAATGCTAGCGTTGTCTGCGAAGCGATATTGAGTTGCGAAGGACGTTTTGGGACATTCTGGCGACCAACCGCCCTCGCAATGTTCCTTGCCAGTTCGACCTTTTGGCTTCCGCAATCGAATGTCCAGACCATCACAGCCACCGGAAAAGCTCCAGCTGACATTTCGGGCGCAGACGCAACAATCTGTTGTGCCACCTCGCCGAAGTGCTTGGCCACTGTGGTGTTTGCTTGGAGCCGTGATGGGGATTTCTGCTTGGTACGTCGGGCAGAAAGTACTCACCGCGCAGCTCGGGCAGCGCGTCGTAGCGGCTGAAGATCGAGATGATGCCTTGTCGGCTCTAGCTGGTTTGGCTGCGTTGGGTGACGACGCTTTGGAACCTGTGGTTGGAACACTGACGCATCAAGATGAAAAAGTGGCAAGGGCCGCGTTTCGGATCCTGGATCAGCGAATCAGCCTCTGGCAAGCTTCGCCGGCAGACTCCAGCAAACAGTTTTTGCAACTGGCGGGATTGCTCGATGCCTTACCTGAACATACTCTGCCGACGCGATTGCAATTAGCTGGCGCTTTGGCTACTCGAATTGTTGCCTACACCGGTGCATCCGAAGTAGAGGGGCTGCAGCAGGCCAGCACTTTGGCGCTTGGCGTTATCAGCCGCGCCGCCGATTCTCAGTTTCAGCCTACGCAAGGGTTAATAGCATCAGCCTCGCAGACGCAAAATCTGGGAAACACGACCGGCAATCAATACTCGCAGGACGATATTCCAGGGCCGGCCACATCACAGGTGCCTCCACCGCTCGCGCAGAATACACTTGCCAGCGCGCCGACTTCGATGAATCAGCCAAGCGGTGTCCAGGTGCGGTTCGGTGACAACCAGTACACGGATCCTGGTATCTCACGACAGGCACCAAGTATGCCAGCACTTGCCGCCAACCAGACGCCTCGCGCGAGTTTCGAGTTGGTGCCGCGTTCGCAAGTTGCGGCGTATGCTGGCCAACCGTTGCCAAGTCAAATGGCTGGCACGCGAGTTGTCGCGGAAACAGCCGCAAGTTACCAAGTTGGACAGGAGGGCGTTACGGCACCTGAAAATCTGCGGCTCCAGAGCTCACCCATTCAACGCGTCGCCGGAACCGTCGACCTTGATGCAATACCAAGCTATTCTGTCGATCAATTGGTCCGGCTGCTAGCCAGTACTCAGCCACAAGTCGCGCAGACGGCGGCCATGGCGCTGCGGACGCAAGGGATGACTTCAGAGCGATTGGCCTTGGCAAGTCGCTTCGCGGTAGGTTCGAGCGAGGAGAAGCTTGCTCTCATGCACGACGTTGTTTCGGGCGACGAAGTGAATCCACGACCCTGGTTGATGTGGATGGCGGAAGACCGTGATCCCGTTGTCCGGCGACAGGCTGTTTCGCTGCTCCATTCGATGGTTGACGATAGCGTTGAACGAGAGCTACGCGAACTTCTCTTTGTCGAATCTGATCCGAGTGTAGCCGATACGATTCGTAAAGTCCTCGCTATGCAGTCGACCTCATCCTTGCGCTAGACGCGTTCAGATTCTTTCCAGGCAGTTTGTCGCATTGGCAATGTAGTTTGGCAAGCCGAGCCCTAGCTTTTGAAGCAGTCGTCGGTCCGGCAGAGCCCTTGCGCTTTGCCCTTGCCCTTTGCGTTCTTTTCCGCCGAAGCACCACAAAAAAAGACCTCAGCAGAGTCATCTACTGAGGCCTGATGTCCGTCGTCGAGCTGGGTGTAACCCGCTGTGCGTTTGGCGACTTGCACTAGAACTGGATTCGGAATCGCCCAAGTCGAACGGTCGTGGGTTGTTCGTGGATTTGGGTGTGCGTATGAATCTGCGTTGCAACCGGTGCAGCGGTCGGATACCCAGCTCGTTGCATCATTCGCGCTACGAACGGCGGAACGGGGCCAGGTGGAACTGGCATGGCCGGAGCCGAAACCGCTGGCGAAGCAACCACGGGGCGGTACGTTGTGCGTTGCTCAACATGGACGTGTCCGCGAGGCGCAATTGCAGTCGGTGCATAGGCCCCCGGTCCGATTGCTGCCCCTGCGTGGTGAACGCGAGTAGCCGAATGCAACCCAAGTTCTGATGGGCACAGTTCTCCCTGGGGTGCACCGTACAGTTCTGTCTCCAGTTGTCCAAGCAGCGGGAATGCTTCGTGTAGGATGACAACTTCCATGTGTTCCAGCAGGGCTTGGTCCCGTGCACATGCGCCAACTAAGGCTTGCCCAGAGACTGCGCCATAGAATGAGCTGAGTAGTTCGCGAACTTCTGCAGTGTCGTTCTTGATGTGCACATCAACGCTGTGGGTGTAGCTATTTGCATTGGTGACTCGTGTCAGCAATTGGTGCATGTGAACCTTCAGATGCTCCAGTTGCTGGATGTTCGACTTGATGATCGCCGAGTTTGCGTAACGATTGGAGAGTTGTTGGGCGTCTGAGTTGAGGTGCTGGCAAACGATCCCCAGCTCAGCGACGTATTCTCGTAGTCGCGCTGAATCGCATCGATGCCTCACAACGGATTCGCGACCAAATGAGTAATGAGAGTGGTAGCTGAACTGTGCCGAGGCTGAAGACGATGTGGCCAGGGTGAGTATTGCTGCGGCTAGGACGATGAGGTTTCTCATGATTGTTTCCCTGAGAAGTGTGATCTGTAAGCTCCTTCACGTTGAATGAGTAGTAACGCAAGCAGCGTGCCAAACCCAAAAACCAGCAAAAACACGTGTTTTCTGCCGCGAGTGCTGTCGAAATGACACGCCACGTCTTCGCTTGATGTCAAGTTGACCCTGGGTGGCGTGTGCTAGACCAAGCGAGCCCGGTCAGGCATTTCGAAGATGGCCAGCAGGCGGAGCCGAATTGCTGCGTATGATTGGTTGCATTGAAGGCAACCCGGGCATCTCGGTGGGATAAGCTTCTAGCGCTTCTAGCTTGTCAGTCAGCCTGCTTCTGCTGCTGGATGGGAGAAATCTGGATTGGGGCCAGGTGGCTACTTGTCGTAGACGCGACGAGATTCTTCGGCGACGATGCGCTGAAGGCGTTCCTGGATGCGATCCTGCTGCTGTTGTTTGTCGCGGGACTCTGCGGCAGTCTCTGATAAAGAACTCTCAGGTTCAACTGCCTGAGAGACTTCGGTGATCAGACGGCAGAGCGTCGCGTCATGCAAGTGCACGCGATTGCGTCCACCCAACTTTGAAGCATAGAGGGCTTCGTCGGCGCGGCGCACCAAGTTGCCAATTCGGTCTTCTGCATCGATTTGTGCGCAGCCCACGCTAACGGTGACCGGGATTTCCTTGCCGTCAAACGCAATTGCTAGGTTCTCGATCCGAGATCGAAATTCATCCATGCGTTTCGCGGCAACAGGACCACTTTCCTTTGTCAGAACAGCAAATTCTTCACCGCCGTAGCGGGCGATGCAACGAACGTCGGCGAATTCCGTTTGCAACTGCCTACCCAACTGCCGTAGTACTTCGTCGCCAGCTTGGTGCCCCTGAGAGTCATTGATGCGTTTGAAGTGATCGATGTCTAACAAGCACAAAGAAAAAGATTCGTTGGATTTCGACCAAGCAGCATACAATTCGTCGGTGGAACGGTCGAAGGCACGTCGGTTGAAAAGTCCAGTCAGTGCGTCGGTGCGTGCTTCTGTTAAGTAGCTGGAGATTTGTCCGGTTTGCTCTTCCAGTCGCTCTTCGGCGGTATCCAAGCGGTGTTGCAATTGCTCGTTGATATTCATGATCCGCGACAGCAGAGCCTGAAGCTTGTCGTTGTTGACAGCTCCTTTTGGTCCGACTTCCGCGCTCAGGGATGACAACTGAGACTGGTACTTCGAGACGTCGCCGGAAAATTCGCTGGTCCAAGAGGAAAGCTCGCGAAGGAAGTCCAGGAACTGTTTCTTGTCGACTTCCTGTTTCGACGTTGCGCGACGCCCGACGATGTACCCGACGATTCCGCCGAGGATCAACAGGATAGTACCAAGCCCTAGGCCAATGAAGAAAATGTTGGCGTTCTCTGGCACGTCTGATCCCTAACGAAGGACGCTGGTCGGCGGATCAGCCAGCATCATCTGATCGGCCGTGCTGGGAGAATCGTTTCGTGAAATGATCACAATGCCACTCGGGCTGACCGTGAAACCACGCCGTCGATCCAGCTCCAGGTCGTAACCAATTTCCATGTTGGATGGGATGCTCACGTCTTTGTCGATAATGGCTCGCCGGATTTTGGCATGCCGTCCGACGTTCACGCCTTGGAAGAGTATGCTCTCGTCAACGAGCGCATAGCTGTTCACTCGCACATCAGGGCTGACAACACTGCGTCGCACCTGACCGCCGCTGATCACAGTGCCAGAGCACACAATGCTATCGATGGCTTGTCCGCAGCGGTCTGCATCCCCGTCGCTCCCAAAAACAAACTTAGGAGGCGGAAGGTTTGGATGAAGCGTGCGAATAGGCCAGTCCTGGTCGTACAGATTCAACTGCGGATCGACGTCGATCAAGTCCATGTTGGCTTCGTAGTAGGCGTCGATGGTGCCTACGTCGCGCCAGTAGGCTTGTTGCTTGCGGTTTTCATCGCGGAAGGGAAATGCGAACACTCGATTCGTGTCGATGATCGACGGAATGATGTTCTTCCCAAAGTCGTGAGCACTGTTGGGGTCAGTCGCGTCGCGGCAGAGTTGTTCAAACAAAAATCGAGCCGTGAAGACATAGATGCCCATTGATGCATAGCAGTGTTCTTCGTTGCCCGGCATCGGTTTCGGGTTGTTGGGTTTTTCTTCGAAGCCAACAATGCGGTTGTTGTCGTTGGCCTGAATGACGCCAAACTGCTTGGCGGATTCGCGATCCACGGTCAGAGCGCCAACCGTCAGGTCGGCTTCGTTTTCCTTGTGGAAGTCGATCATCGACTCGTAGTTCATCTTGTAGATATGATCGCCGGCCAGGATCACGACATATTCAGGCCGGTCTTTTTCGATCACAAAGATATTTTGGTAAACCGCATCGGCGGTTCCTTGATACCATTGTTCGTCGATCCGTTGCTGCGGTGGCACGACGTCGAGGAACTCGCCCAATTCGGAACAGAAGTACTTTCGCCAGCCGAGATTGATGTGGCGATCCAAGCTGAGGGCTTTGTACTGCGTTAGGACCAACATGCGTCGCAAGCCCGAATTGATAGCATTCGAGAGCACAAAGTCGACGATTCGGTACTCACCACCAAACGGTACAGCCGGTTTGGCGCGGTCCAGGGTTAGAGGTTCAAGTCGTGTGCCTTTGCCACCAGCAAGCACTACTGCCGTTGTGTTTCGCAGCATTTTCGCCTCCTGCTTCCTTAATCACGCTGATACCCGAATGGTCAGAGCCACGCGGTTTAGCATAACAGGTTTGTATGAAAACAGGCACGCGGCTATTGCATCCATCGACGTAACCAAGTCTCAAACACCAATAAATTCCAAAGACGGTAGCAGTGATTCACTTTTCCGGTCATGTGCTGGTCAACAATTTCCCGCAGAGCATCCGGGCGGAAATAGCTGTGCAGACGAGCGTCTGTACCGAGAAGCCGAGATTCGGTAATTTCCCTCAGCTCGTTCATGAACCAACTGCCAAGTGGGACGCCGAAGCCCATTTTTTTGCGCGTCCAAATCTGCCTAGGCAAGAGTGAGCCATACGTATCCTGCAGCAGTCGTTTGCCACGAGTCCGCATCCCGCGTTGCTTTAGGTGAACTGGCAGACTTGCGGCAAACTCGACCAAACGATAATCCAGGAACGGCTGCCGGCACTCAAGGCTGTGAGCCATCGACGCAATGTCAACTTTGTTCAGTAAGTCGCAAGGTAGATACGTTAGCAAGTCGCCAATGGAGGCTTTGGATACCAAGTCGCGTTGACCGGACATGTTCCAGGCAGATTCGAAGAATTCAAACGGGTCCTCCTCAGGGAGTTGCTCCACAAACGAGTCGTTGTAGAGCCCAGCTCGCATGCGTTCAGGAAAAATTTGGATCCAGTTCATGTAGCGACGCGCGAGCGGTTCGTTGAGGGCTTCACCAAAACGCTGCAGGCGGCGAACGAAGGAGCGTTGGCGATTTGACGCCGGCAGTGATTTCACCAAGCTGCTGCCCAGGATCGGTTGAATCGGCAAAACGCGGTCCATGACTCGGCTGAGCCACAGGGCGCGGTAGCGATCGTATCCGGCGAACAACTCGTCGCCTCCATCACCACTGAGCGCGACCGTTACGTGTTCGCGAGTCCACTTGCAAAGATGCCAGGTTGGAATGGCTGAGCTGTCCCCAAACGGTTCGTCATAGTGCCAAACGAGATCGTCCAGCATGCCAACCGCATCGGGCGTAACTTTGTATTCCCGGTGTTCGCTCTTGACCCATCCGGCAACTTGTCGGGCATATTGCGTTTCGTCAAAGTCAGCTTCTTGGAAACCAATGCTGAATGTGTGCAGAGGGCGATCCAATTGCTGGCTGGCCAATGCAACGATCAACGAAGAATCGATCCCGCCGCTGAGGAACGCTCCCAGCGGAACATCGCTTCGCAAGCGGAGGCGGATGGAATCGCTGAGCAATTCCTCCAGCCGCTCACTGGCGGCAGCTTGGTCCATCGCGTGTTCTTGAGTCCACTTTACGTTCCAGTAACGCTGTACGCGTACCGACTCTTCTTCAATAACGGCGAAATGCCCCGGAGGTACTTTGCGCGAGTGTTCGTAGATCGTGTGCGGATGCGGGACGTACTGGTAGGTGAGAAACTGGTCAATCGCACCAGCGGAGATCTCCGGGCGGAACGAGGGGCAGCAGGTCAAGGCCTTGAGCTCGCTACCAAAAATGACTTGACTGTCCTGGGCTTGGTAGAAAAGCGGTTTCTTGCCAAGTCGATCGCGGGCCAAAATCAAGCGTTTTTTATTGCGATCCCAAATGGCAATCGCAAACATCCCGTTCAAATGCTCAAAGCACTCGGTGCCGAGATCTTCGTACAAGTGAACGATGGTTTCCGAGTCGCTTTGCGTGCGAAAGTGGTGACCGGATCCTTCGAGTCGTTTGCGGAGTGTCTCGAAGTTGTAAATTTCACCGTTGAAGACCATCCAAATTGATTCGTCTTCATTGCTGAGCGGTTGATGGCCAGCGGCCAAGTCGATAATCGATAGACGCCGGAACCCAAGGGCGACACCCGGCGCCGGGCCCGTCACATCTTGCTGATGCCGCTCGCAGTGTGTGCCTCGGTCGTCGGGACCGCGGTGAGTCAGGCTGTCGACCATTTTGTCGAGCGTCGAAGCAGCGATCGCGCGTTCTTCCCGAAACCAAATTCCGCCCGCAATACCGCACATGTTGCAATTTACCTAACTACCGTGGCGGCCATTGAAATCGATTGGGAGAATTTGCCTGGAAATCGGCGGAAACACACTCGATTGACAGAATTTGGCCTGATTCCGTATCACGCCGTGCCGCGCCGATCGAGTATAACAACAACGAGTGGTTTGCACGTGTTTTCCCAGCATTGGATGGCCGTAAAAGTACGTTCTAAGAGATGTTCGATAGATCCGAGCACGTTTCCAGTGCGCATCGCTGTGCAACTACCTGATTGAAGTTCGAGAACCAATATACAAAGGATTGGAAAATGCCCACACGATATCGATTGCCTCTGCTAGCCGTGCTACTGGCTAGCTTCGTGTCTAGCGTTGTTTTGCCAGCAGCCCAAGCTCAAGATGCTGGCTCAGAAATGAATTTCGAATTTGACGATTCCGAGTTTTCAGATTTTGGAGAGCCTGGTTTTGAAAATGGTGAACTGTCGCCAGATGCAGAAAAAGCCGTCGCCCTTCTAAGCGGTGGTGTTTTTCTGGTTGCCATGCTTGTTTCGGTTGTCTTCCTGGTCATCATAATTTTCGCGTGCTACTCATTGTTTGACGCGCTTTCGACCGTCCCTGCAGAACATCGGGAAATTGAACCATGGGTACCATGGCTGATGCTTGTTCCGTTAGTGCAGTTGGTTGTTAATTTTATTGCTCTCACCAAGACGCCCAGGTCGCTGGCCAAGGCGCTAGCGGCTAAGGGAGATTCTTCGCAAGGAGACTGTGGTGAGCAGCTTGGATTGTTCACCGCGATCGCAGCACTCATACCGTGCATCAATGTTCTGGGCTTTCCAGTCCTGTTGATCATGACCGTAATGAAGGTTAACAAGGCAAAAGCTTTGCTCCGTTCGTAGAAGTCGGAATACAGCCAACGAACACCTACTCGTCTGCTTCGCGAGCTTTTTCCAACAGTCGGACCAGTTGTTGAAGTTCCTTTGGACTTAGATGCCCCAAGAGCTGCGAGTGAAGTTGCTCGAGGGGGTGATCGATCTTCTTGAGAAGTCCAAGGCCTTTCGCTGAAATGGCGACGCGCACCACCCGCCGATCTCCTTCATCGCGACAGCGAGTCACCAGCTCGCGCTTCTCCAATCGATCGATTAGCCCCGTGATGGCCGGGACGACTTGAATCAACCGTGACGCCAGCTCAAGCGAAGCCAACGGGGCTCCCTCACCGCGCAAAATCCTGAGCACGTTGTACTGGCTCGGCGTCAGGTCATATCCGCGAAATAGCTTTCCAAGCCGATTGTGCAATTGATCGTGCGTTCTCAGAATGTTCAACATCGCTTCTTGCTCTAGCGAATCGAACGGCTGACGTTTTTTCAGCTCCTGCTGTAGCTTGCTTCTCGCCATAATAACCTCCATTTGAGCCGCTCATCGAAGCAAATCGCCCCAAGCTGCATCGCTATTTCTCGGCTAAAAAAACTTCTCAGAAAAAAATAGTTTACGTGTAAACTATTTACGTGTCGATCGTACTTCCAAGTGTTCGCGAACGAAAATGAAACTGTCGCGGTTCATATGAAAGGAACACACTCATGCTTACCATTCGCAAGGCCAATGATCGAGGGCACGCCAATCACGGCTGGTTGGATACTTACCACACCTTCTCATTCGCTTCCTATCAAGATCCGGAGCACGTTCGTTTTCGCTCTCTGAGAGTCATGAACGAGGACTGGGTAGCGCCGGGCAAGGGGTTTGGGACGCATCCGCACCGTGATATGGAAATCGTGACGTATGTCCTCCAAGGGGCGTTGGAGCATCGGGATTCGATGGGCAACGGGGAAATCCTCCGTCCAGGCGAATTTCAGCGAATGACCGCCGGGTCCGGAATCACGCACAGCGAGTTCAATCCGTCGGATGATGAGCCCGTACACTTGTACCAAATCTGGCTGACTCCCCAAGCACTGGGGCTGGAGCCCAGTTACGAACAGAAGCGTTTTGATGAATCGCAGCGGGATGGCAGACTTCAGTTGGTGGCATCGCCAACGGGGACCGGTGGGTCACTGACTATTCATCAAGACGTAGAAATTTACTTAGCTAACTTGCAGTCAGGCGCTCAGGTTGATTATCAAGTTCGATCGGGGCGCGGTGTTTGGATTCAGGTGTTGCGTGGCGAGCTTCGGATCGCTGATGGTACTGGTGCGGATACGGCAGATACACCTGCGGTCATGGCTGGCGATGGAGTTGCCATCGAGGCCCATGAGGTCGAAGGCGGCCCTACGCTTCAGCTCCAGACTGATAGCCAAGCCGAAATCATGTTGTTTGACATGGCTTGATCCTGGTAGCAGATGGAACGCAATGACGCGTTGCACTTGGGTATTCGAAACCAAGCAGCGCGTCTTGCCCTAGATGAGCGTCTTGTCTCAGATGAATAGCCCACGCACTCTCGCACACCTTTACGGAACACCAAATGACACCTTCATCCATAGCCAACCTTGCCGGTCGAGTTCTCCTATCTTTGATTTTCCTGATGAGTGCTGTTGGAAACAAAATCCCCAACTTCTCGCAGGTCACTGAATTCATTGCCAGCGAGGGTGTCCCGATGCCTTCGGTCATGCTGTTCGGTGGCATCGTTTTCCTGGTCGCAGGCAGCTTGAGCATCGTTCTTGGGTTAAAAGCCCGCGGAGGTGCCGCGCTGCTGCTGACATTTTTGGTGCTCGCGACATACTATTTTCACGACTTCTGGAATTTTGAAGGCGAAGCCGCTCAGCAGCAAATGATTTCCTTCATGAAGAATCTCGCGTTGATGGGAGCCATGCTGATGATCATGGCTCGCGGCTCCGGCGATTTAAGTTTGGACAATTTGAAGTCTAGCACGCAACCCGCATCGGAACACTGAATAGCATCGGCAATTCAGGCGGTCATCAACCATTGGGCAGCCAAGTAAGTACTATTTCAACCACCACTCAAGGAAAAATGGAAACTACGTTATGACGAAACTGCTGTACATCGAATCGTCTCCGCGAAAAGAGCGTTCCAAGTCGATTGGCGTCGCTCGTAAATTCTTGGAAGCATATCAACAGGCGAATCCGCAAGACGAAGTGGTTACGCTCGATCTATGGCAGAAGCAATTGCCAGAATTCGACGGTTACACGATCGATGCCAAGTATCAAGTACTGCATGGCAAGGACTTTGATGCAGAGCAAGCAGCGGCTTGGCAGAAGGTGGTGGACGTTTGTGATGAGTTCAAGTCCGCCGACAAGTATGTTGTCAGTCTTCCGATGTGGAATTTTGGATTGCCTTACAAGCTGAAGCACTATTTTGATGTCATCGCGCAGCCGGGGCAGACGTTTAGCTTTTCTCCAGAGACGGGTTACACGGGGTTGGTGACTGGCAAGCCGATTGCAACCATTTACGCCCGAGGCGGTGCCTACGGTAGCGATGACACCAAGGGGCTGGACTTCCAACGCGGGCACTTGAATCTACTGTTGGGCTTTGTAGGTTTTACCGACATTCAAGAGATAGTTATCGAACCCACGATGGCATCGCCTGACGAAGTAAGCGCCACGGAAGCCGCTGCCATTGCTCAAGCTGAAAAGCTGGCTGCTGCGTTCTAGAGCCCTTCAAGCCCTGGCGTAGCATTTCTCAGCCGATTTGAGTTTGCGATTCTCCTAACGGTGGCACGCTAAACGCCGTGCGACATGGTCCTGCAGCGGCGGCAATGGGTGTCTGATATTTTCAATACTTTTGCTTGACTTGACCGCGCGGGGGGGTCTAATGGCCCTCTAGTAAAATGCCGCAATCGTGAGCGCTAACGCTGGTTCGATTCCCATGCCCCGAAGTTCACAGACGCTCAAACAAGCCACGAGATAACTAAACAATTCGAAGAGTCAGGCGACGCGATAACGCTCACCGGTAACACTTCCTAAGAAAGTAATGAGATGCGATGGATTGTTGTGTTACTGACCGTGACCGTAATATCGGCCTTTGGAACGCAAACCGTTTTTGCCCAGAGCAAAGATGAGAAGGCACTTAAATGGTTCGATGATGCGATCGAAGCCTGGTATGAGAATCTGGACGCGGTGGGTAGCTATATCGTCGAGTATGAGGGGAAGTTTGTTGATGTAGAGGATGATCGACACTTAGTGACGGATTTTTCCGGGCGAACAATGCGCCTCAAGGATAAGGTCCGCACTGAGCGATTGGTCAAGCACAATCACCGTGATGAGTTTCCGATCAGAGCTGGTCACCTGCTCGATGGACCGGATCAGTACATCATTGAGGGGTTTCACGATGATTCTGAAGTCCGAAAGCTCAGCCGAGATAAACCAGAAAGGATCGATTTCAGGTATGAAGTCGATCCTTTCTACTTGATACACGGCGGAGTTCACAACGGAGCCAGCCCATCCATTTTCCGATCTCGAGCCTTCCATTTCCATTCGATGGAACCTGTAAATGTGTTCCAGGTTAAGACTGGAATAGCGGCCGTTTTCAAGTCGAAGACACCTGACTACTATCGCGTCATACGCTTCAACCGCGAGTTAGGTTGGATGCCAGACTTGTCGGAAGCTGGGTTGTATAGAGGGAAAGACAAAGATTTGCCGCCAGACGGTGATGATTTACAAGTTTCATTTGCACACAGGGTAGTCTGGAAAGAACTCCGGCCAAAGGTCTATGTTCCTGTCTTTTATGAGCGGGACAGTCGAAAGTACGACAACACAACTCAGGTCGCTTTCGATTGGACAAATCACGATCGTGCGAAAGAAGAGTTCTTCACACCTGCACATCTGCAATCAAGCCACCACATGCAAGACTTTGCATTTGCAGACAGACCGGTGTTGCGATCTGCAATCCCCGGCGCGGGCCTTAAAGTTGATTGGTCGCCAGTTGACAAGTAGGAGCATTGGCTTGCTTGCGGTACATCAGAGCCGAATTGCAGAAAATATGACGCGAATTGATACTTATCCGTGGATAGAGGTCGGGCGTACCGGTTGCTAGGAGCGTCAGGCACGGTTGAGTAATTGAAGGTGAAAGTCCTTTGCGGGACCTATCGGAGGTAACCGCGAGTGAAAGCAACTCATGAACGCGAGGATGCCAGGTCTTGGCTACTCCGGAAGTCTGGGGGTGGTGACGAAAAAGCCAATCATCATCTCGTCCCAGCTTTGATCGCCCCAGTGGACGGTCTTGGTTGGGTCGGGATTCACCAGATTGTCTTCTGAATTGTCGTAGACTGCCGTGCAGTAAATCTTCGTGCCTTTCTCGAGCCAGCGAGGTTCTGCGAGTGTGTATTTCAGTTGCCAGTTGAAATCGTACTTTGGCACGTCCAGCAAGATTTCTTTCTTGCCGTTCGGAAACACTGCCGTGTAACGGAATGCCTTGCCGCGAAGATGCATGTGCGGGGTCATCGATAGCAAGTACTCGCCTTGCTGGGCTTGATAAGGCCGCGCCGTCACTGTGTAGTTGTCGTCGTGCGGCTTGATGTTCAATTCGTGCTCCAAGACAGCACGGCCACTAACGACCGTTTTGACATCCTGCTTGTCCATGAAGCAAACGCCAGCGTAGCTAAGGTCTGTTTGAGGTGATCCGTTGGGTGTGTAGTGCATTTCGAACAATAGTTTTGACCCCGCAGGAATACGCATCGCCAATCCGTCTGTGTAGTGAATGGGTTCAGTGCCAGGTGCGTAGCCGACCAGCACGCTCTTGAGACTCATTCGGCGCTGCCCCGGTGGAATCACGTAAACCAGGATATGGTGAACGACACTGCGATTGTCCGGCCGCGCCTCGGCTGCATAAATGTATTTGTCTTCGGTCCAACCGGGATCAACGATGAACCGTTGGTAATCGACCACACCCTCAGCCGGGACATCAAATGCAAGCCCGCTTGAGCGCATTTCGAAGGTTTGATCTGGTTTTGGAATCCGCCAGCCGCTTGTGAAGACCGGCGGCGCTGGCAAGTCGCTTGCATCACCCTCTGGCATGCCCGATGCAATCCATTGCTTCAGTTTGTTGATTTCCTCTTCGGACAATCGTGGGTCATTTGAAAAGTGGCCGAAATCTGGATTCGCATTCCAAGGAGGCATGCGTTGGTCTTCGATGACTTCCAGGATGGTGTCTTCCCAGCCTTGTACGTCTTCAAAGCTGGTTAGCGTGAAAGGGCCAATCTCGCCTTTTCGGTGGCACGATATGCAGTGTTCGTTCAAAATCGGAGCGATATCTTTCGTGAACGTTATTGGCCCGGTCGGTTTGACATTCTTCACGCGTCCGATCAGGCAACCGATGGGGTCGGTGTAAGGAACGCTCACGGATTTGCCGGCTAGCAATTCGTCGAGTGCAATTTCCAGCTCTGACTGCGAGGCTGATTCACGCGCATAGCCAACACCGTACTGGTCGTCGATGCGCCCCTGGTAGCGAACCTCTCGTTGCTCGTCGAGTACGAAGATCTCTGGTGTGCGAGTTGCAGACATGGCGTCCGCAAGCTTGTTGCCAACATCTTTCAAGACGGGGAACGTTATCTTGTATCGGTGAACGTAAGCGGTCAATTCGGTGAGACTATCTTGCTTGTTGGATGAAATTCCCAGAACAGTCACACCTTTGTCGCCATATTTTTGTGCGATCTGGTCGAGCCGCGGCCCGTACAGTTTTGCTAGTGGGCATTCCGTGCCAATGAAAGCTAAGACGATGATCTTCGAGTCATCGAACTCGCTGAGCTGAACGACGCGTCCGTAGTTGTTGCTCATCGAAAAGTCGGCCAGGATCTTTCCGGTTTCAGCGCCGACCGAAGGCCTAATCATGGTGGCAAAACCAGCGGCAGCTAGCCCAGCCAGGAGAAGCATATTTAAAGGCCGAAGAAAGGCGTTCCGCATCACGGCGATTCATCCTCAAGGTTTGTGGTCGGTCGGTTTTCGATAGCGAGACAGCGAAACGATGTCGGTGCAATTGTGTGTGCAGCCGGTGTTTGTGCAGTGGGTGTCGCAGTTCATTGCCCCCATTCCTCGCTGCCCCGATTTTAACCGTGCGGCAACCTCGAGTCATTAGTGAAATGTTCGTTGGTGATCCAATTGAGCATCAAGATTACGGCAAAAATTGCGGCAGGGCAGCAGTGCCAGACGCATAGCCATCGCTATTTGGCCTGAACAGTCTGGAAAGTCCTGAATATTTGTGGTGCAGCTCATGAGTATTGCTTGAGAGCACGCGGTGACTAATGTACATTCGACCTTCCCGAACAAATCCTTGCATTAATTGGTTGTGTGGGGGTTCTCGATCATCCCTTTTGCTCGTTGGAAAGAATAGGAATGGAAAACGAAAATTCGATGGGGAGCCTCGCACAGGCGGCACGAGGAAATCAGCTTAAATCCGCTCGCATCATTATGATTATCGTTGGTGTACTTTCGGTTGCTGTGAATGCTGGCATGTTTTACCTTGCGGATCAGCAAATCGACAAGGAGATTCAGGACTTAGCTGCTCAAGGTATGGCAGTCGAGCAGTCTGCAGTCGATGCGGTACGAATGCAGAACACGATAATTATCGGTTCTGGGGCGTTGTTAGGCATCGTATTTATTGTCCTGGGTATCATGGTCTACACCTTTCCTGTGCCTTGTACGATCGCAGGTTTGGTGTTGTATGTTGGTTCGGCTGTCGTCTTCGGGTTGCTGGATCCGACGACAATAGCCCGAGGAATCATCCTCAAGGTCTTCATTACGCTTGGTCTTTTCAAGAGTGTTCAAAGCGCATTTGCTTACGAGGCAGAAAAGAAAAGCGCCATGCTGCAGAGACCGACCCCGGAATAGCTGCCAGCGCCACTGAGTGATGGTTTAGGGAGTTGCCCACGTGCCAAGATTGTCGATCATGTCAGGAGTCTTCTTGTTCATGGCTTGCCTGTTTCTCGGGTTGGCAGGCATACTCGCTTTGGACAATAGGCCGAACATGAAAGAGCTGGTGGTGGTTGGTGCAGGTTGCTTGGTAGCCGCCGCAATCTGCCATCAGCGAACTTACCGGTCAGCTTTTCGCGAGCGTGAATCTGGGATTGAGTTGGTGGAAACTGGCGCTAACGTTTCATGGGTAAATTTTAGCCGTCTTGCCGTTGGGAGTGTCACCTGTGCCCCGGAACTCGTGCCACCGAGCAGTCGAAAGCCGGTGGTTGTCAAAGGGCTAGGCCGCCTTGTTGCTATTGCCGGTGAGCCTGGAGAGTCGTCGGCAAGTCTTTACGTGCGGCTCGTCACCCTGTTTGAAAGTAAACAAGAAGTTGAGCTAACGGGCAAGCTGAAGGGGCGTTACGATTCGTTGCTCTCAAAATACGGCCCAAACCATGTTGTAGCTTCAGTTGAAACAGGCCAACAGCCGGGGAGGATGAGCATCCGCGGTCGCGTCGTCTTCGCCGTTTTCGTTGTTGCAAGTGCTGGAGCTGTTGGTGCTTGGGTCCCGGGGGCGTCAGGCGCCGCTGCAGTTATCGCCACGGTTGGGTTTGTAGTAGCCGCCGTCTTGTTTGTCTTGCAGATCCGGGAGCATGCTCAATTCCGGCAAAGCGGGAACTCCGAGCATGGCATTGTTATCAGCCCTGATGGATTAGCACTGCGAACAAAGGATCTTGCGGGAGAGATGGGCTGGCATGAGCTGATCGCTCTTGAGTTGCTGCCGAGCGAGCACAAGCCAACAAAGATGCGAATTCGCCTTGCGGGCGTTGATATTTTGCTACAAGAACAGTTCGCTCTTCCGATCTGGTACCTCAAACGGAAATGTGTGAGAGCCATGCAAGAAGCTCAGCAAGCAGGCTCGCAGTCGCAGGTTGCCGCTGCGCTTCGCTCACAGAGGGTGCCAAATACGTCGAGCAACCCCTACGCGCCACCCGAGGACTTGTAACGCTGCAAGTTTCAAGTAAACGACCGCCCGCCCGTTTTTGAAGGCGCAACGATTGGTAAAAAGGCTACCGCTGGAAAATTGGTAGAAGGCTGCGGGGCATGTTGAGGATGAGACACGACATGGCGGTGGCGTATTCGATGCCGTGGAAATCAAACCAGCCGCCTTTGTCGTTCTGATGGCTGAGCAGCACGTCCCTCAGTGGTCGATACCAGCTTGCAAAACTGTTTGAACCAGTTTGTAGGAACGCTTGGGCCGAGTAGTAGTGTGCGTAGTAAAAGAACTTGTCGCGCCCCGGCGATCGATTCGCTTTGATGTTATTCTTCAAATACGCGATGCCTTGCTCAACCTCGGTGCCTTCATAGACTCCCGCGCTGTACATGGCGACGACTCCGGCAGCCGTCAATGGAAAACGGCTCGGACCTCCCGTGATTTGGTACATGAATCCTCCGTCCGGATTCTGACTTCCTCGGATGTATTGAATGGCTCGGTCAATGGTCTCTTTGGGGACTCCGATTCCGGCGTTTCGAGCCGCTCGGAGAGCCATCATTTGAGCAACGGTAATGGAAAGATCGGCATTCCTCGGTACCGGGTCGTACCGCCAGCCGCCGTCGCGATTCTGCGTCCGGACAATCAACTGAACCGCGGACGATAACTTTGGGGCAATCTCGGTGCCCTTCCCCGTTCCTAAGTACTCGGCAAGAAATAGAGTACCGAAACCATGATCGTACATCGGTCCCCGGCTCGTCTGTTTACCCGTGATCAAGCCGTTGGTCTGGCAGCACGATGCGATGAAGTCAGCCGTCCGCTTGAGGGCCGTGCCAGCAGCTCCTATTCCCGGCCGTATACCGCGACTTAACCAAGCAAGTCCGGCCAGCGCACAAACGCCGACCCACTCCCCCTGTTCTTCGGTTGCAAACGAGCCGTCGGACTGCTGGCGGTCAATCAGCAGGTCCAGGCCAAGGCAGATAGCTGCATCAGTTTTCGAGTCGTAGGTCTGGTCCAAATCTGTTCGTGGGCGGATCCGCGTCTCAGCCACCGCCGCTTTGGGGGGCACGGCCAGCAAAGAAGCTCCCGCGGCAATGGCTCCACGCCGCGAAAGCAATCTTGCTTTGTTAGTCGTCCCCACGGCTTATCTCCAGATCAATTTTGGCTGCTTGGGAAGCGAATCTACGTTCGCTATGTAGTCCAGAACTGTCAGGGTATCTCATCGAAAGCAACAATGGCAGGCGTTTTGAGCTCGCAATTCAATCTGCTTCCGACCTCGTCGTTCTGCTCAGCAAGATAATGCGATGCAATGCGCAGGGGCTGGCTCACTGGGCACCTTGGCTTAACAGTCTCGCGTCTTTCGTCGCAAGTCGTTATTGCGTAATAATTTACGTCGTAAAGTGTTTGTGTTTTTGGTCTGGCAGTGCTTCCACTGGTTGGCTCCAGCGACGCCCAGGCGGATTGCTTGGGCTATCCCGGGGGCTCGCAGTCATGTGAACCCGGCGGCAAGACTCGTGTCTTGAGCGTGGAGTGCGGCTTATGCGGGCTGAATTTGGGCGGCCTTACAGAAGACACAAGTTTTCCAACCAGCCTGCATTGCCTTGTTGGCAGTCTTCGTATAAAGTTTGACCGCTCGGGGTGTAGCGCAGCCTGGCTAGCGCATCTGCTTTGGGAGCAGAGGGTCGTAGGTTCGAATCCTATCACCCCGACTTTTTCCTAAATTGAAGCCGAATCGGCATTTACGATACCTGCTCGTGGTGAGCAGTGCGGCGTTTTCCCACAACATCAAAACGGTACTTACCGTTTTGGGGAGGACCAGCACATGCCACGACTTACGCAGGCCGTTCCGAAGTATCGTCGTCACCGAGCCAGCGGACAAGCAATTGTCACGCTGGCCGGTCGCGATCACTATCTTGGCAAGTTTGGCTCCAAGGCGAGTCGAATGCTTTATGACCGGCTAATCGCCGAGTATCTGTCGTCTGGACGAAGAGCCTCAGGGCTTGAACAGGAGGCTGGGATTACCGTTGTTGAGGTCCTAGCTGCATTCTGGAAGCACGCCAAAGTCTACTACGTCAAGAATGGCCAACCGACTTCGGAAAATTCCGCCTACCGAGTCATCATCCGAGACGTTCGTAGGCTTTATGGTGACGTTGAAGCGGCCGAGTTCGGTCCTAAGGCTCTAAAAGCCGTTCGGCAAACGTGGCTTGACCGAGGCCAGAAACGTACAACGATTAATAACAACGTTCGCAAGCTTGTTCGTATCTTCAGGTGGGCCGCAGCAGAAGAGCTTATTCCTTCGAGCATTTTCGAGACACTGCGGACTGTTCCGGGGCTACGCAAGGGCCGCAGCGAGGCATCCGAGCCAGATCCAGTTCGGCCCATTTCGATGGAGATCGTCCAGCAGACGATGATCCACTTAATGCCAATAGTACAGGATATGATCAGGCTACAGCTTCTCACCGGAATGCGGCCCGGCGAGGTTTGTAAACTACGACCTATCGACATTGTTCGAGCTCAAGATGTATGGGAGTACCGACCAGCTACGCATAAGACCGATTACCATGGTCGAGATCGTATTGTTTTCATCGGCCCAGAAGCGCAAGCATTGCTAGCTGCGTATTTGCTAAGAGATTCACATCTACATTGCTTCTCGCCACAAGAAAATGTCCGCGATTGGCTCAAGGTCAAGAATCAAAGCCGCGTCACTCCACTTTCTTGCGGCAATGGCCGGGGAAAAGGCAGTAGCAAGAAATGCAAGCGGGCTCCGAGTGGATGCTACAGCTCCAGCAGCTATCGTCGGGCCGTACATCGAGCATGTGACCGCGCATTCCCGCCACCAGTTGAACTTGCTCAAGAAGATGGCGAGACTCAGAAAGACTGGTTGACAAGAATTGGGGAGTCTGGCGTCAAAGCCCTGAAGGCATGGCAATCCAAACAACGCTGGTCTCCGAATCAGCTGCGTCATACTGCAGCTACGAACATCCGTCGTGACTTCGGTCTCGAAGCTGCACAAGTCATCCTTGGGCACGCTGCCGCAGATGTCACACAGGTTTACGCTGAGCGCGATTCAGAAAAAGCCAGGGAAGTCATGAAGCAGATAGGTTGAGAAGGTGAGTTTTTGGCAACCGCAAGGATCTGGAGGACGGTTCTCCGCAAGGAATGCAAG
>CAYPLE010000051.1:0-835 GCA_964411445.1 uncultured Pirellulaceae bacterium
CTCGATCCATCGCCACTTTCGATTCCTTGAAAAAAACTGGACTGCAATGCCTGCGTGCCCGGACAAAGTTCGCTTCAAAGAGCTCGCCAAGACCCACGACCTAGTCCCCATGTACCGGCGGCTGATCAGTGATTCGCTGACGCCAGTTTCCGCGTTCGGACTATTGGACGATGGCGAAACGGCGGCTTGCTTGTTTGAGAGTGTCATCGGCGGCGAGAAAGTTGGTCGCTACAGCTTTATTGCCGTCTCGCCGAATGGACGGATCGCAGCCAGCGGCGACCAGATTACCGTCGAAGCCCGCGACGGTTCAGTTCAGCATCGCACCGCCAGCGACCCTCTCGAAACGCTTTGGACGGCCGTGTCGGGCCAGCGCGTCGCTGATCTTCCCGAATTACCGCCGCTCACCGGTGGAGCCATCGGCTATGCTGCTTACGACGTGGTGCGATACGTCGAATATCTTCCGGATGCCCCCGAAGACGATCGAGAGTTGCCTGACTTGGATTTTTCCTTCTTCGATGACTTGCTGATTTTCGATCAAGTCACAAAGAGTCTGTTTGTCGTCGCTATCGTCCACTGCAAAGACTTTGATTCAATCGACGTAGCCTACACAGACGGTGAATCACGGCTTGAAGAACTGACCTGCAAACTACAGCAGCCGCATTCGCTAGATGTGACGGATTTTGAAAGTGCAAAACAAGTTCGTCTTGAACCGAAAAGCAACTTTACTCAAGAACAGTTTGAAGAATCAGTAGAGAAGTGCTGCGAGTACATCCGGGCTGGCGATATTTTTCAAGTCGTCATCAGTCAGCGACTCGAACTGCCGGGACTCTGTGAT
>CAYPLE010000051.1:845-3822 GCA_964411445.1 uncultured Pirellulaceae bacterium
GCTCCGCATTGTAAACCCAAGCCCATTCATGTTCTACGTTCGGACTCCTTCGGTAACTCTGGTAGGTTCCTCACCTGAGGTGATGTGCCGTGTTGTCGATGGCGTCACCACCGTTCGACCTCTGGCTGGCACGCGTCCGCGCGGCAAAACACAAAAAGAAGATCTAGCCCTGGCAGAAGAGTTGCTCAGTGATCCCAAGGAACGCGCTGAGCATGTCATGCTGGTAGATCTTGGCAGAAACGATGTAGGCCGCGTCGCAGAATACGGAACCGTTGAACTCAGCGACGTAATGTCCATTGAACGCTACAGCCACGTCATGCACATCAGCTCCAACGTGCAAGGGCAGTTGGCTAAAGGCAAGACCGCCATGGATGCACTCAAGGCATGTTTGCCCGCTGGAACCGTCAGCGGGGCTCCCAAGGTTCGTGCGATGGAAGTCATCGATGAAATTGAGCCTCACCGCCGCGGGCCCTACGCTGGCGCGGTTGGCTATCTGGACTATTCTGGCAACATGGATACTTGTATCGCCCTGCGAACGCTTGTTTTCACTGGGGACAAGATCTATGTCCAAGCCGGCGCTGGAGTGGTAGCAGATAGCGTTCCGAGCGCTGAGTACCAGGAAACACTCAATAAAGCCGGAGCAATGCTCAAGGCCATCGAAATGACTGTTGCAAGAACCGGCGACCGAACCGCAAGGCAAACCTAAGCATCTGGGGAAGCGGCGCCATCTGTCAACACGGAGTTGTCAGTCGCCCACGTGGTTCTTGAGCTCGCAATATGTTAGGCGAGTCGCATGATTGCTGCGTCCGACACGCAAATCTTCGACCCCTCCGGGGTCGGCTCGCGTTTTGGGGGTTCGCAACCGGGGGTGGCGCTACGCTTACCCCCTGCTACCATCTGCGACCGTTTCTCGTTCGGGGAATCGCGACTGGGTGCGAAACCTCCGGCCCTTCGGGCTGTGCGAGTCTTGCGGGTGCATGCACTTTGGTATTTTCGGATTGGTTGCTCGCGACCTCTCCCAAGTTGCACGCTCCTCGCTGGGAGAGGTGACTTGCACGCTTACGGTTGTGCGGCACCGTCCAAATCAGGAGATTTCATGTTGGCGGCGTCGCCGAGCAACTCACGCAGAAACTCAACTTTGGGATCATCACTTCCGGATACATGCTTTGCCGACAGGTAATCCGCAATGTAGCGTTGCCGTTCCTTCTTCTCCGGAACTTGGAAGCGATCCCCCTTTTGTAGAATGGGCAAATACTCTGGCATGGATCCAAAATTTCGCGTCCCAGCGGCCTGACATGGGAACCAATAGCCATTCCCCTCCTTGTCCTCCATGTAAAACTCTGGGTAGCAGTGGTTTGGGATCCAAACGCAGCGAGCCGGAATCCTGGATGCACGGCATAGTGCAATAAAGATGCTGGTCATTTCCTCGCAGTCGCCCTGTCGATCCTTGAGGGCCTGTTGAGTCGTCTTGAGCTCGCCATTGACGTATTCAATGTTCTCTCGAACCCAGTCGTAGTAAGCTTCGATACGTTGCCAGTCGGAATCAAATTCTGCTTCGTCGATCTCACGCACGATGCGGCGAACATCCGAGCCAGTGCTCTTGATGTAAGGACTATCGCCGAGAAACTGACGCATGTCGCGACTGACTCTACGCGGAATGACCAAGTTCGTCGTGTCCTCTGGACCAACGGTGTGGCTTTTTGTAATGCGGACCGTGACGGCAACTTCTTGCGTCGAGTTGGCTGGGAAGGTGCGCGCAAACATCAGCAGTTGTCGATTCCCACCAGGCAACTCGCGAAAGTCGGTTTGAAAACTGGGGGCCGTCGGCGGCGCGATAATCTCCACCTTCTGCTCAGGCCAATCGGTGGGGAATACGGTTGTCGCTTTCGTGCCGGCCATTGCACCGTTTCCGGTGGAGAGCCGAAGGCCAACCTTCATGTCGTAGGTCTTCGGTGCGACATACTGCAATGGAGATGGCTCTTCGGCTGGATCGTCCGATTGTTGATCATCACCGAAGGAGGCAGTGGCTGACAAAGCGATCAACCCTGCACAGGCGAAGATCAACGAGAGACCTTGTAGGAAGCGATACAACACAGCGATTCTCCGATGCTCAAACGGAAGTCCGTGCGGGCCAACCCCACAGACGAAAGGCACCAAAACAAAGTTGCGGGTGCTGCTGCCGCGATGGAGGCGGACAAAGCACGTGCAACGTCAATCTTGATTGCTGAGCGTGGTGGTTGCAAGAAGCGTGCCAAAGCCCTCTGTAGCGTGGTGGCTTTAGCAGAGTGTGTCCCGCCGGAGAGTGGGTTCAACCAAGCGGCGAACTTTCGGCAGAAAGCAGCGAACGAGCGGCGGGCCTCCCCCCGAAGGCACCGCCACACTCGCTGCATTGGATTCACATACTGCTGGTGAGAGGGTCGTTGGAATAGCCGAAGTGACGGCTCAACCAACTAGTTTGATGGAACTGGGACCATCGATTCACCAGCGTATACTGGGCCCAAGTTGTATTCATTGATGTAATCCGACTCATACGGAGCATAGCCGCTGGTCACGCCGCAGTCGTTGCAAGCTGCCTGAGGTGCAGGAGCGCAAGTGTTGCAAGGTGCACCTTGATAGAGTGGCAACCAACCGCGGCCACAACCAGAAAATGCTGCGACGGCAATGGATAGTACAAGTAGCTTTTTCATTAGTCTTTCCCCCGAAAATAGATTCTCACCAACCGTCAGGGTCCTTCCTGCCTGGTGAACTCTACAACCTGATTAGCGATGTGCAAACGAAACATGTTGAAAAAACGCAACATCTTACCCAGCACACTGAATCGAATCAGAAACAGCCAGCGAGCGCATGATTCAGAATGACTACAGACCGCACAAACACAGCCCCTCTGACAACTGTGCTTGGCGATGCGATAGAATTCCTGCGGCTGAGCACCACGGTACTTCGATCTTCTCTATGGCGACCCGTCGCGGCCGGCGGG
>CAYPLE010000051.1:3922-42210 GCA_964411445.1 uncultured Pirellulaceae bacterium
TGTCGACGCCTTACTCGAGAGTGACAATCACTTGTCAAACAAGCATCCCTCAACGAAACACTCCACCCACACTCGGGTCGCCGAAGCGCTTGTGCGCTTTGCAGCGGTTCTGATGGTTGGAGTTGTTGTGAGTGGAATAACGGCGCGAGCCATCGCTGACGAGTTGCAAGTTACCGAGGCGGCGAACAGTTGCGAGTGCGAGCACACGTTTTGGGAAGTCAGTTCGCGATGCTTGCCGGAATGTCCGTCGATCGATAACCAGATCCCAGCCTTCGAAGTCACTCGCTGCGAAGACGGCCAGTGGCAGAAGAGCAGCATCGATGCGTTGATAGAATACTGTCTGCTACATCGTTCGCACCATAAATTGGTTGTCTATGTTCATGGCAACTGGATGGATGCCAGCGATGCGCGAACGCGAGCACGGAGGAACTTCAAGAATGTATCCGCTCGTGCCCAGGGAAGCGTGACCTTCGTCGCGTATACTTGGCCCAGCCAACGAAAACACGGTTACGCTCGAGACGTTCTAGAGAAGAAGGATCGCATCGACGCTGAATCGTATTACTTGTCCAAACTGCTGGCCCACCTTGAGTGCGATAATGGGCCGGGAGTGATGGGCTTCAGTTTCGGTGGCAGGGTTCTGATGGGGGCCCTTCATATTCTGCACGGTGGAGCTCTGGCAGGCCGACGACTGGAGACGCCAGTTTTTCGCTGCATGCGAGTCAGTCTTTTTGCCCCAGCCTTTGATCGCGACTCACTGACCGCCTCGGGGAGATATAATCAGGCGTTGTACGGTGTTGAACGCATCGTGAACCTATACAATTCCCGAGACCCAGTGCTGCGTAGATTTCGGTTCTTCGACCGAGATCGCCCGATTGCAGCAGGCTTTGCGGGATTACCGGTCCCGATGCTGGCGCCGACGCGTGCCGACAAACCGCTGACCGCCAGTCCTAAGATTGTTCAGTACGATTGTCAGAATATTGGTCGTTCGCATGCAGAACTCGATTATTTCAAATGTTCTGCGATCACAATTGCGATCTCCAACGTGCTTGGCCAGTAATCTGTATTTTTCGCCATTGCGAGGCCACTCATGACTGTGGCTTGGCACAATGGCACTTGGGTAGATGAACTCCCATCGCTTTCGCTGAACGACTATGGTGTTCTACAAGCCGCCATGGTGGTCGAACGCTTGCGTTCCTTCAAGGGTCGCTTGTGTTTTTTGCGGCAACATGTCGACCGCCTGCTCCATGGCTGCGAAGCGTTGGGGATTGACATTCCGAAGCAGTGGGATGTTTCTGAACTAACCACCGAACTTGCTCGACGCGTTTACGCGTCGATGCTTGAAGACACTGGGGTTGTGATTCTCGCCACCCCAGGATGCATCGGAGGAGGACCACCGACACTGATCCTCCACCAATCGCGAATGCCCTGGCAGCGTCTGCGTCACTGGTATTCATCCGGCCAGAGGCTTGTTCGTTCGGAGCAATCCGTGGCCCATCCAAGATGCTGGCCGCCGACCGTTAAACATCGAAGCCGGTTGAATTACTTCCTGGCGGACCGCGAAGCAAACTTGCAGGGCAGTCGGGCCGCGTACCCCGGAGCCATTTTGAGCGACGCAAGCGGCAATCTGCAGGACACATCGACGGCGAACCTGATCGTTGTTCATCAAGGTCGGCTTATTTGCGCGCCTCAGAAGTCGGTGTTGCATGGTATTAGTATTCAGACCACGATCCAACTGGCCAAGGCGGCTGGATGGAGCGTTGACGAGCAACCACTGTCCGCCGAGCTGATTCGTTCGGCTGACGAGATCCTACTCGTGGGCTCGATCGGATGCATCTGGTCAAGTTGCCAGGTCGACCAGCAGGATTTCCCCGGCCCAGGTGGAACGGCTCTTCAGCAGTTGAGCCAGGCTTGGAAGCACCGAGTTGCCTGCGACTTCATAGACCAAGCACTCGCGGCGGCTGACGAAAGCACACAGGAGGGGCGGTAAGCATGGGAGTCGTTGAAAGGTTTTCATCGGTTGACGATTTGGTCGCCTGGATGCGCGAACAAAAGTCGGCAGGCCGACGCGTCTTCCCCCAGGGCAACGGTACCCGAACAACGCTTGGCGATGCTTGCGACGCGTCCGTTTGTTCACTGTCTCAGTTGCGTGGCATCACAGCCTACGATCCGTCAGAGTACCTAGTTTCAGCTTATGCTGGAACACCGATTCAAGAATTAGAAAAAGAACTCACCGCACATGGACAGTTCTTGCCTTTCGATACGAGCATTCTCGGCGACGGAGCAACCCTCGGTGGAACAATCGCCATTGGAGCCAGTGGGCCACGTCGGCAATTGTATGGCGCTATTCGCGACTTTGTAATGGAAGTTCGTCTGGTTGATGGATTGTGCAATGCCATTAAGGGCGGTGGACGTGTTGTGAAGAATGCCGCTGGGTTTGATCTCCCGAAGTTGATGGTCGGCTCGCTTGGGCGACTTGGAATCTTGACCGAAGTGACTCTCAAGGTCTTTCCGCGTCCCTCGCAATGGCAAACGATGGCTTTCCAAGTCGGTTCCATCGGCGTCGCGTTGGAGGTCGCCCAGTCGTTAGCCGCCAAACCGTTTCCAATTGCAGGCATGACCATCCTGGGGTCGGAACAGGACAGGCTGGTGCTGGTGAGCATCGCGGGCCCGACCGGCAGTTTGGCGACAGTCACGCAACAGATGACAGCGATCGCGAGCCCGCAGAGCACGGAAGTATTCGTCGGTGATGAATTCGAAAGCAGTTGGAGCGAAGCCACCGATTTTGCGAAACGCCCTGGTGTGATTAGGACCGTGCAACGCCCTGGATCTTCGATCGAACTGGATGCGTTCTGCTCCAACCTGAATGTTGAGTTGCAGATTTGGTCCGGTGGAGAAGTTGCTTGGATTGCACCTAGTACCAATACCACCGCCGTTTCTGAGTTTCTGAAGACAAACAACATAGCCGGGATGCAGTTCCCCGTCGGTGCGGATACCAACTACCGTCTCGGCGACGTGTCGTGGATCTCGGCTGCGGAGCGACTGCGCTCCGCCATGGACCCTGACGACCTGTTTCTGCCTTACTAAACGCCGCCAATGACCGTTTTGGACGTTTTCTGCTCTGCTGGGTGGTGTCCTTTGCCCTGCATCGCCACGCCCGTCTAGCCGTACGCCCACTCTCCTGAGAGCGCAGGACTATTTGGCCACCTGCGAGGTGTCGTTGCCCACCTGTTGGCATGACGCTCAATCAGTTTTTGGAAAATCCCCAGAGGTAGAGGAAAGTCGAGAATGTTTGGGTACACTTTGGAGTTGAGCGGACAACCGTAGACGTTGTCGCCCTTTGCCGGAAACCGCGATCTGATGCCCCGGCCCATTGCCCTATTCGCTAGTCCATCCCTGAGGAATACCAATGACTCGTTCCCAAAATTGGCAAGTGTTCGTAGCGCTTGCATGCCTCTTCTCTTTTGCTGGGCAGGCTTCGGCTCAGGAGCCCAAACTCCCTGGGCTACTGCAGCGATCCCCCTCGCCGGCCAACACTGTAACTTACCTAAATATCCCAGCTCTCTCCAAGCTCATGTCGGCTGCCGAGATGAAGGGCACGTTGGCGGGCGGCATCAACGAAGTTTGGGCTATCGCAGACTTGAATACCGCGACGCTTCGCCCAAGTTGGGAAGCTGGCTACGCAACGCTCAAAGCGCCAGTCAATGGTGAGGCACTCGCGGCTGCTTTGGGTGGCTACGTGGATAAGGTGGCGGGCAAAGAAGTCGTGTGGACTCCACGTCAAAGCTACCTCGTACCGCTCGAAGACAACCGACTCGGCTTTCTCCGCCCTGCGAACCGAACCCTGGCAGCAAGCTGGACCGACGAAACCGGAGGCCAGTTGCCGGTTTCTGACTTCCTAGCCGCTCAAGCCAAACGCTCTGAATCGTTTCTTTCGTTCCTGCTGGCTATTGATGTTGAAAACACATTCTCGCCAGTCCCGTTGATGCAGCGTCTCAAGACATTTGCATCGCTCAAAGGACAAGATGCGAATGCAGTTGCACAGATGCTTTCCAGCGCCAAGGGCGTTTCGATCATCGTAGGTCGCCGAAGCTTGGGGGAATGCATCTTGGCGGTCGATTTCCAAGAGTCGCCTGCTGCATTGGAGGCATTTGCTCCGGCGTTGCTTGCCGAGATCTTGGACTCCAACGGCACGGCCGCTCCTGAAGTGGCCAACTGGAAAGTCAAGGTCGAAGGCAACACTCTGTCGCTTCAGGGGTCGATCACGGAAGCGTCCTTACAGGGAGTTCTCGGAATTCTCAGCTTGAAAGATCACGCTGATCGTGTAGCTGCATCGGCAGGCAAACCTGCTGAAACACGCAGTGGCGAGAGTCTGATCGCTTACAAGACAAAAGAGTACTTCGATGATGTGAACAAGCTGATTGACCGTGTTCGCAAGTACGAAGCCCAGTCGACCGGTTACCGCGCGAAATGGAACGACCAAAACGCTCGTCGAATCGAAGAACTTGGTACCCTCAACGTCGACCCAGAAATGGTTGGCTACGGACGCGATGTAGCCAGCATGCTGCGCGGCAACGCAACGGCAATTCGCAAGGGCAACGTTGCCGCTGGTCAAATCCAAGCAGGCCCATCGTATGGCTATGGTGGCGAAGGCTATGGCTACGGAGGCTACAACGGTTACTACAGTGGTTACGGATACCAAAACGCTTACTCACGCGCTCGCGACCAAGCCTCCGTTGGTGCTCGGCAACGCATGGGAGCCTTCGGTAGCTTCAAAGAAGCTCTGGCTGCCATCGATCAACTGACGGCTGACACTCGCATCAAGATGACTGACAAGTACCAAATTCAGTTTTAATTTGCCGCGAACTGCCATGCGGTGCAAATGAGTGCATTCTGCGTTTGATAATTTCTTAGCGAGTGTGGTTCGGTGAACCCCACTCGCTACTTTTTTGCGTTCATCGCGTCCCATTTCCGAACAACACCTGTCAAGGAGCCCGTCAATGTCGCCTCGCATGCTTGCTCTCACGCTGCTCGTCACCGTGCTTGCCCACCCAGCTTTTTCCAGAACATGGACCAGCAAAAATGGTCACTACAAATTGGATGCGGAGCTGATCAGCCACAACAAGAAGACGGTCGTCCTAAAGAAAGAGGACGGTGCCTTGGTTGCTGTCGAGCTCGCCGAATTGTCAGACGACGACCACAAATACTTGGACAAGAAAGATACCAAGGAGTACACGCGAAAGTCAGCAGACAAAATGCAGACTTGGACAGGTGTCGATGGGATGAAAGTCCAAGGCAAAGTCATTGCTTTCGGTCGCAAGGAGCTCAAGTTACAACGCAAGGGTGGGGATGTGCTAGTCAACGATCGGGACTATGCCGAAATCGATGCGCTGCATCAGAAACTGATCCTCAAAATTGTTTCGAAACTCGAAGGTACGACGATCGAGGATGAGAAGCAACTGACCGAATGGGTAAAGAAACTGCGTGGTGCACCGAAGGCTTACACACTCGAAGGCGTGATGCTGGAGTTGGAAAGCGGTGATCAGATTGGCGTGCCATTTTTCTTATTCTCAAAGGAAGATTTAGAAGTCCTCAAGCCCGGCTGGCAAAATTGGCTGCAAAGCGAAGCCGACTCAAGCACTCGTGAGGACGAGAGCTTTCTTGTGCGATCAGCCGCCATGGCGTACCAACAAGATCGGGCGGCTCGCCAACAAGTGGAGTTGCTGAAACTCAACCTGCTAGGTGCTGCTGCCGGCGTGGTCGATATTTGGGAAGTTGGACTACGTCCAGGTCCACGCACTTACGGGCGACCGATGAGCGTGCTGGTTTCAGCACCCAACAGTGCTCAAGCCACACAGATCGCACTCGCCAAGAACCCTGGGTTTACTGTCTACGGCGTTCGCCGAGCAAGCCGATAAGTGAACCTACTTGCCTTTGCGAGCGAGCAGGTAGTAAAACACGGGCGTCAAGAAGATTCCGAAGAAAGTCACGCCGAGCATTCCGGAGAACACCGCGATGCCCAGCGGACGACGCATCTCAGCGCCCGCTCCGCTTGCCAACGCCAACGGTACAACTCCAAGGATAAAGGCTAGCGACGTCATCATGATAGGGCGCAAGCGAAGTCGGCATGCTTCAATGGTAGCATCAAACTTCGATTTGCCCTTATCCTGCTCTTCCTTGGCAAATTCGACAATCAGGATGGCATTCTTGCTCGCCAATCCGACCAATACGACGAATCCGATTTGCACGAAGATGTTGATGTCCAAGTGAGCGGCCGCGATTCCAGCCACACTTGAAAGCAAACACATCGGCACGACCAGAACCACGGCAAATGGCAAACGCACGCTCTCATACTGTGCCGCTAGAACGAGGATGACTAACACGACGGCGACGGCGAAGACGACCAGTGCAGTGTTGCCGGCCTGAATCTGCAGAAACGTAAGCTCAGTCCACTGAGCGTCCATCCCATCGGGCAATTCTTGTGCGACCACGGAATTGATCGACTGCACAACCGCTCCGGAACTCATCCCTGGTGCGGAAACACCATTGATGGCAGCCGCGTTCACGCCGTTGTAACGCGACACCATCGCAGGGCCGGTGCTTTCGCTGACTGTGACAACTGCCCCCAGGGGAACGAGGGCACCAGAATTTGATTTCACTCGAAGCTGGGCAATTTGGTCTGGCTGCAATCGGAACTCAGGGTCCGCCTGTAAATTGACCTGCCAAGTCCTACCAAATTGATTGAAATCGTTTGCATACGTGCCGCCCAAGTAGATTTGCAAGGCCGAAAAAACCTCTTGGAGTGAAACGCCCATCGCCTTGCACTTTGTCCGGTCAACATCGACGTACATCTGAGGCGCGTTTGCACGAAAGCCGTTGAACATGCCCAAAATGCCGGGCTGCTCCATTCCGGCTACCGAGAGACTGTCGGCATTCTGCTGAAGGCTTTCCAGTCCGTAGGAAGCAACGTCGCGAATCATGATCTTGAAGCCTCCGCCGCTGCCCAGCCCGTCGACAGGCGGTGGACCAAACACTGAAACCGAAGCATCAAAAATTTCTTCTTTGGCAAGTTCTCGGAGTTTGGCCGAGATAACTGCAGCCGACTCCTCAATCGACTGCCGATGGTGAAACTCATCCAGGATGACAAATACGCTGCCAAAGTTCGACCCAACCGCCGATTGAACAAAAGATTGCCCCGTCACGCTGACAGAGTGTCCGACGCCCGGAATTCCGCCACCGCCACGAGAGGTTTCATCATGGTTGGTGTCATTGTGGCTAGTGCCATCATGTCCAGCGCCCGCATCGTGATTGTCCACGCCAGCATTGCCAATCAGAATGTCATCCAACTTGGACATGACCCTTGCCGTGCGTTCTAGCGACGCCGAGTCAGGTAGGCGGACATCGACCAAGAGGTAGCCTTTGTCTTGACTGGGAATGAAGCCCGTCGGCACCGTCGTCATGCTGTAGTAGGTTAGCCATAACATCCCACCGTAGACAGCCAATACAACAAAACTCAAACGAAGCAACCAACCCGCAGAAAACGCGTAGGCGTCCGATGCAGCCTTAAAGCCGCGATTAAACAAACTGAAGAACCAACCAAACAGAAGGTTGAGCAGGCGAGTTAGTGGGTCCGTCTGCTCTTTCTTGGACTTCAACAGCAGTGCTGCTAGAGCGGGGCTGAGAGTCAATGAATTCACGGCTGAGAAAAACGTCGACACGGCAATCGTCACAGCAAACTGTCTGAAGAACTGCCCAGTGATACCAGTGATGAAAATGCATGGAATGAACACGCACATAAGGACCAATGAAATGGCGATGATGGGCGCCGACACTTCGGACATTGCTTCGCGAGCGGCATCCCTGGGAGCACTTCCGTGTTCCAGCTTGTGCTCCACCGCCTCAACCACAACGATCGCATCGTCGACCACGATGCCAATTGCCAGCACGAGCCCAAACAGCGACAGGTTGTTGATGCTGTAGCCGAGTCCAGCCATGACGGCGAATGTGCCGATGATGGCTACGGGCACCGCAATCAATGGAATGATTGCCGCCCGCCAGGATTGCAAGAACACGAGAACCACAATCGCGACCAAAATAATCGCATCCCGCAGTGCTTTAAAGACTTCCGCAATCGACTCGGAGATGAAAGGCGTTGTATCGTAAACAATCTTGTAGTCGACGCCCTCAGGGAACGTGCTGCGGAGTTCTTCCATGCGGGATTTGACTCGCTGAGCAGTTTCGAGCGCATTGGAGCCGGGAAGTTGGTAGATGGCAATTCCGACGGAAGGAGAACCGTCCAAGTGACAGGCTGTGTCGGAGTTTTTCGCGCCCAGCGCTATGCCGCCAAACTCCGTCCCGTCACTGGCAACACGCCGCTCGGTCACAACATTCTTCAAGCGAACAACGCGACCGTCAGCGGATTGCTTGACGACAATTTCGCCGAACTCTGACGGGTCCACCAAGCGGCCTTTCGTCGTCAGAGTAAACTGAAATGCTTCGCCAGAAGGAACCGGAGGTCGTCCCAGCGCACCGGCTGCAACCTGGACATTCTGCTCCCGAAGCGCCGCGAGCACTTCGGTGGAGCTGAGACCGAGTGATGCCATGTGGTCTGGGTCCAACCAAACTCGCATGCTATAGTCGCGCTGGCCAAGAAAGGCGACATCGCCAACCCCTGTGATGCGAGCGAGTTCGTCCCGCAATCGAATGGTTGAAAAGTTACTGAGATACAACTGATCACGCGACTCGTCGGGCGAAATCAAATTGATCACGAGCAGGATACTTGGCGATCGCTTTTTTACCGATACACCCGTCTGCTTCACCTCGTTGGGCAGCGAAGGCAATGCTAGGTTGACGCGGTTTTGCACCATCACCTGAGCCATGTCCAAGTCGGTCCCGAGATCAAATGTAACGGTTAAGTTGTAGCCACCATCGTTGGTCGACTGGCTGGACATGTACAACATGTTTTCGACGCCAGTCACCTGTTGTTCGATATTTGCCCCGACCGTTTCGGAAACAACGACACTGTCAGCCCCGGGGTAGAAGCATGAGACTTGCACCGCCGGCGGAGCAATTTCCGGATACTGCGCGATGGGTAGAGAGGTGACAAAAATCCCACCGGTCAGCGTTATCAGAACGGAGATAACACCGGCGAAGATTGGGCGATCAATGAAAAAGTGTGAAATCACGGCAGCGGGCACTCGTGTGGAGGGGGAATGGGGCTACTCAGATTTGGCCGCTACTGCGGGGTGGCGGGACTGGATTCTGCGGGACTGGATTCTGCGGGGCCAAGTTCTGTGGGCTGTGAACCTGTTGGCTGTGAACCTGTAGACTGGGTCCGAGGAGGTGCGATCTCCTCGACCGCAGGTTTCACTTGGGCGCCCGGGCGGATTCGCTGCAATCCCTTGTATACGACTTTCTCACCAGCCTGGATGCCAGACTTCACCGATCGAAAGCCACCAATCCGACTGCCAACTTGAATCGTTCGCCGTTCAACTTGGCCGCTTTCACCGACGACAAAAGCAATCTTGTCGGCTTGATCCATGGCAATGCATTGCTCGGGAATCAACACCCCCGCAAACGGATCCCCTTTGGGAATCCGAACCCTCACAAACAGGCCTCCTTGCAGTAACTTGTCCGTGTTTGGAAACACGCCGCGGATTTGGATCGTCCCCGTGGCAGCGTCCACGCGATTCTCTGCGAAATCAAGCAGTCCTTCATGCGGGAAATCGTCTTCGTCCTGAAGTTGCAGGTAGCAAGGGATTTCCAGATCCTTTAATGAACCTGAGGCGTCGACACGGCTGCGACCTTCGCTTCGCACTCGCCGCTTGTAAGCCAGAACCGATTGTTCATCAACGTCGATGTATGCATACATGGGTGAGTCATTCACAATGCGAGTCAGCAAAGTGCCTTTGCCGAGTCCGCCCGTGACCATGTTGCCGGGCGTCATGTAGGCCCGGTCTACGCGACCGCTGATTGGCGCAGCCACGGTACAATACGCTACGTCCAGGCTAGTTCGCAGCGTCGCCGCCTCAGCAGCAGCAATTTGACTTTCCGCTTCCTGGACGGCTGCGACGCTCTCGTCAAACTCACTTTGCGAGATAGCGTCTGTTTTTCGCAACTCCGCAAAGCGACGTTTGGTCGCTTCGGCCAACGTCAACTTAGCCTTCCAAAGATCTACGTTTGCCACCGCCTGAGCATGGATGGCTTCGTACTCGTCCGATTCGATTGTTGCTAGTGTCTGCCCTTGTTCAACCAACTGTCCATCATCAAAGTCGACAGTCCGCAAGTAGCCCGACACGCGCGCGGTCACGTCAACTGATTCGCTGGCTTCTGTTCGTCCAACAAATTCATCGTAGTCGATGATTTCTTGACCAATGGCCTCGACGCAGATCACAACGGGAGGCTCGGCTTCCTTTTTCGCCATTCCTGCCGAGCCTGAGCAACCGAGATGGAATGTCAGCGATACAGCACATGCGAACAAGGCGAATGCACGTGAGGATGCAGATAAGTTGGACAACACGTTCGTGCTCCAGGGCAAAGTGAAGAAACGGTCCAGGGCTGAGGGCGGAAGTGCCGGCGGCTTCATCGTACAGCCACAATCAGCTCGCCCATCTTAGGATAGTGCCGCTAGCCACAAGTGCTAGGGCGTTTGCTCGGCTAAACACCAGAAAGCCGAACCAATCGACGCCGATCAGACTCAGCTTGCGAGCCTCAGCGGCGCGGGGCCCAGTTGCCGAATGAGGAGCCCTACCGCAGCGCCATCGCGCAGCATTCACTCCGGTTGTTGGCCAATTGCCGGATCCTGACGTTGGAGAATCCCCAGGAGCGGATCCGTGCTTCGTACTGAGGCAGCGAACTGGCAAGTTCATAGCTGGAGAGCTTGAGCGTCAGCAGCAAGCCTTCGAATCGACTGGTTTCATAAGTGACAATGTCCTCGACGGCGTCCAGCGTGTAGTTTGGGGCCACATTAGCGTCACACATCAGCCACTTGAATTTGCGAAACAAACGCCGCTTGACGCCTAACGATTTGTTTTGCCAATGTTCGAATCGCGGATGAGCCAGCACCATTGGGTCCATTTCGGCAGGGTCGATGCCCGTAACCTTCAGCCCTAAGTCCAGCAGACGCTGTGCTGCTCCGCCCGGAGCGCTGCCAATTTCGACACAGGCATCACCGGGTGAAATTGGAAACTGACTCCAAATGAGTGCTTCGGCGATTTTCAAATACGCTCGACTCACAATTTCACTTGGGCTGGGTACCGAAGGAACCCCGCCGGGATAGCGTTCAAACTCTTCGACGGCGACGTGCCTTCCCACCAACCATCGATTCGGATCAATCAGCAGGATGTCCAAGATGCGATCGCCAATGTCCGCCGTTCGATTTGGAACGGGCAGCGAATTGGCTTTCGATTCTCTAATTTGCGCCGCCACAGCGGCGACCAACGCACTCTCGCCTGGCTGGAAGCCTCGGAAACCGGGCGTGTGCGTATCACGCTGAAAGACATGCAGCGCGTTCCACTCGGCCTGATTGCCTGAAGACGAATCAGCAGTCGTGCCATGCTGCTGAGACAGCTCCTGAGCGGATTGGATTAAGGCATTTGAGTCCTCACCATCGACTTTCCCAAGAACTTCACCACACAAACGGACCGCCCAATGCCGCCGAACTTCGGCCAGAGCATTGGATACAGCATCCACCAATTCGGCTCCCGAGGGCTTGGGCAGCTTGAAAGTCAGCAGGCCAGGTCGAGAGAATGCCAGTCGAAGTGGGCTCGTTGGAGAAGCCAGGTCCGCCTTGATGCATTTTTCAGTGCCCTGTTGGCAGATGGCGAAAAGAAACGCCGCGTCAGGTTGATTCAATGGATAAGCTACTAAGAGGTTTTGGGGTGAATCGAGGCAAAAGCCAACGCGCGGAGAGCCCGCGTCGACAAATGCAATGAAAAAGATTCCTGGACGGAACCGCTGGTCACATCTATAAATGTAGTCTTGACGCGGTTTTTGACTGGCTAAGACCCTCCGAATGACATCTTCCCCAACTCAAGGGGGGGCACGACGGAACGGCTAGGCCTAATCCAAGTCACGGTTTTGAAGTCGATGTCGCGTTAGCAAGCGACGGGAGAGTAAGTTTAGTCGCTCTGCGATTGGCAGCACAGGAACACAGATGGCAAAAAAAGAAGAAGCTTTTGAGGTCGAGGGTACTGTTACCCAAGCTCTCGCAAACACACGTTTTAAAGTCCAGTTAGAAACTGGCTCAGAAGTACTGGCCCACGTGGCTGGTCGCATGCGGAAGAATTTCATCCGTATCGTGCCGGGTGACAAAGTGCGCGTGGAGCTTTCCCCGTACGACTTGACGAAGGGACGCATCACGTTCCGAGAGCGATAGAATCGCCCGCCCGGCGTGACGGCCGCCGAATCAAAGCGGCACTTTCGAAGACCCACCTGAATCTCGAGTCTCCCACCTGAGCTCTGCCCGTCTCGAGACGGATCTTGCACAATCCGTTGGTTTTCAACGAATTCCGACCCTTAGTGCCAATGCGACCGCTGGCAACGCGAATACAATGATTGCGTTCGCCGAATGGGACCACTGCGCCGTCGACGTCGAGTGACAAGATTACAACGAAGCTGGAAAAGCGTCGAATCTTTTGATTTCGCCCGCTTTTCGCGTAACTACCCCCGCGGCGGTTGCGTTTTAATAATGTTGGCGGCAATTGACTGCTTCAGCGCCCCAGCCCCTTCGAATCGCTGCCGCTAACAAATGGCGGTTAAGCTGCTCGAAAGAGCGACGAAGACAATGCCGCTGAATGCACACGTTTATCAACGAAACATCATGGGTCCGCCCGCAAGAGGCTTTGACGCCACTGGCGGTTCACCTATGGCTTGAAACTACTTTTGAACTTGTTTCCTGGGAGTAAAGAATGAAATTTCGCCGTATGTTCGCCGCCGCAGCACTTGCCGTAGCGAGCCTTGTCACCCCAGCCGTCAACTGCGTCGCTGCGGACAATCCGGTCGCGGTCGTATCCGTCGCACCGCTCGATCGACTCAAGAGCGACTTGAGCTATGTCCTGGAGGCGGCGAATTTCGGTTCGCTCGCGCCCGTCGTCAACATGTACGGCGACTTCTACACCAAGGGGATCGATTCCAGCAAGCCAATTGCTGTTGTCGTGACTCTCCAGGGCCAAGTGCCTTCGGCTCTGATCTGCGTCCCCATGACGGACATGGAAGCGTTCACAGGCGCTCTGGTCAATCTGGGCGTAGAAGCTGATTCCATCGGTGACGACATGTACGAAATCTTGCCACCCGGCGCCCAAACGCTGTTCGGCAAGCTGTCCGGCGACTGGTTGTATGTCGCCCAGTCTGAAGACGCTCTCGCGGGCGAACTTCCTGCTGACCCAGCAGCCCTGCTTGGTAAGTTCCCACAGACCTATGACATTGCAGTTCGTCTGAGTGTCCAGGATTTGCCGGAAGACATGAAGGCAATGGTTGGTGAGCAAATGCGTGCTGGATTCGAAGCCAGCATGTCGCAGCAAACCGGACAAACCGACGAAGAGCGTGCACTTGCTGAGGAAATGGGCAAGGCTCAAATCGCTCAGATCGAACAACTCCTAGCCGAGACCGAGCAAGTCTTTCTAGGCTGGGCTGTGAAGCCAGGCGAGCAAAACACGTTCATTGATGCAGGCGTTCGTTTCCTAGCTGGCACGAAGCTGGCCACCCAAGCGAACGCGAGCAAGGGCGTGCAAACCGAGTATGGCTCCTTCATGAAGCCCAACGCGGCCGCCAGTTTTAACTTCACCTCACAAATCCCTGAATCTGACCGACCGTTGGCGATTCAGAACTTCCGAAATTCCATGAACCAAGCTGCTTCGATGATGAACAGCCAGGGCGACCTACCTCCCGAGGCTGAAGAACTCCTCAAGGGGCTCTTGGACGGTATTGCTTCGGTTACCGAAAAGACCATTGAAGAAGGCCTGTTCGACAGTGCTGGCAGCCTGGGCCTACAGTCTGGCGTGCAATTCTTGATGGCTGGACGCGTTGCTGACGGTGGTGCTCTTGCTGCTGAAGTCAAGAAATTCGCGGCTGGTCTGCCTGCCGATGTCGCTGATAAGGTGACGTTCGAGTTCGATTACGCAACGCACGGTTCGATGACGCTGCACAAGGTTTCAGCGCCTGTCGGAAACGACCCGAAGGCCAAGCAAGTTTTCGGTGACCAAGTTGAGATCCTGGTTGCGACCGGCGAGAAGAGCTTTGCCGTTGCCCTGGACACCAGCGGCGATGCGGCCCTGAAGACGGCCATTGATGGCATTGGCAAGTCTGAGGGAGGCTCGAAGCCACCTTTTGCCGCTGCGTTTCAAATGGGGCAAATCCTGACCTTCGTTCAGAGCATTTCACCTAACGCGATTCTCGACAATGCTGTCAGCACGATCCAAGAATACGCCGGCAAGGACAGCTTGACCATTACCGGAAGTGTTATCGATCGCGGTGCAACCTATCGACTCCGCATCGACGAGGGGATCCTTCGCGCTGCCGGCGCCGCTGGACAAGGCGGAGCTGGCGGAGGCTTCTAAGCTTTCCCCCCTTAATCACATCCAAGCTTCGCTGGCAATATGCGAGTGGACCTGGATGAACCTGACAACTCAAGCGCTCGGCATCATCTAGATGTCGGGCGTTTTTTGTCGAGAGTTTGCGTTTAACGCCAGGCGTGAGTTGCATGCAACATGCTCTTGCACCCCGTGCTTCCAGTGGTCTACCCCGCCCGACACATTTTGTCCTGGCGATTCAAGCCTGTCCTAGCGGTTCTGCGCCTATTTGAGCCTGCGATATCATTGGGTGCAACACGCTACGCGTCCGTGGGACTGGCACTAACTTTTCACTGCTGGATGCACCGCAACGTCTCCATGAGCGTGTACCTCGTCACAGATCGTGCGCAGCACCTGCTCCAGATCGCCCCCAGCCGCCTCAAAACGATCCGGATTGATCGCTAGCGGAGCCCCAATGACAACAGATGGAGCACCATACTTGGGCGACTCAATGGCTTGCTCGATACTCAGCCCACCAACAGCCTGGACCGGCACGCTCACCGACTCAACGACTTGCTTGAGTTGATCCAGGGGACTGGGTGCCACTTCGCCTCGCGCCGCAATGCCGCGACGTTCATCGTAGCCAATGTGGTGAATGATGAAGTCGCAACCGTGCTCCTCCAGCAACCGTGCTCCCGCGACCATATCGGGGCAACCAAGATTGTCCCCCATTACTTGAACGCCATAGTCCCGCCCCGCTTGGCAGACTACTTTGATCGTTTCTGGATGGGCGCGGGCCATGACAACAACGTAGTTCGCGCCGGCCTTGGCCATCATCTCGGCCTCTAAATAGCCTCCATCCATGGTCTTGAGATCGGCAACAATGGGCGTCTCGGGGAAGCGAGCTCTCAACTCACGAACGCAGTGAAGACCTTCAGCAAGGATCAACGGTGTACCTGCTTCGAGCCAATCGACACCAGCTCTCAAGGCTAATTCTGCGGTCTCGATCGCTTCCTTCAATGTTGTCACATCCAGCGAAATCTGCACAACCGGCTTCATAACTCTTCTCTTTTGTTTGCGTGAAAACGGCAGAGCCCCTTTCCGGCCAGCGCCGGGAACTCGCCCAAAGACTCGATCCCCACTCTTTGACGTCGACTGACGCGACTTTATGGAAGGAAAAGCCCCTTTGGAAAGATTGCGATTCGGGGATTTCATCTGCCCTAAAGCATCCCGGAACGTTGAGTACATTGCAATTGCCGGTTACGCTTATGATAGGTGGAGTCCTTGGTCAATTTGTCCAGGGCTCGCTGCGGTCAATTGAATTGACTGCCTTTTCCGTTTATCTCTTCGAAATCAGTGGCAAGTTTTGATGCTGACGCACGCTGGCTGCAAATGCCGGATGCGAGCCATGGCTGTATCGGGCGAGGCTACCCTCGAGAAGTAACCTTGCCAGCGAGCCTGCGCTGGAGCGCCAATTCTTGGCAGGCGAGGACTACTGCATGTACTTCTTTGTTGGTCGACAAAGCTCGCGAATCGTGCGCGGATTGCTCATGGCATGCTTTGTGGTTGCAATGGCCACTCCGGCTGTGGCTCAGAAAGGCAAGAAGAAAAAGCTTCCCAGCCAGAAGTTCAAGGGCTACGGCTTGCCCGAAGCGGTCAAGACAGTCCCCAGTGATGTACCTCGCGTTACACCTGTGCAAGCCAGCAAGAAAGCTGACCGACAAGCAGCCGCAGATCGAATCGATTCGCTGATCGCTGCCAAACTGGCCCAGCAGAACATCACGCCCAATTCGATGGCGGATGACTACACATTTGTGCGCCGAGTTTACCTGGATATCGCTGGCACTATCCCGACGCTCGAACAGACGATCGCATTTACGTCCGACAAGTCTTCCGATAAACATCAGCGGCTGATCGACCAACTGCTGAGCGGATACAGTCACGTGAGTCACATGTATAATTTTTGGGCGTCGATCCTGCGAATCAAAGACCGTCCGTCCAACAACATTTTGGCTTACCCATTTAAGAACTGGGTCAAGGATCAGATTCGTCTCAATCGCCCATATGACCAGTGGGTCTACGAGATGCTGACCGCCGAAGGCAAAGTCTGGGAAACGCCAGCGGTCGGTTATACGATGCGCGACAACGGAATGCCACTCGTGCATGTCGACAATACCGTTCGTGTTTTCTTGGGTACGCAAATTGGCTGTGCACAATGCCACGACCATCCCTTTGATCGGTGGACGCAAAAAGAATTTTATCAGTTGGCCGCATTCACACACGGAACGCGGACGCGCGATGTTGGTGGCACGCCTGCATTTGCGAACGGCAATCCCATCCAACGGCTCAAGGATGAATTCAAGGGCATGTCGGGCGAAAGCCGCTTGCCAGGTTCGGCGAATCTACTTGCACAAGCCAATCTGCACAGCGTTTCCTTTGACGCCAAGCGTGCTTTGAAACTGCCGCACGATTATCAGTACAGCGATGGGAAGCCAAACGAGAAAGTCAAAGCAAAAGTACTGTGGAGTGAAATCCCCAAAGCGGCTGCAGATAAATCGCCTCGTGAAGCCTACGCCGCGTGGTTGACATCCCCTGAAAACCCATTGTTTGCTAAGACGATCGCGAATCGGTTGTTCAAGAAAGCCTTCGGCGTGGGACTCATCGAACCGATTGATGATATCAAGGATGATTCACCGTGCCAAAACGCCGAACTCCTGGACTTTCTCACCCAAGAAATGATTCGGCTCGACTTTGATCAACGCGAGTTTCTGAGAACACTCTATTTCACGCAGACTTACCGTCGACAGTCCAGCGACTTCGATCCGTCCGAAGCCGAGTTCTACCATTATCCTGGGCCACGCCTGCGGCGCATGACGGCAGAACAAGTTTGGGATTCAGTGCTGACGATTGCGATTTATAATCCTATGGCAACACAGCTACCTGATGCGGCTGAGGAAATGGCCGCTGTGGTCAACATGGATCTTTCCAAGGTCACCATCTCTGAGCTTGAGTCGAAGAAGGAAGTCTTTGACGAGAAGCTGAGTCCCGGCGCTCGGAACAAACTACTCAATAGCACCGTTGGCTATCGGCGACAGGCATTGATACGCGCTTCGGAGTTGCCGTCGCCACTCCCACCGGATCACTTCTTGCGACAGTTTGGTCAAGGAGATCGCGAAACCATCGAAGGCGATAGTACTGAGCCAACGGTTCCTCAGATCCTGACGATGTTCAACGGCCCTTTTACTCACATGATGCTGGAAAAGGGCTCGGTGATTTACGACAACTTGCTCCGGGCTCGCAGCTCGCGCGCGGCGTTGGACGTCATGTTCCTTTCGATCCTCAATCGTCCACCCACCAATCGTGATCGTGACATCGGGCTGAAAGAACTGGGCCGCGGCGACACTGCCATGGGCTTTGGAAACGTTGTTTGGGCTCTAATCAACACCCGCGAATTCTTGTTTATTCAGTAAACGCGCAAAGCGCTCTTACGACGACCCAAAACAATTTGCACTAGACCACTGCGAGGATGCACACGATGCACCACGATGAACCCACACGCCGAAATTTCATGGCTGACGCAGCGAAAACACTTCTGGGTGTCGGCTGCGCTGGGGCACTAACTGGCCGTGCATTGGAACCGGTTGCCGCCGCGGCCAATGCCACCAATCCTGGCAAGGCGAAGAGCGTTATCTATTTGCACATGACTGGTGCGATGAGCCACCTGGATACGTTCGATCCCAAACCTGGAACCGAGTCACAGGGCGAAACGAAGCCTGGCAAAACTCGCTTGGCTGGTGTGGCGATCAACGACAAGATGCCAAAACTAGCATACCTCATGAATGGGATCGCCCTGATACGATCGATGACCACCGAGACAGGTGCGCACGAACAGGGTGAATACATGATGCGTACCAGCTATAAACCACTCAACTCCATCCGCCATCCCGGGCTGGGGGCCTGGAGCAACCATGTGCTCGGCAAAGCCAACCGCAATTTGCCCGGCAATGTAGCTATTGGCAGCGGCGCGGAGCACCCTGGCGCTGGCTTCCTGCCAGCCTCACTGGCTCCTGTTCCAGTTAGCAATCCAGCAACGGGTCTACAGAATACGACGGGCCCCAACTATTTGGCCGAAGATCAATTCCGCAAACGCATGGCTCTCGCTCGCCAGTTCGATGCAAAATTCCGAGGTAGCACCGATTCGGGGCTGATCGATGCCTACGACGAAACCTACAAAGAAGCGGTGCGCTTGATGAGTTCTTCGGAGTTGAAGGTGTTTGACATCAACCAGGAGAAGCCTGAAATTCGAGCGTTCTATGGCGAGAACCGCATCGGCCAAGGCTGCTTGCTAGCCCGGCGGCTGGTGCAGAAAGGCGTTCGATTCGTCGAAGTCGAGTATGGCGGCTGGGATCACCACGATGACATCTACGGTAGGCTGCCCGGCATGGTCACAAACGTGGATAATGCCGTGGGTGCCTTGATCAAAGACCTGCACAGCAAGGGCTTGCTCGACGAAGTGCTTATCGTGTTGACGACAGAATTCGGACGCACGCCGAAGATCAACGAAAACGCTGGCCGCGACCATCACCCCGGTGTTTTTTCAGCCATGATGTGCGGAGCTGGCATCAAGGGCGGAAGCGTCTACGGAGCCAGCGATGCCAAGGGGCACGGCGTGGAGGACGATCCGGTCTATCCTCAAGATCTCAACGCCACAATCGCAACCGCCATGGGACTACCTCTGGATGAGGAATTCTACGCGCCCAACGGCAGACCGTTTCGTATCTGCAATGAGGGAACTCCGATTGACGAAATACTTGCCTAGAGCTTTTCCGGATGCATCGCTTCGGGCAAGCTGATTGGTTCATAAGCAAGCGTCTGGGCTAAGACGCCTGCGCCTCGGGAGTATCTCGGCGCAAACCATCTGCGGCCACAGGGATTTGCGAAGCCAGTACATCAAAGGCTTGGAGAACCTTCTCCAACGCAATCTCTTGCATACTGTCGCTCGCTTCCGGAGCGAGAAGTACTTCAGGCGTGTTGAACGTTTGCGTTGCGGCTGGATCCGTAGGACCGAATAGACTGATCACGGGGCGATTAAGGGCAACAGCGATGTGCCGTGGCCCGCTGTCGGAGGTCAACACCAGCCCAGCTCGCTCCAAAACCGCTTTGGTCAAACCGATCGGCAGATCACTTGCGACTCCCATACTCGCAACTTTGGGACTACCGATCCTGCTGGCAGTTGCGTTGGCGGCATCTCGTTCACCTGGCCCACAGTGCAAGAGGACTTGCCACCCCTTTTGCTCAGCATGACGCGCGGTTGCTTCCACTCGATCGGCAGGCCAAACACGCCGGCGGTCCATGGCGGTGTTGTTGTTGATTACCAGCGTGGGAGCCGCTTCGTCCCAGCCAAATTCTCGCCACAACCCGCGCGCTAAATCCGCCTCGTCGGGCGTTACTCCCAGACTCATCCTCTTGTCGTGGACGTCACATCCAATCCAATGCGGAATCTGGAGATAGGCTTCGATCTGAGAACGGCCAGCAGCGTTTGCTTTGGGAATGGGATCGGTGAGCAGCCAAGATCGTCCATCCCGACCATAGCCAATCGAACGCTTGGCAAGCGACAACTTGGCAGCCACCCCGGTCCAAAATGCATTCGGCGTTAAGAGCAAACAATCGAATCGACGGCGACGCATTTGCATCGCAAGGCGCAGCTTTGCAAACGATGCCTTCTTGTTGAATTGAATGGTGGAATCGAACAGGCTACCCCCCTGCGGCGCCATAGCTCCTGCCAGCATATCAATGAGAACCGGTCGCCCAATGAGTGTTAGGTGGCTATCTGGAAAGGTTGCACGTAGGGTCCGCAGCATCGGCGTCGCCATGCAAGCATCGCCAATCCAGGTCGGTAGGAGAACTCCGATTCGATCCATGAGAGAACATTCTGCAGTATTGTGATTCAGCCGAGCGTTTCCAAACGGGTTGGAAAGCACGCAATATGGAACGGATAGGTTATATCCAAGCTGGCGACGGAAGGCCAATCCCAGCAAGACGATGAACAATGCAATTGCCAGCAATTCGGAATTCCCCCTCTATGGAGAGGTTTATTTCAGGCTGGCCTTTGATTTTGCCGACGATTCTGCTATTCAACGGACCAGTAGCAAAGTGAGCGCCGCCTTGCCCTCAGTAGCTTGAAACACGAAGAATCCCACCACAGCGGCGGCCCTCAGTCGAACCATCGCAAAATAACGAGCAGATGCTCCCAACCAACTCCATTGCCGGCAGCACCAGCCGCATCTTCATCGACGCATCGTACACACTGGGTTCGGGCCGCAATTCCGGTATCGAACGCGTGGTGAGAAATCTGTCTGCGCAGTGTCAACAGCTACACGTCGATGGTCTGCTGGACGAGTATTCACAGATCATCAGCGGCGACGGGAAATTCGTCGCGATCGAAAGCCATCACTGCCAGCGTTTGGAGAGCTTCGGCGCAGAGAAGCACAATGTTCTCCAACGACAATCGAAGCTCTACAGATCGCTTGCCACGGCAGCTTGCACGCTGATACCAGCTCGTGGACTACGAAAGTGGTTGCTTCCTCAACCTGGGCACCTTGGGATTTTCAAGCTGCCCTACAACCTGCGCGGCCGACAGTTAGATCGTCGCATTGCGTCGGAGGGGCGACCAGTTACTCCCCGCGACGGTGACCTGTTCTTGTTGCCAGACGCATACTGGGTAAACACCCTCGAGAGCACCGTTTGGCCAGCCGCTCAAAGAGCACGCGCTGCCGGTGCCAAAGTCGTCAGCATCATCTACGACCTGATTCCACTCACCCACCCACAGTTTGTTGGCGGAGAGCGTTCGAGTGCTTTTAAGACCTATCTGACAAACTGCGCTCGCAACTCTGACTTGATGCTGACCATCTCCAAAACAGTCGCCGAAGATCTGACTCAGTTCATTGAATCCGAAAACGACCCATCATTTTGCAGTGCAATCAAACCACTTGAGCTCGGCTGTGAACTCACAAATTGCGACGGCACAATTCGCGAGCCAGTTAAACGTGCTTTCGCAGGCAGATCGCCCTATTTGACGATCTCTGCCTTCGATCCGCGGAAGAACCATGAATACTTGCTGGATGCTTTCGACAGCATGTGGCAACGCGGCTCAGATGTAGATCTTGTTCTCGTTGGTCGCCTTGGTTCGCGTTGCAAATCGACCGTCAATCGCGTGCTTAGCCACCCAGAACTTGGTCGCAAGCTACACCTTTTCAGCGACCTGGACGACGCGGAGCTACAGTATTGTTATCGCAATGCTGGAGGTGTGGTTTTTCCGTCGATCGTTGAGGGATTCGGACTTCCGATTGTGGAAGCACTTTGGTTCGGGCAAAAGACGTTTGCAAGCGACACGAAGATACACCGTGAGGTAGGACAGAACGACTGCACCTACTTCGGCCTCGACGATCCACAGCACTTGGTCGCGCAAATCGAACAGTGGGAGCAAGCCAAAGCTGCGGGTGCTCGTCCGCCTGCTTCTGGACGCCGTCTGACCAGTTGGCGTCAGTGCACAGAGCAGGTCCTCGATTTCTGTGGCCTGCTTCTCAATCAGCCGCAGGAAAATCGCACGGCCGCGTAGTAGTCCTCTACTAACAGAAACGTCCAGCGCTATTTCGGCCCTTTGGCTGATCGCTGGCCTGCAGGCACTCTCCGGTTCTAGCTTTTGCGTCTTCTCGCCAGCGTTGCGCAAAGAGCCAGCAGAATTGGCATCGCACCTGCCGGCTCGGGTACGGCCGTCAAAGCAATATTGTCGACCGCGAAATAAGTTGGCGTGTTGATTCCAAAGGCCCCAACGTCGCTCGACTCGAATGAAAACGTCAAGCTGCGTGCAGCAGATAGACTGCTCAGATCGACACTTGTCCAGGAATTCAAGATGTAGTCCATCGCAGAGTCAGCAAACGTGTAATCAGCAAGGGCAACTTGCAGGTTCCCAATAGCGCTACCCGCCCCCGCTTCCTCATCGAACCCAACGATATTCAGCCGCAGAAAGTCGGGATCCGCGCCACTGGCACCACCAAACTTCTTCGCAAAGCCATCGCCGTCTCGCATCGAGTTGTGAGCATAGGTCGTATTGGTGATCTCCATCGAACTCAGTTGCCTGCCGACTGGTACGTTCAGATACCCACCGCCGAAGAGCAAGCCGTAGTTCGTACCGGCAGAAAATCCGCCTGAGCCATCCGCACCTCCTCCAGCCACCGACGCATACTGATTGGTGAATCCAGAACTGACGCTGTTCACAACATTGGAATAGGCGAATCCACTCCAGAAGTTGAATCCATTCCCTTGCGTGAAAGAGTTACTGAAGTACATCCCGCCGCTGCTGAACCCATCACTGTTGGTTGTCCCGGTATTTCCATTGTAGAACCGGCCTCCGGGCTGGTTGTCCATATTGCCACTCGTGCCGTTGAACACGGTTAAGTCTTCAAAGTCAACGACGGCACCTTGCACACTGACTGCAGTGGACACAGATAGCAACAGAAGCGCTGAAAACCGAAAGGTCTGTATGGTTCGCTGGCTCAATTTCGGGTGATTCAATTTGTTCATAGGTGATGCGTCTTGTAGATTGACTGATTTCAAAGGTGTGTTGGGGAGTTATCGGTAGTCAGATTCGCTGACGACTTCACCGCTAGCCCGCGTAATGATGGCGCCGAGCACCTGCTGGTCTACGTGTTGCGATATGAAATGCACATGACTATCTGCGAACAGAATCATTGCGCCTCCGGTATGCTTAGATCGAATTTCGTTGTCGCCAATCCAAACGTTAGGATCATTAATCGAGCCCGACTGCACAAATACATTGGCGCCATTAATCCACTCACTGCTTGGGCCACCAACGTCTTCGGAGATACAAGCGGTTCCGGACAGCCCGTCTCGAATATCACGAAACTCAATTCTCTTTTCGTATAGAAATGAGCCATCGTCGGGCGTGTTGTCCCTCAGACGCTCGCCGAACAGCCCGCCATAATCGGAACGCCCGCGAACCATTTCTCGCTCCTCGGCTGTGGGGCATTCGTACACAGCCAACCGAACTGCCGCCGCAGCAGCATTCTCAGGTGCATCAAAAGGCACGTTAAAGCTGATTTGAGAATGCAAATTCCCCTGTTCGAGAAAAGGCAGCAACAGGGCAGACCACGCAAATTGCTTTCTCTGTTGGCTTCCCCCAAAGGGCCTCCATTCGATGCATCCCGTTGGCAGACAGCTATGGGCCGATTCGTAGTTGTGCAGCGCGATGCCCATCTGGCGAAGATTGTTCTTGCAACCAACCTTCCGCGCAGCCTCTCTGGCGGCCTGGACTGCGGGCAGCAACAGCCCAACCAGGATTCCAATAATGGCAATCACGACGAGCAATTCGACCAATGTGAAGGCAGACCGCGAGCGCATACGAATGACCCCGGGTGGTTTTCGTGACTGGAAGAAGCCAGGCTAATCCAACGCAGGACTAACCTTCAAGCACGAACGGCCCCAAATCCAGGAGGGCAGATGCTCTAAACGCGTGGTAGGTCTTCTGACTCTTCGCCAATTCACATTCGACGTCTTCTCACCTCGAATTGAGGCAATGACACTTCATCCAGAAGGAATGCGAACAACGATGCTCACGACATGAGCAACGTGCAGCGAATCACAGCGGCCGGTCCGTCCCGGAATTTAACCGGAGTTCCCTGTTCGTGAGGCACGATAGCAACTGTGCCTCACCACCACGATCTGCCCCTTAGGGTACAAACAACTGGAGGCCTGTCAAGGAAATCTCTAGAATGTTGGCTCATACTCGCCGCTCTCAGCGCTCACTCGCCTTGGAATTGCCATCACTCGCCTTGGAATTACCATGCCTGAAACCCAACCAGCCGTCGTAAACTTCGCCCCTGAACCGGACTGTGTTGAACTCAGGGAGATACCTATCCCCGCCATCGGCAACGATGACGTACTGTTGAAGGTTGCCGCGGTGGGCGTCTGTGGAAGCGACCTACATCAATGGACTTCCCAGCATAGTTGGCCCGTCAATTATCCAGTCACGCTAGGGCACGAATTCGCAGGAATCATTGCACGCACAGGTGAATCGGTGCAGGGCTTTCAGGAAGGCGACCGCGTTTGCAGCGAGACTGCTGCCGTGATTGACCCATCCAGTCCGATGACTCGCATCGGTCGCTACAACCTTGATCCAAACCGAAAGGGATTTGGGTACGGCGTTGACGGCGCGATGACTCAATATGTTCGTGTACCAGCGCGTTGCTTGCATCGGGTACCCGAATCATTAGAACTGTCGATCGCAGCATTGACGGAACCCTGTTGTGTGGCGTTCAGCGCAGTCGTTGCCAACGTAAACATTTTGCCAGGCGATCGGGTGCTCGTGATTGGTCCAGGACCAATCGGACTACTCTCTGCAGCAATGGCCAAACTTCGAGGCGCGCATGTTGCGGTCGTTGGATTACCCAGCGATTCAGCCAGGATGGCAATTGCACAAGGCTTTGGCTGTGAGACGATCGTTGACTCCCAGCAGGCGATGCAATGGTCTGTTACGCGAGATGGCCTCGGCGCCGACGGCGTGGTGGATGCGGCAGGTGTATCAGCGACGTTGAAGTTGGCCGTTGATGCCGTGCGCCCAGGGGGATGGATTAGCAAAGTAGGTTGGGGCCGAGCAGCATTAGATTTTTCACTCGACCCGCTGGTGCAAAAGAACGTTCAGCTTCAGGGCAGTTTCTCGCACACGTGGGCAATTTGGGAACGCGTCTTGGTACTACTAGCCAGCGGTGACTTGGATGTAGCCAAAATTGTTGGCGGAACATGGCAGCTCGAAAACTGGCACACCGCATTTGAGGAAATGCACTCCGGCAGGATCGCCAAGAGCGTCCTCGTCAATTTCGCGGCTTAGATGAAGGCCGGATGACACTCGGGACAACACGCTCCAAGCGGGCAGTGTAACGCGACGGCTCTCACTTCCAAAATTCGTCGTCTTCTTCGCCCGACGGCACATCAACGTAGCAGCCACAGTGTTTGCAACTCTCTACACCACCTCGACGATTGCCGGGGAATGAGAGGATGCCGTAGCATTCATCGCACTTGAATTCCACCGGTTCCAGATTGTCTGAGCCGTTTCGTTTCTTGCGCAGTTCATCCAAGATTTCTTTCGCGCGAACTGCATCCGGCTCAGCCACCTGAACTTTCACGCCACCAACAGCGGCGCCCAACATCCAATCCATATCCAAGATCTGATCATCCGCCAGATAGGCTCGAATATCACGTTCTTCGAGATACTGTTGAGCAAGTTTTGCGGTGCCAACCAGCGTGTACTGTTCGATGGTCACGAGCTTTGACATTTTCCACCTATGGAGAGAATCTGATCGTTTTTGCGAGCTTTCATTATACGCTCACAAATCACCGTACGCTCACAAATCACCGCAGGGCAGCTTTGCAGTGAGGATCGCCATTAGATGAAAGGGTGTGAGGCTCTCCAGCACAGCACACTGCAAGAAGTCAAACGCTCAATGGTTCCATACAGACGCGCTACTGCTGGCGAGAGGCGTCGATGAAACACCGTGCGTCTGGCGGCATAGAGCTCGCGCTTGTACGCGAGGGCCTGCATGCTAGAGGCGGCGGGAAGCTACCACTGCTTGTTCTAGGTCTTGGCTTTTGACTTGCCAGGCCAGAAATTCAACCAACTCGATGACACTGCGGCCGCAGGCGCGTCACCATCCTCATCTGCCACTTCGTTGGAGCCACACAGCCGCTTAGCAAGCTCTTGCATCGCCAGCGTGATTGGCGCCTTGGGGGCTTGCTCAAGAAGCGGGACTCCGTTGTTCCGAACCTCGATCATCGTTCGATAATCATTCGGAATTTGGAAATAGACGTCGCGGCCAATGGTTTCCTTGGCCTTCTTGAGCTTGATTTGCCCGCTCTCCAGTCCAACGCGATTGACCACAATCTTCAGCTTGTCTCGTAACTCGTCGATCTCGTCGAACGAAGCTTGCAAGCGAACCAGGTTGCGAAGCGTCGGCAAATCGAGCTGCACGACCATCAGAACGTCGTTTGCAAATTCAAGTGCTGAGATGTCGGTCTCTGTGAAGGATTTGGATACGTCGATGACCACGTGCGTGAATGTCGCCTTCAACAGTCCAAATACTCGGCGAAGCGTCTCGGGAGTAATCATCCCGGAATCTTGCAGTTGCACCGGACGCGGCAAAAGGTAGAGACCTGAACTGTGCTTGGTCAAGGACCGCTTGAGCATTTGGAAGTCAAGCCGGGAGATTTCTTGAGTGACATCGACTAGCGTGTAGTCGGGGATGGTATCCAGAAAGACATCCGCATCACCAATGGCGAGATCGAGATCCACCAAGGCAACACTGTTGGCTGGATCAGAAGCGAGGACGCATCCTAGGTTCACTGCAACGCTGGTACAGCCGACACCGCCAGATGCTCCAGCAACTGCGATCATCTTTGTTGAACGACTGCCCGCACCGGTGCTGCCGTATTTCTGCTCGCCGAGTCGTCCGAGGGCAGCCATGATCTCATCAAGATTCGCAGGCAGCGTCAAGAACTCTTTCGCTCCGGCACGCATGGCTTGCAGGATGAGCTGCCCGTCAGAACCGCTACTGACGGCCAGTAGCGAGCAAGATGGGTGATCACCGCGCATGCGCGACAGCAACGAAATCGCCTTTTCCTGGTCGCCATCCAGGTTGACAATTCCGACGTCAGGCGTCGACTGGGAAACAACATCCGGGAAGAACTCATACCTCGAGCATTCGGCCTCGAGCCATACGATATCCATACCCAGAAGGGTCTTCTTCAGTGTCTCTCTCGATTGATCGTCGGGATCAACCAAGGCTATTCTTAAAACGTTACTCATACACGCTGGCCTTAAAATGTTTCAGTCGTCGGAGCGTCTAACGCCACCACCGTGTGTCAACTAGTTGGTTATCGGAGGACGGTACCCGGCGGGTAACTCCCTGGATTAGTGGAAGGGATTCCGCCTGTTGGTGCATCACCACTTTCGTAGTAGGGTGCAAAGTTATCCTGTGGCCTTGTCGCCAATCGCGGCGCGTGGGGTGCAACGCTCATCGCAGCCGGGTTGGGACCAACTTGTGGGGCCATCTGTTGCGATGGTCCACCGCCAGGCAGAATGATTCCACCCTCGTACACCTGAGCTGGTTCAAACTGTGCCGACCCTGGAGGTGGCAGCAGTCCACTTGGCTGGCAGTTCGGTCCGCAGCCATCCGGAGCAGGCGATTCAGTGTAGCCTCTCAAGTAGAGCTCTTTGTCGGTCGGCGATTGCGAGCCGAGGCCAGGCAGGGCACAGGGCACTTGATGAGGATCAAGGCCGCCAGCAAAGTTTGGCGTGACGGTAATCAGCAACTCGATTTCATTTTGCTCTTCTTTGGTACTGCGGAACAGCGCGCCCAAGTAGGGCATGTCGCTGAGCACGGGCAGCCCCAGGTTGATCGTCTCGCTCTTCACCTGCAGCAAACCGGCTAGCGCAAGTGTTTGACCAGCGCCAAGTTCGACACCCGTTTCCAAGTAGCGACTGCGGAATCCAGGCACACTGACACCACTGAGGCTCACCGATCGACTTGGATCGACTTCACTAACATAAGGTCGCACCTCCAGCCAGATACGTCCATTGCCCAGTACCTTGGCAACGTAGTCCAGGCGTGTTCCAAACTCGCGGAACTGAACAGCTACCTGTCCCAGTCCTGCAGGGATGATGATCGGAATTTCACCACCACTGTTGAAGCTAGCGGGTCGCCCGTCGACGGCTACTAACTTGGGCTCGGCCAACACCTTAACCAGGTTGTTACGCCGCAGTGCTCGAACACCGGCGAAGAAGGATGTGCTGTTTTCAATCACACCCAGCTTGAACGTTTCCTGACCGGTCCCACTGAAGGTCGTTCCTGTTGCATTGATCAAGCCGCTGACCGTTTGCGAAACGAAATCGTCGCCGTTGGCAAACGCCCAATCCACGCCAAGCTCTCGGAGCTTTGTACGTGACACTTCCAAGATTTGTGTTTCTAACTGCACCGTGAATACACCAGCAACTTCGACGTTGTTGATGACAGTTGGAAAGTGGAGTTCAGCGATGCGTGTAACTGTTTCAACTTGGTCCGCGTTGGTCACACTTCCGTTGATGATGCAGCCCTGCTGGACAGGGTAAACCGTTAGATTCGCATCGGGAAAAACATCTTGGAGCGTCCGCTCGAGAACTCGTGCATCACCAACAACCATGACTTCGATCTGGTGCACGTCACCGTCGGCGGATTGGAGGTCAATCTGAGTGATTCCAGCCTGCATCGCGTAGACTTCTAAGCGGTTTGGGCCGATTGGCTGTGCATTGATGACCGAATCATTCTCGATCTTGACCTGCGTGAAGTTCTCCGATGCGGTGACTTCTCGCGATGTATTGATGACCATACGAATGGCCTGCCGCCCTGGCGCGTTGCGGTCGACTTCTACGCCAGAATTTGCCAAATCCCATTGGCTAACATGCTGAGCGAGTGCGTCGCTCTGCGTGCAAGCAAATAAGGCAGACGCGCAGAGTGCCGTGCGCAGAAGTCCACGCAGCTTCTGAGGCACGCGTCGGCGAAATTTCGAGACAGCCATGCAAAACATCCTTGTTTCTGCGGAATAGGCTCACAATCGTCCCTGATTGCTGATATCCCTATCCACCGTTGTGCGCACCCGCGAGGAGTGCTGAATCGTCAGTACAGCCGGACTGTTGGAGACGATCTAGTTGCGACGACGCTGTAATACGTCAGGCTCATCTTCCTGAGAGAGGGACCCTTCCCCCTCTAGGTACTGTTCAATTTCATCGCTAGAAGGATATGTCGGCGCGTAACCCCCATAACCTTCAGGAACATTCCCAGATGAATTTTGTGCTCCACCCGATGGCGTCATCGCGCCCGCCCCCGTGGCGGTATCGTCGACAAGCTTCGGAAGTGATGTACTGTCTTCCCATTGATAGCGTTTGATGCCGTTTGGCGTCATGATGACCATCTCGTGCTGAACGCGATTGTCAACTGGTTCCAACGGCGTTTCCGCAGCGGGAGTCGCTTCAGTGGAGGTCAAAAGGGTTTGCTCAGGCTCACGCGAATCTTCAACCCACTGCAGGAACGATTCACCGTTGTCTGTTTCAACTTGTCCGTCCGCTTCGCCCATCGGCCGCAAGTGAAGTTCAAGTTCGCCCATACGATTTGCAAGCGTCAAAGCTTCGAGTTGTGACTCGCGAACCAGCAGTTGGAAGGTCAGGTTCTTCGCGGTGGCCAAATCGTCCGAGTCGCGAATAGTAATGCCATTGATTGCGTGAACGGCGACATTCTCCATCACCATGCGGCTTTCTAACGTGCCGTGCCGTCCACCGATTTGAAACGTTCCATAGATGTCGATGTGGTCACCGGGTTTGATGTAGACGTTGGCACCGCCTGCAAAGTTAAAGATCCGGTATCCGTCGGGCATACCCGTTGAAAGGCTATCGCGAGACTCGCAAAGTTTCCGTTCGAGAATTGGCTCGCCAGCAAAGATGCCTTGGTTGGTGAACTTGCCCTCGAGCAGTTCAAGGTCAACCAGTGCGCCCTCGGGAAGTCGTTTCTTGGGCCACTTCTCCAATCGAATATTCTCCGCGGTCACCTTCTGCGCATGCGGCAGATCCTTGACTGCGACGAAGATTTCGACCATCTCCTCAGCAGCCTGACCATTCCCGCCGCCCACGACAGCCTTACTAGCTGCAACTGCTGCGACCATGCCACAACCGAGAGCAACTACTAGGAGTAAAATTGGTTTTCCACGCATCGACTCAGGTGCCTTAAACGTTGATTGCACAACCCACCACTAAATTCCCTTTAGATCAGGTGAGCTCAAATGTTTCTGCTCGGCCGTTGAGTCCAATTCGCAGGCGTGTGCGCCGAAGCGCATATATGTAAAGCTATCATTGGCATCCGGACGTACACCGCTTCAGTGTATGTTACGAAGATGGACTATCTTACCTAGCAGCAACAGGTGCGCCGCCTTCGGGGCAAGGTCGGGCGTGACTCGTCAGCGCTATCAGTCCACGATCGGCATTCTGAGGGGTGATCAATCATTACAACCGAACAAAATGCGCCAAACGGAAAAGTCCGCCGTCTGCATTTTGTTGCTTCCGTCGCTAGCAACATTTGTCGCTACCCAAAAACCGAGTAGCTAGCAAATCAGATGCGAACACCCGAATGCACTTAGTGTTGCTAGCTACCGGATAACCAACTGCCGTTAGTAGAGCATTCCGGTGAATGCGAAGTAGCCGATGGCTGCTACGGTCATTGGAATGCCATACGGCAATAATCGCATTTGTGGCTTACGCTCTTGCGACATTTCATAAAGCTTGTCGGCGTTCCGCACGGTCACAATTTCCTGCAGAATTGCTTGGGCTTGTGTCCAGTGCTTGAGCCATTGTCCGCTGAGCGCGATTTGGCAGATGGCCATGACCGCACCTACAATGGTTGTCGCCACAAAGATGTACCAAGTGTGCTCGATGTGCACGAATGCGGCGATTCCAGCCAGCAGTTTGACGTCGCCAGCGCCCATGCCGCCAATCAAGTGCAGGCCAAACAACAGCGCCAGGCCGAAGAATGTAGCCGCTAGACTCCACCCCAAACCGGGCAGTCCACCCATGGCAAAACTGTAGAGCCAGCCCGCGACGATCAGCGGATAGGTAATTTTGTTAGGTACTTTCAAGTACAACCCGTCGATAACAGCCGCAACGACGAGCGTTACCGAAACGGCCCACATGGCCCAGTTTTCGGTGATGTTTGTGATGATGTGTTCCATGATACAACCCCGTGTGAAAATGGCCCGCCCGAAGGCGTGAAGGACTAAACAGAGCAGTCCTGGCAACGTGTAGCCATCAAAATCGAATCGTGTGTGTGCTTCGTTTGTTCTTGCTACCGCATCCTGTGCGGAAAGCTATCGTAGGCTGACCAGCCAAACAAACATCGTGGTCAGGATGGTTCCCGCACAACAGGCGAGCTCCCATAGACCAGCAATCGATTCGGTAGGCATCAAGTGTGGCATCATACTGAATCTCCTTTCAGGAGCTGTAGCTATCGGGAGCAGTAGCTTGTTCGGGGCTTGTCGTAGTGTTCATTAGGAGCTCGAGTTGGCTCCGTTACGCAATTCAGGCGATCCGCCCAAGAGAGGCGGATCGCCAGAAAACCGCGGATCGCTTTGTATCGGTCACGCTCGCTGTAGAATGCGAGCGGTCGGGTTCAACTTTTTACAGTTGGTTTGCAACGTCGTTGAACGTCTGCGATGCGTTGCTTCCGATCGATGTGATTGCACCAAGGCAAACGACAACGATGAGAGCCAACATGACTGCGTATTCAACAGCAGTTGGGCCATCTTCAGACTTAAGAAAACGTTGTACTTTAGCTGCAAAATTCTTCATTGCATCTCTCCAGGAATGCGGGGTGCCACGTAGGGATAAACGTGACGGACTGATTAAAAAGTGCGACCAGTTGCCCCAGAGTCTTCGCCACCGACACTGGTTTACCGTCACACAACAAGAGCATCCCTGCGGCCTGAAGTTCCAAGCCGTCTAGGTATGCACTGAAAACCTATGCCAGCTTTAGCACTTGTCAAACTTTGCCGATCAGTAAAGAACAGAGAATCATGCCGGGAGCTCTCAAGGCGCTGTCTAGTCAGACAAAACCGGCACAACTGTTACAATCCCAGAGGGCTCGAACCGCAGAAATTAGTAGCGACCGCAGGCTCTCCTGCTCGCCGAAAACTGCATAAAATCTACGCTAGAGCGAATCGTCCCATTACTCTGTCACGGACCAATCGTCTGATGCCCGGCAAACCACATCTTCATGTCACGACTGCTGAAACGCCCCCAGTCTTCAACCTGGTTGTCCGCGTCTCCAAGAATGGAAGTCGATTTCATTCCACCATCGCAAATCTGGATAGCGTCTCGGGCGAAGGTCCTTCGTTGCGTGATGCGATTGCCAGCGTGACGGACAAGGCAAAGAAGATGATTCGCGATGCCTATGCGGCCGACCCCAGTTTCCAGACGCTTGCCACTTATCCAGAAAAGGCCGCAACGGAGCAGCAGTTCCTTGTGCCGATCCATCTGTAGAGCGATTCGAGTTGGGCCGACTTCCCACGACCGCACAGCCCTCCCACGACCGCACAGCCGCTGGGAAAGTTCACCGCTCAGCCAGAGAAGAAGCCATCCAGTGGCTGAACGATCACTTTCCCGTCGCCCATTCGGCCAGTTCGGCTGGCTTCATTGATGCGACCGACGACTTCTTCAACGCGAAAATCCTCGACCCACATCGTAATCTCGACTTTCGGCAAGAAGGCCAATCCGTACTCGTCGTCTGCGTACTCATCAACGTAACTCTTCTGTCGTCCGAACCCCTTCACCTCGCGGACAACCAACGCCTCCAAAGGCGCCAAACGCAAGTTGTCCAAGACTTTTTCCGCTAAGAATGGACGCACAATGGCACAAATTTGCTTCATAGCGATCACTTCGCAATTGCGAAAAGCCCTAAACGAATTGCCTCAGCACTGCCTTGCACTGAGCTGCGTAGCTTGTACCAAACAAATTGAGGTGGTTCAACAAATGGTAAAGTTTGTAGATTTCCACGCGTTCTTGCCAACCTGATTCCATCTGCCAAGCAGCATTGTAAGCATCGTAGAAGGCTGCGGGAAATCCTCCGAAGAGCAGCGTCATGGCAAACTCGGCTTCGCGATCTCCGTAGTATACCGCAGGATCGAAAACCACGGCCGACAAGTCGCCCTGTGTTGATGAGGGCGAGTTTGCCCGTGTTGCGAGAAAATTACCACTCCACAAATCTCCGTGCAGCAAGCTGACCGCAGGCTGCCTCGGCAGGTAGCGATCGAGCTGCTCAATCAGCCGCCTAGTGTCGCGAACAATTTCGGCTGTGGTCGACGACAACGGACTCGATTCCAATTTCCCGATTTGAAAACCAAGCCGATTGCTGCCGAAGAAATCTACCCAATCATCGGCAAAGGCGTTTTTCTGAGACGTCCGCCCAATAAAATTGTCTTCGCGAAATCCGTATCGCGGCGAAACAGCCGTTGTCGTCTGAGCACCACCGCACCAACGGTGCATCTCAGCCAGTTGCTGACCAAATTTTCGCCAGAATTGCGCTGTCGGCTCGCAAGGCTCGACATATTCCAGCACCAACATCTCCACTGAAGCGCCGATCGCGAATCCCAAGCAGACAGGCGAACGCAACGCACCCGCCTGGGAAATTTCATTCAGCGAATCCCTTTCGCAACTCAAGACGCTGACTGCAGAATTGACCGGCATCGTCTTCACCAAGAGCTGCCGACCATCCTCCAGCACAAGCTTCTGCGAATCGGCGATGCAGCCTCCGCCAACCACCGTTCGATTGCATACACGCACGTTGGCGTCCAGTGCACGATTGAGCAACGCGGCGAGGTCTTTGTCGGAAGTGCTCATCTAAACAGAAACTGCCCCGAGGTTATACTCGGCCTAGAAATAGTTTTCAGAACCAAACTGCACCCGAGAGCCGAACGCATCTGCTTCAGCCCCCAAAGCGCTAGTCATGCAAGAGTTGATTGAAACAGGCCACAAAATATCTGCCAGCTTAGCAAACGTAGCCGAATCGCACACGCTTCTGGTCGAGTTTGACTTGGCTGCCGGCGGGGAGCAACTTGCTGCGCTGGAGCAGACTCTTTCGAAAGCAGAGATCTTCAGGGCCGATCGATTCATTACGCCCGACCTGCGGCGACGTTTTGTCGTTTGCCGCGGCGCGTTACGAACCCTGTTGGGGACAATCGTCGGACAGGATCCGAGCCAGGTCCAGTTCCGTGAAGGCCGATGGGGCAAACCAGCGCTTTTGACATCGGCGATTTTCCCAGTTGAGTTCAACGTTTCTAACAGCGGTGAGAAAGCTGCGATTGCCTTTTCCAATCAACCCGTTGGCGTGGACCTCGAGTGCATCCGTGGCGATTTTCGCCATCGCACGATCGCCTCTCAAGTACTGAGCCCTTCCGAAGAGAAAGCGTGGAATAACATCTCAGCCCGCGACCGCGACCAAGAGATGATGCGACTATGGGTTTGCAAAGAAGCACTCCTGAAAGCAATGGGGCTAGGAATTGCCGAAGGCTTGCGCCAAACCAGTTTCCCGCTTCCAATCCCTACCCGAGACTCGTTCTGCCCTAGCTCCATTGACGCGGCTCTCCAGATGCATCTTGATGACGATGGGACGTGCCGCTCCAATCACTTCACCGATGCGACCGCATGGGAAATGCAAGTCATTGAGCCAGGGCCAGAGTACTTCCTGAGCACGGCTATTTCGGCAAGTCGTGCCCGTCGCCTGCATCCTACGGAATCAGTTACGCGTATCCATCGCATCCCGCTCACCTGGTGAACCGCGGCGCGAGTCGTTCCGTAGCTTGGTAGCGGTCCATTTCTGGTGCGAGATAAAGTGCACAGTTTGTCCCAGCCCTTCCCCAATTCACCGCTGCTCTGCAGACCTGCTTACCTCAGGGAGCTTACCATGCCGACTTTGAATGATAGCCGTTTCACTCGTCACATTGCCGTTGCCAGCATCACGATGCTTGCCACAGTCTTGTCGTCAGGCAGCCCAGTCGCCGCGCAAAGCAATGACGCGACATTTGCGGCAAACAAGCGGCTGGGGCGCGGTGTCAACCTGGGCAATTTCTTGGAAGCGCCTCGCGGTGCGAACTGGGGAGCCAACATTCGCGACGAGCACTTTGCGATCATTAAGCGAGCTGGCTTTGATTCGATTCGACTACCTGTTCGATGGCCAGACTACGCGTCGCAGACCGCTCCTTTCACAATTGAACCCGCCTTTTTCGAGCGTGTCGACCATCTGCTGGATGTGGCTGAAGAGGCGAAATTGAACGTGGTCTTGAACATCCATCACTTCGAAGGGCTCGACCGGGATCCGGACGCCTACACATTGCAACTGAAGAAACTGTGGCAGCAAATTGCGTCGCGGTATCAGAGTCGCGGCGAATTCCTGTACTTCGAACTCAACAATGAACCGCACGACAAACTGAGCGAAAAGTGGAACGAAGTCTTACAAATTGGACTGAAGGCGATTCGAGAAACCAACCCCTCGCGTCCTGTCATCGTTGGCCCACCTCACTGGAACGGCATTTGGGCTCTTGACCAATTGAAGCTGCCAGAGGATCCGAATTTGATTGTGACCGTCCATATGTACAACCCGCATCCGTTTACACATCAAGGTGCATCGTGGGCTTCCCCCGAAATCAAGGGGCTACGCAACAAGACCTGGGGCTCGGATGAAGACATCGCAAAAGTAAAAGAGGAAATCGCCCAGGCGGCCAACTGGGGCAAAAACCACAAGCGGCCGATCTTTCTTGGCGAGTTCGGCGCCTACCAAGCTGCGCCCATGACAAGCAGGATCGCGTGGACGAAGTGCGTTGCTAGCACCGCAGAAGAACATGGAATGAGCTGGTCGTACTGGGAATTCTGCGCTGGCTTCGGACTCTACGACGCCGACAATTCACAGTGGCGATCCTCGCTCTTAAAGTCCCTTGGCGTGCGGTAGTCTCCCCCAGGGCTGGCGACAAACCCGACCAACAATGCGAAAGCTTGCACCTGTTGGACTCAAAGCACGCTCTTTGTCACGTGTGGCAATTACCAACTCTTGGTGATGCACAACTAGCATCGCGGAGTAATTCAAGAAATACGTCCATTTCCGGGGCTGCACCCCTCACAATAAGGTTGTTTTGGTCCGCCCATCACGACTAGATTCTGCCACACGCGCACCAGCAGCCCCGCTCGGTGCACTTCAATGACTTACACCATGGATGGACGAATTCAATGTTGCCAAGACAAATGGGCCTTCGTGCGCTCAGGTTTGCAAGTGGAATCCTACTGCCTCTTTCGATCGCTTGGTCGCTAGCAACCTCCAGTCTGGCAGAAATGATCGTGATCCAGCAGTGGGAACAAAAATCCAACCTCACCGCGAATATCTTTTCGGATACCGCTGTCCCTGAAAACTATGACCGAAGTTTCTATGGCAATCCGACGGACGAACAACTAGCGGTCGTCAATTCACAGCGGAAGCTATCCGCCTCGGCAAACGCCGCAGTCACAGGCAGATCGGCTACCGGCACGGCCGAACAAACCGTTTCGAACTTCCAGCTAAATCGAAACGGTTCATTGAGGCTAGGCTTCAGTGGGAGCTCTACAGCTCAGCTCACCAACACCACCAACGGACCCGACCAAGTCTCGGTTTTTGACTATTTTGCCGTTCAGTTCCTGACGGACCGGCCAATGCTCCTCACATTGACGGCGAAAGCGACCGTCACCGGCACACCACTGCCGGAGAAGTTCCCAAGCAATGCTGTAAAGTTTTCACTCAAGAGCACCGGCTCGGCGAGCGGCTTTCAAGACATCGAATTTTACGATAACGGCGACGTTCAAGCACCCGCCGGGGCGATGCTCCCTGCAGGCAGCTATCGGCTCGCCTTCGAAAGTGATTACAACGTTGGGGATTCAAACAACGTCGAGGGCGGTAACTACCAAGCAGCAACAAGCTTCAATGTCAACTTCGGGATCTCAGCGGTCCCCGAGCCGTGCTCACTTGCTAGCCTCCTATTCGCTACTTCCTGCATCGGTTACCGGCGCAAGCGTATTGTTGATTGAGTCAAAACAAGACGCGTCGGTGGGGAATAACTTCTCATTGAACCCTGCTAACGCCTCCTGGCGGACGCACTGGTTTGCTGCGAACTAGATCAACAAACGCAAGCGTTAACATTCGTGTACCGGGCACTTCCTCCCTTCAGAGACTAGGGGAGTGGCTCGGCCGTCGCGGCAAAGAATTGTTTGGAATCGCCCTTAGCGTTCGAACGACTATCGTCCTTCCGCAATTTCAAAATATCCGTTGCCCTGACCCGATGACAACCTAATTTGGCAGCGCGGATCTCGGGCAGCCGCGTTTTCCAAGACTCTGGTCGCTCGTAGGAAGAATCGCAGCTCGTATTCCGCTTTCAGACTTCTGATCTCTTCTGCCATGCCGGTGGTTTAGTCGTCGGTTTCATGGGCGGAGCACTCCCTTGCTTCGCAATTGGTAAAGATCGCACAATCGGCAAAGTTTAACTAGTGCGAGTTTTTGATCGACGCCGATACCTCTTCTAGCAAATAGACGCACCGGTCGCCCCCCCCTACAACTACTGTTTTTTGACACACAGCTTTGAGCCACCACCTTGAATGCGCTGTACAGCCTGCTGCCAAATTCGATTCCTAAGCTGGGACGCTCAGTCGTCCGAGTGGTTGGTGTATCGGTTTGCGCAATCGGTATTGCGCCTGCTTTACACGCTCAGGACGCACTAGATGATGCGAAGAATCCAAGGAATGACTCGCCGACCAGCAGACAAACTGCCAGTCAACAATGGCTTTCACCTCCCAAGGCAAGCCCAAACCAGCAAGGGACAGCGGCCGGATCGCTGGCCCGCGACGCATCTTCTGCTTCTTCGCGATCCACGCAGGTAACGCTAGCCGCATTCGCGGAGGAAGTCCTGCCAATCGTCGAAGAAGCCCAACAGCCTCCATTGGAGTCGCCTGCGCCCGCGCCGCTGCGCAAGATAGTTGTGGATAACGTTGCGAAAAGTGACTCGATTGGGAGCGCCGAGCCGCTGCCGCCGCCGAAACCATTAACTACGCAATTGACGCCGAATAGGGGTGACGCAACGCGGCACGGGATCTATTTGCGAGCCGCCCGTAATTCTGTCTCACTTGGC
>CAYPLE010000052.1:0-36018 GCA_964411445.1 uncultured Pirellulaceae bacterium
ATCGTTCACTCTCCACAGATCACAGACGACGTATGAAATCTATCAAATAGCGAGGTGGCGTCAAGAGATGGGTGGGTGTCACCGTACGAGAAGAGGTGAGTGCTATTGTCGATGGTGGATTGGAGCATACAGTAGTGCGACTAGCTGGTGACAGCGTTGAGGAAATCCACAAGAGCCAACTGGACGGATGCGAAATGAAAGAACGGAAACGCCTGCAAGAGTCGGTCAGCCGGAAAGCGAATTGGCAGCGATGGGGCCCCTATTTGTCAGAACGACAATGGGGGACGGTTCGCGAGGACTACTCAGACAACCAAGATGCGTGGCGGTACTTTCCGCATGATCACGCGCGTAGCCGAGCCTACCGGTGGGGAGAAGACGGCTTGCTCGGTATCACCGACCGACAGTGCCGACTGTGCTTTTCCTTCGCACTGTGGAATGGAAACGACCCCATCCTCAAGGAGCGCCTCTTCGGACTCACTGGCCCCGAAGGAAATCATGCCGAGGACGTGAAGGAGTGCTACTACTATGTCGACAGCACGCCAACGCACTCGTACATGAAAGGTCTTTACAAATATCCGCACCAAGCATTCCCGTACGAGGACTTAGTCAAGCAAAACCGGCAGCGGGGACTGAAAGACCTCGAATACGAGCTGGTCGATACAGGCATTTTTGACAACGGCTACTTTGACTGCGAGATCGAATACTGCAAAGCCGGTCCAAATGACATTCTTATCCGCCTGACGGTTACAAACCGTGGACAGCAAACTGCACCAATACACATTCTACCTCAGTGGTGGTACCGGAACACCTGGACGTGGGACTGTACGCACGAAGGCTGTACGCCCAAGCCAACAATGCGGTCTGCCAGCAGCCCGCCCGAATACAATTTGCCGGAACAAGCAGCCATCCTCAACCATGCCACACTTGGAAAGTGGGTCGTTGCCGCAGACGCGACCAGCGACGAAAAGCTGCCTGAGTATTTGTTCACAGACAATGAAACCAACCCCCTGGTGCACCCAGAAGTCCCTGCCACCAGCAATCACTACAAAGATGCGTTCCATCGCTACGTGATCGCAGGGGAACAATCGGCTGTCAACAAAAAGAAGACCGGCACTAAGCTTGCAGCGCTAACCATCCACGAGATGGCTCCCGGTGAGAGCGTCACTGTTCAGGCGCGAATGTGCTCGCTTGACGAAGCACCCAACGAATGGTTCGGTGCGACCTTTGACGAAGTCTTCGCTGCCCGCAAGGCGGAGGCTGACGAGTTCTACGAAGACTGCATTCCGGCAAAACTCAACCAAGAAGAGCGGCGAGTATCGAGACAAGCCTATGCTGGACTACTGTGGACAAAACAGTTCTATCATTACGTCGTCGACGCCTGGTTGAAAGGCGACAATAACTACGAAGTCAACACCGACTCGCGTCGACTGGGGCGCAACCACGATTGGAAACACCTTTTCAATCGTGACGTGATAAGCATGCCCGACAAATGGGAATATCCTTGGTACGCGGCCTGGGATCTGGCTTTTCATATGCTGCCAATGGCCCGCATCGACGACCACTTTGCCAAGGAGCAATTGCTGCTGTTCTTGCGTGAGTGGTACATGCACCCCAATGGCTCTTTGCCAGCATACGAATGGGCGTTAAGCGATGTGAATCCGCCTGTTCACGCTTGGGCCTGCTGGGATGTCTACAAGGCTTCTGAGCAACGCGGTGAGCCAGACACAGACTTCTTGGCCAGAGTTTTTCAAAAGCTAGTGCTTAACTTCACATGGTGGGTGAATCGCAAGGACCCCGATGGAAAGCACATCTTCTCCGGTGGATTCCTTGGCCTAGACAACATTGGCGTTTTCGACCGCAGCAAGCCACTGCCGACGGGCGGCTTCCTAAACCAAGCTGACGCAACAGCCTGGATGGCCTTTTTCTGCGGGCACATGCTCAAGATGGCCCTCGAGCTGGCGGATGAGAGTGTCGCCTACGCTGATATGGCAAGCAAATTTCTTGAGCATTACATGTCGATTGCCGATGCAACCAATGATCTTCATGGCATGGGATTATGGGACGAAGAAGATGGGTTTTACTACGACCATCTCTCGATCAACGGCGAATCCATCCCGCTGAAGGTACGTTCACTGGTCGGGCTGATCCCGTTGTGCACTCCCGTTGTCCTTGAACAAAAGAAGATTGATCGACTGCCTGGATTCAAGAAGCGGACGGAATGGTTCCTGAAGAACAGGCGAGACTTGGCTGGACAGATGAGCTGCCTAGCAGAGGATGAGGACGGCAATCAACGCCGACTGCTTGCGCTACCAACCAAGAAGCGCCTGATGAAGATGCTTGAGAAAATGCTCGACGAAGACGAGTTCCTTTCGCCCTACGGAATTCGCTCGATGAGTGCGGCACATCGGGATGAACCCTACATCTTTGAGTACGGCGGTGCTCGCGAGGAAGTCCGATATACGCCGGGCGAAAGCGATTCGTACATGTTTGGTGGGAATAGTAATTGGCGCGGGCCTATTTGGTTGCCGATCAACTATCTCATCATCGAGTCGTTGCGAACTTACCACGACTTCTATGGCGATACGATCAAGGTGGAATGCCCGACGGGATCGGGCAACTGGATGAACCTGGAAGCGGTAGCGACCGAAATAGAAGCTCGCTTGACGCGACTGTTTCTTTTTGGCAGCGATGGCGAGCGGCCGAGCCATGGGGGTGAATCCCGGTACGCCCAGGGCAGTGATTGGGAAAATTTAGTACTTTTCTACGAGTATTTTGAAGGCGACAATGGCCGCGGATTGGGCGCAAGTCACCAAACTGGCTGGACATCGTTGGCAGCTACCATGCTGGAAAATCAAGCGGATCGGCGATAGTTCGCCCTTTCGAGCAGCCACCGCTGGACCCGTTAAAGTCTGCGAGTTCAGCATTTTTCCCATCGGCTGACTGCGACGCACAAGCTGGCGCCTGGCGCGTAAAGGCGGAATGCGACGTTGGCTACCAGACTGTCCGACGTGAGCGCCAGTTGCAGAACTGGCGGCTGCGATGAACCGCTTGAAGTTGGCTCACCAAGCGAACCAGAACCGCTCACCGCGAGTTGACTCCCCGTTATTGCTTCGTAGCGGCCCTTCGTCTCCCGCTGAACTTGCCCGCGGGCTCCTTCGATCGGCCCTTCGTAGTTCAGATACCTGCGTCGATGGTCCGGCAATCGCTTGGCCTGAACGACTTGGCAGCAATCATGAGGACTGCCAGGCTTCTCCTCCCGAATGATCGTTGGCAAGTTTGCTAGCTGGAGCGTTAGCAAGCAATGCTCACTGGAGGAGCCGGGAATTTCCAGCATTAGGTCCCAGTGGTCTCTCCTCCTCCCAGTCGAATCGCCGGAATGCGAAGGCGAAAAAGTGTGGCGAAGCAGCACGAAAATACCGCCTGCCGAATACCGGTCTGCATTTTCCACTTTTTGACCTACAATGATGGGTTTGGTCCAAACCGAAGCTCTACCATCCGAGATGGTTCTCAAGATATAGACTATGGACAACGCGAATATTGAAGTACGTGGCGCTCGTGAGCACAACTTGCAGAACGTCAGTATTTCCCTGCCCCGTAATCAGCTCATCGTTTTCACCGGGGTCAGCGGTAGTGGCAAAAGCTCGATGGCCTTCGACACGCTTTATGCGGAAGGCCAACGCCGATACCTGGAGAGTTTATCCAGTTATGCACGGCAATTCATCGGGCAACTGCCGAAACCCAACGTTGACTTTATTGGTGGATTGAGTCCGGCGATTTCGATCAGCCAGAAATCCACCAGCTCCAACCCTCGGTCTACCGTGGGAACGGTCACCGAAATTTACGATTTCCTGAGGGTCATCTATGCGCGAATTGGCAAAGGCTTTTGCTCGCGCTGCGACATCCGAATCGAATCCCAAACGAACGACCAGATCGTTGCCAAGCTGCAGGGACTGGACGACAAGGAGGAATATCTAATCCTTGCGCCGGTGGTTCGTGGCCAAAAGGGCGAACACAAGGATCTGTTCGAGACGCTGCAGAAGCAAGGCTATGCGCGCGGTCGAGTTGACGGAGAAGTGGTGCGACTGTCGAGTGCTCCAGCGCTGAATCGCCAGCAAAAGCATGATATCGAAGTAGTCGTTAAGCGATTCGCTCCCAGCACGACTCCTCGCACCGAAATTGCTGAGGGAGTTGCCGAAGCGCTTAAGCTTGGCGAAAGCACTCTGATCGTCATCCCCTGGGACGACGAAGAACCGGACGCCAAGGACGCTGAAGAGCTCGAGAGCGCGACGACCTCTCGTGGCCGACGTCGCAAGAAAAAGGCCCGCAACGAATGGATCATGAGTAGCGAATACTCGTGTCCCAAGTGCGACCTATCTTTCATGCCTCCCACGCCACAAATGCTCAGCTTCAATTCCCCATCGGGAATGTGCAACGTCTGTGAAGGACTGGGAAGACAATTCACGTTTGCACCGGAGTTGATCATTCCGGAGCCCGATCGCAGCATCAAACGCGGGGCGTTCGAACTGCTTGGCGCTTGGACTGACATGGGACGATGGCAACGTCACCAGTTGATGAGTGTCAGCGAGTCCATTGAAAAAGAATATGGTCTAGAAGCAGGTGAAAGCCTAACAACTGCATGGAAAGATCTCCCTGAAAAAGTGCAGCATGAATGGCTGTACGGTGCCGGGCAGCGACACATCACGTTTACGTGGAGCGGCGGCAGCAAACCGATGAAGTACGGTGGCACGTTCGATGGAATCGTTGCCCAGTTGATGGAGCAGTACAAGGGCACCAAGAGTGCGACCGGCCGAAAACGCTTTGAAAAGTACATGGAACGCCGTGACTGCGGCGCGTGCGGCGGTCAGCGCCTTGGCCGACAAGCGCTATTTTTGCGACTCGAGTCCAAGGCCGACGTTGAAGGCGCGGATGCGTGGCTCAATCTGCCTCAACTGTGCGATTTGCCAATCGACCAGTGCCTCGAATTTTTGAAAGCACTTGAACTCACCGACATTGATCAACGCATTGCTTCAGAAGCGATTCGAGAAGTAACCAATCGGCTGCAGTTCTTGTTAAACGTCGGTCTCGATTATCTGACCCTCGGCCGTTCCGCACCTTCGCTGTCCGGCGGTGAGGCTCAGCGAATTCGCTTAGCTAGCCAGATTGGTGCGGGGCTCGCGGGCGTACTCTATGTTCTTGACGAGCCTTCCATTGGCCTTCACCCTCGTGACAACGATCGTTTGATCGATTCGCTCAAAGCACTGCGCGACCAAGGGAATTCGCTGCTGGTCGTTGAACACGATGAAGATACGATGCGAGCAGCCGACTTGATCGTGGACTTCGGCCCTGGCCCCGGTGTACGCGGTGGTGAGATCGTCACCTGCGGAACTCTCGGTGAACTTGCTGGCAGCGAACGGAGCCTTACGGGCCAGTTCCTGTCTGGGACGGCGCAGATCCCTGTTCCCGATTCCGCCCGCGAAGGTTCGGGCGACGTCATCCGCGTCTCAGGTGCTCGACAGAACAATCTGAAGAATGTAGATATCGACATCCCACTCGGGAAGCTCGTTTGTGTAACGGGCGTCAGCGGATCGGGCAAGAGCTCGCTGATCAATGAGATCTTGGTTCCCGTCTTGCGTCGCCAGTTGCATGCCGCAGAAGACATGCCAGGTCTACATGACACGGTTGAGGGTGTTGAGCATCTCGATAAAGTCATCGCCATCGATCAGTCGCCCATTGGTCGAACACCTCGCAGTAACCCGGCCACTTACGTCAAAGTCTTTGACGAAATTCGAAGTCTGTTCGTTGAGCTCCCTGAGGCCAAGCGGCGTGGCTATCAGGCGGGAAGATTCAGCTTCAATGTGGCCGGCGGTCGCTGTGAAGCCTGTGAAGGCAACGGCTCGAATCGTTTGGAAATGGACTTCCTGGCTGACCTCTGGGTGCGATGCCCTGTATGCGATGGAAAACGATACAACCACGAAACGCTTCAGGTCAAGTTCAAGGACTGCTCCATCGCTGACGTATTGGAAATGGACATCCAGCAAGCCTTAGATCTGTTTGAGAATGTCCCGAAGATCGCGGACAAGTTAAAGACGCTGCATAACGTCGGCTTGGACTACATTAAACTGGGGCAACCATCGCCGACTCTATCCGGTGGAGAAGCTCAGCGAATCAAGCTCGCTAAAGAACTTGCCCGGAAGGACACCGGAAAAACCCTTTACCTGCTGGACGAACCGACCACAGGCCTTCACTTCTATGACATCAAATTGCTCCTGAAAGTCCTCCAAGACTTGGTTGACCGCGGCAACACCGTCTTGGTGATTGAGCACAACCTGGATGTGATCAAGGCCGCTGACTGGCTGATCGACATCGGTCCTGAAGGTGGTAAAGGCGGCGGGGAAGTCGTTTTTGCTGGGCAACCGAAGGATATCGTTAACGTAAAAGAATCCTATACCGGATCGTCGCTTGCAAAACACATTGCTGCGCCACCTATCAAACCATCGACAGGCAAGAAGGCAGTAGCCACGAAGCGAAAGGGTCCAGCCACGACGCTTCCTGCGACTGTCCGCGTCGAGAATGCCGTTGAGCACAATCTAAAGGACGTCACGCTCGACATCCCGCACCACTCGCTAACCGTATTCTGCGGGCCTAGTGGTAGCGGTAAGAGCTCGCTGGCAATGGATACGATCTACGCCGAAGGCCAGCGACGCTACGTCGAGAGCCTTTCGTCGTACGCGCGGCAATTTGTTGGGCAGATGCCGAAACCCAATGTGCATCGTATCGACGGCTTGGCTCCAGCGATTGCGATTGAACAAAAAACGGTCGCGCACAACCCGCGAAGTACCGTCGGGACCGTCACCGAGATCTACGACTACTTGCGGGTCTTGATGGCGCGCCTCGGTGAACCTCACTGCCCGGAGTGCGATCAGCCCGTCACAAACCAGTCTGCAGATGATATCACCAACCATTTATTGTCACACGAAGAAGGCACGCGTCTTGTCCTAACAGCCCCTTTGCAGTGGCAGCCGAATCACGACCCCGAGAACCTGTGGCAAGACCTGCGAACAAGCGGTCTCGTCCGAGTGCGGGTTAATGGCAAGACCCACACGCTCGACGGCGTTCCTGCACTATCGTCGACGATTAGCTATGACATCGAAGCTGTCATTGACCGAATTACGGTTTCAGAAGCCAGTCGTAGCCGAATTTCAGAAAGCGTTGAACTGGCACTTTCGCTCGGTGGTGGCAACCTATTCGCTGTCGAGCCACGTGACGACATTGACGAAATACACTGGAAAAGTGTCCGCCACAGCCAGCACTTAGCTTGTCGTAGTTGCGGGTACAGCATGCAACCGCTGACACCGCATTCCTTCTCTTACAACTCGCCATTGGGTTGGTGTCCAGACTGCGAAGGTCTCGGAACGCAAACTGGAACGAGCCCAGCACTACTGATGGACACGGACCTGTCCCTCAAAGAAGGTGCCATTCGCATGTGGCCGGCACTTGGGAAAGACACTAAATCGGAAATGGCCGTTACCGAGTTGGCCCGACCGATGCTTGAGTCGATGTGCAAGGCTGTCGGAATACCGTTGGATGTGCCCACGGGGCAATTGAGCGCTGGTCAGCGACGATCGATTCTGCATGGCACGGGCGACCGCTGGTTTACTGCTGAGAATGCCCGCGGCATCAAATTTGAATTCCAGTGGAAGGGGCTGTTCCCTGCGCTAGACCATGCTGCCCGATTAAGCTCGAAACTACGTTCGCAACTGAGCCCGTTTGTTGCTGAAGTCGCTTGTTCAGCCTGTGACGGTTCGCGACTCAACGTCGACGCGGGAAGCACGCGGTTCCGCGATTTGACCATTGGCGAAATCACTCAAGGCACGCTCAGTTGGTTGCATGAGACGATGAAGGGCTGGAAGCTTACCAAGCGTGAACAGCAAATCGCTGGCGAACTTGTTCGTGAGCTGCTCGCTAGGACGGAGTTCCTGCTGGACGTCGGGCTGGATTACCTGTCACTTTCGCGGCCCGCAAATACACTCTCCGGCGGTGAATCACAACGTATTCGACTATCCAGCCAACTTGGCAGCGGCCTGTGCGGCGTGCTCTATGTGCTGGACGAACCAACCATCGGCTTGCACCCGCGCGACAACAATCGATTGATTGGTGCACTGAAAAAGCTACGCGACATCGGAAACACGCTGCTTGTGGTCGAGCATGACCGTGATGTGATTGAACACAGTGATCGAGTCTACGATTTCGGACCGGCTGCTGGACGCGCCGGTGGAGAGCTGGTCGCGGAGGGTACTCCCAAGCAATTGGCTCGCAGTCGCACGAGCGTGACGGGACCATTCCTGAGCGAGAAGAAAAAAATCCCGGTTCCAGCCAAACGGCGGACGCCTGACAAGGGTTGGATCAGTCTCAAAGGCGCTCGAGCCAACAACTTGAAGAAAGTCAATGCAGACATACCACTTGGCTGCTTGAGCGTTATCACTGGCCCGAGTGGAAGTGGTAAGAGTACGCTGGTCAACCAAGTGCTTTACCCTGCAATGTCTAAACGTCTGGCCAAGCAGAACACAAAGAAGACGTTTTTTGATTCGATCGACGGCACGAAGTTGATTGACAAAGTGATTCGGGTCGACCAAAGCCCGATTGGCTCCAACCCAAGCTCCACTCCAGCAACTTACACCGGTGTCTTTGACTTAATCCGACAACTCTATTCGCAGTTACCTGACGCGCGAGCCCTCGGGTATACGCCGCGGCAATTTTCGTTCAACGTTCCAGGTGGGCGATGCGAAAAATGCGAAGGCAACGGGCAGATTCGCATCGAAATGCACTTCCTTCCCGATGTCTGGGTCCAGTGCGATAGCTGTGTCGGGCGACGCTTCAACGAAGAAACGCTTTCCGTGACATATCACGGGCATTCGATTCATGACATCCTCGAGATGCAAATGGGACAAGCTCTGGAGGTCTTCCAGAACATTCCAAAGATTCGGAGAACGCTACAAACCCTGGTGGACGTAGGCCTTGATTACGTGTCCCTCGGGCAGTCGGCACCGACGCTTTCCGGCGGTGAGGCGCAGCGTGTGAAACTGGCCGCTGAATTGTCTCGCCCCGACACCGGCAAGACGTTTTATCTGCTCGACGAGCCCACAACCGGTTTACACTTCACCGATATCATCAAGCTACTTGAGGTCACTCAACGACTCGTCGACTTGGGCAACACAGTTGTCGTTGTCGAACATAACTTGGACGTCATCAAAGCGGCTGATTTTGTCCTTGACCTGGGTCCAGAGGCGGGAGTTGGAGGGGGCGAAATCGTCTTCTCAGGAACGCCCGAAGAACTGGTCGAACACGCCCGTGAAGCAAAGGCTGAGTTTGACAAGAAGAGCAAGACAACGACCAAGAAGAAGCCTGCTAAGAAGGTAGCCAAGAAGACTCGTCCAAAACGTGAACTGCTACGCAGTCACACTGGTGAAGCTTTGATCTCTGCCATGGAGGCGGTCGAGTATCAGGATCGCGAAACTTTCACGCCCGAGGAGCTCACCAAGGAACAGGAAGGCGATATCGAACTGGACCAAATCGGTCGCGATACCTTATTGCCCTGGCAAAGTGATGGACGCAAATGGCACACACAAGATAGCGTCGATCGAGCGGGCGGAGCGATTAAGTGGGAACGTGAAATCCTGACCAAGATCGTCGACCACCTAGAGAAAATCGATGGCTTCTCGCCAACCAACTGGGACAATCGGAGTGTGGTTGAAATCCGCGGCGAAGTGAAGAGCCGGGGTTGGTTCTTCCACGCGATTACCGCGGAAACTTGGCTACTGCAACTAAAATTCCGTATTCCGCGACGCGCGTTTACCAAGGCTGAACTGACCAACGTCGTGAAACTAGGAACGCTCAATCAATTGGAAGCCGTTCAGATCTACGGCAACGAATCCCGTGTTAGTGCAAAAGCTACGGGAAGCTGGATGGAGCTTGAAATCCGTGCTCACACGCTGGAAGAAATGGACACACAGAAATTCTGGTCCTGGCTAGAGGATGCGGCATACGCGTTTCTAGGAAAACCACGCAGTGAACCTGAGCCAGTCGCATCTGATTTGCCGGCCGTCACGGATCCGAAGAAGAGCATGCCGTGGAAAGTCTTAAAACAGCGGTGGCACTCCCTTCGCAAGGGCTTCCCACCGGGACGAGATATTGTTTGGCCGGCCGAAACGCTGAGTGTTTTCATTCAGGCAATCCACCAATCGGCTGGCGGCGGACGTTGGCGATGGGATGAACAGACCACCGCTCGCTACATTCTGCCTGGCAGCAAAAAGCCGTGGATTATCCTGCACACCAAACGACCCGAGGGACTCGTCGCGGTGCTGAACGGCCCCAAAGGCTACGATCCTGGTGATCTAAAGGATTCGCTGCCGATGCCGGTGCAGATTACCAAGCGCGGGGATGATGAAGAGCAGATACAAATTGCGTTTACCGCGCTGCAGCAACCGCGTGATCCATCAGTACGTAAACTACTGTCCACGCACAAGCAGTTTGTCAGCGAAGCAGGCGTTGCGAAATAGACGCCGGTAGGTTGCACCATTGCGACTATTAAGCGTACAACCAATTTTCGAGAGCAAGTCGTCAACCCAAAGCATCATGGAGGGATTTTAGATGAGGGTTTCTCTTTACATTGCCCTGGCGTGTTGCCTTTGGACACTCACGCTCAGCCAACCAACGCTTGGCCAAAGCCCAATCGGCGAGGCCGATACGTCGCAATCCACCCCGCCCCAGTCAGCAACTCAATCCGACGTAACCCAAGCTAACGCAACGCCGAAGAAAGCGCCCAAGACGACTGAACGAACGGTCATCGCCGTTCGTCCGAGTGAATGGTCACCAGCGCTCGAAACCTGGAAAAAAGATCGAGAACAACGCGGTTACACGGTCGTAGAATTGGACTCGAATCAGAGTCGCACTGCCATCCAGGCCTCCATCAAAGCGATTTTTGATGCCTCCGCTGCGCAGCAGCGATTTATCATGTTGTGTGGCGATATTGAAGGGGAACCAGGCAAGGGGATTCCCACCTTCTATCACGCCAGTACGGCAATGATCCAGTTCCGAGGCGATAAGACCATTGCGACGGACAACGACTATGCCGATCTAGATGGAGACGATCTTCCCGATGCGGCCCTGGGACGCATTCCAGTCTCAAGTGCTGAAGAGCTGCAGGCTTTTCTCCAGCGCGTCATCGCTTACGAAAACTCGCGGGATTTTTCCGCTTGGCGGCGAAATGTTCATGTCGTTGCAGGAGTCGGCGGGTTTGGTGTGGTAGCCGACGCGGTCATTGAAGGCACAACGAAAAAGTTCCTGAGCGATCGTATCCCGCTTTGGTCTCGCGTGACGATGACCCAAGCCAGCTTGAACAGCACCTACTGCCCGAACCCTCGTGAGTTTTCCGATGCAGCCCTTTCACGATTCAACGAGGGCGGGACATTTTGGGTCTATATTGGTCACGGCCACGTCAAGACGTTGGACTACATGAGGATCGGCCGCGAAGGCTATCCGATCATGACAACCGACGACCTGCCAAAACTAGCTCAAGGACAGCAAACGCCAATTGCAGTTTTTTTAGCTTGTTACACCGGTGCATGTGATGCTATCGAAGATTCGTTGGCCGAACAAATGGTCTTGAATCCGAAAGGCCCAATTGCTGCCATTGCTGCGTCGCGCGTCTCCGGCCCATATGGTTTGGCCATGCTGTCCGATGGAATGCTCAACGGCTACTACATCGATCGACTTCCAACGCTAGGTGAAGTGCTGCAAAACGCAAAGCGAAGAATGCTGGTCGATGATGCGACACTTGCACAGCGACAGGATCAGAATTTGCAAATGATTGGGACCATTGCCCAAGCACTTTCACCCAAAGGTTATTCGCTGCTAGAGGAACGACGCGAACATGCCTGGCAGGTTCAGTTGATTGGTGATCCCACCTTACATCTGCTGCACGCAGAAGCCATCGATCTTGCGGTACCAAAATCAATCGCGGCCGGTGAAGAGCTGCTCCTGCAATTCGACGCTGCGGATGTCGCTGAATTCGAAGCAGAATTGGTTTATCGTCGCGCCGCCACGCGTCGAGACCTAAGGGACTACAAAGTTGACGCAGACAGCGCCGAAGGCTTGACTGCCTATCAGGCTCGATATGAATCGGCCAACACTCGGACGATCGCCAGGTCCGAAGGCACAGCGAAGGAAGGGCAAAATGAAGTCCGTCTTCTTGTGCCTGCAGAACTTCACCGTGGAACTTACGTCGCACGGTTAAGTTTGAAATCTGGGCACCGCTGGTTCGTGAATGCCACCAGCATTCGTGTAACCCAGCCTTGAGCGAAGTTGACTCGCAATGACACTGCAACTGGGCAGGCGTTTTCAGCCCAAGCATTCGCGGCTTTGCGTCCGTGCGACTCGCTCGAGCTAGCAGGCCGCTTGTAGGACGCCGTCTTCGACGATCATCTCAATCTTTGCGGGCTCGACAGGATGTTTCTGCAGTTCCCCCCGCAGGATTTTGACGTCACTGGGAGCAGTGATGCCGACTGTGATTCGGTTGCCTTGAATTCGTACGATTTCGACAGTTACGTTGTCACCAATAACGAGCTTTTCACCAACTTTTCGGCTTAGTACTAGCATTTTCGCGTTCTTCCCTGAGTGTGTTTTCGCGGCTGATTTGTAAGGGTTTGTCAGGTTTGCCGCCCCCTGACACAAGTAAGTATCAGCAGGCCCGTGACAACTTTGGTCAAAGCGACCGAAATTCTCAAAAATCGTCCGTTTCAGCCGCCTTTTGCGAGCTCGCTGGCTGACGCCTTGGTCGATGGCCGCTGAACATCTGACAAAATGCACAGTGACAAAATGCACAGTGTATGATGACTCCAATCCAGCAACGCCTGTCCTCTCCAAAGGCATTCTGTCCTCTCCAAAGGCATTCCATGTGATTCGCTTGCTTACCCTTACGGCACTCTGTGTTTTGAGTAGCCCAGCACAAGCCGCTCCCAAAGCACCGCTCAAAGTCTTCGTCTTGGTGGGACAATCCAACATGCAGGGGCATGCGCATATTCGCACCCTGAAGCATCTGAGGATGGATAACGCTACCACTGGAATGCTCAGCGAGATCCAAGATCCAAATGGAGCGTACCGCGAGTTCGACGACGTCCGCATTTCCTACCTCTCTGCTGACGGTGTAAAGGAAGGGAAACTCTCCGTCGGCTTCGGAGCAAATGAAGAGAAGATTGGCCCCGAGCTCATGTTCGGAATTCAAATGCATAAGCAATTGAATGAACCGATTCTCATCATCAAAGCTGCCTGGGGTGGAAAGAGTATCAACACGGACTTCCGCCCGCCGAGTGCTGGTCCCTACGAATTCGACCCGGCGGTCATAGAGCGGATGAAGTCGCAGGGCAAAGACATCGAAGAGATAAAACGTCAGCGAGCCGAGGCGACTGGAGTCTACTACCGACAGACGATCGAGCATGTCAAAAATGTGCTCGGCAGGATCGAGTCCGTGCACCCAGCCTACGCAAAAGAGAGCGGCTACGAACTAGCCGGCCTCGTTTGGTTTCAAGGCTGGAATGACATGGTCGATTCAACCACGTATCCACGCAGAGGCGAACCGGGCGGATACGATGATTACTCCAAAGTGCTCACACATTTGATTCGCGACGTTCGCGCGGACTTAGACGCACCCAACTTACCTTTCGTCATTGGGGTGATGGGAGTGAACGGCCCAACGAAACTCTACGGCCCTGAACAACAGCGTTACTTAAAAGTGCACCAGGGCTTCCGAGACGCCATGGCGGCCCCGGCAAAACTGGCAGAATTCTCAGGCAACGTTCCTATCGTACTTACAGAAAATGCCTGGGATAACGAGCTTAGTCGCGTGATGGATCGCGATGGAAAACTCAAGGGCAAAGCCAAGAAACTTGCCAAGGACTTTGAGTTGACTGCGATTGAGTCCGACGCCGGGCTTGGAAGGCAACTCACCGCGGACGAGAAAACTCAGTTGGCTGAACTTGACGGCAATCGCCTACAGACGCGCCTACTAGAGCTCATGCGCGAAGAAGAGTTCACGGACCGGGAACGCGAGATCCTAACGGTAGGCCCTTCCAACGCTGCCTACCACTACTTGGGCTCAGCAAAGATCATGACTCAAATTGGCAAGGCATTTGCGGAAGCACTGATTAGTACAAAATAGTGCGTCCTGAGCGATGTGGCGTCGACGGCGATCAAAGTCATTTGACGTTTTCGAGAATCGGCTCGACGTCGACTGAAACCGTTACGCTGTGGTGACCGCCGCCCAGGAAAACGCCTCGGACAGGTATGACATCGTTGTAGTCTCGTCCCCAAGCAATTGGAATGTGATCGGTATCACTCGGTTTGTTGTTGGTTGGATCCAGGTCGAGCCATCCCGTTGCATCGCCGCAGTACACGGAAATCCACGCATGGGATTGATCTGCTCCAACTAAGCGGACTTGGTCGGAAGCGGTGACGGTCCGCAAGTAGCCACTCACGTATCGTGCAGGCATTCCGATGGAACGCAAGCAAGCGATTTGAATGTGAGCAAAGTCCTGGCAAACGCCCTTTCGGATCTCAAAGGCCTTCTTGGTGGGTGTATGGACGTCCGTGGCATTCCCATCGTATTTGAACTCGCGATAAATCCGCTGCGTCAAATCGACGGCTGCTTCGACGACCGGTCTTCGTGGCTGGAACGACTCCAGCGCGTAGGCTTTGAACGCATCGCTGCGTCGAATTCGCCCCGAATCGAATAGATACTGACAGGCGTGAAACCAATTGGCGTCCGATTGCGTTGCTATGGCGTCGCGCACTGACTCCCAATTCGGTGATGGTCGATTCGCGGCTCTTGGCGTGTAGCCGACATCGACACGCCCGGAGGCGGTCACCTGCAGCATCTTATGCGGACGCTCGCTGAGGGAAAACGTCTCAACGATGTTGCCGAAATAATCAAGCCGCTTACGAACCACGTTCGGCTGCGGGTGCACCTGAACTCGATATTTTGCGTCAAAGACAGGACCGTCGCAGCGCGGAGTGAGCATCACAATGTTGTGGCACACTTTCACCGGCTGGTCATAGGTATAGGTTGTTGAGTGGCGGATGCGGTAGCGTGCTACAGACTTCATCGGCGACCTCCTAGCTGACTATATGCATAGTGCCGTTGAAGGCCCGCGTGTATCAAGAACTTACTGCTGATTGTATCGGATAGCCTCGGCAGGTTTTCCACCACTCGGCCGAGCAACTTCTGAACCAAGGTCCAATCACCGCCAGCCGCGGCGCTACTCAAGTCTTCAATATCGGCCAGTTGAACCGATGAGTGGATGGATCTTGCAATCCGTTGTTCGGCTGACAACCCAGCCTGGGAATCCTCCCGCGGGAACGCATCGACATGTTCGCAAATGCGATCTAGCTGGAATAAAATTGAACGTGGATTTGTTTCGTCGACGATTAACAAATCAAGAACCGGTGCAATTTGAATATTAGCAAGATAACGATTTCGGTAAGTCATCAGACTGTCGCACAGTTGAAGACAATTCTCAAGATTCAATAACAGCCCGGCCCCTTCGGCACCGCAGGATAGAATTGCTTGCAGTGCCTGCGAGGCCTGAAAACCGCGTTCGATACGGCGTCCCAGGTCTAGGAAACGCCAAGCCTGCGTCCTGGTCATGCTCTCCGTCGTAAGACCGCTGATCGCGTTCAAGTCGCCGATCAAGTCATCTAATGTCGATACGAACACCGGCGGCCGCAACCCGGGTCGTCGCGATCCTGCCGTAAATGAGTCTCGCAATTCGGTGATGACTCGAAAGCTGTCGAGAGCCATGCGGTCACGGACTTTGAGTGCATTTTGGTGCGTATGAGCCACCAAGTTGGCTAGCGAGGAAGGGCGATCACTGTCGATGGCACAAGCTGTTAGTTGCCTCGCCAGTGCGTATTCCCCACTGTCGCCTACAGGTTCAGCGATTTGCTCCAGCTTCAGACACGCCTTAAGGAGACCTGCTGTATCGTTCGACGTCGATTCCTCGCCAGTTAATTCTTGCAGTGTCAGCCGAATCAACCGAGCGTACTGTTCGATTCGCTCGAGATTTCGGCCTAACCAGAATAGATTGTCTGCAACGCGACTGGGCAATTCTGCGCCGCCACGACGCAAGGTCATTCGGCCCCGCTCCTTGGACAGCAAACTGATCGGTTTTGGTGGCGTATCCGAAACGATCCAAACGTCCTGGCTCTTCTCACCACTGGTCATATCGTAACTGAGCGTATCCGGGTCACTGGACACGCGGGCAAGCGCGCCTGGCAGGACTTGATAGCCGTCGGCCTGGGCCACTGCGAACGCTCGAAGCGCCAGCGACCAAGGCTCAAGGCGGCCTTCGATCAGGACCGGGGCTGTGGAACGCGTTACTTTTTCCTGGCCAACATACCGCTCTGGATGCGTGTTGATGTCTTCGATCAATTTCTCGCGTTGCTCTTTCGGCATACCGCCTGTCGTGATCGGCGGTGAACTTTCCAATCGAAAGGCCGTACGAATGATGAGATTGTCCAGATTCTCGAGGACATACTTGCGTGCTTGTTTGTGGGCACACCACCAGGTTGCAACGGAGGGAAGAATCAGATCTTCGCCCAGAAAGTGCTTGCTGATGGCGGGTAAGAACGCCAGCAGCAGAGGGGATTCCCCAAGCGAACTACCGATGGAATTGCTGATCGTAACGTTACCGTTGCGAACAACTTGCAGCAACCCGGAAACACCGCAAGGATGTTGCCCTAACAATTCCACGGGATCCGTCTCGTGATCCTCCACCTTTCGCAGCAAGACTTCCATAGGCAGCAAACCACCCAGCGTCTTGAGCATGACGCGTCCGTCGCGAACGGCCAAATCCTCGCCTTCAACCAGCGTGTACCCCATGTACCGCGCCAGGAATGAATCCTCAAAATAGGAGCGACTGCCAGGTCCCTTGGTCCAAATGCCGACCCGGGGATTCTCCGACATGTTCGGAGCACTGGATGCCAGCAAGTCACGCCACTGCATGAAGAAGGCGGCGAGTCGTTCTGTGAGACAGCCGGTGAAAGCTTCTGGCAACATGCGTGACGCACTGAGGCGATTCTGCAGGACGTACCCCAAACCGAAAGGGCGGCGAGTCTTGTCTGCAGTGACCCACCAGCGACCGTCAGTGCTGCGAGCTAAATCGGCCGCATACAGGTGAACATGATTATCAGGTCGATTCACCAGACCATTGCACGACGGCAAATATTGCGGATGAGCAAAAACTGCGTCGGGCGGAATCACTGCTTCTTTGATGAGCGTCTGCGGCCCCAGGAGATCCAGCAGGACTAGATTGGCGAGGACTGCTCGCTGAGACAATCCTCGACTCACCTTGGCCCATTCTTCCGCGCTTATCGTCAGAGGAACCGGATCGAGCGTCCAAGGCCTTGAGTCGCCAGATACGTCGTACGGATTGAAGGCGACGCCATCCAAATCCAACTGCCGCTGCGTTTGGTCCATCCGAGCAGACAATTCGGGCAAGGTCAGTCGCCCGAGTTCGTTTGCCAGACCTTTCCAAGCAGCCCGGAGCTCACCACTTTCGTTGACTGCTTCGTCATAGGCGCCACTGCCCGGCCGATAATCTCGAAAAAGGTCAGCAACTTGCTGTGCCGACTTAGCTCCACTATTGGGAAGCAGCGAAGGTTCATTCATGCAATTTTAAGGGCTTCGCCGCAAGTCGAGAGTGAGTGGAAACATTTCATTCGTTTCCCTACAGGGTACCTCAACTTTTCCAGGAGTGTGACGTGACGGAAAGAACCTTGCGGCTCTCCGAGCTTCGGCTTCACTGCCATTGACTGGAAAATGTTCGTAGTTGCGGCCTGCGGGGTGTGAAACGTGATACGAACATCCAGCAACGGCCGTCCCCGAAGCGACATCCACCATGTCAAAACTCAATGGTGAATGGACTGGAATGGTCGGATGCAAACAGCTCGCCGGTTGCCAAGCGCGGTAGCGAACGCCGCAAGCAAACTGCCCCTGAACGCCCGTTGCGGCAAGCGGCAAGCGCCTGCCGTTGCAAGTCAAAACGTACCGATGATCTCGGAAGCCATCGACCAAGACCTGAAGTCTTTCAACACTAGAATCCACAAATCGAGCAGTTGCTCCGCCAGCCGGCTCTTCACCAAGAACGTACCATGGCTCAATAGCCGTCCGCAGTTCGATGCTAATGTCATCGAGCATCGTTGTTCCTATTTGCGGGAAACGAAACTCAAAGTGGGGCGCAAACCAGTCCTGCTTGACGTCAATTCCACGCTGGCGTAGATCCTGGATCACCAGCCCGAAGTCCTTCCAAATGTAGTGTGGCAGCATGAATTTATCGTGGAGGGTTGTTCCCCAATCCGCAACTGGCACTCGATACGGTTCATCCCAAAATGCCGCGATAAGTCCTCGAATCAGCAACTGTTGCGTGAGGCTCATTTCCGGATGCGGTGGCATCTCAAAACCGCGAAACTCAACTAAGCCGAGCCTGCCAGTCGAGCTGTCGGGCGAGTAGAGCTTGTCGATGCAAATTTCAGCCCGGTGAGTGTTACCAGTCAGGTCCGTCAATAAATGGCGAAAAATGCGATCCACCAACCAAGGAGGACAGTCTTGGCCTCGTTGCGGCACCAAATCAAAAGCCAATTTAAGTTCGTAGAGTGAATCACGGCGACCTTCGTCCACTCTTGGAGCCTGACTGGTTGGCCCAATGAACCGCCCGCTGAACAAGTACGACATCGAGGGGTGATTCACCCAAAACGCAATCAGACTCTTCAGCACATCTGGCCTTCTCAGGAACGGGCTTTCCGTGGCCGATCGCCCGCCGACAACGACGTGGTTCCCACCACCGGTTCCAGTGTGTTTGCCATCAAGGTCAAATTTCTCGGTACCAAGTCGAGTTTGGCGCGCGTCGTCGTACAGCCCTCGCGTTAGTGCCACCAGCTCTTCCCAGCTACTGGACGGTTGTGTATTCACCTCGATCACCCCAGGATCAGGTGTCACCTTCAGAACGTCGACGCGTGGATCCGAAGGCGGATGATAACCTTCGATGATGACTTGCACTTCCTGGCTGGAAGCAACATCTTCAATGACTTCGACGAGCTCCAAATAGTCTTCAATACGCTCAACCGGTGGCATGAAAACGTGAATGTGCCCATTGCGAACTTCGACGCACATCGCTGTTCGTACGACAAACTCAGGGCTTTGGTCGTCGTCTTCATCGTCCGCATCAACCTTCTTGCTCGGCCCCTCTTCCAGCTCTTGTTCACTGAAGCGCTGGCCGTCTGGACCACGCCCTTCCACGCCAGCTTCGGATAGTCGACTTGGCAGTGCATCGCGAGGCGCCAATGGGTCAATTGGAATCATTGGGTACGCCTCTCCACCACTGGCGAGCGGCAACGTATCGAGGGGCAGGCGCAAACCCACGGGGGAATCCCCGGGAAGCAATTGAATGTTACTCGCTCGCACCGGCCAAGCGCCTGACATCCAACGGGAACGACCATCCTTCGCCTGCCACCATTGCCGACGGATCGGAAGAAGGAATCCCGACGGCTGACTCAGCCCACGCTCGAAGACGCGAATCATCCGTGCTCGCTCTTCGGGGTCGTCCAGTTTCGGGTCGCTTGGGTCGACGTTGACCGGCAGTTCGTTCTCCTTCATCAGGAAGTGCATCACGTTTTCATAGCAAGGTTGCACATATCGTTTCCGAACACGCAATCGCTCTGCAATCCCTTCCAGCAAGGCCTTGGCGTGTTCATTTCCGTAATCACCTGTCGAGCCTGTATCGGCGATCAAGGATGCGTCTTTCCACATCGGCTGACCGTCAATCCGCCAATAGCAGGCAAGAGACCAGCGCGGCAAAGGCTCTCCGGGATACCACTTGCCCTGGCCATAGTGCAGCAGGCCTCCGCGGCCGAAACGATCGCGCAGCTTCAATAGCAACTCTTCGCTCAGCCGCCGCTTATTCTCCCCGACGGCAGCCGTATTCCATTCGGCTCCCTCCATATCGTCAATCGACACAAAAGTGGGCTCACCCCCCATGGTCAAGCGAACATCCGACGCTTGCAGCCGTTTGTCGACGGCATGTCCCAATGCGTCGATAGTTCGCCACTGGGATTCAGTGTAAGGCTTCGTTACGCGGGGATCCTCGTGAATCCTGGTCACTTCCATGGCGAAATCGAACTCAACCTCGCAATGCTCAACGCCTCCAGATATTGGCGCCGCCGACTTTGGGTCGGGCGTTGCCGCTAGTGGAATATGCCCTTCGCCAGCGAGCAGGCCTGAAGTAGGGTCGAGGCCAACCCACCCAGCTCCAGGCAGGAAGACCTCCGCCCAGGCGTGCAAGTCTGTAAAGTCTGATTCTGGCCCGGCGGGACCTTCCAGCGGTTTTTGATCTGGCGCAAGCTGAATTAAGTAACCCGATACAAATCGGGCTGCTAGTCCGAAGCCGCGCAGTATGTTAACCAACAACCAACTCGTGTCGCGGCAGGAACCCACTCGTCGCGTCAATGTTTCTTCGGGGGTTTGAACGCCAGGCTCCAAACGCACTTGGTATTCGATATCACTTTCCAGTTGTCGGTTAACCGCCACCACGAAATCGGTTGTCTTCACGTCTTGGCACTTCACTTTGCTTCGCAAGTGCTTCGCATATTTTTCCAACTGCTTGCATGGCGGGCCGCTCTCCAAGAACGGCTTCAACTCCGTTGCAAGCCACTGTTCGTACGCAAACGGAAAGATGTCAGCAGCTTCATCAACAAAAAAGTCAAACGGATTGATGACGGTCATATCCGCGACTAAATCCACCTCAAGCGAAAAGTGGCGGACAGGTTTCGGAAACACGTAGCGCGACAAAAAGTTCCCATGTGGGTCCTGTTGCCAGTTTACAAAGTGGTCAGCCGGAAGCACTTTTTGCGCATATGAAAGAATCGGCGTCCGACAATGCGGAGCGGGCCGCAATCTCGCAACTTGGGGATACAAGGTCACAGGCCGATCGTATCGGTAGCTGGTTTTGTGATGGAGTGAGACTCGAATCGTCATTTGTTCTATTCCATAATGGCAACTTATTCTGCCAATTCATCGTGAATCAAAAATTGTGTTCCGTCATCCACGGCCAACCTGTGGTGACTCTCGATGCAGGATTTGCAAGCAGCCCAAACGGACTGGTTTGGTTGCCGCCAGCTAGGAGAGAATTCGCGCAAAAAACCCGCTGCGTCATGCGCTTTTTCCGCTAGTGCATGGTCTGGCTCGCAGACTGACTGGCGGGATGATTGATACTGGATTGTGAATCCGCTTCAGAGGGCTCCCAGCCAAAGAACGTGCAGCCGACTGCTTCAGCAACTGAATTCAGCTTATTCTGCAGGTCGTCCACAAACTCGTGAAGCCCGTGGTTGATGATCGTCTGAACATCAGCGTAAGCCAATTCGGACTTGAGCCTGCCCAATTGCTGCTCGGCTGGGTTTTGGTAAGTATTCATGGGCGAACCGACGATTGCGTGCAGCGATTCGTCGGCATGATTCACACAAAACTGCACCGCCCGTGGAAAACTGCGGTTCAGCACCAGGAATTCCACAACACGATGCACCGTTATGGTGTGAAACTCTTTACGGAAGGTTTCAAAAGCAGACACACTCCGCAATACGCTCGACCATTGCAAATCATCGAGAGTCGTACCCACGTCCTGGGCGTTCGGGAGCAAAGTATAGTATTTCACGTCGAGTATTCGGCTCGTTTTGTCAGCTCGCTCAAGCAAACGACCTAGGTTCGCAAAATGCCAGCCACTAGCATGAGAAAGCGTTGCGTCCAAAATCCCATTGATCAATTGGCTTCGTTCTCGAATGGCATCAAACAGTTCAGGCCGAGACTGCGTGTAACCCTTTGGCTGGCGAGCTGCATCGCGAACCATGTGGTAAAAGTCATTGACTTGCTCCCATGTCTCAGATGAAATCGCCTCGCGTACGGTGCGAGCATTTTCTCGAGCGGCCTCGATACACGAGATGATTGAGTTTCCGTATTCGCGATCAAAGACCAGAAAGTCGATCACTTTTGCGGGTTCGACATTTCCGTACTTTTGTTCGTAGTAGGCCTGGTCACCGGTGGTGTAGACCAACGGTTCCCATTGGGCTTTGACGTTCTTCGGCTGATCTAGAATCAGGTTCAGCGTCACGTCTACGAAACGCGCCAAATTTTCCGCGCGTTCGATGTATCGCGACATCCAATAGATTGAATCTGCTACGCGGCTGAGCATCTTGCGTGACTTTCACTTCAAAATGAACTGGAGACTTAAAACGACAACGACCAAATGCCAGCATTGCTGCCACACCCAAACGAAGAAACCCCTGCTGTGACACGCTATATGACCCACGGCGGTGGGCGGGGCACCCGCGTCTGAACAATCTAAAGCGACGCATCCTTCGGCTCAGCAGCCTGCTCTGGAATGTCAGCTAGCACCCACGTATCCTTGCTGCCACCTCCCTGAGATGAATTCACCACCAATGAACCCTTCTTCAGCGCCACGCGAGTTAGACCACCGGGCAGAACCCAAATATCCTTGCCATAAAGAATGTACGGCCGCAAATCGACATGCCGACCTTCGAAGTGGTCCCCCACAACCGTTGGAACTCGCGAAAGCGCCAGAGTTGGCTGGGCGATGTAATTGCGAGGTTTCGCCTTGATTCGCTCTGCAAACGCCGCTTGCTGCTCTGCAGTCGAATGCGGTCCGACCAGCATTCCATAGCCGCCAGCTTCGTTGGCCGCCTTCACCACCAGTTTGTCAAGGTTTTCCAGCACATACCTTTGATCGACCTCCCGCTCGCAAATGTAAGTTGGCACGTTTGGAAGGATTGGCTCCTCAGACAGGTAAAATCGAATCAACTCAGGAACGTAAGCATAAATGACTTTATCATCCGCGATTCCGGTCCCAGGTGCATTAGCCAGTGCAACACGACCTGAACGATACACGTCCATCAATCCGGGAACGCCCAGCATTGAATCCGCGCGAAAAGCCTTTGGATCGATAAAGTCGTCGTCGATTCTTCGATAAATCACATCCACGCGTTGGAGACCATCGGTCGTCTTCATGTAAACGAAGCCGTTTTGCACAACCAAATCCCGGCCCTCGACCAATTCAACACCCATTTGCTGCGCGAGAAACGAGTGCTCATAGTAGGCGGAGTTGTAGATCCCAGGAGTTAAAACGACCACTTGCGGTCGGCTGATATGATCCTCAACCAGGTTGACAAGAGTTTCGTAAAGACGGGTGGCGTAATCGAATACCGGACGAACGTTCGATTGATCAAACGCGTCAGGGAAACTCCTCTTCATCAGCAAACGATTCTGCAGTACATACGACACTCCCGAGGGACATCGCAGGTTATCTTCTAGCACATACATAGCGCCATCGGAATGACGGATCAAATCTGTGCCGGTGATGTGACACCAGATTCCCTTCGGTGGTTTGAGGCCAACGCATTGCTTGCGATAGGATTCGGCCCCGAGAACGATATGCTCGGGAATCACACCTTCCTTAATCGCCCGCTGATCATTGTAGATATCGTCTAAAAACAGGTTCAGCGCGGTGATACGTTGCTTCAATCCGGCGGCGATGTGATTCCACTCAAATGCTTCGACGATTCGCGGAACGATGTCAAACGGGAAAATTTTCTCCGTCCCGCTATCATCACCGTAGACCGCGAACGTAATCCCCATTCGGTGCAGGGCCCTCTCGATCGACCTCTGTCGTTCCACCAAACGCCCCGGCGGTAGACTGCTAATCAAGTCGACCAGAACCTGAGCTCCCTCTCTGGGATTGCCATTGGGTAGAAAAAGTTCGTCGTGAAAGCCTTCGGTTTCATATCCATCAAAAGAATGTGTGGCAGCCATTTTTAGCCAGTCTCGCAGTGCGATCTGATTCTGAGCAAAATTGAAGAATACGCTAGTGTAGACCTCGGTGAGATACCTTCTGCGTCGAGTCGCCTGTTGGGCGTCCCTCCTTTCGATCATCGCGGACGCCCCCCGTGACCGGCACACCTTAGTGGGGGCCTTCCGCAGGGAACAGGATGCTCTGAGAAGTAGCGAATCTACGCCGTTCGGGGGCCTTGCCACCTATCCCCCGGATAACATATTCCCAGGATTGCAGCCAGGAATCAAGACCCTGATGGCCGCCACCAAAGAACAAACACACGCAACTGCACCTAAACAGGCATCTACGACGTACAGGTAGATAACGGTTTGGTTAGCAACGCGCAGTGCTACTCGCGGCCTGAGCGGAATTTCTTATCGCGCTCGGTCAGCGAGAATAATCCGCTGGCATGCTCACTGCTCGTCAAGCCATCGCAAAAGTTATCGCCTTCCCCCAGAGAAGCAAAAAGTGCGTCACTTTCTGCTTCACCATCCGCCTGCGAATTCAGATAGTTGACGACCAACAGCGCGTCGATGGGCGAAATGAACAGATCCCCATTAACGTCTCGATAGGGCCCTGGATCGGCCGATCCAGTCATCATGCCGCCCAAGGGCGATCCGTTGAGGTAGTTGATAATCACCAGGGCGTCGCCGGGAACGATGAAGCCATCAGCATTAACGTCCAGCGGAGCGGCTTGATTCTGGTGCCCAGGTACAACGCGAAGTGAGATTCTTTGGTTATCAAACCGACTGCCGGGCCCGGAGGGCGTCCCAGCGGCCTGACCTACGGTGACCTGCAATTGAATTTCGCCGACAAAAGAATCTGGCTTTTCGACCGTCACCACGCCGCTGTCATCCACTGACACAGAAACGCCATCCGTCGACGGCTCAATGGAAATGACCGAAGCTGAATAGGCGAGCTCGTCCCCCTCGCGATCAATCGCACTGACCGTAAATGAAGCGGACGGACCGTTGGCAAATTCTTGATCCGTAATCTCAGCCAGGAATGGTGGCGTGTTCACCAAATCCTGTTCAACCGTGACTTGAAAGGTCTTGGAGGTTGAATTTCCGTCCGAGTCCGTCGCCGTAACGGTAACGCTGGTCGTCCCTACGGCCTGCGGTCGAAGTAGCAGGACGGCATTTTCCGAGTCGGAAAACACGCTTACTTGTGACATGCGAACATCAAACAGCGGACGACCATTGCTTGCCGCCGTTCTGCTGATTGCTTCGCGAACGCGCTCACCTTCAACCAAGGTGCCGAAGATAGCGTGATTGAAGTCCAGATGACGTTGCGGGCCTTCGGTCACGAAAAACTGAGAATCACCAGTATCATCATCGGCTTTTGCGTACGACAAAATCCCAGTTGTATTGTGCTGTAAATCCAAGTGGTATTGATCGTCAAAATCTCCCAGCGTCGAGCCTCCGCCACCCGTTCCGGTAGGATCGCCACCTTGAATCACAAAGCCATCGATGATGCGATGAAAGCTAACGCCGTCATAGAAGCCCGCTTCGGCCAACTGAATCACCCGACCACTTGGCCGTGGAGCACGCTGCTCAAACAACTGGAACACCATCTCGCCATAGTCTTCCAGTTCAATTCGAAGACTTCGGTTCTCCTGCATGACCTCTCCGGTCAGCACGCTCGGATCGTCTACTTCGACGGTGAAGGTGACGTGTTCCCCGTTGGGGTCATACGCATCCAATGCGATGTGCAGAGGCGATTGCGTAGGAACGACAGCATCTTGAATATCCGCTAGATACGGCTGCGAGCCGAGCGGGATTTCGAGCTGGAGAGATTCGGCCAACGTTTCAAGCGAAGCGACTCCAGTGATTCGAGTGTCGTCTGGCATGATCCAGGTTGGAACAGAGGTCAGGCCAAGCGAGCTTGCGATCGAGTTGCCTCGGCGATCAGGCGTGCCGACTTCGACGTAGGGCAAACGACTCGCCCCGTCTTCGAACATGGCCAACTGCTGAGCGCAGGCGGCCGCCCAATCAGCACAGTAGAGCACCGCATCGGACTGCTGCAGTTCCTGCGCGAAAGCCACCAAATCGACTGCTGGCGCAGCTTCACCCTCGGCGACTAAACCAGAGCTATCACCGACGAAAGCCGTGGAGAAATCACCGGCCAGCAATTCTCGGCGCTGCAGCGTCTCGCAAGCCAGTCGCCGCCGCAGCCTTTGCTCTCCATGATTCATTGTCGACCCAACCGTTGCTTTCAACTTCTACCGCCAAGCGGGAACAATCGCCGCGCGAGCCGTACCAACTCTCGAGTTGCGGCTTCGCCAACCAACGCACTAGTTTAATTGCCGCGAAAGAAGATGCACGGCTTTGGTTAGTTCGCGTTTTTCGGGCCAGCGAGCCCGACGAAAGAAGGGGTTTTGCAAGGTCCACTTGAGCGTTTCAAGCCCGGTTGTACCGCGTGTGCGTCCATTTGAGCCTGTGATTCACTGGGTGTAATACGCTATACGCGCGTGCGGCTCGCACTAGTCTTCGAACTTGAGGTTTTCACCAAAGGTAAAGATGATGATTCGCTCACCCGTTTTGGTACTAATATCCGTGTGCAGACTAATGACGGGCGTCCCGACAATATCCCCAATCACACTGTCCAGGAGTGGCCGCCCACTTTCGACAAGCTGCTGACGCATCTCCTTGACCAATCTCCGGCCACGACTCGGGTCACTCGACTGCCCCAATTGATGCTCGGCCGGCGTCAGAACCCCTTTGAGTCGGACGAGGACCATATCGTCGATCAAATACGACTTCACCTCGAGCGGCCCGCGGCCCAGGAACTCCTTCTCGAAGCGGATAATCGCCTTGTTGATATCCGCGATAATTTCCTTTTGACCCACCGAGGTACTTTCCATTTCAAGGGCTCAACGCCGAACTCAGGAGCAATACGACAAACTCGCTCGCAAGACCGCTCCGCTGCTCAGCAGTCAAAAGGACGTGAACTTACATTTCATTCGTGGCGCTGGCCACCCGCTGGACTGCTGCGGAAGCGCTGCAACGGGTCAACCAACCTGCCAAGCATTGCATTTTGAGATACATAGCATAGACACAGCCTATGCCCGCCGCAACGAACGCGCGTCCACAGCATTTTCTACGTAATCCAACGCGCCGGCGCGAAGTTTTTTGTAGCATTCCCAGGAATATGAATTGCGACTGGTCCGGTCTGACGATACAGTCGTTGGACGACGGAGGCAGTGGTTCGACGACACGGAGCAGAAATTCGTTTCTCTCTGCGGTCGCCCCTTCGATTGCCCAGTTGAGTACATGAACGCTGGTGGTTTTGCGAAACGCTGATTTAGCGAGTTCGCCAAAAGGCCGAGCATGCGAGTGAATTTCACTCGTGCGCTCGGCCTTTTTTTGTGTCCATTTTGCGACCAACTCGTTTTCACCGGTCGCAATTGAACCCTTTTGAACACATTCGAGTTACTTCAATGCTACTGCTAAGTTGCTTGTTTCTGATCTCGCTTGGATTGCTACCGAATCGCGTCGCCAATCGCTCACCAATGAAGATTGCAGCGATCGCCATCGCGCTTCTCGCGATCATTTTCGTGGATGCTGCTGTTCTGTCCGTTGCCAGTTTCACTCCGATCGAAATCTCTGACTCGTTCACATCTGTTTGCGCTGGTCCGTTGACCTACTTCGACGGTCTAACCGCAACGATGACTCTCCTAATTGGCTTCATCGGCTGCGTCATCGTCAATTACGCCATGCGGTATTTGGCTGGTGAAAAGACACAGGGTCGATTCATGAAGTGGCTTAGCTTTACACTTGGCAGCGTCGCTACGATGGTCTTGGCGGGCAATCTCGTCTGTCTGGCAATCGCCTGGGTGATGACCAGTTTTGGCCTGCACCAATTGTTGACGCATTATCGCGACCGACGTCCCGCGCTGCTGGCGGCTCGCAAGAAATTCTTAATCAGTCGCCTGGGTGATGTGGCCATCTTCGCGGGCATTGCGATGGTCTTCGCTCAATTCGGGAGTGTGGAGTACAGCCGAATCTTTGAACTGGCAGCCACTGAAGAAGGTGGCTCGGGAATCCTACCTGTTTTGATAGGTGTTTGCTTCGCGATCGGAGCATTGACCAAGTCGGCTCAATTCCCGTTCCATACCTGGCTGCCTGAGACCATGGAGACCCCAACGCCTGTTTCCGCACTCATGCACGCGGGGATTATCAACGGCGGTGGATTTCTGATCATTCGCCTGAGCCCGCTGATCTGCCTCTCACAAGCTGCCATGGTCATCCTTGTTGCGGTTGGTGGGACAACAGCTCTCCTTGGCGGTGTGGTGATGATGTGTCAAACCAGTATCAAACGCAAGCTGGCCTTTTCAACAATCGCACAAATGGGCTTCATGATCCTGCAATGTGGCTTAGGCGCATTCTCAGCGGCTCTGCTGCACATCGTTGCTCACTCACTATACAAAGCACATGCGTTCTTGAGTGCCGGATCTGCGGCGGACCAACCATCATATGGCCTCCCGACAAAATCGGCGTCCTCTGCTCCGTCCATCATGGCTCACGCTGCCGGCCTTTTGATGTCGACTGCTATCGTGTTAACGACAACTGCAGTCTTTGGATTAACGCACAAGCTGTTTGAACCAGCCATCGTGTTGGTCGTCGCCTTTGTTCTAGCAATGGCTTTTTTCATCGGCTCCGGCACGCTTGCAACTTCTGGATCCGCAGGCAAAGGCAATTTGCTGGTGCGCTTCGCGAGCCACAGCTTCATGGCGCTTTGCTTGTCGGCAATCTACGCCGGCGCATTGAAAGTCTTCGAGCTGGTTCACACCCCAGCCCACCTGGAGTCGGTGAGTCCAGCACTTTGGGCGGCTTCCTCGATGATCATCGCGGCCTTCGCGGCAGTCTATCTGATGCAATTATTTGCATTGAAGACTCTACCTAGCCAGTCGCTCAATGCACTCTACGTGCATGCACTCAACGGTTTCTATTTAGACACCATAGCTCACCGCATCGCGGCAAAGATCAGCGGCCACGACTTGAAAGTCGCGCCAGCCTATTCCTCCAGCTTGTCCATGGCGAAGCGGCCTGCACGAGATTAAGTTCCCCGACCGCAGACGGCGAAACACATCAGAACTAAGGAATACACCCATGATTGATAAATGCTGGGAAAGCGACGACGCACCTCAATCAAATAGTCAAACATCCGTTCTCGAAAATCGACATTCAACCCCAAGTGCACACGTGCCAACGCTATCCAAGACAGACCCTTCGATGATCACCGAGTCACTTGGGCGAGCGTTTCAAGCCATCGCTCCTGCTTGGCCACTGAGAGATATGGTCGCAGTTAATCCGTTCACCGAACTGGCAGACCGAAGCCTTTTCGAACTGCATCGCGAGCTGCGAGCTGTCCGTGACACGCAGTTGTTGATGCCGCTGGATTACTACCAAGCCCAGTTTGATCACGGCGTCTTGACGCAGGCCAATATCACGCAAGCCCTGCATGAATGTTCTAAACAGTTCCCTGACCGATTCGATGGGATTAGCTGGGAAGCCCTCGAGATCACGCTGGCCGGTAAAACCAATAAAGTGGACCGCCAGCGGCAGTTTGAGACCATTGCAGAAGTAGCCGACCGCTCAGCAGAAGCGCCGCACTGGGTTGCTCTCATCACCGAAGAGCTCTCAAAATACTGCGCTGCCTACTTCGACGCTGGACAAGCCATCTGGAATGCCGTCCGACCGTCGCCGAACCGTGACAGCAGCGAAAATCTCTATGCATCCTGGAAGCGACTCGCCGTTGTCGATAGACGACTTGAGGTCTACGGGCTGCCCGGCTTCCGCAAGTTCGTTTCCGAACTACCTGATACACCTGATGAGGCGATCCGCGTGCTCACTGAAGCTTGCGAAGTGCCAGAAATTGCGATTGAACAGTTCTGGCAAGCCGAGTTGTTCAGCATTGGCGGTTGGGCGTCCTACGCGAAATATGCCGACCGAATCAGCAAAGTAGATGATGTTGCCACAGGCGAACTAGCCAGCGTTCTGGCCATCCGACTAGCGTATGACCACGCGCTGGTTCAACTTGGTGCCATCGATTCCTCGACAGTCTCTTGGACTACCGAAACCTCCGCCGACGACTCGGACACAAGAGAAACAAAGATCTGCTATGTACTTCAAACGGCCCTCGAAATTGCCTATCGATCGCAAATCGTTGATGGAATCCTTTCACAGCGAAACCCTGCACCATCATCTACCACGCCCGATGTAGCTGATTTCAAGTTGGTCTTCTGCATCGACGTTCGTAGCGAAGTCATCCGTCGGCACCTGGAGAGCCAATCTTCGGCGATTGGAACTTACGGTTTCGCTGGCTTCTTTGGAATTGCCGCCCAGCATCAGTCGCCAGCATCAACGGCCGCGACCAACCAGTGCCCCGTCCTCCTCGATCCTGTCGCAATCATCGCGGAAAGCGGTGAATCGGCCGTTGAACGGGGACAGAGGCGACTTCGGAACTCTTTCCTATTCGAAGGCCTCAAACGCCTACAGGGAGCTGCTGTCTCGGGGTTCGCATTCGTGGAATCCTGGGGCCTAAGCTACTTGCCCAGCATGATCACCAGCGCGTTTCGACCTAGCCTGCGGAAAGCCGGAGTCACTGCCGAAACGGAGACCAGCCAGACGACGAGCAACGGTTGCGATGTGCACCTGCATGACCTAGAGAACAACGCGCTGCCAATCGAAGCTCAGGCGGACGTTGCAGCCAGCATCCTTCGAAACCTGGGCCTGACGAAGGATTTTGGCAAGTTGGTTGTGTTCTGCGGCCACGGAAGCGCTACCGTCAACAATCCACTCCGCGCAGGTTTGGACTGTGGCGCATGCGGTGGGCACTCAGGTGAATCGAATGCAAAGATGGCTGCCACGCTGCTCAACTCATTAGAAGTACGCAAGCTTCTTCAGACGCGAGGATACGAGATACCGGATCAAACGCACTTCATGGCTGCAGTCCACAATACGACAACCGACGAGCTACGTTTCCTGGACACAAACAAAATCCCAGGCTCACTTGCCGCTGATTTTGCGACCCTCCAGAGTCATTGTGAGGGCGCGGCCAAGTTGGCCAGAGCGGAACGAGCAACTCGATTCACCGATTGCAAGGATGGTGAGGACCTCGCCTTGCGAAGCGTTGACTGGTCCGAAGTTCGGCCAGAATGGGGACTGGCCGGCAACGCTGCCTTTGTAGTTGCTCCGCGGTGGCGAACCAAGCATCTAAAAATGGGCGGTCGGGTCTTCTTGCACTCCTATGAGCATGCCCAAGACGAAGGCTTCTCAACGCTTGAGTTGATCCTCACGGCCCCGATGGTGGTGACGAACTGGATCAACATGCAGTACTATGCCAGCGTGGTCGACAACAAACACTACGGCTGCGGAAACAAAGCGATTCACAACGTGGTTGGCAAGATCGGAGTCCAAGAAGGCAACGGTGGCGACCTGCGTGCCGGCCTTGCTCTGCAGTCCATTCACGATGGCGACGGGCTCCAGCATGAACCGCTACGGTTGCAAGTATTTGTTGAAGCTCCGAAAGACGCGATTGCAGAAATCCTGTCTCGACACGCCCACGTCGAAGATCTCTGCGCTAATGGCTGGCTACACTTGCATGCCATCGAATCGAGCAGCTCGAATCAATGCTATCGGTACTTGGGAGGTGGCCAGTGGGACGAAATCACCTCATCCGAACGATTTGGCTAATGTAGCCTTCGCATGATGAGCATGATGAGCTTGGCCAAAACCTGAGGATTCGCCGGGTGCAACACGCTTTAACTCGTGCAAATCCCACTAACCAAACCGCAAGCTCGACAGCTCTTCGTCTTTGTTTCCTGGCGAGACTACGAATTACTAGCAATTCACGCGGGTCAAAATTCTGGCATTAGCGTCGCGACGAATGTTTTTGCCTCCGCCGAGCATCTTTCCTCGACTGCACGACAGCATTATTCCGAACATCAGGAATAACCGAACCCTCTTGCGTGTTGGTTCGGAAATTTGGGCATGAGGAAATTCACGCTCTGTCTTGAAGCATAAAGTAAGCTTTAGCCCCCATTTTGCCTGGGGAAACGCACCCCCTCATCTGGGTCGCCTCTCTTGCTCAAACGAGTTTGAGCACCAATGTTCGCCTGCGCATGGAAGGCAGCCGAACCGGAAGGGCCGCGGAATATTGGGGTGTCGTCCATCCACGAACTGAATGAATCAACACTTTCGATGAGAGTCGCCAACGCGTGAGTAGTTACGAATCGGAAGACCGGCGCATCCTGGAAGCGCTCCGGCGGATTGGAGTCTGCTTGGATATCACCGTCGATATCGCTGCGCTCAATTTAGGAGACGTGCGAGTCGACGACAGCGAAGACCGGCAAAGTCGGCTCCTGGTCGAAGGTGCGCGACAAGCTGGGATTTTCATGACGTCACGCGATGACGTCACGGCCAAAGAAGTCACCAGTTCGTTGGCAGAACGGTTTCCAGTCGTTCTCGCACAAGAAGATGGTACGTATTGGGTCTTCGAGCGGCTTGTCGGTGGCAAAGTTGAAGCCAGTCGGATTACCAGCAAGGTCGAATTGCGACTGCTTTCCGAGAATGCGCTTGCCGCAGAACTCCGCGGCGAACACCAAGCTTGGATGTGCAAGCGTGAATTGGAATGCGCCACACTGAGCGCGATGGACGAACATGGCTCGCACGACGACCATCATCATGAACATCCCAAACCACTTAAACGATTCATCGCGCTGCTGAACCTCGACCGACGTGACATTTGGGCCATCGTAGTGTTCGCTACCGTCGCCGGTGTCCTTGGGCTTGCTACTCCGTTGGCGATTGAATCGTTGGTGAATGTGGTTAGTTGGGGCACGTATTTCCAACCGCTACTCGTCCTGGGCCTGATGCTTTTGGCGTGTCTGGGGCTAGCCGGTGTATTAAAAGTTCTCCAAACGGTTGTCGTGGAAATCATCCAGCGTAGGCAATTGGTGCGAATCGTTGGTGATTTGGCCCACCGCTTCCCACGAGCACAGCAATCGGCACTCACAGGTCTGTATCCTCGTGAATTGGCCAACCGCGTGTTTGATATCATGACGATTCAAAAGGCGAGTGCCGTACTACTGCTGGACGGAACGTCGATTATCCTGACCACGATCATGGGTCTGCTACTTCTGGCGTTCTACCACCCATTCTTGCTGGGTTTTGACATTGCACTGCTCTTGTGCATGCTCGGATTCACTTGGGTGCTCGGCCGAGGCGGTATTCGCACTGCGATTAACGAATCGATCACAAAGTACAAAATTGCCCACTGGCTTCAAGACGTTCTTTCGACGCCGGCTGCCTTCAAGGTCAACGGAGGCGAAATGCTGGCCGTCGAACGCGCCAACCGACTAACCGCTGACTACATCACCGCTCGACAGAAGCAGTTCCGCGTGGTGATCCGACAAATCGCCTTTGCCATTGGATTGCAAGTCGTTGCATCAACAGCGCTCCTTGGCTTGGGTGGCTGGCTGGTCATGAGCCAGCAATTGACACTCGGTCAATTGGTTGCCAGTGAACTGGTCGTTACCGTTGTCGTGGGCGCGTTTGCGAAAGCCGGTAAGTCGCTGGAGAAGTTCTACGACTTGATGGCTGGCATCGACAAAGTGGGGCACTTGCTCGACATCCCTGTCGATCCACGCTATGAGATTGGAGAAATTCCGGCAGAACCGGTCGAAGTTCACTGGGAACAGCTCCAATTCGCATTTGCGAACACCGGCAGCTCCTGCTCTGTCCCGGCTTACACAGTAGAAGCGGGGACAACACTGGCTGTCATCGGAGGTGATCGAACGGGTAAGTCGTTGTTGATCAGGTCACTCGCGGGCCTCATTAAACCGAAAAATGGCATGGCCCAGATTGGCGGCTTCGACGCTCAACGCGCTGCGCTTGCCGGTTCTGGCAGACTGGTTGGCTTGGCAAATCGCGGCGAGATTTTCCACGCCACGATTGAAGAAAACGTAGACGTCGGCCGAGGGTTCATTGGCAACAATCGAGTCCGCGAAGCCCTCGTTCAAGTCGGACTTTGGGACACGGTCATGCGACTACCCAATGGCCTGCAAACGATGCTGCAAAGCAATGGTTCTCCGCTCTCTAGCACTCAAAAAGCCCAGCTAATCATCGCTCGGGCAATTGCTGGTGGGCCAAGCCTGCTGCTGATCGACAGCTTACTTGACGATTTGACTCCGGAAGTGCGAGAGTCGCTTTGGCAAACGCTTGCATCTAAGGATGCACCATGGACACTGATCCTGGTAACGAACCAGCGGTCGATTGCGAACCTTTGTGACAACAAACTCGAACTTCAGGGAGCCTAACCATGAGCAGTCATCAAGAATTACTCAACAATGACTTTCCGGCTCTCCAGCTTGTTCGAACCGGACGCACGGTCCGACTGCTCGGACGGCTAACGCTATACGCGCTGATTGCCACGATCATCCTAATGGTCTTTGTGCCTTGGCGTCAGACAGCACGCGGAACAGGGACGGTCGTTGCTCTGGATCCGCAGCAGAGACCGCAACCGGTCTTCAGCCCGGCAGAAGGTCAAATCAAATCCGTTCGCACCGACCTTCGCGAAGGCTCCTACATTGAAGCAGGGGAACCCATTGTTGAAATCGTGCCGCTGGCCGTTGGTGCCGTTGCGCAGTTGCAAGACAGCATCAATGCTCTCCGCGAGAAAGAACGAAACACATCTCAGGCCCTTATGTTCGCCAAACAACTCAGCGCGAGCCAGAAAGAATCGGGAGAACGCATTACCGAATCGCTAGCTGATGCCAAGCGAGTCGCTGAAAGTAAAGTCGAACAGGCCCGCAACAAGGTTTCCGCTGCGGAAGCTGAGTACCTTGAGAAACGCAACAAATGGCAGAACGCAATCCCTGTAACGCCGCGTCTGGTTTCGTCCCAGGATCTCTACTCGATGGAACAGTTTGCGCTGGCTGCAAAGCAAAAACTGGATGAAATGAAAAACGCTCTCGAGCAAGCACAGTCGGACCTTTCGGTGAAGACTCTTGAGCTTGCCGCGAAGGCTGCCGAGGTCCAAGTCAAGAACGATAAGACCGACATCGACATCAGCAAACTAGAAGGAGACCTGTCCGAGATCCGACAGAAGCTTCCCGAACTAGAAACCAAAATGCAAGAATATGACCGGCTGACGGTCGAGGCTCCGCGAAGCGGCTACATCCAGCAATGGCAGGGCGTCGTGGGAAGCGACATCATCAAGAAAGGCGATGCGCTGTGCGTGATCGTCCCCGAGACGACGGATCTGGCGGTCGAGATGCGGGTCAGCGGAAACGATATGCCGCTCATCCACGAGGGAGATCGGGTTCGACTGCAATTTGAAGGATGGCCGGCCGTTCAGTTTGTTGGCTGGCCAAGTGTAGCCGTCGGCACGTTCGGCGGTAAAGTCAACCGAGTTTTCCCAACTGATGATGGCAAAGGGAACTTTCGGGTACTTGTTACGCCTGACAAGCACTTTGACGGAGAGAGCGATTGGCCGGATAGCCGATATCTACGGCAAGGTGTGAGAGCAAACGGATGGGTGCTTCTTAAACGCGTACCACTTGGATACGAGATATGGCGTCAGTTGAACGGATTCCCACCAGTCGTCTCGGACGAAGAACCAGGAAAGGGCAAAAGCAAGGACGACAAAGGATCGAAGGTCAAGCTGCCGAAGGCGTAATGCCGCGATCGATCCAACGCTCGCTGCTTGCAAAGTGCTTGCGACTTGGCACGCAGCTTACAACTCCTCGATGGGTCGGCGCAGTGGCTTTGCTAGCAGGCGCAACCAGCTCGCTTCAAGCCCAAACGCTGCAACAACATCCCGTCTCTCAGCACGAATCGACTCGTCAGGCCCCCTCTCGCATCGAGCGGCTTCCCAACGTGCCGGTTGTGCCACGCGCTTTCCACGCGCAAAACCAGGCCAACGCGCACACACACTTGCACGCAAAACCTGTTGCGGCGCGGCCGATCGCCTACACACGGCCTGTCGCTCAAGAAGCCCCTCCCACTCAGTTGGGCGAAACGGGCCAGACCGCACCGTTGCCAGAAGTGATGCCCCCCAATATTCAGGCGGCTCC
>CAYPLE010000052.1:36118-42036 GCA_964411445.1 uncultured Pirellulaceae bacterium
CCAGACAAACCAACAACCGGATACGCCGGTGAATCACAACTGTCGATTGCGGACGTTATCGCCAGTGTTTACCAGTCATTCCCGATGATTCAAGCTGCCCGTCAAGAGCGGCAAATAGCCGGTGGTCAGCTCCAACAAGCCTGGGGAGCCTACGACACAAAATTACAAGGCTATTCGCTTAGTGAGCCAACGGGTTTCTACCGCAACTTCCGAAATGGAATCGGTGTCGCTCGGCAGACCTGGTGGGGCGGATACGTGTCAGCGGGGTACCGCATTGGCCGTGGCGACTTCCAGCCTTGGTACAAAGAACGTGAAACGAACGAAGGCGGCGAGTTCAAACTCGCCTTCGCCCAGCCGCTGTTGCAGGGCAGGGCCATCGATCCGCAGCGGGTTGCCGTCTTTCAAGCCTCATTGGCAACACGAGCAGCAGATCCAATCGTCCAACTGGCTATCCTCGAAACTGCACAAGAGGCTGCAACGGTCTACTGGCAATGGGTCGCTGCAGGCGCGTTCTTGAAAGCGCAGCGGGAACTGCTAGATCTGGCCATCAACCGTGGTACTGAGCTACAGTTGGACTTCGAGGCAAATAGGCGTCCCGATGTAGAGCTAGACTACAACCGCCAACTGGTAGCGGCGAGAACGCTCGAAATGAACAAGGCAGCTCAAAAGTTCAATGAAGTCTCGAACAAATTGTCGATCTACATCCGAGACGAGGCTGGACGACCTATTGCTCCTGGGTTGGAATGGATCCCCCAGCATTTCCCTGTGATCCAGTCATTTCCTCAAAAGGATTTTGCAACGGACTTTTCAGCAGCCCTGAGTCGACGCCCTGAGCCGCAGCTACTGCGGTTCGAAATGCAACAAGTCGAAATGGACCGACGGCTTGCGCGCAACGACATGCTCCCGAGCCTCGACGTCATTGCGGAGGCCTCGCAAGACACAGGCATTAGAGCATCGAGCTCGAACGACAAGGGGCAATTCGAATTGCTGGTCGGCTTGCAAGGTGAGGTGCCACTTCAGCGAAATAAAGCCCTTGGTAAGTTCACCGAAACGACGGGCAAGATCAATCAAGTCGCCGCAAAGTTGCAACTAACGCGGAACAAGATCGAAGCTGAGCTACGACGCGCTCGATTTGCGCTGGACCTTTCGGAACAGAACATCATCCAAGCGGAAGAAGCGCTTCGGCTCTCAATTGGCGTGCTATCCAGTTACCAAGAAGCTTACCGACTCGGTATCGGAAAAACGAACTTGATCGACATCAACATTCTCGAAACCAAAGTCAACGAGAATGAAATCAAGCTCGTCGAAGCACAACAAAACTGGTTCATCGCACTCGCGGACTTGCAAGCCATACTTGGGCTGAACCCGCTGGATCAGGCAATGAATGTCTCCCAGTTGCCTGAATCCAAGCGTGCCGCCCCAGGATTCTTGCCTCAGCCCGAGCCGGTCCAACCCGAGAAGCTCAGGGCTGACTTTGAGCTGCTTGACAACCCGGTTCCCCGCGAACCGTAAGTCCATCGGCTAGACTTTTAGACGATTGGCAGCACACGAACTTCGTCGTCACCCAGCACTCGGGAAAGCTGATTCATCGTGCTGTCTAGTTTTTGATGCGCGTAGAATGAGGCGACGAGTCCGATCCCTGTCATCATGACGCCCGCGAGGATCAGGTTCTCATGAGCCTGATCACTCAGGACGATCATGCCTAAAGCGGCAAGGGGGATCATCGCCGCCGACAAGAGATACCACCGCATCTGCTTGCGAACCGCCGCACATCTTCGGTCAAAGTCTGGGTCGCTCATCGTGGGGGCGATCACTGCTGGGTAGTAGACGATTATCGCCAACAACGTCATGCCGAAGTAGGGGTAGATCCACGCGACGCCTCCGCACAGAACCAGCGAAACGAAAAAGTGAAACGCATCGTCTAAGTCAAATTCAGAATGCATCACGGCAAACGAAGCTGCGAAAACCACTCCGGATACCGTCCACAGAACACCACAAATCACCGTCGCATAATTCCCGATATGCCAAAGGCGATTGAGGTCCTTGCTGGTTGCAGCAAGCCCCTGACGCGCGCGACGCACAATCTTGACAATGGGCCACATGATCAACAAGAACAACGCGCCACCGAGAGGAAATACGATCGCGTTGACAATATTGGCCACGTAGCGAAAGTCAGATTCGATCCCCTCGATCAACAAACCATCGGCCAAACTCTCCTTGATGTCGACCGCAGCGGATCGACTTTCCGTTTCGAGCTGGAAGGCTGGATCAATGTCTTTCATCCGCTGATGATTGTAGTAGTAGTTGAAAACGCTGGCGGCTGTGTTCGGCCCGAAGATCAAGCCCATGCCAACCAGCAACACGGGCAGCATGAGCAGCCAACCCGCCAGACTGTTCTTGGCTGGTTGAAAGCACTTTGCCAAGTCGGGGTAGAACGCCAACTTCAGTCGCGCAGCAGCTTCTTTGCCACTGCGGGGTCGCTGGTCAGGATTGACGCTCAACAAATCACGAACAACCTGCTCCAGCGCTCGCTCGGTCGCCGTTTCGGCTGGATACTCTGGCTCAAACTGCTTTTCGCGTAGACTCCGCTGAAGCTGCACTGCTTCTGTCCAGCTTGCCGCAACGTCGGATTGCTGCCATGGTCGACGCCCTTGCCAAAGCTCCCAAAGAACAATCCCGAGCGCATATAAATCGCTTCTTCCGTCTAGCCTGTCGGCCGTCATGCTGTCGAGCGGGTCGGCAACCTGCAATTGCTCTGGCGACATGTATGCCAGCGAACCTCCAAAATATGCAGCCGCACCCGCGCGGCCACCCAATCCGCTGCAGCTTACATTGAAGTCGGCCAGTTTCGGGATCGCCTCGCCGGACAATAAGATATTCGCTGGCTTAACATCCCGGTGCAAGACTCCTTTTTCGTCTGCGTAGCCGAGACCTTCAGCCAATTGAATCCCGATCCAGCTAACCGCTTCAGCCCAAGACATACCAGCGATGGCAGACCGAATGGCGGACTGCTCGGGCACCGACTGGTTGGCTGCCAACAAGCTCTGATCGATGGCCTCCAAGACATGGTGCCCGGCGAGCAACTTGCGTGGCAAATTCCGGACATGCTTGATGGTGTCAGCAACCGTCCCACCCGGGAGATACTGCATGTAAAGCAGAATGGTGGGCGGTGCGGTAATTTCACGTTGGTCAAAGACTCGAACAACATTCGGGTGATCCAACTGTGACAGAGCCTGTGGTTCGGAGCTACCACGCGAGGTCGCCTTTAGTGCAACTAGGCGTTGCATCGATTCTTGTCGCGCGAGGTAGACACGTGCGAAGGCGCCTTGGCCCAGTTGTTTAAGTATGTGAAAATCGTCGACCGTCTGTCCAAGGGGCAGTTCTGGAACTCGTGAGGTCACTCCGGTAAATTCTTGGGTGTCGCCGCCAGCCAGCCATTTACCAATGGTTGCAGCTAGATCGGGGAACCGCTGGCGGTAATCTTCCCAGGAGGGTCGCTCGCCGGCAGCCCGCCGTAGCTGCACTTCCTCCAGCACTAGATCAAACGGCACCAGTTCACTGGGCAGCAACTCACCAACGTCTGGCCAGTAGAACCCAAGTTTCCGCCCCAATCCTTTTTCGGCCGCAGCGGCTAAATCAAACTTGATCAACTCAACCAAAATCAAACGCGTCGATTCGCCGGACGCACTTGGCAGTAGCCCAATCAACTCACCAGCGCTGTCTACCGGGGCAATCTCAGCCGCTTGTTGGAGGCACAGTTCCAAGAGCGCAAAAGACGCCTCGATGGTTGCATCAGCGTTTGCATCATCAGGAAACTCGGGCGGGCTGCCCGCTGGCCTGTCGTTGCTTGCCATCGTCTAGTGCACCTTGCGTCCAGTCCAACTGTCCTGCCAAAGGCAGGTCCATCACGTCATTCATTATTGCGGGCGTCATTGTTCGTCATTGTGACATGGGCAGTCTGGCCGAAACAGGCGACGCGAGCAACCGACGACTCCTCATTGGCGACTGGAAGCAACCACTGCGTTCAATCAACGGCCGTACGGTCCCGCATCGCTCATACACAACGTGGCCTTTATGCTGCTTGCACATAGCACCGAACCAGGCGACTCGTGCCGCTTAGCTCAAAAGGCTTCACAATTTGAAAAACTGACTTGCTCTGGCGGCGCTTCGCTGCATGGCGGCTGCCACTTCTTGGATCGCTGCCGATGGGTTAAAATTAGTTGAGAGCACGTCCAACACATCCATTGTTGGCGATGATAGCATAGGGGAAACATCCCAGGAGGCTTCCCGGATTCTCAGCCGCGATGAGGCGAGCCGGCGACGAAATCTCTTGAATATCGTTCCCCGAAGATAAGACTGGCCAGATCACAAGGTCGTCGTTTGATCGTTTTCATGCACTGCAGAGCCTGCGGAGAGCACGATGGTGATCAGACGGCGATTTCTGCATTTGATGCCTAAAGCAAACCAATGGCGTAATTCTGGTTTTACGCCCAAGCGAGCAACTAGCAGCAAGAAAAAGGATGAGCCATGGCCGAGATGGTCCCAATGACTCGCGAAAAATACAACGAGATTCGAGCCGAGGTCGAACAGCTCGAAAACGTCGAGATGCCCAAGGTTGCAGAAAAGATTGCCGAAGCTCGCGCTGAAGGTGACTTGAAAGAGAACGCCGAGTATCACGCTCAGCGCGAGAATCAGGGCATGCTGCAGGCAAAGATCAATCAGAAAAAGCAGATGATCGCCAATGCTTACATCATCGATCCGAGCAAGCTGAACAAAGAAGAAGTTGGCTTACTAGCCACCGTGGTGGTCAAAGATCTAGACTACAACGACGAAGAAGAATTCACGCTCGTCGGGGCAGGGGACGAGGACTACGACACTGGGAAGATCCTCTCCACCAGTCCGATTGGTGCTGCTCTGATGGGCAAAAAGATCGGCGACAAAGTCGAAATTGACGTGCCCAAAGGTACGCTGAAGTTTGAGATCTTGAAGATTGAGTACGATTTTGGCAATGAATAAAGACGAGTCGGAGAACACAGAACAATCCACCGGGGCGCCCGCAGATAAAGAGAGCCCAAGAGAGGATGCCGAGCAAAAGAATGCCGAGCACAAAGAGCCTTCCCTGGGACCTGCGTGCCTGGTCATCTGCATTCTCGGTCTGGCTGCCGTCTGCGCTTTCTGTGGCATCGGCAGTTGGTTTATGTTCTACGATCAGTACCCAATGGCCGAAGATGGCATTCGCGAGCAGTTGATTCCTTGGGTCAAGCAGAGCCAACTTGCTACCGAGGACAAGGATTCGATCGTCAAGCAGTTGAACGACCTGATCCCGAAACTTCAACAAAAGACAATCAACAAAGAACAACTCCTACGCCTGAGAAACTGTCTCACTGACAACCCCGTCTTGCTCTGGGGAGGAGTGCAGTCCATCCAAGCACAAGCTGCCGAATCCGATCTTTCTGATGTGGAGAAGCAAACGCTCGAGCGCCTGACCCAACGCTTGATGCGGATGGCGGCGGAGCGAGAGTTGAGCCGCAATAATATCGAATTTGCCCTTCAACCCTGTGCGAAAGTTCGCGAAGACCAGATGGGTTTAGAGGTGCTACCCAACTTGACCTCTGAGCAAATCCGCGACTTCATGACTCGCAGTGAACAATTGGTGAACAATAGCGAGATTCCGAATCAGGCCTACGACAAAACGCCACGCGAGGCCTTTGGAATCTTGATCGACGCCGCGCTGGATCTAAACGGCCAGTAGCAACGGGGCCCTCCCTCGCGAAAAACACGACTCCACCCTCCCTCGGGAGGGTGAAGAACTCGGGTCGAGACAGAGCGAGCCAACCCGATCAGCGAAGCGACCGGCCGGCTCGACTCGAAAATCACCACTGTGTCGATCTTGGCTGTGGTGGCTACAATGAAGCGTG
>CAYPLE010000053.1:0-41705 GCA_964411445.1 uncultured Pirellulaceae bacterium
TTCGTGCGACCGACCCACATGGACTATACGTCGAACAGGCTTTCTCGGTCGAAGTGAAAGAAGTTCAGCAGAACCGCCCGCCTATCTTTACATCCGATCCCGTCACTGAGGCGATTGCGTCCAGCGGATTTGAGATCACCACGGTCGGCGTTGGTTCTAGTCCAGCCGGAGCCGCCGTCATCAGCGGCTTCCGCGGGCCTCGCATCGTCACCGCCAACGCCGCCGATCAAACCATCGGCGTTTACGCTGGCGAGAACAACGATCGCTTCGACGATACGACGAGCTATTCGACCGGCCATCCAATACGCAATGGTCAGTGGCTTGATAGCGGCACCGTCGTCGATTTTGGCGCACCTGCTGTCCAGCGAGCAATCGACGAATTCTACGACATCTCCACCTACGACCATGGTGACTTCAACGGCGATGGACACCTCGACTTGGTCGTCGGACACCACTTCGATCGAGTCGGCGATAGTAGTGTCGGCACGTTCATGCTTTCGGTGGTTTTAAATGACGGAGACGGATTGTTCGGACAGCCAGTCGATCTCTATGAGCGAGAGATTTACAGCTACCAGACTTACGTTCGATCGATTCTGGTAGAAGACGTAAACGCCGATGGCATCGCGGATATCTTGTTTGCGGAGTACCACGACGGAGGCGCGCTCTTTGTGTCACTAGGCAATGGTGATGGAACATTCGAGCCGATGATGGAGACGTCCTACGAGGGAACGATCATAGGTGACTTTGTAGTTGAAGACATCGACGGAGATGGAGTACCCGACCTCTTCGGACGGACTTTTGAAACTCGCGGAAGCAACCGACATCTTTTCTGGAGTCGCGGAGTTGGGGACGGAACTTTCGAGGCGCCGAACGAATTTCGACAGACGAGAGCTTCAGATTTTCGCGAGACCAATGCCCCGTACAGCCTGAGTGACTTAGACGGTGACGGGGATATGGATTTCGTGATCTCCGGAGACTACCCGTTCATCCAAGTGTTCCACAACGACGGCAATGGTGGGTTCTCAATGGTCAATGAGATCACTCCGCCGAATGCCCACGCGTTTTACGGACCCGACTGGCTCGTGGTCGGTGATTTTACCGGCGACGGACAAGATGACATCCTTGTCCATCACGTGTGGCGTGGCAAGCTAGACTTGTTGGTCGGTCAAGAGGACGGCGTCGAATTCACTTACCTTGAACAGGAAGGCACCGACGTTCGGCTAAGGCCTGACAACTGGGCGACAGGCTTTGAGCCTATGGATGTGGACGGTGATGGAGATCTCGACATTGCCTACGGTTCCGAGCAAGGCAAGCAAGGTGTCACCGTTGGTCTGAACGATGGAACGGGACGCTTTTTGCTTCGCGAATACGCTATTCCAGATGTGTCGACGGGAGTAAAGCTTGCCTCCACCGATGCAACCGTTCGCGGTGCGCTCTTTGGCGACTACAACTCAGACGGTGTGATCGATGTTTCGTACTTCACTACCGACAACAGCTTCGGGGGGCAGACCGATGAGCAGTCTGTCGGGATTCTCTTTGGCACTCGGCCAGGAGAGTTTGGACGTACGCGGACTGAGCCATGGGTAACCACTGCCTGGAACGATGTTGCCCACTTCGGAGACTTCAACGGCGACGGCATCGTCGATATTCTCGACACGGCGTCGGACGTAACGGCATTTGGTAACGGAGATGGCACCTTCGGTGATTTTGTTCCGGCGGCCGGCGTTCGAAGGCCAGGCTGGGTAGCCGCGGTAGCGGACTACAACAACGATGGCTTGGATGATGTGGTTTCCAATCTGGAAGGCGGCCTCTACGTCGGGCTATCCAATGGCGACGGTACGTTCAGCGTCAATCAGAATATTGGCGGCGGAGGCTTCTATGGCTACAACACGATTGAGGCGGCCGACCTGAATCTCGATGGTTACATGGATTTCGTTGCGAAGGTCGAAATCGGCACATATTTCGATGCTTTTTTGAACGACCCAATGAACCCGGGTACGTTCACCAGGAGTTTTACTTATACCCTGGCTCCTGGATCGCAAGGCGTCAACGTATCGCACTGGGAAGAGTCCTGGGATCTGGCCGACTTCACGGGTGACGGAATACCTGATCTGCTCACTGCCGAACGCGAAGAATACAGTTCAGCTTCTCCGATCAAGGTCGTAGTGTTCGCAGGCGATGGTGCAGGCGACTTCACTCGCTACTCCGAGCTGGAAGGCTATGGAGAATCGCAGCAGAACGGAATCTATGGCGCCGTCGTTAGCGCCGGAGATTTTGCGACGGGTGATATCGATAACGATGGCGATCTGGACTTAATTGCACACACGTATCTAGGCGCCCGCGTGTTCGTGAACGATGGACTCGGAAATTTCTCTGCTACGGGCATTTGGCTGGATGCCGTCCGCACCAATCAGCGGGGGCGTGATAGCTGGCTAGTTGACTTCAACGACGACGGAAACCTGGACTTCGTGGTGTCGGTTGGTGCTGACATCAATGGTTCCTTCTTGTTTTGGCAAGGCGATGGCCAAGGCAACTTTGAGGTCGTCGACGGCGTCAATATGCACGCTGAACCTTTGGGTACTCGCGAGCCCTTCATCGACTGGGACAATGACGGGCACCTAGACTTGGTCTACAACTCGGGCGGTACGACCTCCGACGAAATCGCCTTCTACATGGGCCGCCGAGATGACTTGGTTGACATAATTGCCGTCGATCTCAACGGGGACGGCAACGAAGAGGTGCTGGCCATCCAAGAACAGATGGAACGGCTGCAGATCTTTGTCGGCGACAATCTCGGCGAGATGACACGTTTGCCCGATTTGCAAACCGGTCGCGCTCCTAAGGCGGTCACAACTGCTGACTTGAACGGGGACGGCCAGCTCGAGTTGCTCCTCGCCAACCGCGCAAGTCGCAGTATCACTGTCTTCAGCGGATCGCTGGACGGTGGGTACACGAGTATCGAATCCCCGGTTGCAGAGCCTGGGATGCTCAACTCGGGGCCCGTGGATCTCGAAGCCCGTGATGTCGACGGCGACGGAAACATAGATGTTCTGGTATTAGACGACACTGCCAATGCGTTATGGCTATTCCAGGGTAATGGTACAGCCTCGCTCGGTGAGCCAACAGCAATTTCTCTGGGTGACCAGCCCGGTCGCTTTGTGATCGCAGACGCCGATAGCGATGATCAGCTTGATGCAGTCATCACACTGCCGGAGACGAATCGCTTGATGATCCTGAGTGGGATAGGCTTCCAGCCTGTCAGCTCCCCTGCCTACGTCAACTTATCAGATGCTCCTTCCGATGTAGCCGTACTGGATCTCAACGATGATGGCAATCCAGACTTAGTAGCAACACTGCCCGACAACAATGCTGTCAGCATCCATTACGGGCTTGGCAGCAATCAGTTCGCTCGCGCTCAACACATTGTTGTTGGCGAACAACCTTCTCGCGTGTCTGTCACCGACGCTGACGAAGATGGTCGCAGCGATTTAGTCGTGACCAATAAAGGCGACGATACCGTGTCAGTCATCTACAACCGCTTCGATCCGAATGAAGTCTACCGATACGACAGCGACGCCATTGACCCGGACAACGACACCCTGACGTATGCGATTGTCAATGGTCCGGGCGGACTGATCATCAACGCAACAAGCGGTGAACTGTTGTGGGCCGCGTCACCCGACCAAGTAGGCTCGCACGACATAACCATCGCAGCGGATGACGGCCGCGGCGGCGTGGCAACTCAGAGCTTTAAGATCGAAGTGGAGCCAGCCCGCGAAAATAGCGCTCCCATCATCGCCACTACACCTCGCCAGGAGATCGGAGCCAACGAAAGCTTTACGTATGCAGCGCGTGGACTCGACAACGACAACCATCCGCTAAGGTACAGCTTGGTCGATGGACCCGAAGGAGCGACGATCCATCCGACAACCGGTAAATTGTTCTGGGACGGACGCACGCAGGCAGAGGCCTACGGAGTTGCGGGTGCAGCGGGCTACATCAATGTTCCTTTTGCCGAATCGCTGAAGCCAGAGAGCATCACGATGGAAGGCTGGTTTCAATTCTCCGACCTCACCACCTGGCCGTTCCAGCGCGAGATGTTTCGAGAACAGGGCATTCGTTCCTATGTCCTGGCCGACAAAACGTTTCGGACTGACATTGGACTCGGCGGCGAGACAATTCGGCTGTACCACGATGGACTTGCCGAAGTCGGCCGGTGGATGCACGTGGCCGTCACTTACGATGCGGAAACGGGAACGGGTAGTCTGTTCATCGACGGCCATCAAGTAGACTCAGCCAGCTTCTCAACGCCTCGACCACTAGACGCGACACCCGGCATCAAGAATGTTGGCGTTGGCTGGCCGACCTTCGCAAGTCTCGACAACTATCGAGTTTGGAATTACGCCCGCAGTGAGCCGCAGATTGCTGAAGGTCTCACGCGGCACTACGAGAACGAAGAGAGCCTGATTCTTGATTACCGTTTCGAAGACAATGCAAACTACCGCTCGGTGCACGACCATTCGATTTACAACAACATTGGCTATCGCATCAGTAACGGCGGAGAGACGCAAGTCGCAGCCGGTTTGACGGAAGTTGGCAACTACAACTTCACTGTCAAGGTGGAAGACGGTCGTGGTGGAAGTGACAGGCAGTCGTTTACGGTAGGGGTTGTGCCTGAGCTTCGTAGTAGTATTGCTGGGCACCTGTTCGATGACCTCAACGGCAATGGTGTTCAGGACGACGGTACCGAAGAGGGCGTGCCTGCCGAGCAAAGTTTGGAAGGTTGGCACCTGTGGATCGATGCCAATGGTAATAGCTATCCAGATCCTCACGAACCTCAAGCGACCACAGATGGCGACGGCAACTACAGCTTTGAAGGGCTGCTGCCTGGGAAGTATCCGGTCAAAGTATCACCTGTGGCTGGATACAGCACGCCCGCCGAGTTCACTGCGACGGTACAACCTGAAATTGTCCGAGAACTCAACCCAGGTGCAGTACCGAGCTATGACTTGCCAGTTGAGCAATTGTCGCTGAGCCAGATACGCGGGCAACTCAAGACCGAAGACGGCGGCGCAATCAGTTATTGGAAAGCTTACGTTGACTTGAACGGAGACGGCCAGCGTGGCGATGACGAACCAGTCGCCATGAGCGATCGCAACGGCAATTTTGCACTCACCGGTTTGGATGCGGGCACCTATACGATCCGTCCTGATCTACCAGCGGGCTGGGCGGATTCAGCAGGACGTGACGGTCTGACGGTGACGCTTGGAACCGACGAAGTTCTAGAAGGCAACGACTTCACGCTCGGGCCGACCAACACCTCAGTCACCGGCGGAGTCCATTTTGTCACCATGCCGCCTGGCCTAGTTGGCAATCACGTAGAAGTTGAAGCTCGGCAGACATTCAGCTACGCCTCGATCGCCTTGGGCATTGGTGAACCCTCGATCACCTACGATCTTTCGTTGGCACCCGAAGGCATGACCCTTGATCCAACAACAGGCCTGGTTGCTTGGCGTCCCTCGATTGCTCAGGTCGGCGAACACCTGGTTGTGCTAAGAGCAACCGCCGCAGACGGCTCAATTGCGCTGCACGACTTCTACCTGACCGTAACCGCCCCGAACACCGCTCCAATCCTTAGTGGGACCGGCTTCCAGCCTGTCAATCCTCCCAAAGCCTACGCGGGCCTAGCTTACGCGATCAATTTTGCCGCCCAAGATGCTGAACAGGACAACATCACGTTCACACTCCGAAACGGCCCCGATGGCGCAACTCTCGAGCCCACGACAGGCGAGTTGCGTTGGACGCCCGCGGCAAGCGCCGTCGGCTCACAAGATTTTTCCATCGAACTGCAAGATTCGGGTGGCAATACGAGCCATGTCGACTTTGCGGTCGAAGTGCTCGACCAACAGCCTCCGGCCACACCTTTCAACATCAAGCCGATTCGCAATCGAGTTGGAATGGGTCAAGACTACTTGGCACAACTGCGTGGCAGTGACGCCCTCGCTCGTCCGCTTGCTTGGACGCTCGTCTCCGGACCTGCGGGGCTGACACTTGATTCGAACAACACGCTGCGCTGGACACCGGGCAATGCACAGCTTGGCCGGCACGCAATTGAGCTAGAGGCGATGAGTCCAGACGGCGACACCGAGCAGCACATTATGGCCATCGAAGTCCTCGGACGCTCGGTCAACGCCGCTCCAGAGATTACCTCCGACCCGCAATACTCGGCCACCATCGACCAGCTTTTCGCTTACGACATTGCAGCAGATGACGCCGACTTGGACGCACTCGCCTACGCACTGCTTGACGGTCCAGTGGGAATGAGTTTGCATCCGTCGCATGGTACGCTCCGCTGGACGCCCGCTGCCGACCAACGCGGTGAACACAGCGTTACACTACGAGTCACAGATCCTGACGGCGAGACCGACGAGCAGACGTTCGAGGTTGCTGTGTCACGCTTCGGTGGCCCACCACGAATTACGTCGATTCCACCGACTGAAGCAGCCGTGGGAGTTGGCTACCTGTACAGTGTTCGAGCCAACGACGCGGAAGGAGATCCGCTCACGTACCAGTTGCTAACCGCTCCAGCAGGCATGACGATCGTTGAATCGACCGGCGAGATCACTTGGACGCCTACAACCGACCAACTGGGCGAACAAGACGTCGTCATCGAAGTCAGCGACGGAATTGGCGGAGCCGCCACGCAAGCTCTGCGAGTTTTGGTTGCAGATGGCGCCGCGAACTTGCCGCCTGAAATTGAGTCTGCGGCACCACGCTTCACGGCAGTTGGCGAAACATATCGTTACGTTGTGGTTGCTGCGGATCCCGAAGGCCAACAAGTATCCTTCAGTCTGGGGCAGGCACCCGCTGGTATGGCGATCGACGCAGTATCCGGTGAGCTGTCGTGGACGCCTAGCAGCGAACAAGCTGGCCAGCACGTGATCACGATTATCGCTTCAGACGAAGGTGGAGCTACGGCCGTCGAGTCTTACCAGCTAGACGTGCTCGCAGAGAACTCGCCGCCCGCAATTTTGGGCGAAGCACCCACAACGTCGGTTGCCGGTGCAGCATTTCGATACGACTTGATGGCCCGCGACGCGGATCGTGACGCACTGACCTTTTCGCTCGTCGAGGCACCGGTGGGGGCTGAGATCGATGCTTTCGGTCGCCTAACTTGGCAATCCGCAAACGATGACATTGGTACGCATGACTTCGAAGTCATCGTCCGTGATTCGCGTGGCGGCCAAGCGATGCAAAGCTTCACTCTGGACGTCGTCGCTGACACCGAAGGGCCAAGAGTCAGTTTGATCGAAACGCCCAACGACGCCTCACGCAACATTCTGCCCTGGCAAGGCCCTTTTGTCGTGTTTGCGAGAGCAATCGACAACGTCGGAGTTGCTTCGCTGACGCTGACTGCCAACGGGCAAGACATCCCGCTGGACGCAGCAGGCACTGCGACGTTCAACTTTGACGACTGGTTCTTTGACACCATTAATGCGACAGCGACTGCAACCGACGTCAACGGCAACACGACGACTCGAAGCATTTCGTTCAACTACGATGTCCCCGAAGGCTGGTCGACGAACCCGGGCCCTGAAGTCCCAACAGCGATCATTAGCAGCCCAGCGGACAATGGCACAGCCTTTGGCATGGTATCGATCACCGGTACGGCCGACCATGAGAACTTTGGAGCTTACACGCTTTCCTATCGCCACGTGGATGAAACCAGCTTTACCGAGATCGTTCGCAGTACCGATCCCGTGGTTGATGGCGAACTTGGCGTGTGGGATACCAGCTTGTTGCTGAACGACGAATACGTCATCCGCTTGCAAGTCGCCACCACGGAAGGCACCGCCAACGTCGTCGAACACAATGTTGGACTGAGCGGCGAACTGAAGCTTGGCAATTTCAGCCTGAGTTTCACTGACATGGTGATCCCGGTTGCCGGAATTCCCATCGAGATCACTCGGATTTACGACACCTTGCAAGCGGACCGTCAAGGCGACTTTGGCTACGGCTGGCGGCTTGAGTATCGCAACACGGATCTTCGCGTTGGATTGCCGAAGAGCGGACTTGAAGACATCGGCATTTACACGCCATTACGCCCGGGCGTGAAAGTGTACTTGAATGTTCCGGGAGAAGGTCGGCAAGGCTTCACTTTCAACCCGGACATTCGAGTGCTGCCTGGATTTGGTGGCAACAACCTTGTTCTCGCTCGTCCCCGCTTCACCCCTGATCCTGGCGTCACCAGCGCACTCGGCACCGGCACCAGTTCTTACCTTCAAGTCAACGAACTCGGCCAACTCTACGCCCCCGGCGGCATCCCCTACAACCCCGCCTCCCCCGACTTCGGTGGAGCGTATGTGCTTACTACTCGCGCAGGGACTACTTATCGGATAGAAGGCTCGAGCGGAGATCTTTTGTCTGCTACTGATCGGTATGGCAACCAAGTTAAATTTTCTGATGCGGCAGTTCGATCTGATGGTGATGGAATAGAGATTCAATTCTCTCGGGATTCGCTTGGAAGAGTTACGCAAGTATCTGACCCGGTTTCCAACTCCTTTGAATACAGCTACTCGCCGGCCGGAGACCTAGTCTCTGTTCGCAATCGAGAGGGAGAGGTAACGACATTCCGATACGAGCCGGACTCCCATTACCTCCTCGAAGTACTCGACCCTTCAGGACGAACGGGCATTCGGACGGAGTTCGACAGCGAAGGCCGCCTAGTGCGTTTTACAAATGGCAATGGGGAATCGTTTGATACGGATTACGACATTGTCGATAGAAGTGTTACTCGAGCTGATCCATTGGGTAATGTCAAGATTATTGGCTTCGATGACCGCGGTAATGTCGTTCTCGAAATCGATGAGTCAGGCAACCGCTCAGCTTTTGCATATGACAACGAGGACCGAATCGTATCAACGACGGATGCGCTTGGTTTTACAACGAGCTACAGTTACGCGCATGGAAGGAAAGTCCCAGCCCGAATAGAATCACCGCTCGGCTTGGTGACTCGACTTGATCATGACGAATACGAAAATCCGACCCGCATCACAGATCCTCTCGGCAAGAGTTGGACGTTAACGCGGGATGGTTTAGGCAACGTCACGAGTGTTACCAATCGCGATGGAAATGTTGCCACATTGTCAGCAGACTCTATCGGTCAGCTGACAAGTGTAAACCCTGTTGTTGGCGGGGCTGTAGAGTATTCAGATTTTCAGTTTGGCAAGCCAACGAGCGTTTCGTACTCACATGGAACACATCGTGACATCACGCTTGACCCATTAGGCGATACTATTCAAGAACAACTGAGTGGACGGGACTTTTCTCTAACTACGGATTTGTCACGTGATTCAGAGGGGCGGGTTGTTCTGAGCGAAACTCTTGGAATCACCGAACGGTATCAATACAACGCCCTCGGGCTATTGGAAGCTGTTACGAACAGCATTCTCGGTACATCAAGACGTGAATATGACGACTCTGGCCGCGTTAAATCTGAGGTTAATTTCGACAACAGTAAAAAGAGTCAGACTTTTGACGCACTGGGGAGGGTAACTTCACAGGTCGACGAACTCGGGCGCCAGACTTTCTTTAAATACGATCCTGTCGGACACATCATCGAAGAAATTTTTCCCGACGATTCGCCAGAAAACTTGGACGACAACCCGCGTTTCCACTACGAATATGACGCTATTGGACGAGTGATTGGTGAAATCGATGCCAACGGAAACAGAACCTCTTACGAATATGATGCTGATGGCAACCAAACACGAGTGATCTATCCGAACGGCGGATTTTCGATATTCGCCCACGACGCAAACGGACAAATCACAGAGAGCGTGGATCCGGCAGGAATTTCAACGCTTGTTGATTTCAACGCTTCTGGTAACCCAACCCACACTTGGGTCAACGGGCGTCTGATTGAAAAACTCGAATATGGACCTGACGGACAAGTTGCAACTCGCACAGACGCAATGGGGCGTTCTACGCAGTATCTTTATGGCCCCACTGGGAAATTACGTGCCGTGATTGACCCCACCGGTGCAAAAACCAGTTTTGAACACAACGAATTTGGACAAGTAGCAAAAGTAACTGACGCGACTGGAAACAGCCGGGAGTTCGTCCACGATGTAGAAAATAGGACCAAAACGGAAATCTCTGCGATTGGCTTCGAAACACAACAGACGTTTGATGCCCTCGACAGACTCATCGCGGAGACTGATGCGAATGGAGTGTTATTTGAATACGCCTACAACAACAGAAATTGGCTAACCGGTGTCGATGTAGATGGAACGCGTTACTATACCTACGGCTATTCCCCTACAGGTACGCTGCTCTCGGCAAGTACTACTGAACACTCTTGGTCTTTCGCGTATGACCAACAAGACCGAATCGTATCCGCGCTCGATTCGAGGGGCCACGAAGTCACATACGAGTACGACCAAAACGGAAACTTAATCGCAGTCGAAACGAGCGATGGGAAAACGTCTTTTGAGTACGACTCATTGAACTTGGTGTCGGCAATTACCGAGCCAAATGGTAATCGTATTGTGATAACTCGTGACTTAGCTGGCCGCATCGTCCAAGCAGACTTTGCTAGTGGTATTTCTGAGGTAAACACCTATGACGGGTTCGGCTATTTAGCGTCTCAGAAACTACTGAGGGCGGGTCAAGAATTGTCATCGATTGAGATTGAGCGCAATCGAAACGGCGAACCTGTAAAGATCACTAGAGGCGATGGAAGCGTCTCTACCTATGACTACTCAGAAGCGGGCTGGCTAGTAAGAGAGACGCATGCCACCGCAACGCTGCAAGTCGACCTTGCATACGCCTACGACATTCTCGGCAACCGAATAATAGAATCAGACCTAATTAGCGGGGAATCAACGGAGTTCGAATACAACGCGGATCAGCAGCTTGTTCGCTCGCATGGTGCAACGGATCGCATCTACACCTACGATCGAATCGGAAGGCTGGTCGCGGAATCAGAAAACGATCGTGTTATTCGTGAAATGGAATGGAATAAAGTCGGAACACTGAAAACTGTTGTACACAACGGAGAAACTACAGAATTTCAATATGACGCCTCCGACAATCTGATCGCTAGGTCGAAAGATGGTGAACTTTCAGAATACGTACTTGATCTTGCTAGGGAGTACCCAGTCGTTTTGGAGACTCATGTGGGAACTGAAGTGAAGAGAAATGTTCGCACGTCCCGACTTTGGGGCTCAAGTAAAGGAGGAGTGTCGACCTACAATCATGTAGATCACCAGGGAACTGTTTACGCGCATAGTGATGTCAACGCGACGGTAAGCCAGCACATTTTGTACTCTGCGTTCGGAAAACCCCTGGCTTCGGACGTTGACGGCACTGAAGGATACACGGGAGAACTACAGTTCAGCGATATCAACTTGGTCTATTTGCGAGACAGGTTCCTCGATGTTGAACTCGGACGATTCATTTCACAGGACCGTTTCGGCGGAGTTGTAACGGACTCACTTTCGACACACGCGTATGTTTACGCACACAATATCCCGACAGCCGCAACGGACCCGTCTGGCTTCTTCACGGTCAAGGAAACGCTGGCTATCAGCTCTGTTTTGGTCGGGTTGGGAACGAGCATTCTAACCTTAAATAGAGGGGGATCGCTGCAGGATGCTGCATTGGCCGGAGCGGTATCGACGGTGATCTCGTTCGTTTCTGGCATGGCTGCGCCGGTACTTGTTGGCTCGACTGTCGGAAAGATAGTACTCGGAACAGCAGGGGCTATTGGAATCAAGTATGGAATCGACAACTTCCGAGACAGTTACGCCAATATTAAGGAGGCTTACTATCGGCACATCTACGCTGGTACAACGAGACAAGAGTTTCTCTTAGTTGTGGGTAATGAAATCGTTGGAAACGGGCTGATATTTGCTGGTTCGATGGGACTCACGAGTGGTATTACTCGCGGCTACACCCAAATCCAAATGGAAGTGGCAAAGAAGAAGGCTATCGAGAATGCCATGAAGCACATTCGCATTAAACAACACAGGCAGTCGAATCCGAGAACCAAACCGTATGTTCAATCTGAGCCGATTGACAACACCGGCGCTTTCGGTGCAACGAGTGGTGACATGAATGCTCTGAATCGAAGCCTCTCTGGAAATCGGATTGATAAGAACCGGCCGAGCCTCGACATAGACAGTGAGGCGTTTCGTCAAGTCTATCAGCAGCGCAAAGCCAGAGGTGGTTAAGCCCATTCTCCCATTGGGCTCACTTACGAAATGAGGTTCGCATCAAGCTACTGACTAAACGAAATGTCGGCGAAGTATAGGCGTACACCATATCCATTGCGTGTGCGGTTTTCGGTTTTGGTCTTAGGACGCAAGGTTGGTCCTAGCCGAAAACTTGATCAAGGGGCGGCCGGTTGGCACTGGCCCCACCAGCGGGTTTTGAATAGTTGGCAGCTTGCGTGCTTGAGACCCAATGAATGAATGACTCCCCAATCGGCAAGCCAAGATGGGGCTACTTGTGAAACCAGATGTCAGGAAAATTGAAACGTCGCAAATGTGGGATTTGGGCTGCAACGTCTGGGTGAGAATTGACCCAGCGAAGAGAGTTATCGACAAGGATGGATGAAACAAGCGCTTCTAGCTCTGGATTCTTGATCTTTTCTTTGACGCAGCCGTACCATACGGCTCCGGCGTAGTAAATTGACATAACGTAGACGATTCCGTTGAGCCGATTGCCGCTGAAGTCTCGGGGGGCATCCAGTTTCTTGGATAACGACTCAAACGCAAGCTCACGTCCGAGTTCGTGCGTTCCACCCTCCGCAGCTCTGCCGTTGTTGATGAATGAGAAACCGAGATCGTTAGACCAACTGTGATACGCCCAAACAGCTTCGACGCGGATCGTATCATCGGAATGCTCGATGTGAATTGGCCGATGCAGAACTTGATAAGGCGTAGCGACAACGTCAAACAAGGAACGGATTCCACCGGGGCTCGAAAAATCCATGGTCTCTCCCTCTGCGTGGAGGTGAAAGCACACGCTGGGATGGAGATAAGATAGCCGCCGAAAGAAACTGACGAAGTTGTACGGCGAGACTTCATCACAAGTGAAGATCGACCAGTCTGGTCGGAATCGAAGCGAAGAACCCTCAAGATCACTTGGTACGTCAGCGTTAGACGAATCTTGAACGCGCTCGCCCGACCGAAAGACAATCCGCTTCACAGAAGACTGCGCAGCGGTCGTTACCACGAGGCATTCAGAGAGCCCGTTGATTAGCGGCCCATCGTAGCCACCGTGAGCCCAATCGTGACGGAATTGTTCGAAACAAGACGCACCAGCGGACCGGGAAAGTTCGTCCTCAATTTCAATCTCCGATGCAACCTCGATCTCGCTGCCATCCAAGGTTACGCGTATCTGTTTCGCATTCCGATTGAGAAAAAAGTTGACCGCCGTGACAAAGTACTGAATCACTCCAAAAAAGTCCGTTTGACCGATGTACATCGCAGGGCGTCTGCGTACGTGCTCGACGTCTGTTTCCGGCAGTTCAGCCATGATCAAACCTGATTGGATTTTCGTGGACACGGACGGCGAAAAATCGGGCGGTAGTCGATTTTAATGAGGCACCCGTGTTCGTTGTAAATTGAGACACAGAATCCCGCAACCACGTCGACCTCCCACGCTTTCGTGACTGCGCACGATCTACACTCCTTCTAATCTTGAATCCCAGCTTTAGCGGACTTGAAAGACAGCGGTCGGGGGATTTGGACCGCTAGGTGGCCACTCCAGATGCCCCATCGCAAGTCATGCCTGTGAATTCTCGAAAGCTTAATCTGTGCATTGACATCCAGCATTGCTGATCTTGGTGGACCTTGCGACAATCTGGCGAGGATTCAGATTCGCAACGAGGAGAAAATCGTGAGCTTCAAGCTCTTGCTGGAACATGCCCAAACCGTCTCAAACGAGCTGGCAATTGCCTTGGAGGGTGCTCGATTGGCTGGCGAGATTATCAAAGACGGCTACGAGAACTTGGGTGGCGGCCAGGCCGACGGTATTGAACGCAAGGGCGTTGGCGACCTCGTATCGGAAATTGATCGTCAAGCCGACAGGGTCAGCACCGACTGGATCCGCCAAAATTCGGAAATTGTCATTATGTCCGAAGAATTGAACTCGGACGTGGGTGAGCAGGACAACATGTGGATCGTCGATCCGCTCGATGCATCCAGCGCTTTCCTGATGCGTGCTGGTAGATCCTATCCAGCCGTCTTGGTTGCGCTTCGGCAGGATTCGGAAACAAGAATTGGGGTCTGCCACTTTCCGCTCACCGGAGAGTGGTTCTATGCAGAAAAGGGCAGGGGAGCGTGGAAGGACACCAAACGACTGGTATGTGACATTAGTGGCTCGCTCAAAGATGTCTGGGTTGAAATGAATCATTACGGTTCATCTGAGTACGAAACGGAGTACTTTAGATCTCTGCAGAGCCGTCTACGATCGCTCTCCGGCGCGAGCTTGGTCACCACCAACGTTCCCTACTCGGGCGTCGCCATGCGAATCGCTGAAAGCAAGTCCGCTTTGGGTGCGGCCATCCACGACAACAACCCTGCATCTGTCAAACAGGCTGCCTGGGACATTGCCGCTCCACAAATCATCCTGGAAGAGGCCGGTGGAGTGTTCCTCAACCCCCAAGGCAAAAGAAGCAATCCTTTCATTTGTGAACCCATCATCGTTGCTGGCTCACTGGACATCGCAAAGCAAATTGTCGACCTAGGACAAGCTCAACAAGTGATCTAGGCGTTGCTGCGCAGTCCCACCGACGGACATGTTAAGGTCAGGCCACAACAACGATACTCTTCCGGTAGCAAAAGCTATGTCCGCAGATCGCCAAGACAGGCTAACAACTCGTTTTGTCTGGGATGAGTTCTGCGATTTTATGGCACTGGAAAAAGGGGCTCTGTACACGACGGTGCAGCTCTGCCTTCGGCCTGGCAAAACGATCCATCGATACCTTGACGGTCACCGAGAGAAACTCACAAATCCAATCCGCTACTTGTTAATGTGCTGTGCGATTGTCACCGCAGCGTTCGTTTTCGTGCTACCACACGACGATAACGTTGAATCAATTCAAGCCGCAATGCCGCCGCATTTGACAGCGGACACTCCAGAAGAAATGCAGGTCAAAATTGACGAAGCAAAAGAGCTGCTTGGCAAAATTGAGTTATCTGCCGAACAGCCGGTGGTTAAGCAGAATGCACGGCGAGCTCAGGCAGCGTTGGACGAAACGCTTGCCGAAAAAGTTGCGGAGATCACTTCTGCCTGGATGAATGTCTTCCTGCTGTTTGCACTTCCCATCAACGCCTGCATCACTTGGTTATGCTTCCGACGATCCAAGTTCAATCTGGCAGAGCATGTTGTTGCCAACGCCTACATTCTGGCTATCCAGAATATAGCCGCAGTCGTTGTGGTGGTACTTGCGGCACTTGGAATTGCCAACTTCGCCATAGCCACAGTGGTCTATATGCTCTTGAGCTTTATCTACCAATTTGTCGCGTGGAAATTGGTCTACAAATTCCGCGGATTCCTGCATTGCCTCGTTGCCGCAATCGCACTCGTGGCCAGCGTGATCGCATATCTCACGTTGCAAACCATCGTCATGGTGATCGTCTCACAATTGTCCATCTGACTTGCTCTATCGCCAGAGCACTTCAATTAGACCTGCAATTCGAACAGAATCAAACTCCACTTCGGCAGATTGATATACACTCTTCCATCGGACCGCGTATGCGGTTGGTGAAACGCATTTCCACTTCCATGCCACCCGCCAAATTCATCATCTTGAGTGCAAAGAATCTGCGACCACGTTCCCGCTTGGCCGTCCGTGGATACGCCATATGAATAATTGCTAAAGTTGTTTTCGCTCAAATTCAACACGGCAAGCACGACATTTGATCCATGCCATCGCTTGAATGCGATGACTTGGTTTTGGTGATCTTCGTGGGTAGAGATCAATGATTCACTCCGCAGAGCTGGCTGAGCACATCTGAGGCCATTTACAGTTGCTACAAGACGCTGCATCTCGACTGCATGACCGTCTGATGCAATCGACCAATCGAACCGGTGATCTCCGTTTGCATCCCACCCGTCGTGCCAGTACCCCCACGCGACATTGGGAGCACCCATGTGGCATTCACCGCCCATGAACATCATTGGTGTGCCTGGAATCGTTGCCCCCATCGCCCATGCAAGCCGGCACTTGGCTCGAGCATGCCAGTTATCGCGACCACCAAACTGATCGATCAGGTAGCGATGGCGCGCATCCCAATTCGTCAAGCCTTCTTTCGCATTGCCGTTGTGATCATCACCAACATCGTCATGTGAACCAAGTGGGTATTTGACTAGGTTCCAGGTGTGCTCGAATCCATCCCAGCCCAAGAACGACTTCACTCTATTCACCGGATCATCTCCATTGAGCGCCCGCTGAGCTTCATGATGGCTCTTGGCTAACCAGGTTGCATCAAAATTGCCGTAGGTGGTGATCCAAGGATGTGCAGGCAGGTGTTCGGCGATAAAGTACTTGTCGGGATAACGATCCTTCAGACGCTGCATCACCTTGCTAAGCGGCTCACCATCAATTTGGGTCGTCACGTCGAAGCGCAAGCCGTCTGCGTTGTAGTCGTCAAAATACATGCATGCATTTTGAAAAAAGTACTCCTGCACTTCCTCTTTCCACCAGGCGGGACCACGTCCCCAGTCGGTCATGCGACCACCTTCGAAGTAGATGCCTCCGCAAGACAAATCGTCTTTGTTGTGAAAACCATCGTATCGCCAGAGTAGATTGTCACCTGGACCGGCGTGGTTGTAGACAACGTCAAAGATAACTGCTAATCCATGTTGGTGTGAGCGATCAACAAATCGCTTCAGATCCATCGGGTGCCCATAAGCCGATTCAACGGCAAAGAAAGCAGCAGGGTTGTAACCCCACGAACGCTCCATCGCAAACTCTTGCACTGGAAGCAATTCGACGGCGGTGAACCCGAGTTCCTTGACGTATTCCAATTTGGAGGCTACATCAACGAAGCCTGCAACTTCAACGTCCAGCCCATCGCCACGGCCCGCAAAACTGCCACAATGAAATTGATAAATATTGAAGTCCGAGAATTTGGGAGTCTCGAAGGCAGACCAAAGAAAGTCTCGGCCTGTCACGATGGAAGCATTCTCGCTGTCCGGGTAGTCCTTAGTTAACTGCGAATGAATCATGTCTCGACCGGCCGGATCCAACCGCTGGAAAACGTGGTGCTCAAATGCAATTTCGTACCGATACAAACATCCCGCTTCTACGCCCGGTACTGTCCCTGCCCAATAGCCAGAAGTTTCACGTGTCAAGCAATGCCGCTGGCATCGATTTGCTGCTTGCCAAGTCTTTCCCTGCTGCAGCAGAACGCAAACCTGTTCAGCGTGCGGCGCCCAGACTCGAAAATAGCATTCACTATCTTGTAGGGTCGCTCCTAGTGGGGCCATAATCGGTACAACTATTTTCGAGTTTCAAAATCTGCCGAGCTTAGACTCGACCAAAGATGCCATTCTAGTCAGACAATTGGCTCATGCCGCCGTTTTACGCATCCATCCCAGCTACTCATTTTCACGTTGAAGCCAAACCATCCGATCGATAAACCAAAGTTTGCCCAGCAAGGTTGCACACAAACCTGTTAGTGTGGATGCCAGGTCGAACCAAAACAGTCCCGCAGCCCAGGCGACTGCACCCGCTACAGCGATAACCGTTGTCCAGAAGATGGCAGCCCTGTGGTGAGGCGGAATCTCATCAGGATTTGCACGAAGCCATACCTGTTCGCCGAGTACCCCTCGAGACATCCAATTGTCTAGACTTTCCGGCTCCCCAAACAAACGAGGATTCAGCCACAACCAAATGAGTAGCACGACTAATGGAAGCAGCGTCCACCAGCCCATCCACAGTCGAAACCAAAGAACGACCGTAAACATCGGCATGGTAGCTACACGCGTCCAGCCACTAAACGGATTCGCGTGACGCCGCCACGTCCGCTCGTCCATTGCCATCGCACGCTCTGTCCAACGTCCTAGTCGTTTCATCGCTGACTCCATTCACAATCGATACGAAGCTGATTTCAAACTATCCACAGAACGTCGATGAACTTCGTATACTGCGGAGCGATCCCGCGGCATGCCCCACTGCCGCGTAGAGCCACATCACGTTCTGCCGCCCCGCAATAGGAAAAAAGCACCATGCCGATCCGAGACCTATCCTCCAATTTACGCAGGCCCTGCAGTCTACACAGTATTGCAGTCGTGTTCTTTTGCGTTGCAGCAGTCCCGCTTGCAAAGCCGGTCCAGGCGGCTGAAAAGCCCAATGTGCTATTCATTATATGCGACGACCTTAACTGCGACTTGGAGAGCTACGACCACCACACGGTTCAAACACCAAACATAACCGAACTGGCCCAACGAGGCGTGCAGTTTGATCGCGCCTACTGTCAGTACTCGCTCTGCGGGCCAAGCCGCGCTTCGTTCATGACCGGACTTTACCCAGACCAGACGCTCATCCGACGCAACGCAATTTACCTGCGTGAGCACCTCCCTACCGTCAATACGATGTCGCAAATGTATCGTGATGCTGGGTACAAAGCGACCAGGATTGGTAAGATCTATCACTACAATGTACCGAAACACATCGGTACATCTGGTCACGATGATCCCTATTCATGGAGCAATACGTTCAATCCCGAAGGAAGGGATGTCCATGACAAAGCCAAGATTTTCAGCTTGGTGCCGAATTCCTTCGGAGGCACGCTGAGCTGGTTAGCGTCGGACGGAACGGATGAAGAACAGACCGATGGCATCGCTGCCGACATCGCTGCGGAGCAGCTCCGGCTATACGCAAAAAACAAGACGCCGTTCTTCCTTGCGGTTGGTCTCTACCGCCCACACACGCCTTATGTTGCGCCGAAGAAGTACTTCGACCAATACCCGCTAGAGGACATAGAAGTTCCGTCCATTCCAGATGGCTACCTGAACTCGATACCAAAACCGGCGAGAATAAGCGTCACGCGCAAGACCCAACGTGAACTCAGCGAAGACCTGAAGCGCCAAGCGATCCAAGCCTACTACGCGTCCATCACTTTCGCAGACGCACAGATTGGAAAAATTCTCCGTGCCCTGGATGAAAACGGTCTGGCTGACAACACGATCGTCGTATTCACTTCTGACCATGGCTACCATATGGGTGAACACGGACATTTTCAAAAGACAACCCTCTTTGAAAATGCTGCGCGGGTTCCGCTCATTATCGCAGGCCCGGGGGTAGAAGCCAGGGGCAGACGAAGCGAAGCCATCGCGGAAATGGTGGACTTCTATCCGACGCTTGCTGATCTATCCGGTTTGACTGTTCCCGATTACGTCCAAGGCGTTAGTCTACTGCCAAGTCTAAAGGAGGCTACCGCCAAGCCTCGCACCAGCGCGCTGACTCAGTACAACAACGGCTACAGCATTCGTGTCGACCGTTATCGCTTCACCCAGTGGGGAAACGGCGGAAGCGAAGGTAGTGAGCTTTACGATCACAAAAACGACCCGGCGGAAATGAACAACTTGGCCGGCAAGGCAAGTTACGCCACAGTCGAGAGCGAACTGAAAGCCCTGCTGGCGGCCCGCGTCAAAGAAGCTCGTGCTCAACCGGCAGGACTGAAGCAGATTCGCTTTGAGAATACCCGCAAAATACCTCAAGCGGTTGTTGACTACTAAGCGGTGCTGCTTGAACAATCGGCATGTCGAGCAACCCTCCCCGCCGCATCGCAATGTACGCACTACCATCTAGCTGCACAGATGTGTTTTGCCGCGATCCGGTGCGATCATCAGTCTTGAATACCCACGCGAATGGCATTCACAAAACTCTCCCGGTTCATGAACACCAGCAAGACGACTGGAAAGATCAGGCTAAAGAAGAGACCAAACACCTGGGACGCGATGTTGATTGCTGCTTGAGGGCTACCGTTATTTACCATTGGCAGGACAATCCAAATGATCTGATACGCCGAATTTCCAATCGCGTAAATGATCTGTGCAACACCATAGTAGTTTGCTGTCAGTCTTCCCCATGGCTTGAACTTCAACAAGCCAATACCGGAAGCAAGCAGCAAAACGGAAAGGCCACTACCGATGACCATCGAGATGACCAGGAACGTTTGATAGGAAGCATCTCGAAAGAGCTCCATGCCTTCTGTTTGGGCAGCAATTTCTTCAAACATAGGCGAAGCCATGAAGACCATCCCAACCGCCCCAAAAACGGCCCCGCAAAGCCCCATCGCTCCAAAAGCAATATTGAGAATCCCAAATACGGTTGCCGTCGTCGGCCTCGCCTGAGGCGGTGCGTCCTCAGAAGTGTGCGTTCCAGAGGTTGGTTGATAAGGATTGTTGCTCATTGGATTGCCTTAGAGGTGTCGATAACCATTTGTGCGAAACGCTATGTTACCGCTGCTTCATAAGCCGCCGGTCGATTTGATCCAAGATCGCAGCAACTTTGTTGCGTTCCGGCTCAAGGAAGTGATTAAAGGGTTGGGCGAGAAGGTCGGAGCAAACCTGTTTGACCGACAAAGCGGACTTGGTTGCTTTGATGTGTCGACTGGCATATTTCCCAACCGAGTAGATCTGCTGCAGTAACACAACAATGTCCTGCAACGACGCCAATCTATCGGAGTCGCCACAGTTGGCCGCATCAAACAGTTCAACAAACAGCCGCGGGTAAATGTTGGCACCACCATTGACGCCCCCATCAGCTCCCTGGCCAACCGCCCACGCCGTAAGATGTTCTGGGCCAATGAACAGAGACCAATCCGGACGTTCCACCTTCACTGTGAGCAGTTCTCGAAAATAGTCTTCGTCTCCACTGGAGTCTTTCACTCCCACGATCCGCCGATTGTCCAGCAATTTGCGGACAGTTTCAATCTCGATCGCAACCTTTGTCATACTTGGAATGTTGTATAGCATGACCGGCAGCGGACTGACTGCGACGAACTTCTCGATATACAGCAGTAGCTCTGTTTGCCCTGCCGGAAAGTAGTACGGCGTTGAGAGTACGATGTAGTCCGCCCCCTGCTGGGCCGCAAACCTCGCTAGTTCGATGGACTCAATGAACGAAGTGTCCGTAACGCCAACCAACACCGGAACACGTCCAGCAACCTGCTGACAAACCGCCGCAACAATCTCCCGACGCAGCCGATAACTCAGGCTTGGAGCTTCGCCAGTTGTGCCCAGAACGAACAAGCCGTGCACGCCACCATCTATGACAGACTCGACCAATTTTTTCAGGCCAAGATTGTCGAGCGCATCATCACCGACCAATGGCGAAACCAGCGGCGGGATGATGCCCTTCAGTCGAGGAGTTGCTTGATCGCTCATTCGCCTGTCCCTTCCCCAGGGACCCCTGTCCCTTCCCCAGAGCCCCCCTTTCCATAGATATCGGCGGGGTCTTTCAGGCGTTCATCGACAACCTCGATTCCCTGGTCAGAAACGGTTCGAAAAAAGCAACTCTCGTAACCTTCATGGCAGGCTGCACCAACTTGTTCAACCATTAACAAGATCGTGTCAGCATCGCAGTCGACGCGAATCTCGTGGACCGTTTGTTGGTGGCCGCTCTGCTCACCTTTGCGCCAGAGCTTGTTACGGCTTCTCGAGAAATACACTGCTTTGCCACGACGCAGTGTCTCGTCGAAGGCCTCCTCGTTCATCCAGGCCAGCATGAGGACACGCCCAGAAGCGTGATCCTGAGCAATCGCAGGCAGGAGCCCGTCGCCTTTTGCAAAATCGGGGCGTCGCGTGCTTTCCAAGACTGAATCCTTGTTTCGTAACGTAAAAGGGACCGACGGCACGGCTGGCGCCTTACCCGTACACTGCTAAGGTTGCCCTTAATGGACGCAGCGGTCAGCCAAAAGACTCAAATCAAAACGCTTGACGCGACGGGTAAGCAAACTGTGTTGCTTTGGAAACCGATATTTCACAAGCCAAAGGGCTGGCTGCCTGCAAAGATGTCCGAATTGCGGCGCGATAGTTTACCGCGTTTTTGTTATCCTGGGGACTGCACGAATTCAGCAACTGCGTCTGCGAACTGGGCACTTCGGACATCTTCGTCGTTGGTGCCTACGATTTGCATTGTTCCGGCTGCTCGTTGACCATCAATTCCACCGCTTCAACTCTTCCGCCTGACCATTCTTGCGACTGATTCGGACCGTGACCATGCGAAAACTCCCTAAAGCGCAACTGACTTTTTTCATTACTGTGGTTGTCGCGGGCCAGTTGGCCCAGTATTTGGCGGCACAAGATTCGGCGGCGCAGGACACTGTCGAATTCTTGAGCGGGGCAACTTTGGAAGGCAAGGTTACCGACATTCGCACTGCCGACAAGGAATTCGATTTCGAGTCGATGTTTGGTACCCGCAAAATATCTAAAACGTACAAGTTCAGCGAAGTTCACGCGGTCACACTAGCCGGCAAACGACACGTCCTCACGAAGAAGCAGCAGACCGCAACCGGCAACCAAGCGCGTTCAGCACAAGAGATACGACAGTTGATCGACACTGTAGGAGCCAGTTTGCCGGACTGGTACGAGTCCACGCCACTCAATCTTCCCAAGACGCTCGATATGAGTTGGCCACTGCAACCAGTCCCCAAAGGGTGGAACAACCGACTCAATATTGGGCAATTTATCTGGGATATCATCAACCCGAATCCAACGAAATGGCGACTTGGCGTGAAACTCGTTCACGTGGTCATCGAATCCCACCAGTCATCCCCAGAGTTGCTGGAACGTGACCAAAAAGCGTTGGGGCGAATGTACTTCCGCTTACTGCAAGACTACCCGCGTGCTGCCTACTGGCTGGAGCAATCCGACGCACCGGTTGGCACTCCCGAAAACGTCATGCTTGCCGAATGCTATTATCGTTTGGGCAACAAAGACATGGCTGTGGCCCTTGTAAAAGGTGATCGACTTCCCCAGGCCGCAATCAAGCTCCTTGCAGAACTAGGCGACCTGCCCGCAGCACTGAAGCTGGCCGATCGATTTCGCGGCTCTTCCGCGGAACCCAATGCGATGCTTCTTGCCGGGGACGCGCTTCGCAATGCTGGCAAGTTCGACGCAGCCATTGAACGCTATACGATGGTGCTCAAAAGTGATAAGGCACGGAACAAGGACTATCGAGAACGATTCTGTAATCGCGCCCAAGACAGCATTGACGCAATCAAACTTGCCGAAAAGGCCGACGTCAGCAAAGTGGCTGATGGAACGTACACTGGCTCAGGAGCAGGATACAACGGGGCGTTACAGGTTTCCGTGACCGTAGCTGCTCACAAGATCACAGAAGTCGCTGTATTGAAACACCGCGAAAAGCAATTCTATTCTGCTTTAGAGGACACTCCCAAACAAATCCTCGACAAGCAATCGGTCCAAGGAATCGATGGCTTCAGTGGCGCTACAATTACAAGTGCCGCGATTGTCAACGCTAGCGCCCAAGCACTAGCCAAGGGCGCTCAATGAACGGAACGGAATTTCCGCCCGGCACCTTGCCAACGCTCGACTTAGTCGCCGAACTACCGGTGGCGTTTGATTGGCGAAACAACTGGGCTCAAGTAGGCGCTGCCAGCTTCTGTTTTGTATTGGCCGCCATCGTCTTGGCTTGGATAACAACGCGAGCGAATCGCCACCATTCCACCGCGTCTCTACGTCTGGACTGGTACTTGCCGGTTCTTCGCAAGAGCAGACCTGATCGCCCCGACACGCAAGGCATCGTGTATCGCTACTTCAGACAAATCCTGCCCAGCCGGTTCTTTTCCGATCGCAGAACGAAGTCTCGTGGACTCGTTCGCCGCACACTCCGATGGATCGGACTTACCTGGCTATCCACTCCTGTTCGGAGGATTTGCCAAGCGTTTTGCCTGAGCACTTTCCTGGTCCTCTTTTGCTACGCTTGCTGGCCCTACGATGCAAGGCCACGTTCTGGGTGGTCCCAGAACGACTGGCGACTGTCCGAACTTGAACAGTCGACAGGGTACATTATCTTAGAACGCATCTCACCAGCCCCAGTGCCACAACACCCTCGACCAGGAGCCATCCTCTGGCTTTCTGAACTTTCGAAGCCGGGTGAAACGCAGCGTTCCACATATCCCCTCGTACTGATAGAAATCCAAGCGAAAAGGCTGGTTCTTTCACCAGATGGCTCGCCCGAACCAGCTCCCAAGCTCGACAGGTTGTTCGATCGCTTGCTGACAGGTCAAGACATTTTGTGGGAGCTAAGTGAGAATTCGCCAAATGCATGGCCCGACCATTACGCGACCAACCTGCAAGCCAAAGAGTTAGCCCCCGCAGAATTCTTCCTTGCCATCGACCCGTTGGTCAGCATTTCGACCGCAATCGCGTCCCGCAGTTGGGTTTGGTCGCTCGCCTCGGCTGGCGTCTTGCTCTTTGTCTGTGTCGTAGTTCCACGTGGCTTCTGCGGTTACATTTGTCCTCTTGGAACGACCATCGATATATTTGATTGGGCGGTGGGGAGCAGAGTTAAGCAATTCCGAGTACCAGGGGAAGGCTGGTGGGTTCACATCAAATACTATCTGCTGGCGGGAATTCTGCTCGCTGCTGTTTTCGGAGTGTTGATTTCGGGTATTTTCTCAGCCATTCCGGTAATCACCCGCGCCAGCTACATGATTATCGATCCCATTCAAACAGGGCTCTTCCGCGGCTGGCACCTGATTCCCACTCCCAACGCGGGACACGTGGTTTCATTGGTTCTTTTCTTCTGCGTCTTGGGGCTTGGCTTTCTGCGCCCGAGATTTTGGTGCAAATACGTGTGTCCCAGCGGAGCAGTTTTTTCCGTCTTCAACATCTTTCGCGCTACCGAAAGAAAAGTTGAGTCGTCTTGCATCCACTGCAACAAGTGCGTTGAAGTTTGTCCCTTCGACGCCATTAAGCCGGACTTTACGACTCGCGGCACCGACTGCACCCTTTGCCAGACCTGCGCGGGCGTCTGCCCCACGCACGCCATCAAGTTTGTTGAACGAAACAACATCGTTCAGCTCAAGGTGCTCAACGATCCGCCAACCGGGGAAACGCCAATTGGCCGTCGCGGCTTCCTATCTGTAGCGGCTGGTGCAGGAGCAGCGATCGTGGGTGGAACGTCCGCTGCGATGGCGACAAAATCTCTAGGGGCAAGCCTAGGTACAGACGATCCTATCTTGCCAATTCGCCCTCCAGGCAGCGTCCCTGAAAAAGAGTTTCTGGAAATGTGCATTCGTTGTGGCGAGTGCTTTAAGGTCTGCCCCAACAATGTTCTGCAGGTCCAGGGATTTCGTCAGGGTTTTGAGGGATTGTGGACGCCCTTTGCCAACCCAGATTGGGCCGGCTGCGAATCCAGTTGCAATGCCTGCGGACAAGTTTGCCCGACTGGTGCAATTCGCGCGCTTCCCTTGGAAGAGAAACGTCACGCCAGAATGGGCCTCGCGGTCATAAATGAATCAACCTGCCTACCGCTGGCTGGTAAGGAAGACTGTGACCTGTGTGTCGTTGAATGTCAGGCTGCGGGCTACAACGCCATTGAATATCAGCAGGTAGGCACAGAAATAGACTCGGCAGGACAGCCCATCGAGGGTACCGGCTTCCTGGCGCCCGTCATGATTGACGAGAAGTGCGTCGGCTGCGGACTGTGTCAAACGCGTTGTTACGGCATCAATGTTAAACAACGTCATGTGCTGGACGAAAGTGCCATTGTTGTTGAGACTGGTCCCGAAAACGAAGATCGCTTGTTCCAAGGTTCATACAAGGAACTGTGGCAAATCCGAAATGCGACGGAAACAAGTTCTAGCGGCAACGCTGGCCAGCGAACAACTCTGCCGCAAGATACCAACTTGGAAAGCGAAGACTCCGATCAACCCGGCAACTCGTTCGGCGAAAATCCATTCGGCGAAGACCCGTTTGGCATCAATTGATGAAGCGTTTCCACTGAACACACCGGCGCGCCCAACGCCCGCGAACTATCGTTAAATCCAATCTCCAAGCCACTTCTGCAAAGGACTTGAAAACGCCATGACGACGACCAAAGAACACGACGAACGGATTGCGAACATGACGTTTTCCTCGGTCTACCCGCACTACGTCACTAAGGTCGAAAAGAAAGGACGCACGGTCGAAGAATTGCACGAAGTCATTAAGTGGCTTACCGGCTATTGCGAAAAAGATCTGAAAAGACTGATCAAGAGCAAAGTGACGTTCCAAGAGTTCTTCGCCGACGCCAATCTCAACCCGAACGCAAAAATGATTACCGGTACAATTTGCGGTTATCGAATCGAGGAGATTAAGACGCCGCTCACCAAACAGGCTCGATATCTCGACAAGCTCGTCGAAGAACTGGCCAGGGGACGTAAGATGGAGAAAATTCTCAGGTCAGCTTAGAACTCGCACATGCGCCCCAGCCATCTAGCGATCCAACTGGCTTTTGCTGCGTAGAATATGGTGGTAGTGCTGAGCAAAGCGGTGGGATTCATCTCGGACATACTGCAGCAGCCTGAGTGCGAATGCATGACGGCTAATTCGAATTGGCTCCGACTCGCCCGGCAAGAAAACCTCCTCTTCCTTCTTGGCCAGGGAAATAACCTTTGGTGGATCAATCTGCTGATCTCGAAACGCGGCCATCGCAGAACTTAGCTGCCCTTTACCGCCGTCGATCAACAGCAAATCTGGGAAGGACTCCTGAGAATCGCTCAGAGCGCGAAATCTCCGGGAAACAACTTCGTAAATACTTCGAAAGTCATCAACACCTTTGACATCGCGAATCTTGTAGCGTCGATAGCCAGGTTTGAATGGCAGCCCATCGATGAACTGCACCAAACTTGCGACGGTTTCGTTACCGCCCAAATGTGCAATGTCGACGCCCTCGATCACGCGCGGCGGGTCTTTCATCTTCAGAATCTTTTGGAGGCCGTGCATCCCCTTCTTCGGGTCTACATAGAACACTTCGGGTTGCACGTGCGTGTCCAATTCTCCACGTTCGTCCAATCGCTCAAGCATTTGAATTTCATCGCGAAGCCGGGCAGCTTTTTCAAAGGCAAGCTCCTTGGACGCGTCCTGCATCTCTCGCTTCATCTGCCCGATCAAACGCTTCTTGCCGCCATCCAGGAAAGTCTGCAGTCGACGAATATCTTGCCTGTATTCTTCTTTGCTGATCCGTTCGTTGCACGGTGCAGTACACTGTTTGATTGACGCGAGCAGGCATGGGCGGAACCATCGCCAGGCGGGATCCCCCTCGGTGATGTCGAGCGAGCAGGTTCGGAACTTGAAGATTTTCTGAAGCGCGGCGATCGCCCCCCGCAATGCTCCGGCACTAGCGAATGGACCGTAGAGTTTTACACCCGACGTGGGCGGCGTTCTCGTCAGTTCGACACGCGGAAAATCTTCACGCGTGGTGATCATTAGGTACGGAAAGCTCTTGTCGTCCTTGAGTTCTTTATTGTGTTTCGGCTGCACATCCTTGATCAGTCGACTTTCAGCCAGCAACGCATCGACTTCGCTTTCGCATTCGATATAGTCGATGTCGCATATCTCGTTCACCCAACCGGCGGTGCGCTGCTCTACCTGTGCGGCTTTGAGAAAATAGCTGCCGGCTCGCGAACGAAGATTCTTAGCTTTCCCAACGTAGATGACTCTACCAGCGTGATCCTTCATTAGATAGACGCCGGGAGTCTGTGGAAACTCCCGAACCTTTGCGGCCGCCTTTCGAAAGCCAAAAGACTCACCGCCTACTTCAACAAGTGTCTCATCAGAATCGCTGGTCGAGGGCGCAGGCTCCGTTCGCTCGTTATCATCGCGCTGGGCACTGCTCTCTCCACCCGCAGCACTCTTCGGCGCCTTAGATTCCTCAACAGGATTGGATTCGTCCATGTTTACCATCGCCTAAAGAGCAGAGCTAAGGACCCGTTCAATGGGGATCAGCAATCGTGCGAGTCGCGCGGACGAAGAGCACGTTCCACCCCATGAATCACCAGTCCAAACTGGTGCAGAAACGCTACCTCCCCCGGCTTGCAGCATTAGTACTCTAGCAAGCTGAAAACCGGATGAGGCTCAAGCTTCTTCGCGCCGTTGAGAAATGTTAAGTTGATGCAGAACGCAATTTCAACGATCTCAACGTCGAAGTTGTCCATCAGTTTCAAGCAAGCTTCGACCGTCCCGCCGGTCGCGAGCAAGTCGTCCAAGATCAGCACTCGCGCACCTTTGGCGATAGCGTCCTGGTGAATTTCGATTGTGTCGCTGCCATACTCAAGGTCGTAGGAATGCGAGAACGTAGCCGAAGGCAATTTTCCGGGCTTGCGAACAGGCACAAACGAAGCCCCCAGGCGAAGGGCGAGGGGCGCGCCGAAAATGAAACCTCGAGATTCGGCAGCGACGATTGCGTCGATCTGCTTGTCCGCGTATCGCACCGCAAACTGGTCTATGGCCTCCGAGAACGCCGCCGCAGAAGACAGCAACGGCGTGATATCCTTGAACATGATGCCCGGCTTGGGAAAATCGGCAACGTCCCGGATGAAATCGTTCAAATTAAGAGAGTTCATGTTCATTCCACGGATAATAATTGACTAGCGACCGTCTTCGGCGCGGCCTAGAAAACTTCGCACATGAGCGACGCTCCAATCTGGTCGATAGTTTCCGATTCAGCAAGTCCTGCTAGACAATGCTGCGATACCCGCTTTGCAAAGCCTGTGCTGGATCTGCTAACTTGCCCGGGCGCAACGGCCAGGGGCTGGTCAGAGTTTGAATCTGAAGTCGAGCATTGCCGGGCAGGGCGACTTTCCGACTTGCAAAACGGACTTGCCGCATCGCGTCAGCGCGGGTTGCGATTCACTGACAGCATGTTAAACACTATGGGCTAAATTGGTGAAAGAGAGGCATCTAGCTCGGGGCAGAACTGTTGCAAACACATTTAGAAGTAGCCTGTGAAGCGGCTCGTGCTGGCGGAGCCATCCTGCGGGACAAAATGGGACGCGTCGCCGCGCGTGAGAAAGCGCCGGCAGATCTTGTGACCGACGCCGATCTTGCATCGCAAGCCGCGATTGAGCGATTGCTTATTGCGCGATTCCCTGGACATGCATTCTTGGGCGAAGAATCGACCGAGAGCGAGCGAGAAGCGGCCATCGCGACAGGAAAACCTCTCTGGGTCGTCGATCCACTCGATGGCACAGCCAATTTTGTCCACCGGCTGCTCAGCTTTTCTGTTTCCATTGCCCTGTTCGAAGAAGGCGAACCAACGGTGGGCGTCGTCTACGATCCAATCTTGGATGTAATGTACGCTGCCCAAGCTGGTGGAAAAGCAACGAAGAACGGCAAGCCCATCATGAATAGCGGGTGCACAGACATTGCCAAAGCGATGGTCTGCTGCAGCTTCCAGCCCGGAGTGTCTCGCAATGATCCCGAAGTCGAACGATTCCTGTGCGTTCTAGAGAAATCGCAGAGCATGAGGCGTCTAGGTTCGGCAGCGCTCAACTTGTGCTACGTCGGTGAAGGATGCTTGGATTCCTACTGGGCAACGAGCGTCAAGGCTTGGGACATTGCCGCCGGCTACGTGATTGCGACTGCCGCCGGCGCAAAGTTCAATAGCGTCACTGGCGGCCAAGTCGACTTGTGGAATCCGGCATTCGTTGTCTCCTCTACCGACGAACTCCAAGCTCAAATGTTGGCTTGCCTGAACGCCAAGTAGCTTTCCGCGAATCAGAATTTGGATTTACGTGAACCGCCGTAAAGCGAATTTAGCGCCGCCACGCAATTACAGACAATCACACCACTGCACCGGCAATCGTCTACTACCCCCGCCATCGACTCCGAACGCGTTCATCAATCTAGGACGAATGCGTCAGGCAACAATTCACGAATTGTCCACCGCAGCGTCTCACAGCTTTCCGTTGCAAATGAGATGACAGGAAAATTTTCTCCAGCATAAAATTCGTGCAACACTTGCCTACACGAACCACAGGGCGATCCCCCATCAGCCGTCACTACAACAACCAAGCGAATCCTGCGCTGTTCAGATCGCGCAACTAGAGCTGAAATCGCCCCACGCTCTGCGCAACAACACAGACCATAAGAAGCGTTTTCGACGTTGCAGCCTGTAAAGGTCTCACCGGAGTCAGTGACAATAGCGCAGCCGACTTTATACTTGCTGTAGGGTGCGTACGCCCTCTCACGAACTTCTCGGGCCGCATCAATCGCAGCCTGAATTTCAGGTTCGGATATTTCCGAAGTGCTCACTGATGCAGTCCTTAAACGAATTCTAGGTAACTATCCAACGCCCGGTGGTGCACCTGGAGCCGTGAGAAGCGACTACTTGGACGATGCTCGCAGCTTCTCAAGCGTTGATTTGACCGCCTCCAATTGCTGCTCAAGGTCCGCCAAGGCAGCCTTCTCTTTTTCAACCACCTCAGCCGGAGCACGTGCGACAAAGTTTTCGTTGGAAAGCTTTCCTTTCTTGCCCCCAATCTGCTTGGTGATATTTGCAAGCTCTTTTTCATTGCGCTGCATTTCCGCTTCAACATCAATAAACTGCCCCAAGTCGACCGTGACTTGCATTCCGTCAACGGCGATTTCTGCGGGCATCTCAAGGCTGGCCAAGTTCTCACCGATGCCCGCACACTCTGCCTTCGCCAACGCCATTAGATAGGGTCGCATGGGCTGCAGCAAAGCTGCTTCTTCTGCCGTGCAGCTTACCGTAAAACTGATTTGTTCCTTGGGCGGAATATTGTTCAACGAACGGATTTTGTTTAGCCCCCCAAGTACCGAAGCGAACCGAGCAAACTGGGCTTCAATTTCAGGATTCTGATGTTCTTTCACAGCAGCCGGCCAGCTTGATTGCATCAACCAAGATTTGGTTTCTTGATTCGCCGAGGCAGGCGCCAAAACTCTCTCCGTTCCGAAAGCGGCAAGTTCTTGCCAAATTGCTTCGGTGATAAAAGGGATCACCGGATGCAGTAGACGCAACAGTTGATCCAGCGTGTGTGCCAAAACTTGTTGAACAACCGGACGAGTTTCCGCATCCTGCATTCGCGGCTTCGCGATCTCGACGTAATAGCTGCAGAATTCATCCCAAGCAAAATCGTATGCCGCCCGAACAGCATCAGCATGGCGATACTCTTCGATGGCCTTGTTTACGTCTTCAATCGTCGTGGAGAGGCGCGAGAGAATCCAACGATCTTCCAGTTGCAAGTCGTTGACCTGCAGTGCTACTGGCTTAAATCCCTCTAAATTGATCATTACGAACCGCGAGGCGTTCCACAGCTTGTTGCAGAAATTCCGCGCCGCTTCAAACCGTTCGCTCGTCACTGCTCCTCGTGGATGTTTCTTGTCCGCAGGATCCTTGGCCCACTGCGTCGAGAATTCCTTTTTACAACTACCGCACGCGACAACGGGCTTCTCGCGATTCTGCTTCGTCTGGTTCATGCTCGTTTCGCAATGCGGACACACAAACTGCACCGGCATGCGTACGTCTTGGGTTTCGGTCGCAAGCCAAGCAAGTCCGAAACGAAGGGCATCGGCGCCGAATCGATCGATGACGTCGATTGGGTCCACACCATTGCCCTTACTCTTGCTCATCGTCTCGCCATAACCATCCAAAATCTTCGGGTGGATATAGACCTCGCGAAACGGAACTTCGCCGACGTTGTTCAGTCCGGCCAATACCATTCTCGCCACCCACAGCGTGATGATGTCGCGGCTTGTGATCAAGGTGCTGGTGGGATAGAAGTACTCAAGCTCAGGCGTCTTTTCAGGCCAGCCAAGCGTTGAGTGCGGCCACAACGCAGAACTGAACCAGGTATCCAGCACATCTTCTTGCCGAACGTAACCGCGTGATTCCAAGACAGTCGTTGCACCGCCGTCTTCGAGAATGCAAACGTGCACCGTCGAAGGATCCTGGATTTCGCAAGACGCACCCTCAGAAAGTTCTGACAAGGCTTTCAACTCGTCCAACTCAGCTTGCGCCAACTCAGGCGTCTCAAAGTCCTGACTCCAAATGGGTATCTGATGGCCCCACCAAAGTTGCCGGCCGACGGGCCAATCACGTTTTTCACCCAACCAGTCCAAGTACCCCTTGGCGTATCGCTCCGGCAGAATCTTAACTTTGCCACTCGTAACGGCATCCATGGCGTTCTGAGCAAGCTGATCCATCTTCACAAACCACTGATCCGCCAAAAACGGCTCAATGGGTGTCTTGCTGCGATCACTATGAGCAAGGTCAATTTCACGATCCTCTGTTTCAACCAGCAAGCCCTCAGCCTCAAGATCTTCGATGACTCGAAGCCGAGCCTTCTTCATCGTCAAACCAGCATACTTGCCAGCTTCTTCATTGAGAGTTCCGTCTGGGTTCAAAATATTGATCATGGGTAGTTCGCATCGCAAGCCAACTTCATAATCGTTAGGATCATGCGCAGGAGTGATTTTCACGCAGCCAGATCCTAACTCCGGTTTGGCCCATTGATCCGCAACAAGTGGAATCGTCCGGTCGGTTAGCGGCAAACGTAGTTGCACACCACGTTTGGCCATCTCAGCCAACTGAATCAACTGCGGAAGATGTGATTCATTGCGAGCAATCACTGCATCCAACTGAGCTTGAATCGCATCGCGATCTTTCTCGGACGCACTGGCTAGTTTTTCGCGGGTTTCAGTTTCAATTTTTTCTAGCGCGCGTGCCGGATCGGGGTGCACGGCGACGGCGGTATCGCCCAGCATGGTTTCGGGACGCGTGGTCGCGATCGTAACAAACTGAGGCTCACCTTCTGCAGGATCGATCACCGGATATTTGAAGTGCCAGAAACTGCCTTTAACAACAGCATGAAAGACCTCGTCATCGCTGACCGCAGTTTGCAGGAATGTATCCCAGTTAACCAGTCGCTTGCCTCGGAAGATCAGACCTTTCGAGAACAGATCGAAGAAAGTGGTTCGAACGGCTTTAGCGCAGACATCGTCCAGCGTGAAACGAGTTCGCTCCCAATCGCAAGAACACCCCATGCTCCTGAGTTGCCCAAGGATGCGAGTTTCGTACTCTTGTTTCCATTCCCAAATGCGATCGACGAGGGCCTCGCGTCCAAGGTCGTGGCGAGTCTTGTTCTCATTCTCTTTCAGCCGCCGTTCTACAACCGCTTGCGTCGCGATCCCGGCATGGTCGGTACCCGGCATCCAAAGAGCTTCGAAGCCACGCATCCGATGCCAACGCACACGGATATCTTGGAGCGTATTGTTGAGGGCGTGTCCCAAGTGCAACGCGCCAGTCACATTTGGTGGCGGAATCACGACCGTGAACGGCTTTTTGGCAGGATTCGGCTCAGCGTGAAAGCAGCCGTCGGACTCCCATCGAGCGTAGAGTTCACCGCAAACTTGTTGGAAGTCAAATCGATTCGGAATCTTGTCTGCAAGGCTACTCATTGCCGCGGAATCTTCAAAAAACGGTTGAAAAATAGAAACAGATCAAAAAACGCTGGTCTTCATCGTGGAATTGCGAGCGTGGCTTACGTGGCCTTCGGAGCACGTATGCCACAAGCAGATTCAACACGCGCAAGAACATCGCTGGCGGTCTCACGAGCTCTGGCCGCTCCAGCGGCAAGGACGTCACGAACCTGCTCAGGTTTCGCCTCCAGTTCACGGCGTCGCTCACGAGCTTCACCAAAGTACTCAGCCGCCGCCTCAGCAATGGCCTTCTTAACGTGACCGTAGCCGAATCCACCCTTGCGGTACAAATCAGCCATTTCGTCGATCTGTTCCTGGGGAGCTAACAACCGGAACAACTGAAAAAGATGGTCCGACTCAGGATCTTTCGGGTCTTCCATGGGCCTGCTGTCGGTCTGAATCCGCATGATCTTCTTCTTCTGCGGTTTCTCTTCCTCAAAAATGCCGATGATATTGTCGTAGCTCTTGGACATCTTCTCGCCGTCGGTACCAGGCACTTTCGCTGAATCATCTAGCAGGCGAGCTTCAGGTAGAACGAGCACTTCTTCGAAGTGGTGATTGAAACTAGTCGCCAAGTCACGGCACACCTCAATGTGCTGCACCTGATCTGCTCCGACGGGTACCCAGTTCGCATCGTAAGCCAAAATATCAGCAGCCATCAGAACCGGATAAGTGAACAAACCAGCATCGGCTGCGACTCCGCGTGCCTTCTTTTCCTTGTAAGCATGACAACGCTCAAGCAACCCCATCGGCGTGCCGGTCATCAGAAGCCATGTCAGTTGCGATACTTCCGGCACATCAGACTGCACAAAGAGCGTGGCCTTCTCCGGATTGAGCCCCAGAGCCAAGAGATCAACCGCCGCGTCCCAAGTTAACTGCTGCAGGAGTTCCGCATCGCGAATCGTTGTCAACGCGTGCAGGTTTGCGATGAAGTAGAACCCATCATGTTCTTCTTGCAGGTCGATATATTGACGGATCGCACCGAAGTAATTGCCCCAGTGAAATCGTCCAGTTGGCTGGATTCCCGAAAGTACTCGCATCGAAAAAATCGCTTTACTAAATTGTCTGTCTTGTTCGCTGCTGCCAAGCCCATTGAGCTTCTTAGGTTCGCACGACCTCTGTCAACGGTTTAGGCCGTACGGTTGTGTAAAGTGCCAACTGCCTCGCTAACCGAGTTGACACCTAAGACATCCAGAGCCCCGGGCAGTCCCTCAACAATCTGCTGACTGATCGTTGGGTCGTAGTAATTTGCCGTGCCAACTTGAATTGCACTTGCCCCTGCGGCAAGGAATTCCATGCAATCGTCTAGAGAGGCGATGCCTCCGATTCCAACGATGGGAATGTCCACCGACGATGCTACTTGGTAAACACAGCGAAGCGCGACAGGCTTGATTGCAGGCCCACTGAGTCCGCCCATAACGTTCCCAAGCATCGGCTTTCGACCTCGCCAATCGACGGCCATTCCCAGCAGTGTGTTGACACAACTAACTGCATCAGCACCGCCGTCAGCCGCCGCTTGAGCAATGGTAGCTATGCTGGTCACATTCGGCGTCAACTTGGCCAGGATCGGCAACTCGCACGCCTCGCGCACCCCCTCGACGACTTTTCGGCACGCCGTTGGGTCGGTTCCAAAATCAACGCCGCCGGTGACGTTCGGGCAGGAGACGTTTAACTCCAGTGCATCCGCTCCACCGGCCGCTTCAATGCGTTGGGCAAGTTCGCGGTACTCGTCGATCGTTCTCCCAGCAACGCTGACGATGATGGCCGAGTCGAGAGTGCTCAAGTATTTCAAATGCCCGTCGACAAACGCGTCGACGCCGTCATTATCCAAACCGATGGAATTCAGCAATCCAGCGGTCGTCTCAACGGTTCGCCAAGGAGCGTTGCCGGGTCGAGGTAGAACAGTGATCGTTTTCGGCAAGATTCCCCCCAGGCTTGCCAAGTCGACCAGGCCCTCCATTTCGCGGGCGTAACCGAACGTTCCAGATGCCACTAGGACGGGGTTCTTGAGGGTCAGCCTTCCAAGAACGGTCGTGAGGTCGTATTCATTCATTTCGCACCTTCGAGGGTTAGGTTCGCGCCGGCGAACTACGCTCAGAAATCAACGCCTCAACGGCAGCCATGATTGCCCCTGCAACCTCCAATTTATCGCCTTGAGCTCGAGCGATTGTGCTGCCGTCAGATGCTAGAATTTCCACGTCATTGGTCAAGGCGTCGATGGCGGCGGGGCCGTTCGATACCATCAAATCACAGCTCTTCTTTTGCATCTTCACCGTGGCCCGAAACCGACGATCGTCAGTCTCGAGCGCAAAGCCAACCACCCATTGATGTGGCTGCTTTTCGCGAGCACAACTGGCGACGACATCAGGCGTCTCAACCAACCGAAGCTCCAACGGCTTGCCGTCTTTAGCAAGCTTCTGATCACTGACACGATGAGGCATGTAATCGCACGGTGCCGCAGCGCCAATCAACCCGTCCGATTCAACAAACAGACGCTGAGCTGCTTCCAGCATTTCGTCGGTTGTGACGACTTGGACGACCTTCGTCGCGGCTGGGTAGTTAACTGATACTGGCCCGCTGATCACCGTTACATGATGTCCTAGCTCAATTGCTTTTTCTGCCAGGGCGGATCCCATGCGACCACTACTGGCGTTGGTAAGGTAACGCACCGGGTCCAAGTACTGGCGAGTGGGGCCAGAGGTGATCAGAATCTTGGCCATCGAGGGTTACTATCAAGGAGATGAGCTAGAAATTTCGTTCCACGAAAGAAACACACTACCCTTGCGACCAAGCAGGACTTGCAAAGGTTCAGCCCTGCAAGTGCTTCTCAGCGGCGAGACGAATTGCGTCGGCGTCTGACATCCGCCCAACACCAACTTCGCGGCAGGACAACCAACCGGAGTCTGGCCCGACGAAATGAACGCCATCGTCCTGCAACCGACTCACATTGCGTTGGACAGCCTTCGATTTCCACATCGTGTTGTTCATCGCCGGAGCAAGCAACACTGGGCAATCGGCCGCTAAGTACGTCGTGGCCAGCAAATCGTCCGCCGTCCCGTGAGCAAAACTCGCCAGGATTCGAGCCGTCGCAGGTGCAACGATTATCAAATCCAAGTTGCGAGTCAGTTCGATATGCGCTCCGAGCGGAAAGCGATCGTCGTAGGTGTCCGTGACGGGCGACCGCCCGCACAAAGCCGCGAAGGTTGCAGCTCCAACGAAATGTTCACCGCCATGGGTCAAAATAACGTCGACATCATGGCCCAACTGGACAAGCTGGCTAACCAAAGCAGCCGATTTGAAAGCCGCAATGCCGCCTCCAACTCCAACGACCACTCGCCGAACTGCGGTCATAGCTCGAGACTATCCATATCCAGCAGATCACCCTCGTCGTGCTCGATCATGGCCATCTCACCAGCCTCGCTCAGATAGATTTTGTCCTGCAGAATCTCCTGCAGAACAACTTCCATTTTGTTGTGTGGCGGATTGTCGACCAACGGACGGCTGCCGCGATTGAGTTGAACCAATCGCTTCTGAATCAGCGTCGAAAGCTTGAAACGACCGCCAACCTTGTTGACGATTTCTTCTTCTTTTAGATCCTCAAGCATGCTCTGCTCCTATTGAGTTCTCTTCAAGTATCTTGCAAATCTGCTGGACCGATTCCTGAATGTCTCGGTTCACAATTTTGTATTTGTAATGTCCAACTGCCTGCAGTTCTTCAGTAGCAGTCTGCAGCCTTTTCAGCACCGCCTGCTCGTCGTCCGTATTGCGACTCACCAGCCGCTGCCGTAGTTCTTCTTCTGAACCGGGGTGAATAAAAAAGCTCAACGTGTCGCCGCGTTGCTGCATAACCGACAAAGCGCCTTGGACGTCAATCTCGAGAATGATCCACTTTCCATCAGCCAAGCCTTCGTCGACGGATTGCTTGAATGTGCCGTACCAATTCGCCCCAAACACTTCCTTGCATTCGAGAAACGCACGTTGTCGCCGCAATTCTTGAAACCGCTCTGGACTCACGAAATGGTAATCACGGCCATCCACTTCGCCCGGACGGGGCGCCCGGGTCGTTGCCGAAACGCTCATTTGCAACGGCAATGGGCACGCACGCAACAATTCCCTCAACACAGTGCTTTTACCAGCACCAGAAGGCCCTGAAACGATAATTAATTGCCCCTGCGCCACACCATCACTCCACATTTTGGACAAGCTCTCGCATTTGTTCGATGGTTGTTTTCATTTCTACAACGTGCTGAGCAATTTCAGCATCGTTAGCTTTCGAGCCAATGGTGTTCACTTCCCGAAACATCTCTTGAATCAAGAAGTCGAGCCGGCGTCCCTCGCATTCATCTGCACCCGCATGCTTGCCAAACTGCTCAAAGTGACTGTCGAGCCGCACGATTTCTTCGCGGACATCCAGTTTATCTGCCAACAAGACGACTTCACGAGACAAATCCGCCGGCGCAACCGCCTCGGCAACAGTCGACTCGATGCGATCGTTCAATCGCTTGGAGAATTCCGCCATCACTACCGGCGCCCGCTTTCGCACCTGCTCGCAAAGCCCCTGGAGTCGCTCGAGTTGCCCGAGCAGGTCCTTTTGCATCGACCGCCCTTCGCTTTCACGCATGGCAACCAAGTCGTTGATCGCCAGCTCAAGGGCCTGCTCGGCTGCCTCGCGAATTGCTGGATCCAATTCCACGGTCAAACCGCCTTGTCGTACTTCTTGGATGCATCCTGGCAACGACAATAAATCAACCAGGCGGACATCACCGCCATCGACCTCGGCAGCAACCTCTCGAGCTTGCTGCAAATACGATTTCAGAACTTCCGACTGGAGCGAATATGCTGCCGAAGGTTTACCGCCGATCAATTGCATGTTGAGCTGAAGTGACCCACGCCGGATTTCCCGCCGCAGTTTCGCTTCCAACGCAGGTTCCAGCGACGCAAGTGCATCTCCGACTCGAGATTGAAGTTTCAGATGCCGGTTGTTCACGGCGCGGAGCTCCACTGAGACTTCTGCAGTCCCAACCTGAACTCGCCCACCACCTTGGCCGGTCATACTTCTCAAACGAACAACCTTGCTAAAACCTGCCGCCAAAAATCAACGACGCATTCGCCTGCTGCGAACCAATCAACTGAGTGCAACAGAGAAACTCAGTCCCTGACGCAACTCGATTCACCCGACAATTCCCTGACGCTTGACTTGATTACCAGCGCTAGTTGGAATCACCGCCAGAAGCTGTTTCTTCAGTGCTAGCTTCACCTGCAGCGTCGTCGCCAGCGGTCTCGTCATCTGACTCGCTTGCGGCTTCGTCGCCCGAAGGCGTGACCGTTGCGGGGGCAGTCGCCTCTTCATCAGCACCGGTGTCGGTAGATCCGACGGATGCACCGCCAGTCAACCCCGTGCTTGGCAGTGGTGGAGCCTTCAGGAAATAGACTGCTGCGGCACAGAGGAAGATCCAAACGGTGGCTACACCGATGGTGATCTTGGTGAACAAGTCACCTGCCTTGGTACCAAAGGCGCTTTGTCCGCCCGGCCCACCCAAGGCGCCTGTCAATCCACCGCCGCGACCGCGCTGAACAAGCACCAAAAGGATCAAGAATCCAGATGCAACGAAAATCGAGACGCCGAAAAAGTACTGCGAGATATCTGCCAAGAGCATTTCTAATCCCTCATGGGAAACAGGTAAGGCCGAGCCGTCCGGGCTCGCACCGATGGAATAAATTTCTAAGCTTTTGCCGCTGCTACGATCGCAGCAAAGCTATCCGCTTTCAGCGAAGCACCTCCAACGAGGGCTCCGTCAATATTTGCTTGTCCAAGCAATTCGACCGCATTGTCAGGCTTCACACTTCCGCCGTACTGAATGCGAATCGCTTCGGCCACATCGGCACCGAACAACTCACCCAACAATCCGCGAATTTGGGCGTGAACTTCTTCCGCTTGCTCGGGCGAAGCCGTCTTGCCGGTCCCAATCGCCCAAACAGGTTCGTAGGCGACCACGACGGTTGCAGCCTGCTCACTGCTCAAGCCGGCAAGTGATCCCTTGACCTGTGTCGCGATCACATCCGCCGTCTTGCCAGACTCACGCTCCTGGAGTGTTTCGCCAACACAAACGATCGGCACTAACTTGCCAGCCAAGGCGGCGAAGAGCTTCTTGTTTACCGATTCGTCCGTCTCACCGTAATACTGTCGACGTTCACTGTGTCCCAAAATAACGTACGAGCAACCGATATCGGTCAACATCGCGGCGGAAACCTCCCCCGTGTAGGCGCCTTCCGCTTGGTCGCACATATTCTGAGCACCCAAACCCACCGAGCTGCCCGAAATGACTGCCGCGCAATCTGGAAGGTAAACCGCAGGCGGACAGACGGCAACTTCGACATCGTCACCTTGGACTGAATCCACAACACCCTTGACCAGCGCAACGGCGCTGTCTCGCAGCAGGTTCATTTTCCAGTTGCCAGCGATAAAAGGCTTTCTCAAGTTTCCAGACTCCAGTAACGAGTTCGTTTTAAGTTGACTGTTCGTTTGCCGCTAACTGTTCGCTATCAGTTGACTGTTCGCTTTCAGTTAACTGTGGGACAAACCCAAATGTTCGTTGCGAGATCAGACTGTAGCACTGCCCAGTTGACGCACGCTCTTACCCAATACCGCGGCAATTTCGGATAGCTGGCTCATGAGCTGACGGTATGCGTCGGGCAAAAGCGCCTGTGGTCCGTCACTGAAAGCTTGCTCCGGTGCATCATGGATTTCGATGTGAACTCCATCGGCGCCAGCGGCCAAGCCAGCCAGAGCACATGCAGGAATCAACTCTGGCTTCCCTGTCGCGTGGCTTGGGTCCACAATGATCGGTAAATGACTCTGCGTTTTCACAAGCGGAACGGCTGCAACGTCGAACAAGTTTCGAGTCGCCGGGTCAAAGCCCTTCACGCCGCGTTCGCAGAGAATGACATTCGGATTCCCCTGACTGAGAACATACTCTGCACTCATCAGCAAGTCCGTCACCGTGGCGGCCATGCCACGTTTCAACAGCACTGGTTTCTTCGTCTTGCCCGCCTCGGTCAAGAGTACAAAATTCTGCATGTTGCGAGCACCGATTTGCAACATATCCGCATATTGAGCGACCAACTCGACATTACGCGGATCGGTGACCTCTGTGACAACTGGCATGCCATGCTTGTCGCCTGCCTCGCGCAGAATCTGCAGCCCCTCTTCACCCAGTCCTTGAAACGCGTAAGGGCTCGTCCGCGGTTTGTAGGCACCACCCCGCAAGATATTTGCACCAGCCTGACGAGCGACATTCGCCAACGTGTCCATCCGCTCGCGTGTCTCTACAGAACACGGTCCGGCAATCATTGCCAGTTGGCCAGCTCCAACAGGAACGCCTCCAACATCAACGACGCTGTCCTTTGGATGTGCTTCGCGACTTGCTAATTTGTAAGCTGGCAACACGCGAAGAACATCCTGAACGCCACTGATGCTCCGCATCTTCGACTCCACAGCCGGGTCTTCGTCGCCGATAATGCCGACGATAGTCCGATGAGTACCCGTGCTCACATGCGCAGCAAACCCCATCGATTCGATTGATTGAACAACAGAATCGACTGTTCCCTGAGTAGCATCGCTGCGAAGGATGACAATCACTGGCGGAAGTCTTCTTGGTTTCGAGAGAAGCTTTTACCGTCTAAAACGACGGAAAGCCACACTCTGCCCGTTGAACGCGATAGTTTACAGGCACGTTCAATAACCGTCGAGGCGTTATTTGCCAGCATCCCAGCCCCATTTCGCTTCTTTCACCTCGTCGCCGGGCTCTCCCTTGCAACGCTCGGGCTTCCACCTCGATGCGTCTTCCCCCTCGTTGCGGGGCTCTGCCTAGCAACGCACTGTCTTGGAGGCTCCGCCTCCCCCGTTCCACAGCCCCTTTCCGCGTCTTCCACCTCGTTGCGGGGCTCCGCCTCGCAACGCACTGTCTTGGAGGCTCCGCCTCCCCGTTCCCCGCCCCTTTTGCATCTCCCCCATCTTTCGCGGTTATCCATTCCCACCGCCGCCCAGCACACACCTAAACACTCGCTCGATCAGCGGACACTCTCCGCTGCGATCGTCCGCGGCGTCACGGCTTGTTGATTTATTGAGCCGCAGGGCGATAGCCCCGGTCCCTCGGGCATGATTGGGACGCGAAGTTCTACGCCGAAGGCGTTAAACAACAAAGCCCAGGGTAAGGCTTGCGAGCCCAAGC
>CAYPLE010000054.1:0-41356 GCA_964411445.1 uncultured Pirellulaceae bacterium
CGACTATCAAACTTGCTTAAGGAGCGTTGGACATCATGCTCAGTTCAGCAGCCTTGCGCAGGGCGTGGGCCTTCTGAATTTCAACGTACATGTCTCGCATCTTTTCCCGCATCGTCGCGAGCTTCTGCTGCTCTTCGCTGGCAAGTCGCGTCATGAGCTGCAGCTCCTTTTCAAGGTTCTGCAAATCGCTCGATAGAGCTTGCTTTTCAGCTTGGCGAAATACGATCATTTCGTTGGCAGCTTGATCTGCGGCGGTCAGCTTTTCGGCGTCCCGTTTCATGCGTTCGATCTGTGCATCCAAGCGAGCGTTTTCGAGATAGACTTTGTTGAAAGCCTTCTCGTAGTCGTTCAAGGGGCGCACATTGACGCGACGTGCTTCGGTCGCAATGGAATCGTCGATCTTCTCGGCGGCCTCTTCCTTCAAAACCAGCAGCTTGCCGCGAGTTCCATTGGGAGTCAGCGTGACGACTGCCGCATCTTTGTCGTCTTCGTCGATTTTGATTCGAGAATCGGTACTCTGCCCAGACACATTGAAGTAGCCGCCAATGGTGGCATCACGTGAATCGGCACTATCGACGGTATCTTGGTAATCGCGCTGGAGCACGAGTTGCACCCAGAGGTTTTCTTTGGGAGTCGTCTGATCGGCAGTCGTGCCGTCTGCCATGTATTCCTTGATGACTCGATCGCGAATATTTTCCGGCAGATCCGCAAACAGTTCTGAAATGACTGCTTCGTCTGGACGGCCAAAGATTTGTTCTTCGCTAGGCGTCGAACCTTCCGCAACAAACGCTTCATGGCTGTCCAGAGGCAACAATTCGTAAAGCGTCCAAGTGCTGGCTGTGCCGTCACTGATCCGCGTCTTTGCGCTTTCGAACAGTTGGTTAGTGGAAGCCAAAACAACTTGAGCACCCTGTGTTTGCTGGACGACGAACTCTCCCAAGTAGTATTTGGGCAGCGTGCGGCCTTCTGAGTCTTGTTCTTCAGCGAATCCATAGACTACCGTGCCCTGCGGCAAGCTCTCAGCGGTCGGCGCTGGTGCTGCAGCGGCGGCTGGATCGGCCAATGGATCGTTATCGACGGCAGGTGCCGCCATCTCGAGTTCAAAGTTCTGACCGTTCTGTTGGTTGTAGATCAGCCCTCGCCAAACTCGGCCTCGCTCGGCAGAGAGTCGTTGCAGTCGGCCCTTCATTGGCACCGCAGCATCCGCGTCGCTTCCCATGGTGAGATCGCCCCACAGCTTCCGCTGGTGTTCAGCAGCCGCCTGCTCCAGATCTTCAACTGCCTTGTGAGCAGCTCGAGTGGCTGGGACGCGAACGTTATGAACGCCAGCAGTCATCACCAGGAACACCCACGATTCGATAAACACGCAGCAAAGCAGGATCGAATGCAGTACTCCCCAGCCGCGTGCAGTCACGACAAGCAGGTAGATGAATGCAATCAGCGTCAGAACGAGGACTACTAGGAAGAGGATGCTACCCAAGCCCATGAGATTTCCAATCAGATGAGATAAGTCGGAACCATAGCGGATTCAATCGCTGTTCGCAGAGGAAGTGCATTTTGAATGTCTCCCTGTTAGGCAATTTACCTAGGCTGCGCAGACAAGCCTTCATGGTAACTCGAAAGCCGCTGCACTTACACCTTTTGACCAAGAATTGCCTGAAACTGACACCAGCAAACCACCCTTTGGAGGTAACAGAAGGTTTGGTAAGCCAGTAAAGGTGCGTTGACTCTCGCAGTAGGGCGAAGATGCACAATCAGGGTAGCTGACACAAAGAGCACAATCCTTGTGAAACTGCCGACCAGTAAGTCCCGAAGAAAAGAGTGAATCCCTGCTTTCCGCAGAATCAGAACGTGCGGCTAGGCCCCAGACCAACCGCCCGTTCCGCCTTATGAAGGACCCGCCATGTTGGCACGACGCAAACTTGCTACCCAACGCCCAACCGAAACTGCAACTCAGAATCGAAAACGCGGCCGATTGCGTGCAGCAATTAGCAGCTCATTGTTGGGTGGTACGCTCATCGGCAGCACCCTATTTGGCCTGGCCGGATGTACACGTCAACAGTATCGATGCAAAACCGATACAGAAGCATACTATCTGTTGGATGAGAAAGTCGCACAGAGCTGCGAGGATGCCAACGCGCCGTATCGCATTGAGGTCGATCCGCGAAGTCGGATGTTTGATCCGTTCAATCCCGATCGGCCCCCAATGCCTGAGGACGATCCCCAATCTAACCGATTCATGCAGTTGGTCGATGGCAAGAAGGGATATCCACTTTGGGAAGCCAACGGCAGGACCAATATCGTTGAAAATCCGCAATGGTGGACGTACTTGCCACTCGACGAGCGCGGCGTCCTGGTCTTGGACATCAACGACGCGGTTCGTCTGGCACTTTTGCACTCGCCGGACTACCAAGAAGCAAAGGAAGAGCTCTTCCTATCGGCGCTGGACGTCAGCAGTGAACGATTCCTGCTCGATTCGCAGTTCTTCGGCGGCTTGAATACGTCGTTGACCGCTGACGGTCCCAATCGAAACGGTGGCTCAAACAGCAGTACCCTTTTGGGGTTTGGTGGGTCTACACAGCGTGGCAATCGGCCGTTTCAAATGCGAAAGCAATTTGCAACCGGTGCAGACTTAGTTGTCGGGTTGGCTAATTCGATCACGTGGCAATTGGCTGGCCCAGGCAATCAATCTGCCAACACGGTTCTCGACTTCTCGCTCATTCAGCCGCTACTTCGTCAAGGTGGGCGCGATGTCGTGCTGGAACGTCTGACGCTTGCAGAACGAACGCTGCTGGCCAACGTTCGGGCGTTTGAGCGTTACAAGCGCGCCTTCTATGTCGACATTACAACCGGCCGCGGATCCGGCGGCACCGCTCCACGACGTCGAGGTGGCGTCTTTGGTGCGGCGGGCTTTGGTGGCTTTAGCGCACTGGGTGGCGTCTTCGGCGGCGGCGGAGGAGGAGGCTTTGCTGGTGGCGGTGCACCGGGGGCTGGCGGCTTCTTGGGCTTGCTCCAATCTCAATTGGCGATCGACAACCAAAAAGAAAACATTCTGCAATTGGAAGATATCTATCTTCAGTTTGCCGACAACTACCGTGAGCTCCAGCTCACCATGCCAGAGAGCTTGACCGCGCTGCCGCAGCAGCAACTGCAGGTATCCCAGCAACTGCAGCAACTCTACTCCGCGCAAACGGATTTGTTGCAGCAGCAAGCTTCGTACGAGGAATCGCTCGACTCATTCAAAGCGTCGTTGGGATTGCCGCCGTACTTGTGCGTCGAAATTCGCGACCCACTGCTGGCGCCATTCAAACTGATTAGCCAAGAGCTTCGCGATCGCCGTATCGAAGTGCAATCCTACCGGAAAGAACTTGGGGAGGCGAACAGTGGCATCCTTGCTCTCTCATCCGAGTCGCGAAGCGCAGCTACCGGTCAGACGATTCGTGAAATTGAATCATCCGCTGAGCTGAAAACTTTACTTTCGTCTCTGGGGCAACGCCTTGCTCCAATCGAAAGTGTATTGGACACCATTGATGATGTTGACGTCCCACAAATTGAACAGGACATCGTCAAGCTGCAAGAAGCCATACCCGTGCGACGCCAGCAACTCAATCAGTTGATGGACGTTGCAGAGCGTGAACGGGAGATGATCTGCGCCTTGCTGCCCTTTGGCGACTTCAACACTTCTTTCCTGGAAGGAAAGGGGCTTGAGCAGTTGCCTGAGGATTTGGCGACGGAACTGAATCGCCTTCTCACGAAACTGGAAGGCCACCGCGAACAATTTGAAGCACTTCGCGAACGAGTCACCACCGTCATTGGGGCTCTAGATGAATTCGATTCCCCTGAGGAGCGATTCCGCCAGATTAGCGACTCGGTCATCCTGGGATCCCAAGATTTCATTGCCGAGGTCACCGACACCGTTCTTGCGCTGCAAATCGTGCAGGCTCGCGCTCGGACGGAAACGGTCTACTTGCCCGAAATTGACCTCACTCCACGCGACGCTGTTGAAATCGCTCGCATCAACCGCCGCGATTGGTTGAACAACCGTGCCGCGCTCGTCAACTCTTGGCGTAGCATCGAAGTGGTGGCGGACGACCTGGAGAGCTTCCTAGATTTGTCGATCAGCGGTGACGTGCAAAACTTCGACGACAATCCACTGAGTCTACGTGGATCGACAGGTCGCATCCGCGCAGGATTGCAGTGGGATGCACCGATCACACGACTGCAGGAGCGAAACAACTACCGTCAAATCTTGATCCAGTACCAACGTGCCAAGCGACAGTACTATCAGTTTGAAGATGCCATTTGGACGACAATGCGAAGCTCGTTGCGAACGGTTCGTCAGAACCAACTGCGATTTGAAATTCAACGATTCGCGGTTCAAAACGCGGCCGTGCAGAACAGTATCAATGCGGACATTCGTCAAATTAACGAAACGCTGGGCATTCCTTCTGGTCCAAACGCCGCACGGGATGCTGCTCAAGGGTTAACCGCTTTCTTGCAAACGCAAGGCACCTTGATTGGAACGTTCGTCAACTTTGAAGCCCTTCGCAGAAGCATCGATCTGGACTTGGGAACGATGCGAATCGACTCCGAAGGGCTTTGGCTGGATCCCGGCCCGATCACGCTTGAAACCTTGGGCGGCACACCAGGTGAAGCCATTATGGAGTACGGCTTGACCGAAGGCGAAGTGTTGATGCAGCAGGAAGTTCAGATGATGGACAATATGCCAATCGAACTTGCTCCGACAGGCTCGACGCCTCAAAGCGGCATCCCCAAGCAGGATTCTGCCGTTCGCCCAGCCAGCGGGCAGAAGGTGGTCGCCAACGCGCTTCCTGCCAGCTCTCAAGGCTCCACGTATTCTCTGCAACCTCAAGCAGTGAATATGGCAAGCACGGTCGGTGTTCCGCCATCGGCGTATACCGCTTCGCCGTTTCAGCAGCCCAGCAGCTCGCGGATCGGTAGCCTGCAACCGCCGCAATAGCTTGGATTGGCTAATCCGGCTGCCTCTGCGGACTTGTCGTAGTGGCCGCTGGACGCTACCGGTGCGACCGAGTGTTAGTACTTCAACACCAGAGACTTGCAAATTTGGTGAATCGACTGTTCGTCGTGCAAATGATAAACGGCAATGTGATTGGCGAGCAACCGTCCGACTGCATCTCGATAGGGTTCGCTATCGTAGTTGTTCACAATTGCCGAAACGCTGTACCCTTGTCGTCTGAGCAGTCCAAGCGCTAGGGCAGCGCGATCGGTTACTTCCTGCAAGATGACCAATACGGTAGCACTGCGCGGCAAGCGATCTTGAGTCTGCTGAAGCAAGTCCTCAAGCTCGATGGTTGAGGAGCGTTCTAACCTAGCGAGCGCCCTATGAATCGTTTGGAAATGCTCTTCACCTCGATCGCAGTCGACAACGACAGGCCGAAGTCGGTCGCTCACCTTGCTCATCGCCAATTTGTCGTTGGCTGATTCCAGCGAAGCATATTCACTCGTCTGAGCATCCATTTGGCGAATGCGATCCACCGCATCACGCCCGTTCGAGACCAGCCCAAACTGCTGCTGCATCAACATCAAAGTGTGACAAATCGATGCTGCGGCCGTAGCCGCTAGGTCAGTGCGTACCGGTTCGTGGGCTTTGGGATTCGACTTGGAATGCATGTCCACGACCAGCATCGCTCCTGCCACGCATGTCGGTTCGTACTGCTTGCACTGCAGTGTGCCGGTTCTCGCTGAAGCTCGCCAATGAACGCTGCGTATCGGATCGCCCGGACGGTAGTCGCGTATTCCCGAGATCATGGTCGGATCTTCGAGCAAACGATAGCTAACTTTGACTTCACCAACGGGGCGACGCGATGCCACGTCGTAGCCGCTGAGCGGTATGAGCTTCGGCAACACGAGCAGATGTGATGCACCGGTGATTCGACGGAATCGACGGTGAAGTCCCAGCAAGTCACCTGTTTCGGCAACGACCGGTCCAAGTTGAAAGTAGCCGCGTCGTAGCGTTTTCAGCCGATACGCGATCACTCGACTGCTACGGGCTTTGATGCCAGTAAGTCGAAGGTGTGCGCCGTCAACTTCCAAGGCTCGATGCACGCTTTCGGTCAAGAAACGTGGTATTAAGTCTTCGACCAACACCCAGATAATGGGGATCGAATCCCGATTATCCAGGCGGATCTGGACGGAGACGGTTTCTCCAATTTCTACTTCCGTTGCAGAAATGGTTCGCGTTGCCTGGAGCGCTTCGGTCCAGCGTTTTGCAAGATAGCTGCTGATCCAAAACACGGCGATGAGAACGTACGCCGAGTAGACCAGCATGCTGGCTCCCAGGGACATTCCAATCAGCAACAGGAAGGCCAGACCGGCGATAGCTCTCCAAATCAAACGGGACTCCTGTCGTAGGGTTGGCTAGTCTCAGAGCGAAGTAGTCGGCTATTTACCGTAGATGCGAATATCATCAAAGTCATTCATGTCATCGAACGATCCTATGCCGATTCGTCCCGCTTTAAAGGTTGCATCTTTGGCGGTCATGTGCGGCTTCTTCATGTCATCAAAATAGACGTTGATTTCACCGGTCTTGGCACTGCGTAGAATCTTGACCGTGTGCCATTCATCATCCCACGGGACGAGTTTCTTGTTTTCGGTCAACGGCCGACGTGGTTCACCGTTCACGATCATGATCTGTCCGCTTGCCGGATCCGGCTTGGCTCCCAGGTGCACGTAGTAGAAGTGCGTGGCGTCCTGATGCGCAAAGAAAGTGCAGCAATCGCGGTGATTTCCGGTATCTTTGGTGCTCCGCACTCGATACGTGATTGCAACTTCGCTGAGCTTTAGCATCTTCACCAGAGCAATATTGTGGGGGCTGCGAACTTTCGGCTGGTAGTCGCTCTTGCGAACCAAGAGTGAAAGCACGTGATTGCCATTCTCTTCAGCGGTAACTTTCCAGGCTTTCGGGTCGGTGGTTTCAAATTTCTCCATGCCGTTTTCAAAGTCTTCCGCGAAGACAAGGGGCAGGCCATTCATTTCTGTCGGTAGCTTGCCTTGGCCGCAAGCGTTAGCCGCAAGCAGGCAAGTAGCCGCCGCGGCTTGTAAAAATACGAAATAGTGTTTCAGTTCGCGGAGTCGCATGCGAGCCTCGTTAGATGTAATGTGTTCAAGCGGAGATTCTAAGAGCGCCGTGGCGTCCGATTAGTCCAATGTTATCGCTAAGCTGCGATCCCCGCGGCCATCGGGGATTCGAAATACACGATGTTTCAATTCGTTCGTCTGATCAACAGCGGGCGTTCTTCGATAAAGAACAACGAAGTACTTCGGATGATGGTATGTGGCTTTGAACGTACCGGACCGCCCTGAAGTTGGCAGGATGACAAAAGGCGTTTGGCCTTCCCAGCAGAGAGGACCGAAATTGTACGTCGTGGGCCCAACAGTATCCACCAAATCCGTTTCTCGCCAGCAGTACGCGACCAGCACGGAGTTCATATCTACTTCCTGGGCATCCATTGGGGTTAGCGAAAGTCGCATGCGGCCGGACCAAACTGCCGTGCTGGGGGGCTGCAAGAGCAACAGCAAGACAATCCCTATGCCGCACACGACCGCCCACTCGGTCCATGTAATTCGTGTAAGGAGTCTCACGCCAAGGCCTTGGTGGTTTCATAGAAGGCTGATTAAGACGAATTACCAAAATTGTACACACTCTGCGATTGCCACATGTAACGGTTGGCACATGGGTTTCGTATACAATGTCGGCTAAGTCGAGACACTTGCTGTGACTCCTTCCACTGCTCGCCTGTGCCCTTCCCCTCCTGCAAATCTGGTGATCCGACATGCTCCGTCGCTTGTTCGTTCTACTTTTTATGCTCGCGCTGTCATTCTCGGCCGACGCGAGAGCTGCGGAAAACTCCGCGAGTGAAGCCGCAGCTCTGCTTCCAGATTCGGTTGCGATTTTCGTGCAAGTGCCGATGCCGGAACAGGTGGTCGATTATGTGATGACGCATCCACTTCGGGAATCTGTTGAAGAAATTCCAGAATTCAAGCAATTCAAGTCATCGAACGAGTACTCAGCATTTCGCGGCGGAGTCGCATTATTCGAAGCGGCTTTGGGGATGAAATGGCGAAAGGCGGTGACGGGAGTTTCCGGCGCAGGAGCTTACCTGGCGGTTGATCCTTCTCAAGACGCCATTGCAATTCTACTCAAGGGCACCAGCGAAGAAACGACCCAAAAGTTTGGGAAGGTCCTGCTTAGCACCATGCGACTTGGCAAAGAGAAAGTGCAAGAAGCTGAGTACCGCGGCATCAACGCTTTCCGCAATGACGACATTGCCGTGGCAACTCTTGGACATTGGACGCTTGCCACCAACAAGCCTGAATTTGGCAGAAGCATTCTGGATCGCTACTTGGATCGTCCAGACGAGATGACCCTTGCCAGCCGAAAACCATTCGCCAATTTTATCCAACAGCAGACGAAAGGGGCGGCGAGTGTGTTCTTCGATATCAAAGCGATCCGCGAACTGGGCGTTGCTCCGGCATTGTATTCCGGGAAGAGCGAGAACATTCTTGCAGAATTCCTGTTCGGCGGCATTCTTGGAAGTTTGGCATCCTCACCATCGGCGAGTGCTGAGTTGAATTTGCAGCCCAACGCCGTTTCAATCGCCGTTCAGATCGCCCATGCCGACGGATTTCCCGACGAAAACCGAAGCTACTTTTTTGCCCCGGAAGACGAACCGGCGGCTCCTGCAAACCTACAGCTCGATGAGCAAGTTGCGGCGATGACTGCTTATCGCGGCCTGGCTGAAGCTTGGCTGCGCAGCGGTGACTTGATGATCGACAAGGCGACTGAAGAGCTTGCCCAGGCAGATAGTCAGCTCAGCACCTTTTTCTCCGGGAAGGATTTCGGCGAAGATATCCTCGGAGCGTTTGATCCTAGAATGCAGATTGTTGTTCAGCGACAAGCGTTTGACGGTGCTCCAGAACCTGCAATTCAATTGCCCAGTTTTGCACTCGTATTCAAAATGTTGCAACCTGAAACAACCGCGCCCGAAATGCGACGCGTGTTCATCAGCCTGCTCGGCTTCCTGAATGTAGTCGGAGCTATGGAAGGACAGCCACAGTTCGATATCGAGACCGAGCGTTCCGGCGATGTGAGCCTTGTGCGCGCTTCTTACATTCCACCACGCGATTCTCGTGTTGTCCCGATCAACTACAACTTCACACCAACGCTGGTTACGATCGGCGATCGGCTGATCGTTAGCAGCAGTCGCGATCTAGCGAAATCGATTTCTGACGGCGAGCCACAGTGGGAGTCCGACGAGCGATGCAATACACTGCTGACGGTTGATCTGACGATGGTGCATCGTTTGCTGGAAGACAACGTCGAACAGTTGCTTGCACAGAACATGTTGGAAAAGGGACATTCCCGCGAAGCTGCTGAGAATGAAATTGGCTTGCTCCTGCGTTTGGTTTCGTTGTTGAATGAGGCTGAATTACGAGTTGAGAACGCCGCGAATTATCTGGGAATGGATGTCACAATTGACTTTGATGAGCCCACGGACGAATCGACGACGGCGAGGTAGAACCAGCGAAGTAGAACCGGCGAAGTAGAACCGGCGAAGTAGAACCGGCGAGCGGGAAAGTAATTCAACGGCGTCGCACAAGGTGATCTGACGGGAAAAATCCGAAACAGGACGGAACGAGCAAATGATGGCGGAACTGGAAAACCTTGACATATCATGGGCTTGGGCGCCGAAAGAGTTCGGAGGGGCAGATGGTCCGACGGAAAGCCAATGGCGTCACGCGCTTCGCCGTATTGGTTTTGGTGTAAGCCAAAGTGAGCTCGCCGGGCTCCGCTCCAAGGGCTATGCAAGGTTCGTTGCCCAAGCAACCGAGTTTCCGGCGCCAGAATCGGATGCGGACCGCCAAGCTGAACGACTTGCGTCGACAATACTAGCAAGTTCCGATGCGTCTCGGTTGGCGTCTGCATGGCTCTACCGTTTGCAGCACTCCCCGAGGCAGCTTGTCGAAAAGATGACTATCTTTTGGCATGGGCATTTTGCAACCTCTGCGGAAAAAGTCAACGATGCCCAGATGATGTGGACACAAAACAGACTGCTGCGAGAAAACGCACTCGGTGATTTTCGGGTTCTTGCACAATCGATCGCCAAAGATCCAGCCATGCTGGTCTATCTGGATTCGGAAACGAACCGCAAGGCTCATCCGAATGAGAATTTTGCACGCGAGTTGATGGAGTTGTTCTGCTTGGGAGAAGGACACTACACTGAGAAGGACGTGCAAGAGCTTTCACGTACCTTCACTGGATGGAGTATTCGCAGCAAGGCGTTTCGGAAGAACAAGTACCAGCAAGATCGCGGTGCCAAGACGATCCTTGGAGTCAGTGGAGCATTTGACGGCGAAGAAGCTGTTGACATTGTGGTCGACCATCCACGTTGTGCGGCGTTCTTGGCCGGCAAGCTCTTCAAGGAGTTTGTTTGCGATGAACCAGTTGCTCCGGGGGCTCTCTTGAAACCGCTCGCGCAAAAAATCGTAGATAGCGGAATGCGGGTCGGTCCCGCACTGGCGATGCTGTTTGAGTCCAATCTGTTTTTCAGCGAACACAGCGTGGGACGGAAGATTAGGTCTCCCATCGAGTTGGCTTTCTCACTCGTTCGTGGACTAGATGTCTCTACGGGGGTCATCGAATTGACAAAGGACCTGAAACGTTGCGGACAAGCTCTCTTTTTTCCACCCAATGTAAAAGGGTGGGATGGGGGGCGAACATGGATCAACTCGTCAACGCTGCTGGCAAGAGCCAACCTTATGCAAAGAATGATCCATGCAGATCAAACGCGATTTGGTGGTTTGTTGCTTGTCGAGTATCTGGATCAGCTTGGCATTCGCAGCACCAAAGACGCACTCGCACACTTTGAAAACCAATTGCTGGCAGTCCCGATCGCAGAATCGCGGCGACAGCAATTGATTCTCTTGGCTGGCAGCCAAGCCGATAAGTACCAAAAGTTGCTTCACGGCCTAGCAACGTTTCCCGAATTTCAACTTGGCTAGCCGACCACCTGTTCAAATACCGGTTATGTAGACTGCTCGCAGGACAACGGAATCGCATTCATGAATAAGATAAGACTCAGCCGCAGAGACGTGCTCAGCAGCGGGCTCGGTGCCTGCGCGGCTCTTGGTGTCGATGCTGTGCTGCCAAACTCACTAGCACGGGCGGCAGAACAAGCACATTTGTCAGGAAACGCCAGCGGCAAGCGTGTCGTCGTCGTCGTCCAACTGACAGGTGGAAACGACGGCCTCAACACGATCGTTCCAATCACCGATGACGAATACTATAAGGCCCGTCCAAAATTAGCGATTCGCAAGAGCGATGCTTTGAAGGTCACTGCTGATGTGGGCTTTCACCCGGCGATGTCGGAGCTGGCGAAGGCCTATGAAGCAGGGCGTTTCGCGATTGCCCAGGGCGTTGGCTACGAAAGGCCCAATCGTTCTCACTTCGAATCGATGGATATCTGGCACACTTGTTCCACCCAAAAGGATCAGCGGTCGCAAGGGTGGATTGGCCAAGCAGCCAACACGCTTCGCAGTCTCGGAGGGGATCCTTTTGCGATGCACTTGGGTGATCAAAAACAGCCGCTTGCACTTGCAACGCAGCAGCAGGCGTTTCCCTCCTTGGCTAGCGTCGAAGATTTTCGACTCAAGGGAGACGCTCGCGAAAGTTTGCAAACGCTGCTTGAGCGAAAGGTTGCCAATTCGACAGGCAACGACCTGCTTGGATTCATTGAGTCGAATACTTCTAGTGCGGTCGTTTCCAGTCAGCGAATTGGCCAAGCGATTCAAATGGACAAGATGCAGGCCAAGACTCCAGACTCGAACCTTGCTGAAAAGCTGTCCGTGGTTGCCCAATTGATTTCCGCTGGGCTGGAGACACAGATTTACTACGTTCAATTGGACGGTTTTGACACCCACGCGCGGCAGGCCGAGTCACATCGGAGTCTCCTGCAAACTTGGTCAGACGCAGCGGCCAGTTTCATGAATCAGATTCAATCGGCCGGCGATTCGGATCGCGTTTGCTTATTCACGTTCAGTGAGTTTGGTCGTAGGGTGCGGGAGAATGCCAGCGAAGGTACAGATCACGGAGCTGCGGCACCAGCCTTTTTCGTTGGCAATCGCGTCAACGGTGGTTTGTTGGGCAAGGCACCGGATCTCCAAGACCTGGATGATGGCGATGTAAAGTTCTCCATCGATTTTCGACGCCTGTACGCGAGTCTGCTTGATGATTGGTTGCAAATCAACTCAACCGCCGTCCTTGGCCAGCGGTACGAGACGCTTCCGCTCTTCAACGTTTAGTTCCCCGTGAGTCTTCCTGTTAGTTGGTTAGGTTGATTCAACGTGGTGCCAGGATTCGATCGAAGACGGTTTCCTTGTCCTTGGGAAACTTCACAACCAAATGTTTGCTGCCTTCTTCGTAATTGAGAGTGTACGGCACGAGGCGCTCTCCATCGGCTATCGTCAGTACAATGGGTTGATTCGCTGAGTTCTCAATTGCTTCCTGCATTGCCTTTCGCGACCACTGTAGATCGTTAACTGCCGTGACTTTCATGCCAGGAGCCAGCTTGGCAGTGTCGGCGACTGAGTCGAGTAGGATTTCGGAGACAGTTCCCGTTGAAGAGAACGTTGCACCGATGGAATCCAGCAAGTCGACGCCACCGATGTACCGGAAAGTTCCCCCAGGGATGCGGGACGGCGATTCGGCAATCACAAGTTGTGCTCCGAACTGTTCAACGTAGCCATCAGCTAGGCTGCTGTTGGTCGAATCGACTCGTCGTGCGATAAGGTCCTCCCATTGATATTCGGCTAGTCCGTTCAAGATGTTAATTACCTCTTGTCGATCGTATGGCCGTGGAAGCGTCGACGTTGCCTCAAAGAACTGATGGCAAAAATCATCGATCGATACGCGGTCGCTGGAAGTAGATCGCAGGATCGCATCAATTTCGACCCACAGTAGCATGCCTTCCATGTAGTAGTCTTGGCTTCGACGCAGTGAACTCCACGCTGGACTGCCAGCTCGGAGTACGTGTGATGCCGATGCCGTGTCTCGGAGGCTACGCCACGATCTGCCCTGTTGATGAATGGCTCGTCGGACCTCGATTTCAAACCGATGCAGGAATTCATCCTTCGTCATAATCCCACTTCGTGCCTCGACCAATTCGCCCAAGTACTGCGTCAGTCCTTCATAGACCCAAAGCAACTCAGTGCCTTTGGGCGTGTGGAAATCGAAGGTCAGCATGCCGGCCGGTCGGCGGTACTTGCCACACCACGCATGCAAGTATTCGTGGGGAATAAGCAGTCGGTTCCACCCCTTCCAAGTGCCTGTACTGGCAAGACTGGCTGGTGGAAGGATGTTGAAGGTTGACCGCGAGTGTTCCAAGCCGTTTGCACTCAGTTGCGTCGTAACGGCTAGGAGAATATCAAATCGCTCGAAGGGATGTGAGCCAATCAATCGACTTGTTTGCGTCACCATGTCTTGCAGACGCTTCAAAATATCGGAGGGCAATGTTGTTGCCTCATCGTCGGTGAAAACGCTGAGAATGTGGGGCGGAGCGTCGACGCCGTCCTCGGTAAGCTGATACTCCCGGATGTGGCGACCGCACATAATGGGGCTATCGACAAGCTCCCGCAGACTCACTTGGTGAAAGAGGATCTTGTCCGGTGCTGTGTCTTGTTGGGTATGTGCGGTTGGGCGCAGCGCACTTGCTGCCGCCCAATCCTTGGGCAGCTTCAGCGACGCAACAACTTTCTGCTGGTCGATGTGCATTCCTTCCCGGTAAAGCAGAACCGTGTTGGGGCTGATCACGCCAATGCGTCGACTGCCGTACGAGTCTAAGCCAGATGAATTCGTGGTGGGTTGGTTGGTGATGTAGCGGAGGTGAGCAACGATTTCTTGTGTGTCGTCCGCAACGTCGACTTCAAAGCGATAAACTTCACCGGACGTTCGTGTCCAGCTTAGCTCCTGGCCGGCGGAATCTTCGAATTTCAGTCCAGCCAGATTGGCGATCGGTCCACCGGGAGCATGAGATCCTGGAACCCACTTGGGGTACCACAATGCGACTGAACCGTCGTGCGAACTGACCGGGATGCGAATCGTTGCCGAAAGTAGCTTTCGCGGCAACTCCTGAGCATTGATGTCGACATGCATGATCGACGGTTCACTTGCTTCTGCTGTTGGGCACGAACAAGTGATTGCCAAGGAGCTGGCCAGGAAAAAAATCGTGGCAGGGAAATTAAGCGATCGCAAAACACGACTCCGTGAGGTTGCAGTGAGATTCATCTTTCAACTGTCCAGCGGCACATTATAGTCGTCGTGGCTAAGCGTCGGCATGGGGCAAATCAGTTGCTTCAGCTTGAAGACGGACTGCCTCGACGCGCGAAAGCGATGAAAACGGACATTTTCTCGCCCAATCGAGCGCCTGGACGGCCCGTTTTCTGGGCTTAGTTCATTGAGGCAGCCGCCTTCAACAATTCACTTGGTTATCCTGTGGACGGTGTAGATCGCAACGTGGAAGGTGCGACCAGAGCGGCAAGATCGAGGATGAAAGAACATGGAAATCGTTGCAACCCTATTCTCTGGACCGCTTCTACCAGCGACCTTGCTGTTGGTGGCGATGCTCTTCTGGAGTTTTCTGGGAATGCTCGGAAGCATCGATCTTGATATGCCAGGTGCTGAACTAGACTTGGACGTTGACTTGGATGCAACCGGGGGAAATCCGATCGGTGACGGCATGTCAACGCTCGCGATCAAGTGGGTGAATCTCAAGAGTGTACCGCTGATCGTCTGGTTGGGCGTGTTTTCGGTCATTTGGTGGTTCATCTCCGCGTGCCTTTGGACCATCATGGATCAGCACTTTTTCTCGCCTCCGGGCTGGATTTGGTCTGCATTACTGGCCGTCAAGAATGCCGCGATCGGCGTTTTATTGACAAAGTTCGCCACCGCACCGATGGCAAGGTGGTTCGTTACCGAGAAATTGAGCGCCAATTCGATTGTCGGACAGGAGTGTGAAATCTCCTCGTTGACCGCCAACGAAGAATTTGGCCAAGTAAAGTACAAGACTGAAGGATCGCCCCTGTTGCTGAACGTGCGAACGGACGGCAGCGAACTGGTTCGTGGGACACGAGTTTGGATTACTCACTACGACGCCAAGAATCGACTTTACATCGTGTCGCCTACAACGACTGGTGCCGCCGACGTTTTGAGTTCTGAGGAATAGCCCACAATGGACCAAATGATCTTACTTGGACAAATTTCTGAACTGGCCATTTACGCGATCATCGCTGTAATAGCCTTCATCATCCTGGTCGCCGGTGCACTGGCTTTGGCGTCGCGCTTTTATCAAAAAGTTGGCCCCGATGAAGCCATTGTGCGGACCGGATTCGGCGGGATGCAAGTTGTCACGGCAAACGGGATCATCGTTCTGCCGGTCGTCCATCACTACGAAAAGATGGACCTGACGCTGAAGAGCTTTGAAATTGCGAGGGAAGGCTCCGAGGGGCTGATTTGCAAAGACAACATCCGGGCCGATATTCGCGTTGCCTTCTTCATTCGCATCGACAAGACGCAAGAAGAGATGCGAGAGGTCGCTCAGTCGATCGGCAGTCGCCGCGCCAGCCAGGTGGAAACACTGCGTGAGCTGTTCGACGCAAAATTCTCTGAAGCCCTCAAGACAGTCGGCAAGCAGTTTGATTTCACCGAGCTGTACAACAAACGTGAGCAGTTCAAGGAAGAGATTCTCAAAGTGATTGGCACCGATCTAAACGGCTACCGGCTGGACGACGCTGCTATTGACTTTCTCGAGCAAACCAAGCTTGAACTGCTCAACCCGAACAACATCCTGGATGCCGAGGGGATCAAGAAGATCACCGAGTTGACGAGCCAAGAAAAGATCAAGGAAAATCACTTTACAAGAGAGCGTGAGAAGACTCTCAAGCAGCAGGATGTGGAAGCTCAAGAAGCCATTCTGGAGCTTGAGCGGCAACGTGTCGAGGCCTCTGAGAAACAAAAGCGAGCCATCGCCGAGATTGAAGCTCGTGAGAATGCGGCCGCCAAAAAAGTTCAGGAAGAACAGCGACTTGAGGCTGAACGGGCGCGGATCGCTACGGACGAAGAGGTGGGGATTGCGACACAAAATAAAGATCGACAGATCTTGGTCGCCCAACGCAGCAAGGAACGAACCGACGCTGTCGAACTTGAACGCGTAGAAAGAGACCGTTCCTTGGAAGCAACCGAGCGACTACGAGTTGTCGGAGTGGCTGAGGTTGAAAAAGAGAAGGCCATTGAGGTCGAGCGTCGAAATATCCAGGAAGTCATCCGCGAGCGCGTTGCGGTTGAACGAGCGGTCGTCGAAGAACAACAACGCATCAAGGACACGGAAGAGTTTGCGGCTGCGGAACGCAAGAAGAAGGTCGAAGTGACTGCCGCCGAAATGCGGGCAGAAGAGGCGATGGTGGCTGAGGTGAAGGCTGCCGAAGCCAAACAGCGTTCTGCTGAGCTGCTTGCACAGCAGATTCGTGTCCAGGCGGAAGCCGAGCGTGATAAGGCGGAGAAACAATCGGCTGCGACGAAAATGCTGGCCGAAGCTGCTGCTGCGGAGCACGCCGCAGAGGGACTTGCGGAAGCAGAAGTCTTGGAAGCAAAAGCTGCTGCGGTTGAAAAGCAGGGCTTGGCCGAAGCACGCGTCCTGAAGGAGAAGTACACCAGCGAAGCCGAAGGGATCTCTGAAAAGGCTGCGGCGATGAAGGAACTGGACGGTGTTGGCAAGGAACACGAAGAATTCAAGCTGCGGCTTGAGAAGGACAAGGCTATCGAAATCGCAGCCATCGACACCCAACGCACAATTGCGTCTGAGCAGGCGGCTGTGATTGGTGAAGCACTGAAGGCTTCGAAGATTGACATCGTCGGTGGCGATGGAGACTTCTTCGAACAAATTTCCTCAGCGGTGAAGGGCGGCAAGGCGATCGACCGATTTGTCTACAATTCGCAAGTCGCGACGGACATCAAGAACACGTTCTTCAACGGAGACCCCGACAGCTTCAAAAACAGCTTGGCGGACTTGATCGGGCAATTTAATCTTAGCTCTGGCGAGATCAAGGACCTGAGTGTTGCCGCGCTAATCGCGCAAATGATGGGCAACGGCGGAAGCGACTCCCTGCGTAGTCAGCTCGTGAACCTGCTGGGTGCTGCCGGCACGTTGAACTTGGCCGACAAACCTGTGGGTAGTTTGCTGAGCACCGATAGCGGCAAAGCCTAGTGCTGCTCAAACCGGAATGGTGAGAAGCTGAGCGTTTGATGCGAACACTGCGGAGAATGGCGAATGTCCGAATCGTTGGGGAGTGGAACCTATGAGGTTCTACGCGGTAGGTTGCGCGAGGCGGCCGAGGATCTACACGGTCGCTTCGAAAAACTGAACCAAGCTCGGTCGCAGGTCTTTGGAAACATTGAGACCAAGCTGACCGGAACGGCGCACGCAACGACGGATAACAACTGCGTGCCTCGCGATCTGCTGTCGTTCGGCGACCGGCTGTTGCTGGGCTACAACGTTCAGTTTGGGCTCAAGACGACGATTAACGCTTCGGACGTTTTCAGTCTGTATCGTCTAGAAGGAGATATTGCTCATCCAATTGACCTGGACGTTCTGTTCAACGAGGATTTTCGACGGGATTTTCGAGAGCTCTATCGCTTCTACAAGAATACGACGTTTCTACGGTACGCCGTCATCGGTCCGTTTGTCTACTTTGTTTTTCAGGTAGGCAAGACCGAACACGATATCAAAGCGTTCAAGTGGGCCATCGATGGTGACTCCCTGCGCTATGTTGACAATCGTAGCGACCAGGAAGTTATTTTTCCGGATCAACATGGATTTCGATGGCAGCGAGCAACCCGAGAACAGCACCGAAGCGGGCTCCACCCCCACGTTTCCATCGACGATATCGTTTTTGTGGAATGCGTTGGCGGTGACTTGACGATCAAGGTCGACGACAACACGGAAGACGGGGTAGGCATCTATAGCGAACCGGTCGACGACGCCGACCAGACCTTGGACGATGCTGAAGTCTTGTACGCCGTACTTGGAAACCTAGTCCTGCTGAAGATGCGGCCTTACCAAGAACGCGAGTATCGCCACTTTGCCTTCAGCATAAAGCAGCAGAAAGTGGTTCGCCTAGATCAAATCAGACGCTCCTGTGTGTTGTTGCCCGATGACCACGGGATCATCTTCCCGGGAGGAGTTTGCCTGCAGTCCGGCGAGTACAAGTTGTTTGACCACGGGCTGGAAAACTTGGCGTTCGATCGTTCCATCGCTGCCCCGAATGGAGAAGACTACCTCTATCTGTTTCTTGATCCTGCTACGGGAACGTACCTCCAATTACGTTACAACGTCATTAGTCAAGAAGTGGACACGCCGCTGGTTTGCCACGGTCAAGCTTTCTTTGACGATGGGCATATGGTCACTTTCCGCGGCGATGAGCAGCCGCAGAAGCATCACAGTTTGCAAATCTGGCAAACGCCCTTTGTCGGTCCTAACTACAAGACGACGGTCAACACTGAGTCGACGCTTTATAAGATTGGCAATCGCGAGTTGGTGCGTGGCATGTCTGAATGCCAAGAGCTGCTGCACCTCATTGATCGAGATGATTCCTATAGTGATCTCTACGTTGATCTAGAGAAACGTGCTACCGACATTATTGACAGCTATTTTTGGATCAATCGCGACGATGCGATGAAGCTGTCCGAACCGATCGCAAAAATCCGTGACACGGCAAATGCTGCGGTCGAAGAATTCGACAAGGTCGTTCGAGTTCGCCGACAAACTGAAGAGAAATTGGTTGAAGCTCAACAGCAAACCAAATCGTTGCTGGCCGAAGTCAGTCGGACCGCGCTCGATTCAATCGACTCCTTTGTCAAGCAGATCGCAGCGATACGGCAGCAACGCGGCAGTGTCATCGGGCTTCGAGACCTGAAGTACATTGATCTTGCCGCCGTCGAACCGCTCGAAACATCTCTCTCTGAAGCTTCGGATCGTCTGGGCAATCGCTGTGTCCAGTTTTTGCTCAAGCCCGACGCACTCAATCCCTACCGACGACGCATTGGTGAAGCGGAAGAGGTAACGCCGAATGTTGAATCCGCCGCCGAAGGACGCGAGTTGGAGGAGGAGATTGCCGAGATTGGTGGCGAGCTGGAACTGCTGATCGAGACCGTTTCGCAACTCAAAATCGACGACCTGACACAACGGACTGCAATCGCCGACGAAACAGGAAATTTGCTGGCGGATCTGAATCGGGTCCGAAGCGGTGTTAAGGCTCGTGTGCGGGATCTGCTGTCTGGAGAAATGGAGGCTGATTACGCGTCGCAAACGAAGTTGCTCGACCAGGCCGCCGCTGGAGCATTGGAGACCGCCGATACGCCCGAGCGCGTCGATGAAGCGTTGACGCGAATGATGCTGCAGTTAGAAGAACTGGAAGGTCGGTTTGCCGAGTTTGATACGCTGGTTGAACGGTTGACGGAAAAACGCGAGTCCATCTACGAAGCCTTTGAGACTCGACGGGAACAATTGGTCGAGGCAAGGAGTCGTCGAGCGGAGTCTTTGGCAGCAGCCGCTGGCAGGATCTTGGAGGGAATCCAAGGCCGCGCCATGCGGCAAAGGGATGCCGACGCTTTGCGAGCCTATTTCGCTTCCGATCCAATGGTCGACAAAGTGCGGCAAATTGCTGAACAACTCGGTCAACTCGGCGATTCTGTTCGCATGGATGACTTGACCAGCCGACTGAAAGCGATCGCGGATGATTCGCAACGACAACTCCAGGATCGAGCTGATCTGTTTGTTGGTGGCGACGACCAAATCAAGTTTGGGAAGCACTTCTTCAACGTGAATACTCAGCCGGTCGAGCTGACGACGGTTGTGCGCGATGGAAGCATCAAACTGCATCTCACGGGTACGCAGTTCTACGAAACCATGACGGCACCTGAGCTCGAGGCGTCTAAGGACCTGTGGAGCCAGCATCTTCCGACAGAAAACGAGAGTGTTTACCGCGCTGAATATCTTGCGTTCCACCTTGCTCGACAATTGGAGCATTCGGATGAAGCTGAAGTAGAATACCTCAGCCAGGATGCGAAGCAGCGTAAAGAGTGGATACGCAACGCGATGCAGCAAATGCACGACGGAGGATTTTCGCGAGGCGTCCACGATGCCGACACAGAGAAATTTCTGAGTCGCTTTGTCGAAACAAGGCGCCAGTTGGGACTTCTGAATTTCTCCCCGCGTTTGCGTGCAGTAGCGTTTTATGCGTGGACCTGCTTGGTCGCAGAAGAATCACGTCAGGCAGCCGCAAATTGGTCGCAAGGCTTTTCTGTCGTCGCCGAGCTGATGCCAAGGGTTGTGCCAAGCGGGGGATATGAAGCATTCATTGCACGCGAGCTTGAACAGGCTGCTGCGGAATTACTTCTGCATCGTAACGTGAATTCCGCCGATGCGGCCAAGTACCTTTTTGCCATCCTAAGGCAGCCGGCGGTCCAGTTCGTGGCCAGCCCTCGGGCTCTCGAAATCGCAACGGCCATCGACGAATATTTGCCAGCCAAGAAGCGGGCCAAGTTGCATGAAACGCTCGAGCAGCAAGACCCCGGCGGGCTGAAAGCCTGGATTCTGGCAACCGACGCAGCAGAAGGTTATATTCGCCATTTGCGTACGAATGAAGAAGATATAGACCCAGCAGAAAACTATCTAGACGAAGTCGTCGCGTTGCTGCTGACGCCCCGCGATCACGTCGCTGCAGGCCCAGCGGTCGAGGTAGCTTGCACAGTTGACGGACTGGTCGGAGATCACCCTCGGATCTCTGGCTCAAAAGCGAGGTTTCATTTTCACGATTTTCGCGATCGCCTGGCTCACTATCAAGATGACACCCTGCCTCGCTATCGTCAATTGAAAGCCACCAAGCATAAGCTGTTGACCGAGGCGGCGAGTGATTTGAAGGTCGAGGATTTTCGTCCTCGCGTCCTGACCAGCTTTGTACGGAATCGATTGATCGACGAAGTTTACTTGCCGCTGGTGGGAGACAATCTTGCCAAGCAAATGGGCGCCGCCGGCGAAGCCAAACGTTCCGATCGCATGGGGCTATTGCTGCTCATCAGTCCGCCGGGTTACGGCAAGACGACCTTGATGGAGTACATTGCAAATCGCCTGGGCATCGTCTTTGTCAAAGTCAACGGTCCGGCTCTGGGGCATTCGGTAACGAGTCTCGATCCTGCCGAAGCGAACAATGCGTCTGCCCGAGAGGAAGTCGAGAAGATCAATCTGGCCCTCGAAATGGGCGACAATGTGATGCTCTACTTGGATGATATCCAGCATTGCAATGCCGAACTGCTGCAAAAGTTCATCCCACTTTGTGACGCCACGCGACGTATCGAAGGCGTTTGGAAGGGCAAGCCGAAGACGTACGACCTGCGAGGGCGGAAGGTGTGCGTGGTCATGGCTGGCAACCCCTATACCGAGAGTGGCGACCGTTTTCAGATTCCCGACATGTTGTCCAATCGCGCCGATGTGTACAACTTGGGGGAGATCATCGGCGACTCCCGTGACGCGTTTGAATTGAGTTACATCGAAAATGCGCTCACGAGCAATCCTGTCTTGCAGACGCTTTCGCGAGCATCGCGAAAAGACCAGTTGGCTCTCTTCAACGCAGCTCGTCGCCAGACGATGGAAGGAATGGATCTGACTGGGAATCTCTCTGCAGACCAGGTATCGGATATTTACCAAGTCCTGACGAAGCTGATGCGGGCACGCGACGTCGTCCTAAAAGTCAACCGCGCCTACATTCAGAGCGCGTCCCAAGCGGATAGCTACCGAACTGAACCACCATTCAAGCTGCAGGGAAGCTATCGGAACATGAATCGGATTGCCGAGAAGATCGTTCCGGTGATGAATGACGACGAGTTGCGAGAGCTCTTGATTGCCAACTACGAACAAGACGCACAGACGTTGACTCGAGACGGCGAGTCAAATCTGCTCAAGTTCTATGAGTTGTTAGGAGAGATGTCGCCCGAACAATCCTCGCGTTGGGAGCAGATAAAATACGCTTATGTGGAAGGCGTTCGTATGCAAGGCGTCGATGGCGAAGACAGTGCTGCACAGCTCCTGCGCAGTTTAACGGGCTTGCGAGACGGCTTGGAGTCCATTCGCCGAACCATCGAGCATGCGGTTTCATCAGAAGAGTCTATCAAAGACCGCACCGTTCTAGGGGAAGGCCTTGAGCAGCTTTCGCAGAACGTGAGCCATCTTGGTGAGGCTGTTTCACAGCAAGTCCAAGCAGCCGCATTGGAACTAAAACAACTCCTGGACCGAGCCAATAGTGAACTGCCAGAGCAGAAAGTCCTTGTTCAGCACAGCGTTCCGAGGGTGATGACTGACTTGGTTCGAAGTCAATTTCAACTTCTTTACGATGGTCTGCGACCTGCCCTGGAGGCAAGTGCGTTGAGCCGTAAGCAGCTAGAACAACTACAGAAATCGATCGATGAATGCCTGAGCGAGTATCGCGATTTGCAAGCTGAAATCGAGCGGTCTGAGAAAGACGACTGACCCATTCGGCGTTTTTCATCTGCCACAGTCTCTGCCAGCGGTTCAATCTCCGCCTGTGGTCATGTCTCAATGCTTGGCAATCTAATTTGAAGCTGGGGCATCAGTCACCACTCGTTGCCGTGAGCTGCCGGAAAACTCTGAGCGAGGGCGACGGCTGATCAGCTAGATTTTCTGATTTGCTCTGCGCGTCGATCCACGTCATTGAGGACTCGCCCGGCGGCTGGGCAAGCCCTATTGGCAGGATTTCGACGTATTGTGCTCGACGCTGGACGGGCCAATCGTAATGGAGCAGTTCTACTTCCCAAGCGTCAAAGTCAAGCTTTTTCGGCTCCTAAATCCGAAATAGATTTCGTCTATGAGCCGGGATTGCTGGGAATTGCGAATCGAATCGGTTATAATAGGCGTCGGTCAAGAGATGAGACTGCCTACCAAAATGACGGACTGTGAACCATCCTCGCTACCCAGCGCCCGGGTTCGTAAGAAATCAGCATTCGCATTAGGTGTTCCCAACTGCGTGATAAATCGCTGCTAGGACGCCTATCCTACCTGAGAATGCGGTGCAATTACCTTGGCTTGCATGGAAGAGGCGGCTGCTGCAAATGCGGTGACGCAACAACACGGATGCTGAACCAGCGGCCCACCTTTATTCAATTTCTCTTCAGTTCTATTTCTGTTTCTTCAAGGAGCTTCAACCATGGCAGCTCGTGCCACAACTGCCTCCAAAGCAAAGCCTAAGACTCGAACCGCTGCCAAAGCATCTGCTCGAGTGACGAAGAAGAAGGCCGCGGAGAGCACTGATGACGCTCCTGTTGCAACCGTCACCAAGCCGCGCCGTAAGGCTAAGGCTGAGAGTCGAACGCGAATCTACTGGGCAGTCTTCAACCAAAATCTCAAGCGAGTTGCTCTGTTTGAATTTGACCAAAAGGGCGAGGCAGAAAAACGTGCCGCAAAGCTTCAAGACAAATCGGGTGAATATCACTTCATCCAAAAGCAAAAAGTCGCGGTAACCTAGGCCCCCGCAATGATCTCAGCGCCAGACGCGTTGACATCTAAGATGCAATTGTCGCGGCGGTTTACTCCGCTTCTTTTCGGCGGTGATCGCCGTGCTACTCTCTTGCGACAATTCTGCTAACCTAATTCCGTTTTATAGCTGGCAATGGCGAGCGTGACCTCACGCAGGCCGTTTGCGGACAGTTTCTGCGGAGAGGGTTGATGAAGAGCAATTATCGTTGGGCATCCTTGGGCGACATCAACGCTTTCTTCGGCTTGATGCTCGACAACGTGGCTGGCCTCCTGTTAATCGTAAGTCTCTTGCAGATGAATTTCGGCTTTCCCGCCGAGTTTGCACTGCGGTATATGATCCCCGGTACTGCCATCGGCGTTCTTGTAGGTGACCTCGCATTCTTCTGGTTGGCATTTGTTTTGGCTCGCAAGACAGGCCGAAACGATGTAACCGCCATGCCATTGGGATTAGATACGCCCAGCACGTTTGGAATGGTCTTCTTTGTCCTTGGCCCAGCCTATGTGGCTGCTTTGGGAGGTGAAAGTAACCCCGATGAAGCAACACAGATGGCCGCCGCAATGAAGGCTTGGCAGATAGGCATTTGCAGTATATTTGTTAGCGGCTTGATCAAGCTGGTTTGTGCGTTCGGCAGTGGCTGGGTGCGCAGCATTGTTCCACGAGCGGGATTGCTTGGGTCGTTGGCTGCAATTGCTCTCGTTTTGATCACCTACCAGCCGCTTTTGGAAGTCCTCCGCGAGCCCATCGTCGGCTTGGTCGCTCTGGCGGTCATCTTAACGGCTCTGGTCGGGAAGGTCCCATTGCCGCTCAAGATCCCGGGGGCCGTAGGTGGTTTAGTAGTCGCCGGCGTGTTATTCGGGATGATGCATTCTTTGGGTGTTCTCGAGTCAGCGGAGGCGACGAGCCTTGACCCGGCGCTGGGACTGTGGCCCAACGAGTGGCTTTCCTCGCTTACGTTTGGCTGGCTGTCCGCGATGGGGGACACCATCAATTACCTCCCAATCGTCATCCCATTTGCACTCGCCACCGTTGTTGGAGGCATTGACTGCACCGAGAGTGCTGCGGCGGCGGGGGACGAATACAACACAAACACAGTTATCGGCATCGAGGCCTTTGCCACTCTGCTGGCGGCGATGTGCGGCGCAGTGATCCAAACGACACCATACATCGGACATCCGGCGTACAAGGCGATGGGTGGTCGCGCAGCCTACACACTTGCAACCGCACTGACCATCGGCCTGCTTGGAACAACAGGCTATTTTGGATACTTCTACGAGTTCTTACCGAAGGCTGCGGTCTACCCGATCTTAGTCTTCGTGGGTTTGGAGATAGCAGCACAGAGCTTTCTCGCGACGCCGAGACGCCATTACGCGGCCGTGGCACTCGCCTGCGTTCCCGCCCTCGCAGTCCTGCTGAATATCTTTGCTGGAGAAATGCAGGGCAGTATGGCTGGTGCTGGCGTCAGCCCGGCAGACGCATTTTCAACAGAACTGCAGAGCAAGCTGTCTACGACAATGCAACTAGCCAATGGGTTTATTTTGACCGCCATCTTTTGGGCCGCATCGATGGCGATGGCCATTGATCGACGACTCATCGCGGCAGGCCTCTTCAACTTCGGCGCAGCAGCTTGCACACTTTTCGGACTCATGCATTCCCCGTTACCAACAACGCCTATTCTTTTTCCCGTCGGAGCTGGCATTCTGCCAGAGAACATCGTACTTCCATCTGAGAATTTGCCACAAGTCATGCAATGGGTCGGCGGATACGTTATCGTAGGCTGCCTGATGTTTGCGTGGGGGTGGTATTTACGTGCGACCAGCCAAGACACTCCGCCGGAGGATCTCGAGGCAGCAATTCCAAACTAGCGGCTACTGTTTACTTCAACCCGTTCGAGATGGTGTGCTGAGCTGCCCACCGCAAGGCTGCGAGAACGGTGTGCTGCGAAGAGTTCAAGCGATACGGAGTATAAAAGTGACTAACAAGTACATTCTCGCCTTGGACCAAGGAACAACCAGCTCGCGCAGTGTTCTTCTGGATGAAGACGGAAAGATCATAGCGGTCGCCCAAAAAGAGTTCACGCAGTACTTTCCCGAGCCAGGGCTTGTCGAGCATGACGCGGACGAGATTTGGAAAACTCAATTAACTACCGCGCGGGCTGTCTTGCGCAAGGCGAAGATCTCCGCGAAGGACGTCGCTGCCATTGGTATCACGAACCAACGCGAGACAGCAGTTGCGTGGGATCGCGAAACAGGTGCTCCAATTTGCAAAGCGATCGTGTGGCAAGATCGACGAACAGCGCCAGAATGTGAACGCCTCAAGAAGCGAGATATCGCTGCATCAATTGTCGATAAGACTGGCTTGGTCATTGATGCCTATTTCTCTGGCACCAAGTACGCCTGGATTCTGAAGCATGTTCCCGAGGCGAAGCAACTGCAGAAGTCTGGGCGTCTCATGCTGGGGACAGTCGACAGTTGGCTGATTTGGAAGCTGACCGGAGGCACTCAACAGCGAGGCGGCGTTCACGCAACCGATTTTTCGAATGCTTCCCGTTCATTGCTGTGCGACATCGACGTTGGAAGTTGGGACCCAGCACTGTGTAAAGCACTTCGAGTTCCTGCAAGTTCGCTGCCGCGGATCGTTCCGTCCAGTGGCGTTGTCGCAGAGACTGACAAGCAGATCCTGGGTGCGTCCATTCCAATTGCAGGCATCGCGGGGGACCAGCACGCCGCCTTGTTCGGCCAGCAGTGCATTCGGCCTGGGATGGTGAAAAACACCTACGGGACCGGTTGTTTCATGCTGATGCACACAGGGGAAAAACGCACCAAGTCGCAGAACAGTCTGCTCAGCACAACAGCTTGGGACTTCGGCGGCCGCCGCGAGTACGCGCTCGAGGGGAGCATTTTTGTTGCCGGAGCCGTCGTTCAATGGCTACGTGACGGCTTACACTTGTTCCGCAAATCTGAAGACGTCGAAAAGCTGGCCCTTGAGGTTAGCGATAATGGGGGCGTGTATTTAGTGCCTGCTTTCGCAGGACTCGGCGCGCCGCACTGGGATTCGTACGCTCGCGGCACGATGATTGGCATGTCCCGTGGAACCACCAAGGCACACATTGCGCGAGCAGCCTTGGAGTCGATTGCGTTCCAAACAGCCGACGTATTAGACGCAATGACCAATGACTCGAAACTGAAGATCCGTTCGCTACGAGTCGACGGAGGTGCTGCGACGAATGACACTTTGATGCAATTCCAAGCTGACATCCTGGGCGTGGAGGTTGTGAGGCCCCAGGTGTTTGAGTCGACAGCTTTGGGAGTTGGCTACATGGCAGGGCTCGGCGTCGGCGTTTGGAAGTCAGCCAAAGAGCTCGAGAAGCTTTGGCAAGTGGAACGAATCTTCCAACCCCAGATGCCTCGTCGTGAGGCCAATCGTCTACGAAGTCGCTGGGAAGAAGCCGTTAGTCGTTCCCGCAGTTGGGTTTGATCCCAAGCTTCGAATCGCTTCGAATCTCCGGCTCCAGCTCCTAGCGGCAAACGGCATGCGAGCTGTTTGCCTGAATGAGTGAGCGGCTTGAACCGCCCTCTACTTATTGAATTCTAGGTGGCTGATGTGGTGGAGCCATCGCTCTTGAGCTCGAAATCTAAAGCGCTGTCCGACGACTCAATCGTTACCGTTAGCTTGGACGCCGAGTTGTAAGCACTTGGAATTAACTCCTCGTCGCCATCTCCGCCCTCATCCGGATCGATTTCTTCCATCAGAGCAGCAGCTTCACCTAGGGGATTGCTGGCAGTCGTTATTTCGACTCGCTTTTCTCCTGGGGTAACACCGGATTTCTCTGAGTTCAACATGGCCGTGTACCTTCCGGCCGCGTCGGTCACGCCAAAACAGTAGCGCTCGTCCGGCTCGTAAAAGTAAACCGCTGCACCCTCCACCGGCTTGCCGTCCAGAGTGACCGTGCCGCTAATCTCGACCAGTCCGAGCTTGGCGTAGTCAGCCGTGGGGCCGCCGCAGCCAGTCAGAAGCAGGGCGGCTGAAGCAATGAGCGTGAGTTGCTTGAATGACATCGCAGTGTAATCCTTCGTTATGGAGACGTTCGTGCAAATTCACCAACTCGCACGGCAATCAATCAATCGTCCAGCGAGACAACTTGGCCGTCGTTTCGCGAACCAAGGTTGCGATAGGTTTCCAGGTTTATGTTTTCGCTAACAAACTGAACGGATCCATCAGCCATACCGAAGTGAGCACCGCCGGTGTGATAGCTTCCGAAGGCGAGTTCCATCAATCGACCGTGCGCACCTGGATCGCGAAGGCGGAGGTTCATCTGCATGTAAGTGCTGCCGGCTGCTTCACTGAACTCAGTGCCGTTGTTGCTGCCTGTGCAGCGACATGGATCCACTTGAGGTGACCCAATTGCCCAGAAGTCCATGCCTTGGCCGTCTTTCACAAAGAATGGATCCGTTTGGGATTCACCTATCGCGAAGGTGTTGCTCGTTCCATCTGTGATCGATCCAAATGTCGTTGCGCTGCAAGCGTAGAACATGCCGTTAAGGTTCAGCCGCTCGAAGGCCTGTGTATCTGGGATAGGGCGAGTCGACCAATCGTCTGAGGTCACGTTGTTGGCCCCGACCACGCGGTAGCTGATGGGGACCCGATTTGGAATGCCGCTGTTGGATGTAACTTGTTCCACAATCGGAAGGCTGGGGCAACGGAATGTCGGAATGATGACCCCGCCAGCAGCCTCGTTGGGAGTACCGTTCGTGCTCCAATTTCGCCATTCGGAAAACTCAAGCGTGTTGTACAAGTTACCTTGTTCGATGTACGGGAGAATCATGGCTGACCAGAGCGTGCCGTGCGTATTCCAGCCAAACGGGAACTTCTTATGGGAGCTTTCGTAGTTGTGCATCGCCAGAGCAATTTGCTTCACGTTGTTGCTGCAGCTCATTCGACGCGCAGCTTCACGGGCAGCTTGGACAGCAGGCAAGAGGAGGCCAACGAGAATGCCGATGATTGCAATGACCACCAGAAGTTCGACCAGTGTGAAAGCACTTCGAGATCGTCGCATCGATTCCACTCCAAATGAAATGTAGGAAATGGTCGGCGATTTTGAAAGGTCTTCAACGGAATGCCGACCGACTGAGCCGCATTGTCCAGTGAGCGAAGACGAAGAGCTAGCCGCGTGGTAGTTAAGAATTCTTTAAGCTCGCCGCGGTGTTTGCGAGCTACTTCTCGCTTTTCCTTGCTTACGCAGTGGCGTCGGCGCTGGGAGCACCGTAAACAGCCACCAATGCTTCCCAGGACGCCACTCGTTTCACAAACGCCTGGCGCATCGTTCGCGACAATAATCGGAGTCCGAAGAAAAGAAGTTTTAGCGCATACGAGTCAAACACCTGATGCAAGAGCGCCACTCGAGGCAGGGCTGGTCAGTTTCTCAAGCTGGCCAATGAATTGCTCGATGTGGGGCATTGGTCGCCGCGCTTGCGCGTTGCACGGGCATATAGCGTGCTAAATCCAATGAAATCGCTGATTCAAATAGATGCAGAAACGCTACACGCGGGCTTGAAACGCTCTAGGGTGTTGAACCTTGGTGGTTGCTACTGTGTCCATCCTGGCATCTCTTCCCAAGCTGGACACATCAATGAACCCCTATCGTCAAATTCGCGCCGACTTCGATCGAGAGAGCATCGTCGTGTATCAGGCGTATCGGAAGGCTATCGCGGAACCCGCAATCAAGGCAGGGCGATTCGTCGAACCGTTTTCGTGGGGGCGTATGACGTGGATTAAACCTTCCTATTTGTGGTTGATGGCTCGCAGCAACTGGGGCACCAAGTCAGGTCAAGAACATATCATGGCAGTACGAATCAAACGTACGGGTTGGGAGCGAGCCCTATCGCTGAGCGTACTGACGAGCTTCGAAGCCAATACGCATCATCAGGAAGTGCATTGGCGTAGCCAGTTTGAAGATGCGAGTGTGCATGTGCAGTGGGACCCCGAACGGAGCATTCACGGCAAGAAACAGGAGCATCGCTCAATTCAAGTTGGGCTCAGCCGAAAGATCATTCAGGAATTCACCGATGATTGGACCTTGGAAATTACAGACTTCACCCAACGTACTCGCAAGATTCGCGCCCTTTACCTTGCAGGCAACCTGAAACGTGCCAAAGAACAACTTCCTACTGAACGAGTCTACCCCGTAACCGCCGCGATCGGTCGTCGACTTGGGATGGAGCCGTGAATGGTTACGCTCCGGTACGCGGTGGCGTTCAGAATAGTGATCGAAGGAGAGACAGCGGATGAATGACCGAATGCCATTAGACATTTCGCAAGATCTAATCGCCTTGGTTTGGCCCGATTCGTTTGTCGTGGTCTATCGCGATGGTAAGTCAGAGAGGCTTTACAAAGGATCTGGTGTTTGCGTGACAAGCCCGGCGGATGCCCCCGATGGCTTCGGGATGTTTAGTGCCGATTTACCGAAAAAGCATCCACAAAACCAAACGCAATGTGGGCGGTGCATTCGATTCCGCGAATTGGATCGAATCTTGGATGACGAAGGCCGCGAGCTGTATCGTGTTCCACTCTGGTGAGATACGAGTAGCGTGGTAAAAACGCTACACCCGGGCTTGAAGTGTTTTAGCGTGACGAAGCACTTCGAAAGAGCCTCTCGCAAAGATCCGCGGCATACGCGGGAGGAAATTGGCTCAGGCGAGCGATAATTTTTGTCAACGATTGAATATTGTCTTTTGTGACCGCCGCATAGGCGCTATCGCGAACCGGCGAATTCCGCCAGATGCCGACCGGAACTCCACCAGCCTGAATGGCCGCGATGTACTGCTGGGCTTCCAAGTCAGATGGAAGACCATGTTCATCCAATGAAGACATTGGAAACGCAAAGAATGTGTAGTGCCCAGCCCCCTCGTCAGCCAAAGTGTCTAGATCAATCAACGCATCGAGATTTATCGGTCCATCGTAGTGCATCGAATTGTCCTTCTTGACAGAGCGCGATCCACCAACAAGGGCCGTGCACGCGAACGTGGATACGGTAGCTGAGGCTATTCCACCCTCATGTAGCAGTTGCTACTTTACTTTGGATTTCCGGTGGGCGACTGCTTCACGCTTGGTCTTAAACGTCTTGAAGCGTTGCACACCGTCTTCTTGCCAAGTCGCAACCCAGCGACCGTAGACGTTCTTGCTCACTCCTGTGATGCCAGAAGTATTATTGTTTGCTCGTTTGCGAGGGCCGCTGTGCCATTGTCGTTCGCCAACCTCACGCAGCTTCTCGTCGCGCCACTTCTTGGCACGAGCCTGCGATGCGCGGACGCCTCCATCTGTGAAGCGAAAGTACTTCGAATGTTGCACGCCGTCCCGCACAATTCGAACTGACCACCCTGCGGACTCACGTGAAATGTTTGCTAGCTTCTTCATGCCAGCATCATAAACGCGCGTTGAGTGTCCGGCAACATGGTTATTCCGTACAGCGACGCGATCAAAGCGCACGAGAGGCAAATGCGGGCGGACTTGTCGAAGCTAACGGCTGTACAAGGTTACCGCCTACTTCTGTGGTGGTGTGCTCGTGGCCCTCAGCAGGTGGGGCGATGGCGGTTCAGCTTGGGTGAGCCTGCGGTTTCTGTCGGTTATTCCCAAGGCACGCGGTTGTCGGTCGAATGGATGCGACTGTCGAGGTATCGCACCAGCGGGTCAATATGCTCGGCCTCTTTCCAAACAGCTTCCAAATCTTCGATGATGTGGTGCTCAGAGACTTTGACGCCGTTTTCGTATTCACGGATCGCTGGATGGAGGAACTGGCTGCTCGCGGCCTTGGCAACGTTATCGCGTCGTATTCTGTTGACGCGGAATGGATCTTCGTCGGGAGACATGGTGCCGAATTCCAATGTCAGAACAAAGCACCGCTTGTCGTTGTCGACTATGTGCTTCTGTAGATAGGCGACCGGCATGCCTTCGTAGTAGGTCACGCTACCATCAGGCTGAACAACCGCTGCGTCTCCCAAGAAGGACTGTTGCTGCCACAGCGCGCTTGAACCGTTGATGCGGCTGAGCAGGTGTTCGGACACTTCCTCCGCCTTCAGCGAAAGACGTTTGCTCGGCCAAGGCGTCTCGTGAAACTTTGCGGCCAGCAGCTTTGCAAACGCTTCGACGTTGTAGCGGAAACCGTGAATGAAGCCCGATGTCGTCTTCTTGTAGTCACGCATCTGCATCAGAGTGCCCACAAAGAACATATTGCTCTGGTTGATGGACTCCCACTCGCAGGTAAGATTCGGGAACTTGTCAAAGATGGTGAGTTCCGGTGCAGTGGATTCTTCGAAAATACTATTGTCGAAGCGAAAGCCGGTGCAGCAGATCACGCGGTCGTAAATCAACTCTTCGACTTCGCCCTCAGCGTGTTTGTAGCTGAATTCGACTGCAAAGGTGCCGTCTTCTCGCTTGCGAATACGATTCGTTTCAGCATCCAGAATCGCATTCTGGCTCTTGAGTTGATACGTGTCGAGAATATTGTTGTTGACGGCGCGGAGATCACCGACAAAGTGTGTTTTCCACGCAAAGTCGATGGGGAATGGACTGACCAAATGAATCAGTGAAGCTGCAGGAACTAGGTTGTCGGCCGTTTCAAATGCTGAGTTGCCTTTACCAACTATCAAAACTCGCTGGTCAATAAAGTCCGCTGGATCAACGCTCACGACATCGTAGTTCTCAGTAAGCTCGATACCCGGAATGTCCGGCAAGTACGCTTTGCTGACACCCGTTGCTACGATCAGTTTGTTGCATCTGTATTCATTCCCGGCAGTGTCTTTCAAGTGATACTGACCGTCAGAATGCCGGATATTCGCGATGCGTGTCTTCGTTCTGACCTTCAAGTTGAAGCGGTCTGCGTAGTCGCGCAGGTAGTCTAGAATCGCATCTGCCGGAGGAAAGTACTCTTTGGAGTAATCGCGAAAGAGGTGCGAGTAGTCATCGGTTAGAAGCGAATTCCAATCATGACGAAGACGCAATTCTGGGTCGTCGGTTCCGGTGTAGACTTTGTTGATCGAAATCAATTGCCGGTGGCGAGGGTAGAGTTCGAAGAAGGTGCCGACTCGATCACCCGATTCAATGATTTGGTATTCTCGCCCATCGCGTTCAAAGTAGTACGCCAACTGTAGACCCGCTGGACCACCGCCCAGGATGATGTAGTCGGTTTCTGTCGGCAGTGATTCTTTTGCCTCTCCGTTTGGCGTTTGATTCGTCACGTTGATTGTTCCTGGAGTGCGGTTTCTAGGTTGAACTTGGGCTTATCTTCATCTCAGGGCGGCGTGGGAAGTGCGGCCGGCAGCGTCAGGCTTGAAGCTCGCAAGTGGCAATGACTGCAAATGCGAGAATGGGCCAATGTTTGAGATGTATCGGCATTTAACAGGATTCCCGCAAACTTTATAACTCCGGGAAGGCAATGCTAGCAGGTTGTCGGATTCTCTCGACACTACTTGCATTCCAATTCTTGGATGGTATTGACCTTCGAGGGCTTTGTAGTTTACCACCACAGGTCAATAGGAATTGTAGCTGCCACAGTAACCGGAATTCGAAGGATCGAAACGGTGCGTCAACGCAAATCGGAACTCCACGGTCTAGTCAGCATCTTGCGGAGCACGGCCGCTGCCCTGCTCTTCGGTATGGGCCTCAGCTTGAACACTCCTGCGATCGCCCAAGAGGCGCAGTGGGTGTGGTCGCCAGAACATCCTCGCGGGCGGGCTCCTGCTGGAGAATGTTACTTCCGGCGAGTCCTGCAGGTTGGAAGCGTCGAGCAGGCGACCGTGACGATCACGGCCGACGATTCTTACGATCTCTACGTCAATGGTCGCCAGGTTGGTAGCGGCAATTCTATTCAGCAAATGGAACAATATGAAATCGGGGCGTTGTTGCGTCGCGGTCGAAATGTCGTTGCGGTCAGAGTCAAGAATGCTGCCGACGGTCCCGCCGCATTAGCTGCCCGCGTCTTCGTCAAGCCAACGGGTGAAGGCTGGCGAAGTTACTCGACGAACGAAACTTGGCGGAGTGCGATTGAGTACTTTGTGGGGTGGCAGGGCGTGGCCTTTAATGACTCGCGTTGGAAGCCGACGCAAGTCTTTGGTCCTCTTGGCGAAACCGCTCCATGGGATCGACGTGACGAAACAAACCCAACACGACTCAGCGAAAATCAGCGTTTTCGAATTAGCCGCGAATTTGAAGTCAACGAAGTACTCGGGACGGACGACGTCGGCTCGTTAGTCAACATGGCCTTCAACGAATTCGGGCATATCATTGCCGCCGAGGAAGGCGGTCCGCTGGTCTTGATCTATGACAGTGACAAAGATGGAATCGTCGATCGTCGTCGAGAATATTGCGACCTTGTCGATAACATCCAAGGCATCTTGCCGCTCAACGGCGACGTCTACGTTACCGGCGACGGGCCTGACGGAAGCGGTATTTATCGTTTGATCGATGAAGATCGCAACGGTTCCTTGGAAGACGCCCAAAAGATCATCGGCTTCAAGGGTGAGGGGGGTGAGCATGGCGCACATGGACTTGCACTTGGGCCCGACGGTCGAATCTACTGCGTGCTTGGAAACCATGTTTCCTTCGACGGACAGTTTGCACCCACTAGTCCCTTGCAAGATTACTATGAAGGCGATTTGGCGACGCCTCGATTGGAAGATCCAGGCGGGCACGCCAACGGCATCAAGGCTCCAGGCGGGACAATTATTCGGCTAGACACCGAAGGCAAAGACGTCGAATTGGTTGCAGGTGGCTTGAGGAACGCGTTTGATATCGCCTTCCACCCAAGCGGCCGCATGTTTGTTCACGATAGTGATATGGAATCGGATGAAGGTTCCGTGTGGTACCGTCCGACGAGCGTCTATGAGGTCGTCGAAGGCAGTGAGTTTGGTTGGCGAAGTGGTTGGGCAAAGTGGCCGACGTACTATCTCGACCGGCTTGCGCCACTGCTGGAAACCGGACGAGGATCACCAACGGGCGCTTGCGTCTACGATCACTTCACGTTTCCGCAGCGATTCCACGGTGCACTATTCCTAGCAGATTGGACACAAGGGCAGATTCTGTGTGTTCGCCTCGATAAAAAGGGCGGAGCACAAAGTGAAGTCTTTCTGCAAGGCCAGCCGTTGAATGTTACAGATCTTTCGATCGGTCCCGACGGAAATATGTACTTCTGCACGGGCGGGCGCGGAACCAAGGGTGGAATATATCAAGTCAGTTGGAAGGGTAAGGTGCCGGCCGAGGTTTCGGATCTGGGCAGCGGTATTGCTCGAGCGATTCGACAGCCCCAACTTGATTCTGCCTGGGCCCGCCAAGAAATCGCTCAACTGAAACGCAAGCTGGGCACGAGCTGGGCGGACTCCGTAGCCGGCGTCGCGTTTAGTGACGAAAATCCCTCCAAGTACAGAACCAGAGCGCTGGATTTGATGCAGCTCTTTGGTCCTACGCCAACTCCGGAGCTTCTTGCTGCTCTCGCAGAGTCTCCCAACGAAAGCGTCCGGACAAAAAGTGCTCAGTTAATGGCGCTGCACGGCGACAACGAAGAAGTCATGCGAGACCTTGTTGCCCTGCTATCGGATAGCGACCCAAACGTACAACAAGCCGCTTGTGAATCCTTGCTGCGGGCCGGAGTGACAACGACTGCCGACCAATTGGAGCCACTATTTAGTAGTTCCGACAGTCGCATCGTCTGGGCCGCTCGACGACTGTTGGAACGCATTGATCCAGCACAGTGGAAGGTTGAGTTGCTGTCCCACGAAGATCCGCGAGTTCGTATTAACGCCGCACTTGCTTTGGTGATTGCTGAACCAAGTAAAGATAACGCTACGGCGATCGTTGAGATGTCTCTCGAAATGCTCGATGGCTTTGTGAGCGATCGGGATTTCATGGATCTGTTGCGGGTGACACAAGTCGCACTGCATCGCAGTAGTATCCAGCCAGATGAATTGCCAGAATTGCGTGAGGCGCTGACGGGCGAATTTCCGGTCGGCGAACCGATTTTGAATCGTGAACTCATCCGTCTGCTTGCCTACATGAACGCGACCGATGTCGTTCCGCAAGCGATTTCATACGTCCAATCTGACCTGGACATGGCCGAGAGGCTGTTGATTGCTATGCATCTCAGCTACATGGACGTCGAGTGGACTCAGGATCAGCGGTATGCTCTGGTGAAGTTTTTTGAGGAGACACAACCAGTAGAATCAGGTAGCAGCGTTCCGCTGTACGTGATGAACATTACGCGGAATCTGTGCAAGAACCTACCTCTGGAAGAAGCCCGCATCTTCGTCTCTGAAGGCGCAAAGTGGCCGAATGCCGCCCTGGTTTCCCTGTACCGATATCCCGACAAACTAGATGCAAACGATCTGGCAACGTTGATTAATCTCGACAAAGAAATCGACAAACCCGGGTTCGAAGGCGAACAATTCAAGCGTTTGAGAACCGGAATCGTCGCGATGTTATCGCAGCATGGTGGCGCTGAAGCACAAGCCTACTTGCGTGAGATTTGGGTCCGCAGTCCTGAGCGTCGACAGGCCATCGCACTTGGACTCGCGCAGCATCCGAGCGACGAGAACTGGGACTACTTAATTCGAAGCATGCCAGTTCTGGAGTCCTACGCGGTTGCGGAAGTCATGAATGCTCTACGCAAGGTGCCGCAAGCCACCGATGACCCTCGCGCTATTCGCGAAGTGATCCTGCACGGCCTGAGAATGCAAGAGGAACAGCAGAGTCCTGCACCGGCGTTGAGACTGCTGTCGTACTGGACCGGTGAGACGTTCAATGTTCAAAAGCCAAGCGACCAGTTGATTGCATGGCAAAATTGGTACGCAGACAAATACCCGGATTTGCCAACCGCCGAGTTGCCTAAGCTTGAGAAAGCATCTCCTTGGAACATGGAAACCCTCTTTGAGTATTTCCTCTCAACCGACGGGCGAAGTGGCTCGGTGGCTGCAGGCGAGGTGGTGTATACGAAGGCACAGTGCGCCAGTTGTCACAAGGTTAGCGGGAAGGGATCGGCGATTGGTCCCGACCTAACAACGTTGGCGAGTCGATTTACGCGAAAGGAAGCCATCGAATCGATCCTCTACCCATCACACGTGATTAGCGATCAATATCGGACGAAGAAGGTGCTGACAATTGACGGTCGGGTCATTAGCGGTGTGGTCAGTCAGCAGGTTGATAACACGCTGTTGATCCGAGATTCCGAATTGAAAGAGCATCTGGTTGCCGAGCAGGATGTCGATGAGATTCTGCCTAGCAAACAGTCCCTGATGCCGAGCGGCTTGCTTGATGAGCTTAGCGCTGCAGAGATTCGCGATCTGATGACATATCTGGGATTCGTGCCGGAGAAGCAGAGTGACGCCACTGCCTCGTCCGAGGTCGACATCCGCCGTTAGTAGGCGGCGAACAAGTCGGAATGTTACTTAGTGATAGTCGCCGAGTCGTTCCGCGGTTCGTTGTCTTCCTGGGAGATCCGATCGCGGTCGCTCGGGCGACTATGCTTTTAGACTCGGCTGCCAAGTTTTTCTGCCAGTTGGAGAAGCGTCTTGCTGGCATCTCCTTCTTTCAGCTTGGCATGGATGAGCTGCAAACAGCTTGAATCATCGCACGCGGATTGTAGGGCTGATTCAAACTCGCCTTCGGTGGTCACATAGTAGCCTCGGCCACCTCCGTAAATCTCGGGAAGCTTGTGGTAGTTCCAAGGATGGATCTCATTGTAGACCCAGTCCCCCTCGTGCAGATAGCGTTCGGTGCCGTAGCCATGGTTGTCCAGGACGATCATAATTGGAGAGAAGCGGTGACGAATGATCGTGGATAATTCGTTGCCTGTCATCTGGAAGGCACCGTCACCGATAATGGTGATCACGCGTTGATCCGGCTTTGCAACGCAAGCTCCCAAGGTTGCTGGCGTCGCGAAGCCCATGCTGGTGTAGTAGGCAGGACTCAGGAAATCGGCACGCTCGTGCACGACGAGTTCGGTGCTGGCAAAGAGCGCGTCACCGATGTCCGCGATCACAATATTGTCCTTGTGCAGCCGTTTGTTCAGGATCTTCATCATGCGGCTCACCTTGAGCTCAGCATCGGGTTGGATCTGTACAGCTTGGACGTCTTCCCGCACCGCCGCTGGGTGCAGCGTCGCCGGGACGTCGCGTTTGCCCGTTGTTTTGCAGGTCGCGATCATGCTGTCCAGGAATTTGTCCAAACCGACAGCGTGGTAGTGGTGATGGGAGACTTGCAGTTGTTCGCTGGTCGCATAGACGCAATTCCGTAGGTTGAGATTGGCCGTATATATGCCGAGATTAATGTCGGTCATGAATGTACCTAGCAGCAGGATACAATCGCTTTCTTCGACGAACTCAGTCACCTCCGCTCGCCCAAGCGCTCCCTCGTAGAGACCGATGTATAGGGGGTGAGTTTCGCGAATGACGCTTTTGCCCAAGATGGTTGCGGCGATTGGAATCGAAAGTTTCTCAGCCAGTTCGACGACTTTGTCTTGAAGTCCGAAACGATGAATTTCGACTCCGGCGATGATTATCGGTTTCTTCGCAGCGGCCAATCGATCGGCGGCTTCTGTAACAGCTTCGGCAAGTGAATCTTCGTTGAAATCAGCCACTTCTACCGGCCTGGGAGTAGAAGATACCGGCACGACGTCCACCATGTCCCGCGGCAGTTCGATGTATACCGGGCGTTTAAATCGATAAGCTGCCTCTAAAACACGATCGATCTCGGCAAATGCCGTGTAGGGGTCTGTCAGCTCGGTGCTGGCCACGCATAGTTTTTCGAAGACCTCTAATTGCGTGCGAAACTCGCGGACTTTATGGTGAAGCAACGGGTTGTTGTGTCGTTCGTTGAGTCCTGGCGCGCCGCTGATCACGACGATCGGTGACTTTTCTGCATAGGCACCGGCAACACTGTTGCAAACGCTCAGACCACCGACGCAGTAGGTGATACACAGGGCACCCATTCCGTTGAGTCGCGAGTAGGCATCAGCAGCGAAGCCGGCGCAGTCTTCTCGGGTGCATCCGACGACGTTCAGGTCGCTCCTTTCGAGCTGACTATAGAAGGTCAACACGTAGTCACCGGGGATACCGAACACATCTCCGACACCGTATTCGCCGAGTCGCCGGATCAGGTACTGTCCGATCGAGTTTGGGGAGAGAGTCTTGGGAAGTGGGGTGGCTTTCTCGCTTGGCATCAGTTGTGCACCTTTGAAGTCTTCGCAATCGGAAAGTTGGTCCTTGGCCGCCTGCCTAATACTCGTGACACCGCAACTCGCGACAAAGGTCACTATGGCGCTGTGTCACTGGATCATTGTAGGAATTGATACAAAGTCCTGCCTCACCGTTGGGCCAGCAACGCGAAATTCGCAGTCGAATATGAAGCGGAATGGTTGGCGGTTTGGTTCGGGTGCTGCCCCGGAATTGGCTGCCTAGACTGCGCAATCGTCTCGGCTATCGGGCTTGCACGTTGATGGAACTTCAAGCGGATTGATCCCGATCCTTGCTTGTTGGGCTAACGCGACTTAAAATCTCGCTTCCCTCTGCGAAGGAGGCACATTACCACCCCACACCTTGCCCTCAGGGAAAACACCGTGAAAGTTGCCTTTAGAATTCTGACGCTCGCCGTCGTTTGTAGCCTCGCCAGCTTCACCGGTTGTACTGGCGACTCATCTGGCGGCAACACCGTTTCTGCCAGCACAAAGAAACGGATCGTACTTCTGAATAATACGGATTCGCCGTTCTGGGATGCTGCCCGCGCAGGAATCGCAAAGGCTGCTGAGGACCTTAATCTAGACGAAGCAGGTTACTCGGCCGGAATGGACTCGAATGATGGGAGTGAAAACGGGCAGATTGAGAAGCTTCGTCAATATGGTACACAGTCGGATATTGCGGCCGTCGTGATTTCTCCGATTTCTGCCTCCAACCCAGCCATCGCCGACGAACTGCGGAACCTGGCTGAGCGAGGGGTTATCGTAGGTTGCTTCGACTCAGATCTGTCTCCCAAATTTCGCGAACTCCGCGAGTTCTATGTTGGCACTAACAATCTCACCGGGGGAAAAGTTCTTGGCACGGCTGCGAAAAATCTAAGACCTGACGGTGGCAGCTACGTGCAATTTGTCGGGACCGACTCCCAGCAGAATGCAATGGAAAGAATGGATGGCTTTACCGAAGCTGTCGGTGAACAGTACAAACAACTGGATCGGAGGCTCGACGACGCTGACCGTCAACGAGCACGCGACAACGTTCGCGATGTCGTTGACAAGTTTTCTGAGCTGAACATGCTTGTCGGGATTTGGTCGTACAATGCTCCCGCGATCGTTGATGTGATAAAAGAAAAGGGCGTGAGAGATAAGTTCACGGTTGTTACTTTTGATGCTGAACAGCTCGCGATCCAGCAAATGGAAAATGGCATGATAGATGCCATGGTTGTGCAGAATCCGTTTGGAATGGGGTACGATTCTGTCAAGTACGTCTTCGCAAAGATATCTAAGGACGAGCCTACGATCAAAGAAATGTTTCCAACGTTGGGGCAAAAGGGCGGGGAGATCCGCGACACCGGGTTAAAAGTTGTCATTCCAGATGCAGACACACCGTTGAAACCAGAAATGTTTGCTGACTTTGGCCAGGGCGTCGAAGTGCTAACGATTTCGGAATTCAAGGAATGGTTGGCAGAGTACGACTTGAAGAGCTCCTAAGCCGGGGCACGTGCCAGATTTCAAACGTACCTTCTTCCCAATGAGTTTCTGCTTTGAGCCAACCAAAATCCCTTCTCGCCCGTGTTGTAGGAAGCGTTGAATTCAAGCTAATTCTCGCCTGGTTCATCGTCGTGTTGGCAACATTGGTGCTCGACCCTGGCCGCACTTATCTCAACAATGCTGGTAGCTCTGCACAGCTCATCATTCGCAATTCTGTCTTCCTTGGTTTTTTCGCTTTGGGAAGCGCAGTGATCATTATCTCAGGAGGCATTGATCTCTCCAGTGGCTCCGTCATTGCGCTTAGCGCTACTGTGTTCAGTAGTTTGATGATGGTGTTGGACCCTGAAGGTTTTTCTGCTGGCGAGATTCAGACATGGGTCGTCTGCGTGTCTGTTGCGGGAACGATCGTTGCCGGAATCATGGTTGGGACTCTTAACGCTTGGTTGATTACATCCGTCGGGCTTCCGCCTTTCATTGCAACGCTCGCGACGATGGTTGGCCTTCGCAGTTTCGGTCGCGGGCTAATTCTAAGCGTCACCGGCAATCGTTCACAGATCGACTTCCCAGATCTCGATTTGCGTGACGCCCTGAAAGACGTCACGACAGTTTCAATCGTCTTCCTGGTATTCGCAGTCTTGCTTTGGCTGTTGATGAGTCGTAGCGTTATCGGACGGCATCTCCATGCTATGGGCGGCAATGAACAGGCGGCGAAGTTGAGTGGTATTCGTACCGATCGGCTAAAGTGGTTGGCTTACGTTATTGGAAGCGTTTCTGCTTCGATGGTCGGCATTGTTTACTTTGCGGATCAAGGTTCGGCCAAGCCAGATATTCTCGCACGTGGATACGAACTAAATGCAATCGCCGCATCGGTAATTGGCGGCTGTGCTTTGACGGGAGGAGTGGGGACCATTCCAGGGACAGTCTTAGGATGCCTGTTCCTACGAACAGTCATTGACGCCGTTAACAAAATCGTTGGCACTGGGGCGGATGTGTACGAAGGGATGATCGTGGGAATCGTTG
>CAYPLE010000055.1:0-27997 GCA_964411445.1 uncultured Pirellulaceae bacterium
CCAAGGCCGTCGATTGACGCAAGTCGTTCGGCGACGGCCTTGGCAGGCCATCGTACGACTGCTCCAAGACACCGCAAATTGAACTTTTGAGTTACACTGCTTCAAACTTTCACCCCGTGAGTCATTCTGCAGGAAGCCATGTCAGACAAAAGCCACACCAAGTATCAGCAAAACGTCATCAAGCGGTTTTATGACAATCGTGATGCCATCAGCCTGCAGCGAGCTCAAGAGCTGGTGACGGAATTGTATTTGGCTGAAGGGAAGAAACGCGAGAAAGTCTGGGACTCGTTGGCCAACCACATGGAAAAAGCTGGCTTTCCCAAGTCGCGCATCGATCACCTTCGCGAACAAGACGATGCCGCTTTGGTTGCCAAGGCGATCACAGAAAAAGTGTAGGCCGCGACGCCAATCAAGCTCGCGTGTAGAAGTAGTAGATTTGGTTACGACGAGCTACAAGAGTGTCGACTCGTAGTGGATCTGGTTACAGCCCCCAAACCGCTCCAACGCGAGGTCTTAACTTTCCGCCGTCGGTAGTTATGCGAAGCCACCCAGCTACGCGAAGCCACCCAGGCTACTCTGGCAGTTTGCCTTGAGCGATTTCTTCTTCCCACTGGTCCATCAACGGCCAGTCGATGGCGCAAGTGCCAAAGTCCGCCATGTGAAGATAGCCCTCAAGACGCTGGATGGTCTTGTCAAGCATCGCAATGTCTTTGCGGAAGATAGGACCATGACTTGGCAGCAACCATTCAATGTCGGCATCGTCTCGAATTCGCGTCAGAGATCGAATGAAGGCCGTGATGTCGCTGCCATGATGAGCGTCGATGGCTCCAACGCAACCGTCGCGATAGATGTTATCGCCACTGAATAGCAAGTTGCCCATCTTGAACGCAAGTTGACTGTCAGCGTGCCCCGGCGTGGTCCATACTTCGAGTTCGAGACTACCGATCTTGATCGTCGAACCATTTTCCACATGATGCTCAGCCTCGACGGTTGGCATATCCAAGTGGATGCCTTGAGCTTCAATTTCGGCGAAGGTTTGCAGTTTGTCGCCGGTCTCGAGCAGTTTTGCCGCTTTCGGGTGGGCGGTCAACGTGGTCTTCAGCAAGCTCTTGGCGAGTGCAAAACCTTGACCATGATCCACGTCAGCATGCGTGGCAATGAGCGTTTCGCAGTTCGAAAGCGGGAAGTCGAGCTCACGAATCAACTCAACGATCTCTTCAACCGACTCTTCGTAGCCGATGTCGATCAACGCCCATCGTTCATTGTCATAAATTAGATAAACGTTGCATCCGATGACGTGACCGGCCTGAAAATTGAGCTCGATGACGTTCGGAAAGATGGGCTTGCGTTCAAGCATAGGTCAACTGAAACAAGGGGCCTAGCGAGGCATCGGGACGAAATTGCCAGCGAAATCGCGGCAATCGAACGGACACGGTTCGCCTTGCGTAAGGAAAGAGAAGCGTTCGAGTAGCATTGTAAGCAAGCCAGCAATGACCGCCACCGCGCGTGGCACCGTTTTCCCACGCTTCCATATCCCCCTAGCGTGCCCTTGCTGGCAATGTATCGAATAATGGAATGCTGGATGCAGCCAAACCGGCTTGCTTGTCCACTCGCAATGGCCGGGAGAATCGCTTGACCGGCCGGATTGCCATTTGCAAAATTTTGAGCAATGTTCGCCCTCGGCTTGAACCGCTCGAGTAAGCCAGAAATCGAATCAGCCAGAGAAGCCAGATAGTTGCATAGTCCATGACGAATGCTCGAACCGTGCAGCAAGAACTGCGCAAGCACATCAACGCCGAGAAAGCGGCGTTTTACCCGAGGTTCTTCAAGGCCTTTCCAGGCGGATACGGCGAGGGGGATCAATTTCTGGGCGTCGTCGTTCCCGACCAGCGCAAGATTGCCAAGAAGTTTCGCGAGCTTTCGCGCGAGCAATTGTCAGTACTCTTGAATTCCAAGTGGCACGAATGCCGACTGACAGGCTTGTTTATCTTGGTGCACCAATACGATCAAGCGAAGGAGCCGGCACAAAAAGCTGAAATTGTCGACTACTACTTGGACAACTTGCAACAAGTCAACAACTGGGATCTCGTTGATGCGTCGGCCCACAAGATTCTTGGCGACTACTTGGTCCACAATCCTCGAAAACGCTCGATTCTGAACAAACTGTCACGCCAGAAGCATCTATGGAGTCAGCGGGTGAGCGTGATTGCAACGCTCCCCTTGATCAAGCTTGGGCAGTTTGACGAAATTTTAGATCTTGCGCATCACTTTCTTTCTCACGAGCACGACTTGATGCACAAGGCGGTTGGATGGATGCTGCGTGAATTGGGCAAGGTCAACCCAAACGGTTTGCGTGGGTTCCTGAAACGGCATGCAAGCCAGATGCCCCGCACCATGCTCCGTTACGCCATCGAACGGCTGGACAGGGCCGAACGTGATCGATGGCTCAACGCGTAGAATCGGCTCTCAACGTTTTAAGCGCGTGCTCGACATTGGCGGCTTGAAGCCACCGTTACCTGCAATGTAGTCACCGAGCGCTCCGCGATCGGTGAATGGGTTAGCGTTGGCAGGCGGGTAGCAGGCTGCTAAGACTCATATTCCGTTCACGGTGTGAACGAGTAACGTATTCCGTTCACGGAGTAACAGGGCGACTAGTGATTCCGTTCACGGAGTGAACGGGCGACTATAGACTGGCAGACTATGAACCAGCAAGTAGCGTTCGCCCGAAACCGCCTTCTTGCTTGGCTGCCGAGTCGCAGAACAAACGGATGATCCCGTGCATGGAGGCATTGGCTCGCAGCGACCAAACTGCGGCTCCTTTGCAAGCAACGTGCAATCTTAAGGATTCTTCCATCGCCGCGAAAACGCTCTTACACACCTCGTGCCCATCCTTCACTCCCAGCGATAGAAACAGGTCTGTGTCGCCAGGCGTCATGACTTCCCAGCCGCCATTGTCGGACAGCTTGCCCAGTCCAATGCCAACGTGCTGAAGTTCCATACGCTGCTGGTCGTTCAGCTCCAACTTGCCATCGGAAAGAGCTTCCGCCAAAAATGCTCTCGTCTTGTCGACGCGATCCAGCACAGCCAAAATGGGCTCAACAGACGCGGTGTCCCCAGTGACTAGGAACTCGGCCCAGCAAAGGTCCATTTCACCGGGGGATTGGATGGACTCAGGCAGATACCCTGCGTTGTTCAGTTCATCCGGCGGTGAAAGCACCACGTCGAGGGCTTGCTTGAGCTCTTCTGGTGCGTCTCCTTGCTTTTTTGCCAGCAATTCCCTTGCGGCCGGATACACCTCGGCGATCCGGACGAACATCAGCATGATGGTCGGATTCTTGGCGAAAAGCTGCTGAGCGGTCGCATACTGAAGCGCCTGCCAAACGAGCTCTGCGTCGAAGACTCGGTAAACTCCAGATGCTACCTGCGAAAACTGCTCTGCGAAGTGCTCGGGCTCCTGATCTTTGTCCTGATCTGGTTCCCCGCGGTTGTTGATCGTATTCACTCCACCCTGATCCCTGCACTCAGATTACTGCACTCTGATTAAGCTCGTTGAGCCGTCAAATTGTCGCGAGCTTCTGACCCTGACGAGCATTCTGGCCGCTGAGATTACTGCAAAACGGAGCCTGCCAACAGGGTGGGGCAAATTGCTGACTGTACTTTTGCTCTCTCAAAGAACCGCGACGCACGGAACGAGTTCTAATCCATGGACAAAAGGCTTGTCTCTCAAAATGCGGAGTAGGAATCTGCCTCGCGCGTTCAAACCAACCACTAGCGCGAGTTGCTTTTGTGAACCTGGTTTCGCAATTGCGCGGTGGCTGTTAGTCTGCTGAAGGAGCAAGACGACCGCGAATGAATTGGACGAACTGCGCGGCAGCAATCCTGAACTTGAGAGCAATCTATGATGGAAGCCCCCGAGGATCTCGGCGAACGAACAAATATCGACGTATTAAATGAGCTTTTGGAGCTTCGCGGCAAATCGGTCATTGATGCCGGCTGTGGCGACATGACTTTTACGAAGTGCATTGTCGAAGCGGGCGCAAGCGTGCTCGCGATTGACCCGGACGCTCGACAAGCAGCATTGAATCGCCAGCAACCAGATTTCCCCGGATTGCGTTTCGTCGAAGCTGGCGCTGAAAGCCTGCCGGTCGAAGACGCCTCTCTGGATGGCGTATTCTTCATCTACTCGTTGCACCACGTGCCAGCCGAACTGTATGGCCGAGTTTTTGATGAAGTCTTTCGAGTGCTAAGGCCTGGTGGGTTTCTGCATGTTATCGAACCAACCGGCTGCCCTCTTAACGATGTCATGATTCGGTTTCATGACGAAGAGGCTGAGCGTCAAGCGGCGCAAAATGCCCTTGTTCAGTATGCGTTGCCACATTTCGATTCGGTTCGAAGTGTCAAGTATCACGGCATTCGACAGTTCGATGACTTTGAGCATTTCGTCAGGGAATTTTCGGGGCGCACCTTCAATCCTGGCTACACCGAAGACGACGTGCGAAGCAAAGCTGTCGAGGAACTGTTTGAGAAACACGGCGCGCCAGACTACCGATTCGAGGCCCCGAGGCTCGTCCACTGTTTTTCCGGAGCTCGCGGGGCCAGTTGAGAATCGCGCAGACTGTGAGAATCGCGCGACGACCAACGGCCCAAGCTTTGCCGCCGTCGACGACTGGCCAGCCGTATATCGTGCGTAAGGACATCCTGAGCAGCATAGCGTGTTGCCACCAAGAATCTGCCGACCGAAACACTCTTAGCCAACGGAACACTCGCCAATGAAACCGGGAACAGACTTTCAATCTTGCTGGAAAGAACTGTATGGCTGTGATGCCCCGGTTGCGTTCATTACTGGCAGCGCGAGCGACCGAGTTGGCCGGCGGATTGCCGAGTATTTTGATTCGGCCGGATTCCGAACGGTCCTGCATGGACATCGTTCCGTACAGGACGACGATCGGAGAAGCGACGACGATCAGATGGTGCTTGCAGGTGATCTTCAGGACGCCGACGTTGTGGCTTCTTGGTTGCCGAAGATAATTCAGCGGTTTGGGCGAGTCGACTGCGTCATCAACAGCGCTGCCATCTGGGACCCGAAGCCGCTCGAAGAAGTCACTCCGCAGGACTGGGACGCTTACTGGAAAGTAAACGCCCGAGGCACGGCCCTCGTCTGCCAGCATTTCGGCCTGCACATGGTGACGCAGGAGTCGGGTGGCTGCATCATCAACATCGGCGATTGGGCAACGCGCCGCCCATACCGCGATTTTGCCAGCTACTTTCCCAGCAAGGCAGCGGTCCGCACGATTACAGAATCGATGGCGGTGGAACTTGCAACTCGAAATTCTCGCATTCGCGTGAACGCCATTCTGCCTGGGCCCGTCAAGTTGGCGGACAACATCTCGGATGAACAGCGTTTGAAGATCGTCAACGAGTGTCTACTGCGCAGCGAGGGGAGTGCCGACGACGTGGCCAGCGCTGCGATTTTTTTGGCAAGTAGCCCTTTTGTGACCGGCGTTTGCATCCCGGTGGACGGCGGTCGGAGCATTTACGCGGGGCCATCCGCCGACCCTGTTGCTCACCCAGACGCCGCCTCTGCAACATAGAGCCTGACAAAAAGCGTTCGGGCTTTGCGTCAACGTTTTTCTTGCACTGAGGCTCGGAATTCGCCGGGAATCTTCTGCGTGCATGGTGTTTTGACCAGTTGTCGCGTCGGCCATCGCCGGAAACGATTCGGTTGTCGAAAAAAGGCTATCACTCCGCGAACCCCACCCTATCGCCAAGCGTAGCCACAGTGACTCATCGTATTTACGCGGCCAACCTACCTGATTCCAAGGTCCCCTAGCAGATCGCCCCAGGCGTCTGAAGCTGGGAAGTTACGATGTAGGCTGCTCGAAATCTTGCTGCTCATCAAATTGGTGGCATGACTTTCGAGTATCACACGATCATCATGCAAAATCACCTGCTCTAGGACTTCAAACGACTCATGAGCGCTATAGCAACTGAACCCGAAAACAACGCGGACAATCAAGTCGATTCCGACGTTGTGATTGAGACTCGCAACCTGGGCAAGGTGTACCGTGACTTTTGGGGGCGGAAGAAAGTTGCTGCTCTTAAAGCACTCGATATCGAAGTCAAAAAGGGAGAGATCTTTGGATTGCTCGGCCCCAACGGCTCGGGCAAGTCGACAACGATCAAACTCATCCAAGGGCTCTTGTTCCCGACGTCCGGTCGGGCGTTCGTTTTCGGCAAAGACGCACGAGACGTGACGAAGAACGAGAAGATTGGCTACTTGCCGGAAGAGTCCTACCTTTACAAGTTTCTTAACGCAGAGGAGACGCTGGACTTTTATGCTCGCCTCTTCGACATGCCGGCTGAGGAACGAAAGCGACGCGCCGATGAGCTGATCCGAATGGTTGGCCTGCAACAAGCTCGCCGCCGTCAGCTTCGAGAGTATTCGAAGGGGATGACCCGGCGGATCGGTTTGGCCCAGGCCTTGGTGAACGAGCCCGACCTTCTGATCTTGGACGAACCGACGACGGGCATGGACCCGATTGGTAGTCGCGAAATGAAGGACTTGATCATCCGCTTGAGAGACGAAGGCAAAACGATCCTTCTTTGTTCTCACCAGTTGGCAGACGTCCAAGACGTTTGCGATCGAGTCGCGATCTTGCACCAAGGTGAACTACGCGAGATGGGTAAAGTCGAGGAACTTCTGAAAGTTCGCGACGTTACGGAGGTTCACGCCAAGGGGCTTTCCGAGGAAACGAAGCAGCGGATTGCGGATCTCATTCGCAACGACGGTGGTGAAGTCGTTTCGGTTGACAACCCAACCACCACCATGGAAGAACTCTTCCTGGATATCGTACAAGACGATCGACCGGGCGCAAGACCGTCCGCTTAACCACCCGACCTTCGACACGTGGTTGAACCCCGTGTTGATCCTGCTGAACCAACACATGCTCGCCCCGTCGGCGAAGACCTCTTAGCACACTTGTAATTTCCAACGTTTGCCATGCGTATCGAACAAGACCAGATGTGGGGCTACTTTGAGTGGCTCATCTACAATTTCGGTTTGCTGCAGGGGGTTGTCGTAGCCTTCGTTGCCGCGTTGCTAGGCTTCATCGTCTGCTTCCTGGTATCGATGGCACGCAATGGTCCTGGCGAGGCGTTCTATAATGTGACGCGGGTGGTCTATGAGCTGATCGCTCGCGACATCCCTGGCACTTCGCCTCGACGAATCTATGCACTTGCGAAATTAGCATTTCAAGAAGCCATTCGTCGGCGCGTTTTGGTCGTCATGGCGGTCTTTATCGTGGTCTTGCTGTTCGCTGGATGGTTCTTGGATCCAGGCGCAGACAATGTGGCCCAACTGTACATCAGCTTTGTGATGACAGGTACTAGCTATTTGCTCCTCTTGCTGGGGCTCTTCCTCAGTTGCTTCAGCCTGCCGACGGATATCAAAACCAAGACGATCCAGACGATCACGACGAAGCCGGTCCGATGTACGGAGATCGTGCTTGGCCGCGTCCTCGGCTTCACTGCGGTCGGGACGATGCTTCTGATTATCATGGGCGCTCTGAGCTACGTCTTCGTCAACCGCGGGATCGAACACACTCATGAGATCGAGCCTGGTTCAGGCCTGACCGGCGTGACCTCCTTCGATTCGATGCACTCACATGAGTTCACCCTTCGCCAGCTCGACGATGGCACGTTCGAGGGAACCACTGATGAACAGAAGGGGCACCGCCACAAAGTTACGGCCCAGATGCTAGACGGCGAAATGGTCTACAAAGTAGGCCCGCCGGAGGGGCTATTGGATGCTCGTATTCCGAAATTTGGCAAGCTACGTTTTACCGATCGCAGTGGAAATGAAGGCGAAGGCTTGAACGTTGGATATGAAGACGAGTACCAAAAGTACATCGAAGGCAACTCGTTGATGTCCGCCATTTGGACCTTTGACGGAGTCAGTGTTGGCCAGTTCTCCGATCCGGATGAACTTATGCTGGAATTGAGCCTCAAGGCATTCCGGACGTTCAAGGGCGACATTGTGACTGGGGTTCAAGGCGAGTACTTTTTGAGAAATCCAAACGGGAAAGCTGAAAGCAACCCAATCGGCTTTATCGTGAAAGAATTTGCCGTCGACCAAAAGTTTGTGCCTCGAAAGCTACCAGGCACGGTTAATGGCGAAGCCAAAGAAGTGGACATCTTTGATGACCTAGTTGACGAAAGCGGCCAATTGGAAATTGTCGTCCGCTGCACGGACCCATCGCAATACTTTGGAATGGCTCCTGCAGACTTATACCTTCGTCTAGGCGACAGTACTTTTGGCTGGAACATGTTCAAAGGCTATCTGGGATTGTGGATGCAAATGGTTCTAGTCATTTGCTTGGGCGTGATGTTCAGCACTTTCCTTTCCGGCCCGGTTGCAATGGTTGCTTCGCTGACATGCCTCATGATCGGCTTCTTCGGCAGCATTGCTCTTGGTCTGGCAACCGGTGAAACTCCCGGTGGTGGCCCCATTGAATCGCTTATCAAAATTCCCTTGCAAACAGGCACAATGGTCGACCTTGACCTTGGCAATCCAACACTCGAAAAAGTCATTAAAATTACCGACTCCGGGGCAATGTGGGGACTGTATTCAGTGTTCCAAGCGATTCCTAGTTTCGGACAGTTCAATACGGCTGAGTACGTTGCCTACGGCTTTGATATTTTCGGTGGATTGTTGGCGAGACACTTAACAATGACGCTCGCCTATTTTGTGTTGACATGCACGATCGCCTATTTCTTCCTCAAGACTCGTGAGATCGCGGCAGCATGAATGTAATCGTATTACAACGGCGTTTGCTCTACATCTGCGCCATCGTTCTCCTTTTGGTTCCGCTCTACTTCCTGGGTAACCCCTCCGTTCGTGAGCGCGATGGCAACGTCCAGCAGCCAGGTGGCGTGCTTGCGCAGATTCGAACGTCGTACGATCTTGGACAAGGCGACCTAGGCGAAATCGACCCAGCCAGTGAATCCATGCGTCTGGCGACGCTTGGATTGCGTGGCGTTGCTTCCACGATTCTGTGGCAAAAAGCCGTAGACTACAAAAAGAAGCAGAACTGGGACCGATTCAGTGCAACGCTCAAGCAGATTGCTGTCCTGCAACCTCACTTCATCAAAGTCTGGGAGTTTCAGGGACACAACATGTCCTACAACGTGTCTAGTGAGTTTGATGACTATCGACAACGTTACCAATGGGTGAAGCGGGGCTTTGACTATCTGATCCAGGGTTCAAAATACAATAAAAAACGCACCGAAATGCCGTTCGAACTGGGATGGTTCTTCGGCAACAAGATGGGGGTCGCCGACGAACGAGAGCAGTTTCGCGAGTTATTCCGAAACGACGAAAACTACCATACTCAAGTTTTGGAATCATCCACCATGGATCTCCGGCAACCCGCCGGGCTCGGGCCTGACGGCAAGCCAGACAATTGGCTAGCCGGGACCCTCTGGTATCAGCGAGCCTATGACATGGTAGAAGCCAACATGCGGCCAGCCCGCAGTCAGATGATGTTCTATCGCATGAGCCCGACATGGTTGATGAAGTATTGTGAAGGCATCCAAGCCGAGGGCTACTTTGCAGACGCCGCTCGCAATGGCTGGAAACGTGCCGAACGCAGTTGGACCGACTTTGGTAGTCGTCGCATACGCACCACATTTGGTGATGACATCTACCTGAAGGAACTCGAGAAAGCGAACCAGGAATATGCCAAGCTGAAAAAGGAGTTTGAAAACTTCTGCGGGGACACATTCCAGAAATTCCTCGCTGATGCGAAGGCAGAACTCACCAAAGTTGAAGTTGAGGCCTGGGAGACCGACCAGATTGAACGCGACTTCCAACAAGTCATGCTCGCCGAATCCGTTGCTCAAAAGCTAACGATTCCGCCAAAGGCCGTTGCGAAACAAATGCCCGCGGAGAAGCGTGTTGAAGCGCTCAAGCTGGCAGACGAACTGCAGTTTGCCAAAGATCACATTATGCACATCGAGATCTATCGCAATCAGATCAACTTCGCATACTGGGAAGCGCGGTGCATTGCAGAACAAGAAGAAGAAGCGCTCCTCGCTCGCACAAGTATGTACGAAGCAAACGAGTTGCTAGAGAAGGGTGAGCTTGATGCAGCGATCGAGAAATACGATGTAGCCTGGGATAGCTGGAATGCATTGTTCAACAAACATCCATCGATGATGATCGACGATGCTGCCAATGAAGTACTCAAGTCGATTGAAGATTACCGCCGACTGCTCGACACGAACCTGCCTGACGAATTTGTGCTTCGAGATTTCATGAAGTTCCGTGAAACCTACGACAGCGACATGGCGGATCCAGCAATGATGGGCGTCATTGCCGCATGGCCAACGAAGTATCCAAATCGCAACTTCTTGAAGGAAATGCTCAGCAAGACCGGAGCGCTTGGTGACCTGCAGAAATCCATGCAGGGTGCAACCATTGACACCACGGCAAAGCCAACCGAAGAGGCGGATGTTGAAAACAGAGGAACCATTAGCATCACTCAACCCGGTGGTTCAGCCGCACCGCCAATTCCAGATGCTCCCGATGAGCCAGATGATAACGCGCCGGACACTCGCGAGCCTGCTCAACCCGTGAAGGCCGCAGTTGAAGAGAGCGGAGGCGTTTCCGAACCGATCAGCGTTGCCAAACCAACCGCAGCCGGTGCTCCTGTTCCCGAGCCAGAGGGCACAACGTCAGCCGATGCTCCCGCGGCGCAAGCAGCCGCGTCCGATGAAACGAGCAGTTCTAATGCTGAGGGTACTGCCAACGCTGGGCCAACGGTTTCCCCAGCCAAGCCTGCTGCTCCACCGATTCCAGCAAAAGAGAATTCAGGAGATCCAAGCAACGCAGGCAAATAGCCGAATCGCAAGCGTCCTCCTCTTCTTCAAGCTCTGCCTACTACTAATAAGTGGTCAGAGCTCTACGTCTAAATTGACGTCAGACGTTGACGCACAAATTGACAGAACCGTTCACCAGTGAATTTCATGATTGAGCTACGTCATTGATGCGCCCACTCCTCCCGAGAAACCTCCCAGGTTAGAACGTCGGTTTGTCGCCCGCGGTTTCCTTGCCTTGCTTTGCGTGCCAGCAATCGTTTTCTTCGCTACCCAAGCGAGATTCGGCACGCCAGTCGTTCGAGAGTGGCTTCCTGCAGAGAACCAAAACGTTCAGACTTACGACGCGTTCCGGTCGCTTTTTGGTAATGACGAATTTATCCTCGTTGCTTGGCCGAATTGTCCTGCCACTGCCCCAGAGCTGAACGACTTTGCTGAACTGCTTCGCAGCGACCTGACTATTTCTCCAGGCATCGAGTCCATCCGCACTTCAAGCGCGATTGTGGAGTCGGTCCGCGCCAGCAACTCATCCTTGTCGACTGATCAAGTCATCGGGCGCCTTGCGGGAGTGGGATGCGGAATCAACGGGGAAGGCTATCTAACGATCAAACTGGTCGCCGATTCGACGATCCCAACCAAACTGGTCATTGCAAGAATTCGCGCGATCGCATCAGACAGCTTGGGTGTGTCGCCAGACGATTTGATTCTTGCTGGCGAGCCGTATCAAGTAGCATTGATCGATCAAAGCAGTCGAGACACGATCGCACGATATGTCCTGCCGTCGAGCATCGGGGCACTCGTCGTTGCATGGTTTTGTTTGGGCAGTTTTCGCCTGACGGGAAGTGTATTTGCTTTTGCGGGAATCGGCCAAGCCACAGGATTGGCCCTAATCGCGGCCTGGCTGGGTGAGATGAGTGCAGTTCTGGTCGTACTTCCGACACTCGTCTTCATGCTCACGCTTTCCGCCGCGGTGCATTTGGCCAACTACTATGCAGATGCATCGGCGTGCCCTGCAAACAACCGGCCTGAATCCATCGCGCTGCGCAATGGATGGAAACCGTGCCTGCTGGCTACGGTAACGACTGCCTTCGGATTCGCGTCCTTAGCTGCCAGTAGTGTCAATCCAGTTCGCCAGTTTGGGACCCTTGCTGCCATTGGTACCTTGCTTTCGACAGCGCTGCTGTTGCTCGGCTATCCCGCTATGGTGTGGCTAGTTCATCGGTTTCTGAATTCTGGCGAGCCAGACAACGCCAACCGCAGCGGCTTTTTCGCCCGTGCCTTTCAAGTCAACTTGATCGGTAGCATCACATCCCTCGTCCGTAAGTTCGCGACACCAATATCAATTGCCGGAGCACTTCTCTTTGTCGCAGCGGCAATGGGAGTCCCGCGACTGCAAACGAGCACTGAGTTCACGGACATGTTCCCGGCGGCAAGCAAGGCGGTGCGCGATCTAAAGTGGGTAGGCGAGAACATCGGGCCAATCGCAACGCTTGACGTCGTTGTTTCGACGCCCGCCGCTGGGAGCACTACCGATCAAGTGGCGAGGATTTCGGACTTGAAGAAAGCTCTGGAAGCTTTGCCACAAGTTGCACGGTCGGCCGATGCAACGCTGTTCTTGCCAACTCCGCCGCGCGGACTCGGGATTCGCAACACGCTGGTCAGAGCCGTATATCGCCGAAAGGTTGCCGACGGGCTGGAACAGATGCCACAATTTGTCCAGACCAGCGGTTCATCAAGGCTGTGGCGGCTAAGCTTGAGCCTCAACAATCTGCGGAATGCGAATTACGAAGCAACCGTCGAGAGCATCGCCGAAGTGTTGCGTTCCGCTGGCTGGCGCAACACGCAGAATGATATGAGGAAAAATCAGTCTTCGGCAGCCCCACTCAGACATTTGCAATCCGATGCTCCCGTGCTTGCGTCTGGCATGTCGCGTGAGGCAGCAACCCAGACTCAAGCGAATCGTTTAGTCCGGAATGGTGGGTATGCCATCACTGGTATGCGAAGCGTGGTTGAGACTGCCCACACAGCGTTGCTTCACGACCTCGGCACAAGCTTTTTGACGGCATTTCTACTCATTACACCAGTAATGATGCTCATCACGAGAAGCATCTCGAGTGGATTGATGCTGATGCTGCCGAACACGCTGCCCGTCGCGATTGTTTTTGGTGCGATGGGCTGGGCTGGCATACAGCTTGACGTCGCCAGCATTTTGACAGCAAGCGTAGCCCTTGGAATCGCCGTGGACGACACGCTGCACTTTGTTGTCTGCTATCGCAGGCAGGCAAGGCAAACTGAGGACAATTCTGTAGCGGTCAAGCAAGCCATGGCTATTTGTGGTCCACCAATGCTGCACACAACGCTGATTTGCACCGCAGCCATGCTGCCATTTCTCTTCTGCGATTTTCTGCCGACCAGCAAATTTGCTTTGCTGATGATCCTGATTCTGTCCGGTGCAATCGTAGGAGACCTGGTGCTCTTACCAGCGCTGCTACTTAGTCCACTGACGCGTCGCCTGCGTCCCAACTGACTGCCAAGGAGCGCCGGCCCGGGTGTAGCGTTTCCGCGCCTGTTTGAACCTGCGAGCCCCAGCGAACTGGCGGGGAGTGCAAGGAGGTCTGAGTCTTCTTTGCCGCCGAACTTAAAATGACCGGAGCACTAGTCGTATTTGCCGGAATTTGCACGGCGTTCGATATCTAGAATTTTATCAACGCGATTTTGGTGTCGTGGCTGCGGCGAATAATCAGCTTTTAGAAAGCTGTGGATGAGCTCGAAGGCCAATTCTTGACCAATGATACGGGCTCCGATGCACAGAACATTCATGTCATCGTGCTCAACGCCCTGTCGCGCTGAGTAGGTATCGTGGCAGATACTCGCACGGATCCCCGGAATCTTATTGGCTGCAACGCAAACCCCAACGCCGGATCCGCAAACCATGATGCCACGTTGAGCTCTCCCAGCCCGGACTTCCGCCGCAACTTTTTCAGCGAAATCGGGAAAATCGCACGGGCATTCATCTTCGGGTCCGCAGTCGATGATGCCATACCCCGCCTGTGTCAAATTTTCGATCAAGAGGGATTTGAGAGAATAACCCGCGTGGTCACCACCGAGAGCAATTTTTGAAATTCTGGGATTTGAAGCGGTCATCAAAGTTGCCAGTGCTTTTTTCGATGTTCATTTCCAACCGTTCGCCGCGACACATGATCCCGGCATTGGCAGAGTTTATTGCACAATTTGCATCGCACAATGGCTCCCCGCAGCCAGCCCATCTACAATAGCGGCCCGCAGCCAAAATGCCGCTTCCAAGCGAACTGCTTATCCTAGCTGCAACTTTCGCGGCCGATTTGCCCAGGCGTCATCCAGAAAGCTTTGGCGCCCGAGGGCTATTCGGCTAGGGATACCGCAGCGATCGTGAGAAACGTTATTTTCGGCTGACTTTACTGGTTCCAACGCCGCTTTTCTAGCTTGAACAAGCGGGGCGTCTTGACGGTTCGGACCGGAAGATTTAACTTTTTAGCAGCTCGCCCAGGTGGCGGAATTGGCAGACGCGCAACGTTGAGGTCGTTGTGGGGGAAACCCCTTGCTGGTTCAACTCCAGTCCTGGGCACATGTGTGGGCGGATTGCACAGACTCGAAACGGTTTGTTGCGATCCGCCTTTTTTCATGCGCCGGAGTGATTTGGTCAACAATCAACGCTTGGCCGAGATTCTCCGTGCCAGCCAGTCAATCTGAAGAATGGACGGATGAACACCATGCTGCTCGACGGAAAACGCATCGCATTGGAAATTCGCGGGGAAATTGCCGAGCGTGTTCGTTCATGGACGGAAGCCGGAAAGCCTCAACCCAAACTGGCCGCTGTGCTGGTGGGTGACGATCCAGCCAGTCAGGTTTACGTTCGCAACAAAGAACGTGCTTGCGAGAAGGCGGGAATTGCAAGTCAGTTGGTTCGAATGCCCGGGGATTCAACCACTGAGCAATTGCTGGAGCTGCTGGACAATCTGAACACAGATAATTCTGTTCATGGAATCCTAGTTCAACTGCCGCTTCCCAAACAGTTGGACACGCAACGCATCCTGGATGCGGTTACACCGTTGAAGGATGTGGACGCATTCGCGCCGGAGAATGTAGGATTACTCGTCCAAGGACGTCCACGCTTCCTACCTTGTACGCCGCATGGAGTTGTTCAGTTGCTTGCGCGTTACGAAATCCCGCTTGCCGGCAAGCATGTGGTGATCGTTGGCCGCAGTGACATTGTTGGTAAACCGCTGGCAAACATGTTGGTCGCGCGTGACGTTGGATTTGGCAAACAGTACGCCAACGCAACCGTTACCGTCTGCCACTCGCAAAGCTGCGATCTTGGGAGCATAACACGTCAGGCCGATGTGTTGGTTGCGGCCGTTGGTGTGCCGAAGCTCATCACCGCCGACATGGTCAAACCTGGAGCGGTTGTTGTGGATGTGGGCATCAACCGCACTGACGACGGCTTAGTTGGCGATGTAGATTTCGACGCCGTCGAACCTACTGCACAGTACATCACACCGGTTCCTGGTGGTGTTGGCCCGCTTACAATCGCCATGCTGCTCGACAACACCCTCAAAGCTTGCGTGCTCCAAAGCGGCTAGGGCCTAGTAGCCGCTCGAAGACGGCTCGCAGGTCAGAGTGCATTTTTGGCTGATGGTTGCACCAAGAAATTTTGGAATTACCCAACTGTTTCTCGCAACAGGCACTTCGACAACTACAGTAACTTGTTCAGTTGAAGGGGTGATCGTAGACGGAGTAAATACGATCGCTGCTTCCTGGATGCCCGCCGCAGAGAGCTTGCGTTCAGCTTGGTGTGTACTGGCCTCAATTGTAGCGCCGGGCAAGATGGCGCGCCGTGCAGCCTCGAATGCAGCGCTCTTAGCCGCATTGCGCATCATGTTTCCGCGCGCCATTTCAATCATGCCGAAAAACATCAGCAAGAACAACGGAAAGACAAACGCGAACTCTACACTCGAGACGCCTGCGCGATTTACCTTGCGTTTTTGCATATTCATGTTCGTGCGACAGCCGCAAATGAGGAGGCCGTTTTTTCGGCGAGCGTAGGAACAGATGTTAACAGCGAGCTGACAAGTGAATCAATCGACGAGCGACACTGGAATGCTAACTGCCAAATGCCTGAATGCCTCACTGAGTTCTTGTGCATTGCTGGCATGGTAGTGCCGCCCCCCAGTAACGCGAGCAACTTCTTGCATTTCTTGGTAATCGGTCGCGAGAAATGTGACTGTATGTACGACAATCCCTTTCCTTGCGGCCTGTCGCGCTCGAACAACTGGATCATTCCCACGGTTCCGTACACCATCGGTCATCAGAATCACAGTTTTTTTGCACGGCAAATTCACGGCCTCGAGTAGGTCGCATGCACGGTCCAGACCTAACTCAGTGTTCGTAGGCCCCATCAGGGCATTTTGCCCGATTCGCCACATTGCCGCCCGAATCGGCCATGTTCCCTCGCCGAACTCTACTTCCGTTGTTACTGCAGGGGATGCAACCGGATACCAACTGTGTTTGCGATAGTCAGCCCATGTAACTAGTGCAATATCGGGTGGTTGAAGAGAAGCTTCAGCCGTGTCGATTAGCACATCCACTGCCTGCCGCAGTGACTTCCAACGGCTGAGCGTAGGATGAGGTGGCGTAACAAGTGCGTCATTTTTGGTGATTTTTCCGTCGCCAGTTAAGTCTTGATCGGGAATAGGGGGAGGGAAAGACTCGGCATTGCCCGACAAGTCGTAGGTCATAGAATTCGAGCGATCCAACGAAAGCACCAGCTTGTGCTCGCGAAAAGCGGCAATGGAGGATCGCGTCACGTTGGCAGCCTCCCTACCAAAGACGGGAGCCAAGAAAAGCGGGACCGGCCCAAGCGAACTGTCGCTTGTGCGACGACCGGTTATCCTAACCGCCGTCGCTGGCGTTGCACCAGGCAAAAATTGGTGATTACCATCTTCAGAATACCACTGACCAAATTCGATGTCGCCATTGGTCAACTGCAGTGCTTGCCCCGCTACAGTATTTTGAGAAGCATAAGTGTTGGCCACAAGCCGCGCCGCGGTAAGATCATCAGAGGCGGAAAGTTGGGCTGCGCTAGCCTTGGCAACCGCGTCCGTAGCGGCTTGCATCTCTGTATTGACCATTTGCAAATATGCAATGTCGACGCTCAAAGCGGCCATGGCAATCAGTACGCAAAGTGCAAATGCGACGATAACTGCCGCAGCACCCCGGCGACTCTCGGGAGCTGCAACCTGCTCCGATGCGGCGTGATTGGAGGTGATGTACTGAGTCTCTATTCGTTTCATAGTTTTATCTCGCCTAAAGGCGACTCATCGTGATGCTCTTGGTTACGATTCGATCGCGAAAGATGGGCCCGAGTACCATTGAGTTCGTCGCCAGCGGCGCCGAAACGGTCACGACAATGGTCGTTCGCGGCGACGTCCGCTCGTCAATTGCTGGAGAAATCGTGATTTCTGCTCCGTTGATCTCATACGTTTGCAAGGTTTCGACGGCCCGCAGGTGAGCCGCTTCGTGCGTACCGCCGACTGCTGAGGCAATCTGGCAAGCCTCAAAAGCTGCTTGTACAACAGCATGACGCATACACAGGGCGTTGGCGGCATCAATCGAGGCGGTGACGAAGAGAACCAAAACTGGCAAGCAAACCGCCATCTCAACCGCGACCGCTGCCCGGCGTTGACGACCGACTTCTCGATAATTGTGAGTTCTCACCGTGGTGTTGACCTATCTGGAAATGAAATCTGCAAGCTGTGAGCCCTTCGTCGATCCGACGTACTGAATTGCAAATCCTGGCCGATGCACGACTTGCCAATTGTGGCGTTCCACAGAAAAGCGTACGTTCCGCACCAGCGACAATTGAGCGAAAAGGCTCAAGATACGCCCCACATTTGGTGGTACGGGCCGCTCGCCAAGGGTGTTAGAAAACAAGCAGTCGCGTCCAAGAACACCCACTATGGTGCCGTCTGCCAACCATCGAAGGTATCGCGACTGGGAAAGTCGGCAGAATCACTAGATCGCCCGAACATCTGCCTTCTCGCTCGCAATCCGGTGCACCGCAGCTTCGCCGCGGCCGCCAACCTGGCTAACGCAGGTTATTGAAGGGCTCCTGACGGTAGGTCGGCACAAGCCAAAGCAACCAAACGAATACCGCCAACGAAAGAGAGAACGCCAACAACCCTCCCAGCATGACGTTGTGGGTCGAGACGGTGACCAGCAAGCAGATCAGGACAAAACAGCCAATGGCTACCCCGAGGAAAACGGACATCAGGATGAGGTTGTAGACGAAATCCTCAAACTTCCGCAGCATGCTCGGTCGCTTGCCAGCGGCCTTCGAATAAAGAACAAAGAGAGATGTCCGCCCGACTGCCAGGACGCTGACTGTCGTGGCAAGGAAACCGAGAAGGAAATTCTGACCGGCGATGGCTGCACAACCGGCAACGATGGCCGTCAGTAACAGAATGCTGGCAATGGAAGTTGTCCGCGCGGCAGCGACGAGCATCTGAATCGTAAACACCATCTGCTCGGCCGGTGGCAGCCTAGTTTCTCCCGGTTGCCACCGACAAGTCGGACACTCAGCCTCAAGCTCTCTACGGTCTCCGCCACAGCATGGGCATGGATTGTTTTCAGGCAAAGTGATGTTTGCTTCAGACAATTCGTTCACCGAGGTAAATCATTTGCTAGCACTCGGGGCTGGCGAGCGCAGACACTTGACGCAACGCAAGCGTCTCTTGGGCCTGAGCGGTGCGGCACCGTAAGGTTACGCTGGATCCTCAACCCATCGTAGCCCCCTCAACCAGCAGTGGATGGATCGATGGCTATCGGTTGAGAGGTGTGGACAAGCGAGAGAGTACGGGATCCGGCTGCAGCAAATTTCTGCAGAGTACTCAACCAGCCACCCGAACCGTGTCACAAGAACAACCTACATGTCAAACTCGCATCCGACCAGACAACAAAATACAGACAGCGAATTGTGACAACGCGAACACCTCCCCAACTGCGTCACCTCGAGCCCCAAAACATCAGAACAACCCGGCGCCACAGAAACACAGCAACGAATCATCCTGACACACCGACCTGTTACACTTCCTCCGCAGCACCACGGCCAGTTAACAAATCAGCCGCAACTACGACAACAACCAGCCGAACTGGCAAAGAAAAACTCGAAACAAACTATTTGCAGGCGAATCCCCCCTGGACACTTACAAAATCGACACGAAAGACAGTGCCCGGTTTTTAAGCATCACCACCTTGCCTCGAATCCAGGCAGGCCTGCCTGCCTTGCGAGCACCTCCTCGCAAATGCCCCTAGCTGCTAGCAATATAAGGACTTACGTCGAGGCGTTTGCTAGCCCTTGGAGAATAGACGCGTGGCTGAGCGACGGATGGTCGGCCTATGTAAGGATGTACGTTTTACGCGACGAGGATGAGATGAACACGAACCCTTTTGACCCACAGGGCAACAGTAGCTCCAAGCACTACCGCCAAGACCCAACCAGTACCGGCGGATTTACGTTGCCACCCATTCAACCGCTTTCGGGTGCGCCGCGTCCTAGCTCCACAATGACATCACCGGCTCCTGCGACTGCCCAGCCACGAATCGCCGAGGAGACGACTCCCCAAGCTGCGCCGAAGCCGGCCCCAGAACCGACCAGCAAGCTAGCAATTGAGCTGAACAAATTTAACAAACTGTCAGAGGACCTGTCCGCCAACTTGCAGCGCGCCGAGGGCTTTGACGCTCGATGCCAACAAGCGTTCGATGTCGCTAATGATCTCTTTGGCAACGCCCCCACCTGGGTCTGCTTCTACCGCGCCCTGCTGGGCGGCAGCGGCATGATCCATCAGATCTTCACTGACCAAGATGAATTTGGGCGATTCATCCGCAGCGATCAATACCATCAAATCCAAATGATGCTGACCGCTCTTCGCAGTCGTGATCTCCCAGAAAACGACCCCAACGATCCTCAACGCATGATCACCGTCCGCCTACCAAAGAGTTTGCACGAGGCCATGTGCGACGAAGCTGGTCGACTCAACATCAGCGTCAACCGTCTTTGCATTAGTCGCATGCTCCAGTTGCTCGACCCAAAGATGATCCCCGAAACGAACTCGAAGCCTCGCGGCAGAAAGCCTCGCAACCGAGCCAAGCAGGCTGAAACTAAGGCTGAATAAACTCAAGTCGCACGGACGTTTTAGAGTGCTTCACCCAGTAGCAAACTGTCAGCTCAAGCAGGCGGAGCAACGCTACCCCCGGGCTTGAAACACTCTCGCTATGTCCCCGAAGACGATTGACCGCACATTTCCCACTGGGCAATGCGGGTTCGAAGTGGTCTGTGATTCGAACCTCCATCCGGCCCAGTGGGTTTTCGTGCGCGCATGCAATTTGATTGCATGCAAAGCCGACTGCAGGGCGCCGAAAGCAGAGTATCAACCACTTGAGCGCTGGGCAAAACGCTCTACGTCCGTGCAACTCGCACTAATAAAGACAGCGGCTACGAAAAGACAGCGGTTACGAAAAGACTCAGGGCCACTCATTTATTCAAAGTACGAAATTGTGCGATGGCCTTCCAAGGCCGTCGATTGACGCAAGTCGTTCGGCGACGGCTTTCCAAGGCACCGCAAATTGTACTTTTGAGTTACTCTGTTGCGGAAAGACTGCGGCTGCAAAGCCGAAGAGCGAGTCGACTAGATCAAGCAGTCGAGGGCTACCAAAGAACAAAAGCCGAGGCTGATGATAGCATTGATTTGGAAGAACGCCTGACCAACTCGACTCAGGTCATCGGGGCGGACTAACAGATGCTGCCGAACCACCAGAACCCCAACTGCCCCGTAGGCGACCCAGTAAATCCAACTCAGCGAAAGAGTCGCCACCAGCGGCAGCGCGGCCAAGATTGCAAGCATCAGCAGATGCAGCACGGCAGCGATTCGAAGCCCACCTGCAATCCCAAAGTAGGCCGGCACGCTAAAGAGCCCCTTGTCGCGATCGTAGTCCGCATCTTGGCAAGCGTAAATAATGTCGAAACCGGCAACCCAGAACGCAATGGCTCCGGACAGAACCATTGGTGTTGCTAGCTCAAGCGAATTCCCAATAACCAATTGGCCTCGCAAGGCAACCCAGACGCATAAAGGTGATAGAGCAAGCGCGACGCCCAACCACAGGTGAGCCGCTGCGGTGAACCGCTTGGCGTAGCTGTATCCGCAAAGCCACGCGAGAACAGGCACTGCGAGAGCAACGGGAAGCCAATTCGGCCAGAAGCCAACGCAAGCTCCCACGAAAAGCAACCCGTTCAGCAACCAAAAGACGAACACTTGCTTTTGAGTCAAAATGCCCGTCACGAGGTGACGACCTGCGGTGCGAGGATTCTCGCGATCAACGTCAACGTCGACCAGCCTATTGAATGCCATCGCCGCGTTGCGAGCCGTGACCATGCAGACGACAACCAGCCCGCAGTTCAGTGCGAAGATCGGGCCACTCATCTCAACCCGAGGGAATTGGCACATCGCCATCACGCAAGCCAGCAGAGCAAAGGGCAATGCGAAAACGGTGTGACTGAATCGCACCAACGAAAGAAACTGATGGGCGACTGCCCAGCCACGTGCTGGCTGGGAGTTGGCGATGACAGAGGCGGTCGATGTAGAGTCCACTTTCTCTGTCATGCCTTATTCGGTGCTTTGAAGGACAATCAGTAAACTGTAACGCGGCGTCAACATTAACCAGCTCGCGATTTTCTCAGGTCACGCAGGGCCAAGTGCTTTCCAATTTCTCGCCCAAACATCGACCGAGACGTTCGCGAACGCATTATAACTTAGCTAGAATTCGGGCCGAGTGGGCCCACTGAAACTTACGTGAGTCGCGCATGGCTCGAATGCCGTTCCTCCCCATCAATTTCACCCAACAATATTACCTAAAGCGAACCCTGTCATGAATTGCTGCCCTGCCCTGACCCGTTTTCTAACCGTTGCTGCCGTGATTGCCATTGGCGTTACAACCGTCGTCGCGACTCGCCCCGCGTCTGGCTCTGACAAAGAAAAGGAAAGCAAAGTGCTTCGACACGTGGTCATGTTCCAATTCAAGGAAAGCTCAAGCGAGAAAGATATCCAGAAAGTTGTCGACGCGTTTGGTGAGCTGCCGAGCAAGATCGAAACGATCGCCGACTTTGAGTATGGCACCGACAACAGCCCCGAAGGACTTGCCGACGGATTTACACACTGCTTCCTAGTGACTTTCAAATCCGAGAAGGACCGCGAAGTCTATTTGCCGCACCCAGCCCACAAGGCGTTTGTCGAAGTACTAAAGCCACACCTGGAAAAAGTGATGGTCATCGACTATTGGGCAAAAAAGTAGCCGCTTAGGCTGTAGGTTTTATGGGCAGTTGCGTGACTACTTTCCAATGCAAAAGCGGCTGAAAATTTCTCCCAAGATATCTTCAGTGTGAACTTCGCCGATAATCGCCGAAAGCGACTCAATGGCCTGCCGCAGTTCGACAACCACCAGCTCTTCACCGATCGGGTTGCCTACCAGCTCGATTGAACGGTCAATTGCTCCAGAGGCTTCTGCGATACACACCGCACATCGCGTCATGGTCAAATGAAGTGTTTCGCTCCGCGTCTCAGCTTCCAAGCCGCTCAACTGCGTTGCGATTGCTTCGCAAAGCTTTGCAACTGAGCTTGGATCTTGAATGCTGATCGCAAATTCTGCGTCGTCAGCAATTCTCCTGAGGTCCTTTTTCGTATGCACGACAAAACACTGTTTGCCGCCCGTATCCCCAAGCCCTCTTGCCGCATCAGCAGCATTCACATCTGGCGGTACGCATAAGACAAGTAAATCCGCTTCTCGGATCGTTCTCGCCAAAACGGCTTGAGCTTGTGCCCGAGGCGAATCGCCGGCTAACTCTTCTGCGCCAGCGGTATCAACCAACTCAACTTGCGAGTCACCGATTCGCGTCTCCAATGTCACTGCATCTCGCGTCGTTCCGGCAGTGCTAGAGACGATCATCCGGTGGGCCTTGGTGATCGCATTGAACAGCGAGCTTTTGCCAGCATTGGGCGGACCGACCAACGCAACCCGCGGCGTCCGGGAACGAGTCCCTCGCGTAACGATCCGCTTCTCGATGTCTTGTATTTGCTTGGCTACGCTGGACAACGATTCAGTCAGCTCATCGACCGCGATAAACTCAATGTCTTCTTCGATGAAGTCCATGCCGGCTTCGACGTGAGCAGTCAACTCCAGCAATTTATCGCGAAGCCGCTTTACAGGTTCAGAGATATTGCCGCTCAACTGCGAAAGAGCCCAGCGAAGGTCATCATCCGAGTCCGCTTCAATGACCCCCAAGACCGCTTCAGCCTGCGCCAAGTCAAGTTTTCCAGCCAGGAAACTTCGCAAGGTGAATTCACCTCGCTCGGCGACTCGTGCACCGAACTGACAACACAATTCTACCAGAGATTCAACGATCGGCATGGAACCGATCAAATGAACTTCAGCAGAAGGCTCACCGGTATAGCTCCGCGACGTTGGCCAATAGTAACAATCGGATTCAAGCGTATGTTCTCCAACACCAACGTTGATCGGCAATCGGAGCATGCTGGCGGTTGAATGTGACAACCATTGCTCTTTGGCACTGATTTCTGCGGGATTTCTGGGCACCGATAGGCGGTCGAGAATCTCACGACACTTGGAACCGGTCAACCTGACGACCGCCCGCTGTGCAGGCGATAGGCCGGACCCGACTGCAACAATTGTCGCTTCCAAATCCAGCTTCATGTTCGTCCTTGAAATGCAACGTAGGCTCTAAGCACCCGCCCTACGCTCGACTAGAATCCGCCAGAGGTGCTGGCTGGCCCTTTGCTGCTTCCCGAACCGCCCGCACTTGGGCCACCTGGTCCGCGTCCTCCGGGTCCACGTCCACCGGGTCCCACTCCGCCACCACGGAGACCTTCTCTCATTTTCTGCGCTTGCCCCAAAATCGTCTCTACGTGGCGATCAAACTCTGCTTGCGACTTCGCTTCAGCAAGCATCGCTACAGGTGGTATGATAACGGAAATTGCTGCAGAAAATTGGCCAATTTGCGATCGATCGAATCCAGCTAGGGCCTTCTTTGCTTCGTCGACCTGCTTACGCAGGTCGTTCATTTTGGATGGTACGACCCATTTTTTCCCGACCTTTTGAAACTGAAGCGTTTCCGTATTGCCCATCAGTGTCATCTCAACCGTGGCCCGGGATTTTCCGGACTTGATAATTTTGAACTGCGGAACTTCGTTGATTCCGGGAGTCCCGGGAGGTGCCAGGTCGCCAAGTGAAACCAAGTGTGGAATAACTTCGGAAACAAAGTTGCTCATCGAGGGTACAAAATTGCCCTTCGTAAAATTGTCTTGTTGCCAGTGTTTCGAATCGCTAAAGGCGGCGATAAGCCCCGCCACCTTTGGCCAAGCATTTTCCAGTTCCGCTTTCTCCATTGGAATCTGTTGAAAGTACTTGTTGCCAAAGACATAGTCCTTTTGCTCGGTGACTATCTTTCGAACACTTGCCATCAAGCTGTTGATCTGGAGAAATTGCCCTTTCGAGAGCATACCCACCGCTTCGACGCCCAGGTCTTCGATATCGTTCTGCATTCGTTCAGGCAGACAGTGCCACTCCACCATCACATTCTTGTCGGCGTTGGCTTGCTCGAGCACTTCGATCCACTGTTCGATGGTTGGATCATCTGGAAACGGGTATTCAGCGATCTCGCTAGCATCGATCGTGAACTCGGGGGCGGCTGGTTGCACAACCTCCTTCACCGGAGCTTTCGGCAGCGGTTTCGAAAATGCTTTTGGTTTCGCCAGCTTCACCGCTTTGAAGTGACTGGCAATACTCAGTTGAGAGAATTTAAATTCCTTCTCTGCACCGCTGTCGACACTTTTTAGGACAACGCCATCCTCTGTCGCTCGCACGAACTCAGCCTGAAAGCTTCGCCCGCCCAGCATCTCCCATTTGTTTTCTTCGTCTTGCGCGTTTACTGATGGCAAGAATGCTGTCAGAGTCAAAGCAAAACCGCAGAGAAGCGTAGCGGCTGAGCGAGTCGTTCGCAGCGTCGATGAGAGTCGATTCGGGAATGGAAACACAGTCGTTCTCCGAGTGTCTGGACCAAATCTGATGGTGCGAGCCCCCGAGCCCGAAATTGGGCTCAAAATCAGCAAGGAAGGGCTATCCTGAGGCATTATTGGAACTCAGCACGATAACTGAGGAAGCTTAGAAACGCAAATCCTCAATCATTTCGCGAGGGGCGAATTCGAACCCTGATCGACTTTTTGACGGCTGCGGGGCCGACGACATCGCCCCTGATCGGCGGACTTTTTTGACATTTGCCACTATGGTAGCCGCGACGAACCAACGACAGTGGCTTTTTGCTCAGCGGCGTTGGCGACTGCCTGCTCGCCCGCCGACCAAGCTACTACGAAACGACTGGGGCCCGACGCGGCTCGCTTGATCGCCAACCGGCAACCCAAAGGAGTGCAATTGACGACTGTCGCGCGAACTCCGTCTTCTTCCAGCTCAATGTCGACATCGGGCGGCTGAGAAAAGGCTGACGCAAACTGAATCACCAACGACTTCTGACGCTCATCATCGGCCAACTGCACCAAGGCTTCCCCAGAATCCACCCGCATGCCTTCTGAGGTAACTGCCGAAGTCTGTGTGCATATCGTAACCGTCTCCTCGGTTGAACGCGGATCTTCGATCCGGTCCGCATCGCCCGCACATTCGCCGTTCGCCGTGACTGCATGAGACGGCAAGTCAGCAGCTAGGGACGGATGATCGCTACGCAGTGCTGGGACCTCGCGTTCTGCAAGGGCAGCCAGCAAACGAGCTTCATTTTCGAGTGATTCAATCTGTACTTCTTCATTGCCTAGCGCCGGGCTCGGAGCCGAAATTACAGACAAGCTATCGTCCGTTGGCGATGGAGTCTCTCGCTGTGCTGTGGAACACTTAGCTGCAAATTGCCGCCGGAGAAAAGCGACGAATGGCAGGGTGCCTAGCAGAACCAAGCCGGCTGGGGCGACGGCAAACGCATTTCCTACGATCACATACATGCAGCCAAACACATTGACACTGAATATCGCTGCCAACAAGTCGAAAATGCGTTGCACATCGACGCTGTTTGAGCGACCGGGCAATCTGCTTCTCGAATCGAAAGACAGCAAAATCTCGCGACCGATCACGACCAGACTGGCTACCCCGAGAGCGATCAGAAGCGCCGCACTTCCTCCACCGCTGTTGTCGGTATCATTCAGCACCGAACCGTTCATCACCGGAACGTTCAGCAACAATCCAGTTCGCGCAGAATCAACAGTCAGCTTGCACCAGTATACGAATGCGGCCACGGCGGCGGTCCCTATTGCAACAAGTCCGCCTAGCGCTTGTGTGGGGATCGTCAACACGGCTGCAAGCGGCGATACTTCGGCAGCCGTTCCTTCTGCCTGCAATTCCTTCTGCTCTTCCATGATTCCCATTTTCGCTCAATTTCTTGTCGCTTGATTTCTACCGACCTTTGACATACCCGGAGCCAGCCTTTTAGGCTCTTTCAATAGGAAACGCCAAGACCTCGTCGATCGACTGAGCACCCACCAGAACTGCAACGAGCCGGTCGAGTCCCATTGCGCAGCCAGAACAATCCGGCAGTCGCCCCGCCTCCATCGCACCTAGCATTCTGCTATCTTCAGGCAATTCTCGCTGGCCGCCGGTGCACCGCTTTGCGTTAACAGCCCGATTTCGAGCACGCAGATCGGCTCCGCTCGTGAGCTCATTGTAACCATTTGCCAGCTCGACGCCTGCGGCAAACAACTCAAATCGTTCAGCAGTTTCCGGATCCGCATCACTGATTTTGGCCAGCGCGCTCTGGGTCGCTGGATAGTGGGTCACAATGACAGGCGCGTTGATCCCAAGTTGCGGTTGAGCGCACTGGGCAAAAAGCAGATTCAACAGTTCATCGCGGTCAAGCGACCAGTCTGGGCTGCCGGTGAACTCGCTCGCAATTCTGCCCAGCTTATCGACCGGTGCCGATATCGGATCGCAGCCAACGTACTGTTCAAACACACTGCGATACGTCCGCACTTTCGGCACAACGCCAAACAACTTGGCCGCCAATTCGGCCAGCAACCGGACGCCTTCAGTCATCCCGTCGCCAACTCGATACCACTCAACCATACTGAACTCGGGGTTGTGCCATCCACCTCGCTCACCGGATCGATAGGCTGGGGCAATCTGATAGATGGCAGGCACGCCGGAGGCAATGATTCGCTTCATCGCGAACTCAGGGGATGTCTGCAAGAACATCTCTTGGTTGGCTAGCGTCTGCCCGATCGCCGCGCTCGAAACCACAATCGGTTCAATATGCTGATCAACAACCGTATCAGCACTCAACGTGGGCGAGTGCACTTCGACGAACTCTCGCTCGTGGAAGAACGAGCGGATTGTCCAGGTGATTTCGCTACGTTGACGAATTGCCTTAGCGTTCGCCGACGTTCGCCAAAGTATGTCTTGCTTTTCCATCTATCCGACCTCTCCCGCACCACAACCGCAATTCACACCTTCCAAGCCCCGGTTGCGACGGCCGCGTGGAGAAATTGAGCGGATTCAGTGCCGCAAACCAAACGCTAAAGTGCTCTAGGAAATTGGATAGTTAGTGTCGTAACGATTGTGCAAACCTCCAAGGGCGATTGGACAAAAATCCAGGAGATCTTGCTCGTTTGATATTTGCCCGCGACTCCATAGGATCCTAAGTTTTCTGTTGGCTAGCTTGGTCGCCCTTGAGGCTGTTGCGAACGTCCGCCCTCCGTTGACGCACCAAACTACCAACAGATTTTGAAGGGAAAGAACTATGAACACAGATTTTTCCATCTCGGCCGCGTCCGCGGTCCAACAGGCGAAAATTAGTAACGAAGCTGCGATGAAGATCGCTTCCAAGACGCAAGAGGCGCAGCAGCAACAAGGCAATTCGGCTGTCGAAATGGTAAAGCAAGTCGAAAAGCTCGCGTCCCAAATCGCCGCCGGTCGCCTCGACGTTCACGTCTAGTCAAGCAGTGATCAGGTGCCGCAGTGATCAGGTGCC
>CAYPLE010000055.1:28097-40983 GCA_964411445.1 uncultured Pirellulaceae bacterium
GCAGTGATCAGGTGCCGCAGTGATCAGGTGCCCGCAAGGAACAGTTGTCTAAGTAGCCAGGTACCACAAACGCTTGCTCCGAAATGCCAGCAGCCTGCTGTCGTCACTTCCAACTTGAATTCGACGCAGCTCTGCTTCAACGTCTTGATTTTCCATCGTCGCATCCGCTTTGCTGATCGACGAGCTCGGCAAACATCTCAAGCCAGCGTTCCGCCTCGTGCTTCGACTGGGCGGTCTCGAACACACTCCTGCGACCGACCGAGCCAAGTTGTTTCAATCCATCGCGATCCGACAACAATTGCTCAAGGCCTTCGACGAGCGCTTCGACATCAGACGCTGCAAATAGTTGTCCACCACCGTGGGCAGCCAACAACTCGGGAAAAGCCCCATGATCGGGCAGCAAAACCGGCACTCCTGCCGACAGGGCCTCCAACGCGAAGAGGCCCTTGGGCTCTCGATAGGTCGTCGGCACGCACAGCAAATCAACGCTTTCCAGAAACCGAAGCTTTCCCTTGCGATCAACACTGCCGTGGTAGCGAAAACGATCGTCCAGTCCTGCGGCTCGTAAGCTCTCCTGCGCATCTTCCCAGTAGCTTTGATGCTGCGGCCCAAGCCAACCGGCTATGTCCAGGTGAACGTGGTCAAAGGCTTCACGTTTGGCTAGTTTTGTGAAGGCTTCTACCAACAAATGAAGCCCCTTTTCAGGAGCCAGCCGAGCCAAATAGCCAATTCTCAAGACTTCTGTTTCAGAACCGCCTCGCTCCAGGTTTTCAAAATCACTCCCATCGATCGAAAGCGGCGAAACGAAAGCCTTCTGCGGGGGGAACTGCAGTAGCTCCTGCATTCGTTGAGCGTAGTCGTTTGAATTGAGAATAAAGCGATCCACGTGGCCAGCAATCCGCCGCAACTGCACAATCGCTTGCTCCCTGAATTCAGGAAGCAGGCTTTCGTAGAAAATGTCGTCGCCCTGCAACACCACGACAACGGAGCAATCGAGTCGCTGCTTGATTGTCTCGACGCAACCAGCTATCAGCAAATTCGAAAAGACAACCACGTCGGGCTGCTCAGTTTCTAGCCAATCACACAGCCGAGAAACCTCCTTGCGTTGATTTCCCTCTGCCCCTTTCAGCATGGAAACGGTCATCGGCCCCAGCTTGTCCGCCGTCGTCCCCATACTCTTGCTTGCAATCCAGCGAACGAGTCGCGGCGAGCTGAGCGGTGCATCGGTCCAGCGCGGTAGGTATCGGAAGATTGGCGATAGCTGCTGCAAGTAGACATTCAAGCCGCCAAAAAACAGCTTCTGACTACTGACACTAGCTTCATCGGTTAAGATCGGCGTGTAAGTGGGCACCAGCAATGCGTCGTGCCCCATGCCAATCATCGCTTTGGCGATCGCGTTGTCATGAAGACAACTGCCGCAGTACATACCTGCAGCCCCAGCGGTCAGATAGATGATTTTCACAAATTGTGCTTCACGACGAACGACTTTGCGGTGGACTGCTGCGGACCAGCGGCACAGCCTTTGGAAAGACGTGCGTTAGCAGCAGGCGTTAAGACGCGGCTACTTCGAGCGGCGTATCGGATTTCTCTGGGACCTTTTCCAGGATTTCCAAAAGCACACTATCAACCTCGACGCCCTCCGCCTGGGCTTCAAAGTTCAGCAATGTACGGTGCCGCATGCTCGGCAAGTAAACTCGCCGAACATCTTCGAAGCTGACGTTGAACCTACCATCGAGCAACGCTCGTACTTTAGCCGCCAGGGCAAGCGTTTGCGCTCCACGTGGGCTACTGCCCCAGCGAACAAATTGATTCGTAACGTCTACAGCCAAGGGGCCCTCGGGATGCGTGGCGAGGACGAGACGCACGATGTAGTCTTGGACGTGGCTTGCCAGGATGACTTCGCGGACGAGCTTTTGCCATTTGCGAATCTCTTCGCCGTCCATAATCTTGTCCGTTTCGATGACTGTCCCACGCGTCGTCCTGTCCACGATCGTGTTCAATTCGTCACGCGTGCTGTAGCCAACAACCAGTTTGAACAGAAAGCGGTCAAGCTGGGCTTCTGGGAGTGGGTACGTTCCCTCTTGCTCAATTGGGTTTTGCGTTGCTAGGACAAAGAACGGCTTATCGAGCGTATAGCGATGCCCGGCAACCGTCACGGTTCCTTCCTGCATCGTTTCTAGCAACGCGGACTGCGTTTTGGGCGTTGCACGGTTGATCTCATCCGCCAAACATATTTGGGTGAAGATTGGTCCCTTCTGAAACTCAAAAACCTTCCGCCCATCGTCCTTTTCGACGATCATGTTTGTGCCCAAAATATCCGCAGGCATCAGGTCTGGAGTAAACTGAATTCGCGAAAAATCGAGACTCAGCGTTTCAGCCAAGGTTCGAACCAACATCGTCTTTCCAAGGCCCGGCACGCCTTCCAAGAGGCAGTGGCCTCCGACGAACATGCTAGTTAGTACGCCATGAACGATATCATCGTGGCCGACGATCATTTTTCCGATCTCGTCGCGAACCGCGATATAGCGGCTCTTGAATTCATCTGCCTGTTGTTGCATCTGTTCGGCGACATTGGACATAGAAAAATCTCGTCTCGAAGGGTGTGACTATTTAAATTGAATCGTTGACAAGCAGATTGAATGTACTGGCCGGTCGATACTGTCAGGAGCCAGTTCGCAGTAGCCGTGTTGCGAAGTAGCTGAGTTGCGAGGTAGCTGAGTTGAAAGGGGCCAGATCGCACCGAAGCATTGCTGTCACGTTCAACTGACAGAAGCAAATACTAGCCGCAGCGGATCACTTGGTTGCATTCGATCTAGCTTTTATCGTCGTCTTTTTTCACGTTGGCAGCGCGTTTCGCTGCCAGCAAACGGGAAGTATACCCACTCTCGTTCTCTTGGTTGATCTGTGGTGTACCACTCGAGCCAGATTTGGGTTTTTCCTGGGCGGCATCGTTACCGCCGAGCGGTTCCAAATCAACGGCACCAATCGACTCATTGGCCTCGAAACGAGTCGCCGCCTTGGCCGATTCCATTTCACTGGAAACCTCTGTCTTCTTACTCTTGAGTCGCTGCAAACTTGCCTGACGTTGTTCATCCTTTGGCGATTCAGTCTTCTTGAAGAACTGCGTCGCACGCTCGTACGGATAGGCGTAGTTCACCGCAACGCGGCGCACGAACACGTCACCGAAGAGGCAAAAAGCGCCGACGAGCAGACACCAATGCCAAATATCTTGCATGCTCATCGCACGAGGCAAGCCGCCGCGATAGGCGTTGTTTTCAAGCAATTCCTCTAAGTTTTCCGTTTCGAGCGGATCTGAGAGAACACCGGCTCGTCCGCCGTCAGGGGTAAGCTTGGCGAGTTGTTCGAGAGCGGCAAAATTGGTCTGCCGAATTCGATACTCGTCTGAAAACGGGACGCTTGCACCAGTTGTAACCGGCGCCATGCCTGCTCCTGGCAGCACGTTGACCAAGTAGCTGCCCGCACCCGACGCGTCAAACTCTCCGGTGTAGCGCCCTGGTGCAACTTGCCGCATCACCAGAGGCATCGGTTCCAAGTCAGGACCGACGGCTACCGCCTGCATGTCGAGAAAGTTCAGGAACTCATCGTCTTGGTCGAGAGCGTTGACAACCACTTGAACTTTGCTGTCTTTAACATTGGTTGCTACCGTAAACTGCGCGTCTGACTTGGTGGGTCGCATTGCCCAACGGACCAATTGCGAGAAGAACTGGTCGTAGCCAGGCCACTCAGCCCATTCACCCGCCCAACGCTTGCCAGCGTCACTGGTGAAGACGGCCGTTCGCCCAAGTCCGTATGTCCAAGTTGCTAGAACCGTTTGGTTCTCGGTTTCCCCAGGTTTATTGGACCGAATCGGCACCTCAACCAGCGGACTATCTTTGACACTCGTCAACACAAAACCGCGAAGGTTTGGCAGGTTGCGTGGCAGTCCCTGAACAATCTCGTGAGCGGAAGTTACCTGTGGCTGAAGTCCACCCTCTGGCTCGTAAACCAAAGGACGAGAAACTCGCATTGCTTCGCGTTGAAAGATCTTTGGTAGCGCCGAAGGATTGGTGGCGACGTAATAATTCCCTCCCGTGACCGTAGCAATGTTCTGCAACGTCGAGTGACCTGCTGGGCCGTGTGAACCGACCGCAACCGTCGAAATCTTGATTTGGTTGCTGGCGAATTGATTTAGAATTCCCGTCGGCGGCGGAGTTGGATCGCCGTCGCTGATGATAATCATGTGTTTGATCGAAGCAGGCGTGGCCACAAGCGACTTGAGGGCCATTTGCATCGCAGGCTGGAAATCTGGCATGTCGCCAGGCGTCATCGATCGCAATCGACTCACCATGGCTTGGCGGTTCGGGCCAACTCGCATCATGCCGTTCTTTCCGCCCCAAATCCAACTGTCGCCGAGATTGCCGTAAACCGCGACACCGCAATAATCCATCGGCCCCAGCACCTCCAAAGCAGCTTGTCCGATGCGTTTCTGCCAGTAGTTGCCTTGTGCGATTTCGCAGGCGTGCAAAATCATCGCCAGAGCGCCAACGGCTTCGATTTTCTTGTTCTTGATCTGAAAATCTACGGGCATCGCCTTTTCAATTGGCGTGTTCGCCCAACCGCCAGCGCCAAAGGAATTCGGGCTGCCCAGCATGATGAGCCCAGAGCCGAATTGCTCGGTGTTGCTGACCAGCATGTCCAGTTGTTCGTCGGAAAAATTGGAAATTTCGGTGGCCGATTCACCACCGGACCGAGGAACGCCGGCCAAGATTACACAATCGTACCCCTGTAGTTCAGCAAGCGATGTAAATAGCTGGTTGCTCGACTGCGTATCGACTTCGATTTCACTTCGTCGCAGGGCCTGGATCAAGGGCTCGAACTCGCCTGCAGCATTGAAGTCCTCGATCAGCAATACGCGTCCCTTGCCGCGAACATACGTGAAAGCGTCGGCACGATTATTCTGTTGCAGTGCGTCGTCGGCAGGATCTTCGGGGACAAACTCAGCTCGATAGGTATACCCAGCCGCTTGTTCGATCGTATCGCGAATTGGAAAGACATTCACGTCTTTGGTCAATTCAACGGACTCATCCAAAATGACCTGCTCCCGAGCACCGACACTCCGCAGCACCCTGAGCCGACCAGCAACGGGACTCTTCTCTCCCTCTTGGAAACGATTCACGACCACGCGTGTTTCGAAAGGTTGCCCCTGACGAATGTTGGCTGGCAGGTCGACTTTTTCGACCAAGATCTCCGCATTGGACGAAATGCGAATCGGTACCACATCGATACCGATCCCAGATTCGATCATCGACTGAGCGACTTTGGTGGCGCGGCCCAGCGTTTCAACTCCGTCGGTGACCACTACCACCCGGCGGGCCGAGTCCTCCGGAAACGACGCCTGCGCTAGTTTGAGCGCGGACTCTAAGTTGGTGGCATCGGTCCGACCCAAATAGCTTTCCAGTCCGTTCACAACCGGCAAGTCATCGTCGAAAGGCGGGAACTCAATAGCCGCTTCGCGACCAAACACGATCAAGCCACTACGGTCGCGCCGCTTGTCATTGCGATGCTTCTTAACGTTCTTGATCGCGTACTTGAGCATCACCTCACGCTTGGCACGCGGAATACTGTCGCTTTGGTCGAGCAGATAGACGACCGTCATTTTGTCGCTAATCCACACCCACTGAATTCCCGCAATCGCGAAAATGATCAGCAACAGCAGAATCGACCGCAGCGAGAGAGCGGCGAGTCGACGGCCTTTTCCAAGCGATGCCATCGGTCCATAGCTAATCATCCACAGGAGCGGCACAAGGACGAGCAAGCCCAGAGCGAGCGGATAGTCAAACGAGATGGAGACATTCGTGAGTGCACGAAACCAGTCGTAGAAACGTTCCATCAGCTTTGCCTGAAATCACATTTGATCAGTGGTAGCGGTCGACGCGATCGGAAATCACAAAGTAATGTGAAACAGCCAAACGCATTGCATCGCTCGCCATGTTCTTGGTTGACCATCGTACAATCTCTGGCCAAAAACGCTCGCCATGGATCCGCAGCAACAATCACACTGTCCCTATGAAAGTAAAGGGTGGCGTTTGGTCACCGGCGGGGCCCAATCGAGACGCGCTCTAGTGTATCACATTTACAAAGCCTCAAAACGGGCCAAACCTGACGAGTTTTGACCAGATGTCGAAGCCTCAAGCATCCGAATTGCCTGCAGGATCCGCGTCTTTTTCGGCGGATTCGTCAGGCAGCAAGTTCTCAGGAAGTGGTCGAGCAGGATCGGGCGGCATTTTGGCTTGCAAGAACTTGCCCGCCGTCAGCAATGCCGCTTCGCGATAAGCAGCGCTGGTGAGAGTCACGACACCCGGTCGCACCGGCTCGACGGCGTCATCGCTGCCGCACGCAACCACCATGGATGGATGGCCGGTCAAATTTGTTAGGAGCAGATCGTTCGCCGCTACCACCACGTCGACTTTGGAAAAGACCGCTTCTGTCTCTCGAATCAATTCCCCTCGCATCCGATTGGCTCGCAAGTACCGTATCGCCGGAATAAATTGCGCCTCGCGGAAAGTGGAGGGCCACAAACCATAGTTGGCACTCGGATCTTCACGAAAAGCATCTTCGAAGACGGTCGATGCTTCCGCACCAAGAATGAACGACATGCTGCGATAGGGAATCTCGCTTGGCAGTTCCAACTCAACCACTTCCGCTCCAGCATTGACCAACATTTCGATGGCTTGCTCGTCGATCTTCCGCTTGCGATCCTTCGTCACTCCGATACGAAATCCAGTCGGCAAGCCGGCAGGTTGGTTCGCGACAACATTCCACTCAAATCCGCGATCCACCAAAGTCGGGTCCTTGCCGTCGCTGCCCATGATTTCCGCCAAGACGATTGCCAAGTCATCGGCATGCCGTGCGATGGGCCCTATTTTGTCCATCGACCAAGCCAGCGGCATGCATCCGAATCGGCTAACGCGACCAAAAGTTGGCCGGAGACCACAGGTGCGACAGCGACGCGTGGGCGATACGATGCTGCCAAGTGTTTCGCTGCCAATCGCAAACGATGCCAGGCCAGCCGCAACCGCAGCGGCTGAGCCCGCCGAGGAACCACTGCTACCTTGGCGTGGATCCCATGGATTTCGAGTCTTGCCGCCATACCAGACATCTCCCCAAGCGAGCGCGCCGAGTGAGACTTTCGCGAGCAACACGGCTCCGGCTTCTTTCAAGCGCTTCGCTACCGTCGCCTCAGATTGACGCACTTGATCTTTAAACGGAGCCGCACCCCAAGTTGTCTTGTGAGGCGGAACGGCAATCAAGTCCTTTGCTGCCCAAGGAATTCCATCCAGAATGCCGCGACTCACGCCTTTTCGTCTCCTTGCATCGGACTGCTTCGCAGCCGCAACGGCTTCATCAGCCAGCAGTGTCACGACGAGTTCCAAACGTGGGTCAGCCTGCTGTAGCCGCCCAAGATATATTCGTGTCAATCGTTCGCTCGTCAGTTGTCCCGACTGTAACAACGCGGCTTGCTGTGCGATGGACGCAAATGCCAAGAACTCATCGTCGTCCTTTCCTCCGGCGAGTTTGGGGGCGTCCAGTTTGCTCACTTGCAACTTCACCGCCCCGCCTTCCCCTTCTGACGAACCGAAAAAGGCGTCGGGCCGGAAAACAGTGGCTGGAACCGTGTCCGCGTCTACGGGCCGAGCGAGCAAACGCCGCCCATCACGCAATTGTTCAGCCAAATTGCGGGCAACTTCTTCGCGTTGTTCTTCCGACAGTTCAATATCCGCAATCCACTCCGCCTGCGCGATCATCGCCGCCGTTACTTCCCCCGCCTCCTGCGCGGCCGCTGCCAAACTACGCTGGAAAGCAACCGAACCAATGCCGCAAACGGCTAGCGACTGCAGCATCCTTCGTCGACTAGGAATTCCACTCGCAGTTGCATCACCCGTCAACTCGTTCCCCGCAAGTCGGCTGTCGATTTTCAAACTCGCTCGGTCGTTCGAATTGTTCTGCGTCAGTTTCTCGTTGACTCTCTTGGTGACTTTCTCATGCATCGTTGAAGGCACTTTCATGTTGAGTTGGCAAGCGTTGCAGCACGACTGATTCTAAAGTTTCTAACCAGCACGGTCGCAGGCCGGACGAAAAATTCTTCGTTTGGTGCCCACTTCGCAAGCAGGCTGTTTCTGTGGCAGGCTATACTGACGCGGCCTTTGTGCTGCCCAAGCCGTTGGCACGGATAAGGGCTTTCGCATCTTTTCTTGCAACTTGGAGCTTCACGTGACTCGCCATTATTGCCGCTTCTTCGCCGCAGTCACCCTGACAATCGTACTCTCGAGCTCTGTCAATGCGGCGCCGCCCACTATCGCCCCTTCACCTGATGCCCCTCAATCAGACACTGCTGCCGAATCAGATGAGATGCCGCGACGCCCAAATATCGTTTGGTTGATCTCGGAAGACAATTCGATCCACTACATGAATCTGTTCTTTCCTGGTGGAGCTGAAACGCCAAACATACGCGGCATGGCGGAAAAGGGGTTGCTCTACAAGCACGCCTTCTCAAACGCACCCGTTTGTTCCGTCGCTCGCACGACGCTCATGACCGGCTGTTACGCGCCCAGAATCGGAACGCAGTATCACCGCCGCGCCGTTTCGGTCCCAATGCCCGAAGGCGTGATGATGTTCCCTCGATACTTGCGCGATGCAGGCTATTACACCACCAATCGCCAGAAGAAGGACTATAACGCGGACGAAACCGAAGGCACCTGGGACGAATCCTCGAAGAAAGCCACTTGGCGGAACCGAGCCGACGGGCAGCCCTTTTTTCATATGCAGAGTTTCGGCACGACACACGAAAGCTCATTGCACTTCAAAGAAGACGTATTCAAGAACCAGAAAACCAAGACTGATCCGCAGTCGGTTCCCGTGCAACCCTATTTTCCTGACACCGATTTGTTCCGTTACACGATCGCCAGATATCACGACAACATGGTCAAGGTCGATCAAGAAATTGGCAGAGTTCTGCAACAGCTCCAAGAAGACGGCCTGCAGGATGACACCTTTGTTTTCTACTTCGGCGATCATGGTGGCGTCCTGCCACGCGGCAAGGGATACTGCTACGAAAGCGGACTTCATGTGCCGCTGGTCATCCAAGTTCCGAAGAACTTCCGTGACTTGAGCCCTTGGCAGGCAAAGGAAACGGTGGGCGGTTTCGTTGAGTTTGTCGACTTCAGCGCCACGACGCTTGCCCTTGCAGGAGTTGATGTACCCGAAGGAATCGACGGCAAGGCTTTTCTAGGTGCAGGCATTTCGCGCGACGAAGTCGAAAGTCGTGACACTGCCTTTGGATACGCCGATCGATTCGATGAAAAATACGATTTCGTCCGCACGCTTCGCAAGGGAAAATACGAATACGTTCGCAGCTATCAACCGTTTAACTTTGACGGTTTGCAGAACAATTATCGCTACATCATGCTCGCCTATCAGCAATGGCGTGATATGTATCGAGCGGGCGAGCTCAACGAGGTTCAAAGCCAGTTTTTCCGCAGCCGTCCTCCGGAGATGCTTTTCGATGTCGAAGCGGACCCACACGAAGTCAACGATTTGTCAAAGGATCCTGCCTATGCCGAAATCCTTAGCGAGCTTCGCGCCGAGTTGCGCAGTCGCGTAAAATCGATGCCAGATCTCAGCTTTGCACCGGAGAGCGTCCTGGTTGATCAAGGTTTTGATAATCCAGTCGGGTTTGGCCAAGCGATCAAGGAGTATCTCGCAGCGGTCGTGGATGTCGCCGATTTGAGCCTCGTACCGTTCGAAGAAGCCCAAGCTGAGATAGCTGCAGCCCTGAAAAGCAACGAAAAAGTCGAGCGGTACTGGGGGGTGATCGTATGCACGAGCTTTGGTAAGCCGGCGCTAAAGTTTCAGCCACAAATTTCTGCGCTGCGTGACAATTCAGAGGAACAACGGCAAATTCGTGTTCGCGCCGCCGAGTTCCTTAGTATGTGGGCTGGCCAGTCAGCACAAGCGACCCTGCTGGACTGCTTGGGCGCCGCCGAATCGGGCGTTGAAGCCAACGAATATCTTAACACAGCCGTACTTCTGAGAGACGGTAAAGCAGGCGACGACATCAAGATATCAGCGCAAGACATCAGCGAAGACGCTCGCGACTTTCAGGACGTCCAACGTCGCCTATCGTACTTTGCCGCCGAAGACGGCAAGCCCCAGAATCCACGCGGCGTCAAACCCGCTGGCAAAAAGGCTCGGCAACCGTAAGTCAGTAGTGAATCTGTTTCCAGGTCCCAACCTCATTGCAACGTACCTTCCCCACAGAATCGTGCCAGGCAGCCACTCGGCAGCCGCTGCGATGCAACCCAACCCATCCGCTTGGCCCTGATCCGCTGGCCCTGATCGAGAAATGCATGCAAAAGCGCTGTCAAAGGGAGCTGTAACCAGATCCACTGCAAAAGCGGTGCTTGCAAAACTGTCTCTGGCTGGACAGGGCCACTCACTTATTCAAAGTACGATATCGTACGATGGCCTTCCAACCAAGGCCGTCGATTGACGCAAGTCGTTCTGCGACGGCCTTGGAAGGAAGGCCATCGTACGACTTCTCCAAGGCACCGCAAATTGAACTTTTGAGTTACCCTGTCTCTGGCTGGACGAGCGGCGACGCCAGAATGCTCGCTTTCGGCTAGAATATGACAGAAGCCTATGCTCGTTCACTGAAATCAAATGATTCTGCGAATGCCACACATCCATCGATTGCACGTTGTGATTGCCGTCGCCTGCGCGCTGGTCGGAACTCGTTTGCGAGCCGAACCGGTTGGCCAAGATGCGGTCGCTCAGCAAACCAACCAAACCACGTCGACTAGCGACTCAGCTTCCGGAGCCGAACAGCTAGAAGTGCTCATTGAGCAACTGGCTGCGCCAAACTTTCGTGCTCGTGAGAGCGCTCATCAACGATTGCAAGCGCTTGGGCTGCCTGCTTTTGAACGCCTACGCGATACCGCTGCCAATCATCCCAATCCCGAAATTGCTCGGGCCGCCAGATACCTGCTGGGCAGTCAACAAGTCAACTGGGCGCTCGAAACGGATTCGCTGCAAGTTCGTGATCTGCTCAAGAACTACAACGAACAACCTGCCGACGAACGCGCTACCCGTCATGATAGCTTGGCAAAACTCGCGACGCCCGATGCGTTTCTTGCACTTGGCCGCCTGGCGCGTTTCGAAGCCAGCGAAGACCTTTCGCGAGCAGCAGCCATTTCACTTTTGGAAGCACTGGAGAAGCTACGCGACCCCGCGGTTAATTCGTATCGCCTAGACGCCAATTCAGTGTATGTTCGGATCCGCGAATCCGTGGAATCAAGCGATCGGGTTGCGTGCATGTGGATAGCGCACGCTACTCAAGATGGACTGGCGTTCACCGCTGGCAATTCCGACTTTACCAGCGAGGAGACCTGGGACAAGCTTGCGGCTGAACAAGTTGAATATGCAAAGGATCGTGAGCCTGCAACAAAACTGCTCGGGCTGCGTTATTTTGAGTGGCTTGGAAAGTGGACGACCGAAACTCTTGGGCGTGAGTCTGCCATCGAACTCGCCCGCGGCATCCTCAACCTGCTCGGCGAAGATCGGCGACGAATTGAAAGCACCGCTCGCGTGCTACTCGACCATCAACTGCCGGAGCTATTGGTTGAGATTGCTGAGAACATGGATGAACTTTTCGACAATTCACCCCGCCTCTCGTTCCTTCGCGCCGAAGCATTCCTGCAGCTCGGCGATACGGACAAGGCAAATGCTCTTGCAGAAGAAACAAGTGAAAAAATCGGGGAGACCCTGAAGAAGCAGCTTGCCGCCCTGGCGACACAAGTCAACGCACTGGTGATCGAAGTTGCGCGTCGTCGCGATCACGCTGCGATACTGTATCAACGCGGCATGTTTCGTTGGAGTGAACGCGAATTCCAAAAGATCATCCAGCTCGAGCAGAAACAACGTCAGGCCCTCGCGAAGGAGGGGCTGACCAATCTGGAAACGATTTCGGATCAAGAAATCGACATCCGTTCCCTGCTCGCAACGCTCTACTGGGAGGCTGGTGAAAACGCCAAAGCAGCGGACGTGCTGCGGCCGGTTCATGAGTATTTCAATTCGGACGACTTTGAACCAACGATCGTTCGATACATTTCTCCCGGAGAAATCTCGGCCTACTACCATTTTTACACCGGGCTTGCACACCGCGATGCTTCCGAGAACAACGAAGCCTGTGCGGCCTTTCTGCGTGCGATCGCAACCGAGGACGCTCAGCCGAACCCCGATATCGTGATCGCCATGCGTGATGTTGCCATTGGCACACGATACGAAGACGACTACATGACAGCTCTGCTGGAAATGAGTGGCACCTTTCGCAATCAGTTGCTCAATCTTGAGGAGTCGCTGTCTAGCGTACAGTCGCGTAGCCAGGAACTCGCGATGGAAAGTCAGATAGCAACTGAGTGCAATCAATTAGCTTGGTTGCTGGCAAAATGCAAGCACGAAACCAAGGAAGCACTTGAGTTGAGTCTCCGCAGTGTCGAACTAAAGCCCACCACCCCTGCTTATCTGGACACGCTAGCGCGGTGCTACTATGAAAACGGCCGGCTGGATGACGCAATAGCCGCTCAACAGAAAGCCTGTGGGCTATCGCCGCACGATCGTCAACTCTCCGGTCAACTAGAGGAATTCTTGAGGCTCAGAGACGAAGCCAATGAAAAGGCTGGCCGGTCGCGGTAGCGCTCCATTCTCAAGCGTTGCAAACGCAGGGCCACGCATTTATTTAAAGTGCGATATTGTATCCTTCCAAGGCCGTCGATATCGTACGATGGCCTTCCTTCCAAGGCCGTCGATTGACGCAAGTCGTTCGGCGACG
>CAYPLE010000056.1:0-16020 GCA_964411445.1 uncultured Pirellulaceae bacterium
CCTAAGGCGTTTGGCGCCGGAGTTGGAGCACCGTTGCGGTTGGATCGCGGTCGAGCACCTCGAGCTTTCGCAGAACTGGGGGCTTGGTTCCTTCCGCTGGTTTGACGATTTCGAACCAAGAAACATCGTGGACCATCTTTTCAAGGCTGCCGCCCCTGATGCTCAGGGGTATGCTAAAACTGCCCTGCGAGTCAGTTTGCCCACTAGAAATCAAACGGCGCGAATTGCCGCGCTCGCCGACCCCAAGCCTGGCATTTGGCACCGGATCCCAGTTTTCATCAACCAATCTCCCATCGACACGTTTCTTAGGCTGCAAGTGGATTTCCTCTTCCCTTGGATCATCTTGCGTTTCAGGGACACGAATATCGTTGAGTTTTGGGTAGTCATACGTTTGTAGAACTGCAAGCGTCCCCAAATCAAATAGATGCCGCGACACGGTCCCCGGCATCAATTGAACGCGATACCGGCCGTTCGAGTCGGTCGTTGCAACGATTTGAGGTGAGCCGTTGTCCCTTCCACGAAACGCAATTTTCGCTCCAACGATGGGTAACCCGGTATCGCTAGCCATTACCACTCCGCTGTGCAGTACAGTTTCTCGTGTTGCGATCTCCAAGTTTAGATTCTGCCCGGTCTTCAGCTTGATCTTCTTGGGGATCGTAGGTTGGTACAGGAAGTCTGACGGCCAATCGAAATCTAGCAGTAACTGAAAACCATCTTCGACGAGCAGTTTGGGGATAACGAAACGCCCAGTTGAATCTAATGTTGCAGTGGCGCCCCCTTGATGTTCCTCCCACCCAAAATCTTCCTTGGAAGATGACACCCTTACCTTGATTCCTTCGAGTTCCAAGGGCTCATCAGCTAGTACCCTGACAGATACGCGGCTTGCAGGTTTAAGTCGAAGCGTGTAGTGCTCGTTGACTGTTATTTGATCGGGTAGCAAGTCCCTGCGCGGCTCCAAGCTAAACTCCTGCAACCCATATTCTTCAGTCCGAACTGCGACACGGGGGAACAGAACGGAAGGGGTTTCACTGAGCATTGCAACGCCGTCGGCGTCGGTCGTCTTCCCAAAGATGTGTTCAAACTGCTTAGGAGGAAAGCTCACCAGTCCCGTGGGTTCGTTTGCCATGAATCGGCCATTTGGCACGTCAACATAAGCAGGACTGACAACTGCGCCAGGCAGCCGGTTTCCGTCTGGTCCAAGTACGGAAAATTCAATTGGCTCTTCATCCGGCAATGGAATCTCAACATCGACCAAGTCCTTGGCGTCTCGAAAGCCATCGTGAGCTCTTAACCTGGCCGTCCGAGCCGCGTAGCCTCTAGCGTAGAACCATGTTACGGCCATCTGCCCCAATCGTTGCTCGCGAGGCAGCTCTAGGCTGAAGCTCCCGTCTTCGCCCGAAGAACCGTGTACGATCTCCGAGGGATAGCGTTGAGTAACGATTTGCACATTCGGAATTGGGGTGCCGTCGCTGTCAACAACCCTCCCGGACACACGCACCCTATCATCGCCAACCGGCTCAGGATTCGCTGTGTTGTTCTGCGCCGCAGAATTCTCACTCGCATCACCTGAATTCGGTGTTTGGGCCACTGCGCTAATGGGAGTTGGCACGGCAGAAAAGAACAGGCAGAAGAACAGCATTGCGGCCAAGAGCCATGTACGCTTGGGGCGGTCTTCGGACGTGGGCGATAGTACTGCGGCAACGCGAGTTTCCAAGTCGCCACGATGCGTCTCTCCGCGACGAAACATCGGCACAGCCGCAGATAGGGCTCGAGGCGGATGGATGCACTCAGTTGCTATGCTCAGCAGATGGCGAGCGTACTCAGCAGGCTGGCTGCACTGCGAGACTGCCAAGTGGTCGCAGGCAAGTTCCGTGTCGGCACGCAGACGCCCAAGCAGTATGTGCACCAGGGGCTGCGGCCAGTAAAAACAACGGACGAGTGAACAAAATAGTTGCATCGGTAAATCCTTTCGATCGATGTGCGCCAGTTCGTGGCTCAGGGCGGATGTTAGCTGCGCAGCGCTCCACGTTTCGGCTTGTCGTGGCACAAGAATCGCTGGTCGAAAAGCACCAACCACCATGGGTACTGGCACGTCGGCAGAGAGCACTTGAAGTTCTCCAATGCCACTTGGTCGCAGGCGACGGGCTATCGCAGTGCCAACTGGGAATGGCTCGGCTAGCTGACGAATCCTTATCGCCCACGCCAGCTCGACGCACAAACGCCCCGCCAATACAAACACTCCTGCGGCGTAGCCCGCCAACAACCACGCCAACCAACTTGTCGCACTGTCTCTCAGTCTTGGTTGTTCAACCGCGCTGGCTATCGAAGACTCCTGTCTTTCTTGCTGCTGTGCGGCGGGCGGCTGGCTGATAATGGGTTCGCGCAGCGGCGACTTCTGTAATCCGTCAAGCGTGGCAAGCTCGCTCTTCGTCAAAGGCACCTGGTTCGTTGCGACTCCGGGAACCGCATTTAGTGCTGCCGGCGGTTTGGGACTGAGGGCAGCCTGCGATACAAACTGACTTTCGAAATCTACCGTCAGCCAACCAAGCGAGAGTTTTGGGCTGAACGCGCTCAACGCAGGCAGAACAGCCAGTCCCACGACGGCAAGCATGTTGAGTTTGCAACGCATTGCTGCTGAGCTCTTTCGGCAAGCGGCCAAAATCAGCAAACTGCAAACGGTGAATAGCGTCGAGGCAAACGCTAGGCCGGCGATCCATACAAGAAGCATGTTCGTATCATCCATTGCTGGCCTCCGCTTCTGCTTTCTCGACCATCTCCCGAATCCGCCTCAGCTCGTCTTCGGTCAGCTTTGATTGATCCAGCAATGCACAAATCGCTTCGCCAGGCTGGCCGCGGAAGAAGTTGTCCACCAAGCCCTTCATGACTTTCTTGGCAACGGTCTTGCGTGCTTGCTTGGGGCGATAAAGATAGCGTTTCCCCTCGTGCCGAAACGTCACCTGTTCCTTCCGCACCAACTCGGCCAACAGCGCTCGCACCGCCGAATAACTTGGCGGATCCTCCATCTCATCGCAAACCTGCCTCGCGCTAGCCTCTTCCAAACGGTAAAGGATTTCCACGATCTGCCGCTCTCGGCGACTCAAATTCAACGCTGGTGGCGTCATCCCTGCTCCCTACGTTCGTTTAGCCAGTCGACTCCCCCGCAACCACCGACTCACAGTTGAGCATGTGCTCGCAACGGAAACCCAGGTGCTGGAAAACCTGCACATGCGGGAAATCTAGCAGTTTAGCTGCAGCAAGTCAAGCATTTTCTTTTCGCGCTGGCGATTTGACTCCGCGAATCTGCCGGGGAACACTGCCCTGTTTTCCCCCTGGGACTCGACAACGCGATGGCGTGGATAGATGATAGGAGGAGCCACTGTTCGGCTGAGGTCGCCAGAATCTCTTTCATCGGAAAACGACACGATGCATCACGGTAGCAGACTTTGCTCTTCACAGTTCTTTCGGCTTGGTATCTTGGCAATCATGGCCGGTGGTCTCCTCAATTGCCAGGACGTCGTCGCGGCTCCGCATGCGCAGGATTCCACCCTGGCGCAGGATGCGGAAACGACAACACAAACTGAGGAGAATGCCCCGATTGAGTCGACGCGGAAAGTCACCTACAAGACCGTGGGTAAGACGAAGCTCGAATTGCACGTGTTTGAACCCGAAGGGCTGAAGAAATCGGATCGTCGCGCGGCGATCGTGTTCTTTTTCGGTGGCGGCTGGGCTGGTGGCGACCCGAAGCAGTTTTACGAGCACTCCCGCGAGCTGTCGAAGCTGGGCATGGTTGCGTTCTCGGCACAATACCGGGTGCGCAGCCGTAACAAAACCACGCCTCTGGAATGTGTGAAGGACGCCAAGTCGGCCGTCCGCTGGATACGCGAGCATGCTACGGAACTAGGCGTTGATCCGGAGCGGATTGTTGCTTCCGGCGGTTCCGCAGGCGGTCACATTGCGGCTTGCACAGGAGTCATCACCGGACACGACGAAGAGGGCGAGAACTTGAAAGTCAGTTCGCAGCCCAATGCGATGGTCCTGTTCAATCCTGTGCTGGATACAACCATGGAAACGGGGCTTGCAGGCGACCGATTTGGCGCGGAGTTTCACAAGGTGTTGTCGCCCTGTCACCACGTTCATGACAAAATTGTTCCCACAATCATCTACCACGGAACCGCCGACACGACCGTGCCGATTGAACAGGTCGAACGTTTCACGCGTTTGATGAAAGAAGCAGCCAACGAGTGTGTGCTGGTACCATTCCCAGATAAAGGACATGGCTTCTTCAACGCGACCAGCTTCCGCGCTCGCAACGACGGCACGGACTACGCGGCTACCATGAAGCGCAGTATCGAATTCTTACAACAGCACGGCTTCTTAGAAGAGAAGAACTCGCGTTGAAACCGCCGGGCTTGCATTACCGTACGCGAGAATGTCGCCCGCCGTGCTACCTTAGAGGATTGCTCGGTCGATCCACTGCAGAACGGTACGCTGGACTGAGGAGCAAATCACGGCAACAGTAGTTGGGGTAACTAGAACTCAGGCGTTGGTTCGGGCGAAGGCGTCAAAGGCAGCATCCCAATTGAACTTGGTGGGGGCACCGGTGCAACGCATTCTTCTTCGCCACAAAGCTCCGCCAGCGCCGTCTTCGAAAGCGGCCGCGAGAAGTGATAGCCTTGTCCCCAATCACATTCAAGTGCTTTGAGTTGATCGACATGCTGTTGTGTTTCGACGCCTTCAGCGATAACCGATGCACCTAATCGATGTGCGAGTGTCACAATGGCACCCACGATACACGCGTAATGTTCATTACTCTCCATCGTGGAGACAAATGATCGATCGATCTTGACGACATCGATGGGAAATTTGTGTAGACAAGTCAACGACGAATGGCCGGTACCAAAGTCATCTAAGAAGATGCGAACGCCGAGACGACGGAGCGTTTCCAAATTTGCTTGGATGTGTTTGCTTCCGTCCAAGACAACATGTTCGGTAATCTCAATATTCAAACACTTGCCGCTTTGCCCACTTTGCAGCAAGCATTCTTCGACAAACTGAATGAAATGCGGATCGAGCAATTGGCGTTTGGCAACATTCACGCTGATCGAAAGCTGGTCGTTTTCCTGACGGCTTTGATTGATTCTCGCGACGGTTCGCAGCGCTTCGCGAATCACCCATTTGCCGATTGGCACGATCAAGCCCGTCTCTTCCGCAATTGGGATAAACTCGTCTGGGCTGACATCTGAGCCATCGGCCAGCTTCCATCGCATGAGCGATTCAACAGCGACCGGCTCGTTTGTACTAAGTGAGAAAATGGGCTGGTGGTGGAGCGAGAAGGCGTTTCTGCGAATCGCGCCACGCAGTTCGTTTTCCAGCATGATACGCCGCGCGGTCGCTTGTTGCATCGCGTTGTCGAAAACAGCAATACATTGCTTTCCACCGAATTTTGCTCGATACATGGCCATGTCGGCATTTCGCATCAGTTGCTCAGGAGCCGTGATGCCTTCGCCAAAGAAGGCGATTCCGATGCTCACGCCGATTCGCACATCGTGCCCGTCCAAGGCGTAGCCTTCGGTCAGGTGCCGTTGTAAAGCGTGCGCGATTCGTTCCGTGTCTTGCGAATCGTCGAGCCCCTTGAGTAGCAACACGAACTCGTCACCGCCCAATCTAGCGACATACGTTTCTTGACCAGGCCCTTCGCTCGCGCGATACTCCTCAACGGCTCTTAGGCGTGAGGCAAACTGCACCAACAAAGCATCGCCGATGTTGTGGCCAAGGGAATCATTGACGTATTTGAAGTTGTCTAAATCCAAAAACAACAGCGCAGAATTTGATTCTTCACTGTGTTCGATGGCACACTCGGCGATGCGTTGCCGGATAAATTCGCGATTGGGCAGCCCGGTAAGGCTGTCGTGTGTTGCTGCGTGGGCAAGGCGGTTTTCGGTGAAGCGTGACTCGCCAAGTTCGGTTTGCAATTCCATGTTTCGCGATTCCAGCGTTCGCATTTGGACGCGAGAACTGACCGCTTTTCGGCGTTTGCTGATAAGGGCACGCACCATCTGGTGGAGCTCATCACTGGTGGCAGCCTGACGCAGCAGAAAGACGTTATCTGGATGCTCTAAACTACTAAGGCTGTCACTGAGCTTAGGCGTATTGGGGCCAGGCTGGACGATGACTTGCAAATCCGGGTCTACCTTCCAGAGTCCCTCTAGCTCGCCGACCACTTCCCACGCACGCAGGCGGTTGGTAGTCAGAATTGCAAGATCGAAGGGTAGTCCAGCCGCCAGCGCTTCACAGGCTGTCTTGAGGGCATGTTCCCTGGACGTGACTTCCATGAGGACCGTATTCGCGAGGTCCAAGGTGTTTGCGGCTGAAATATCGATTTCTGGAGATGCATCGCAATTTTCATTGCGAATCACCAGTATTCGATGTTGGCTCCTTAGGATGTTCAAAGACTCAGCCCCCGATTGAAAAGCGGAAGTCGGTTAGCGCCGATATCGTCTCCACCCGCAACGGCTGTTGTCTCAGTCGAACTGTATTTGGAGGCAATCGATTGTAAATTCTTGCAACGCAACATAATTTTGATCGGGCAATAATCGCAATTGGCGGTTGGGGCACGTCAGAAGGGCGCAGCCAAGAGAGCAATTCACCCTGTCGAAGCTGGCATGCTGGACCGGATGAGCAGTGTCTTTGGTAGGCCGAGTGGGGTGATCAGATGGCAACACTTGACCAAAGTTTCCAGCAAGCCCTTCAGTGAAGCTTAGGTCACGCTGAAACCTCTGCGGCCCGCCGTAGTGCCTATCCTGCCCTACTTGCCGTTTCGCAGCACCTTTTATCTACGCAATCAGCATTACCGGCATTGTCGCTATATTTGGAATGCCTTCAGCGTTTAGCGAATTGCGTTCGCAGCGTTACTAGACCGCGGCAAGAAGACGTTTAGAGAGCAGGGAATCGCTTTCAAAACTCGCACCAACCTCTCGCCATTTCTCCTTGCGCTCAAACAAGTCGAATGGAAATTGCGCGAAGTACTCGTCGAAATGTGACACCAGCTCATAGCGGAAGAGCCTCGAGTGCTTCAAAGTAGAGTCGTTTGCGAGAATTCTCGGCTAGATCTCTTCTTAGCACGCAATTTACTAGTAACTGGGTGCGACATTGCGAAGCCACAAGTGGTGTTCTAGAGACTACAATGACGGCTGAAAAATTCAGATATTCTATACCCCTTCCCTGCAATCCCTCCCTTTCGCCCATGATCCCGACCACCCGTGGTTCATTGCTGAACCAACTAAAGAATGAAATGGCGGAATTTGCTTGGGCAGATTTCTGTGTTGCGTATCGGCCGCTGCTGTGGGCTTGGGCGCAAAAGGCGAATGTGCCGGGAACGGATGCAGAAGAATTGCTCGCGGAAATCTATGTGCATCTGGTGCCGCGGCTGCGGAAGTTCACGTATTCGCCAGACCAGCGGTTCCGCGGTTGGCTGCGGAAGGCGGTTCATTCTGCAATCGCGGACTATCGGGAAAAGAAGAGCCGACAACTGGGGGATGCTCATGATTCAAAAGTCATGGAGCAAGTCGTTTCGGACGCGGACGCAGAGGAGTTGGCGGAACAACTAGACGCTGACATGCTCCAGAGGTTAGAACATGCCGATTCAATCGTGTCCAAAGTTCGGGCACGCATCAAGCCCGATAACTGGGCTGCTTTCCAGTTGACCTACGTTGATGGACTCGATTGCGAAGAAGCGGCTTCAAAACTCAATATGACGCGAGGCCAAGTCCACGTTGCACGCTGTCGAGTAAAAGCCATGCTGGCGAGGGAAGGAAAGCGATTCAACTAGATTGCTATTCGGCGGCTCGGCTATTCGGTGGATGCACCTCTCTCTCTACCAGTTGCCTGAACAACTTCCTTGTGCCAAGCCTCAATGATTTCCCTTTCCGTCGTGTTCGCTCCACGATTGCGATGGCCCCGAGCCTGAACAACTTGTTTGGTTGCCAGATTCAATTCGATCGTGATGCACCGAGTGTCGCCCAGACGTAACGATACGATTGCCGAGCGATTCCGCGCGCAGTAAGCAGCATAGTTTCCCACACAGTGCTGCAGTACTTTGCCTTCTGTCCACCAAACCTGGGGAACCTCACACGTCCATTTGCCGGAGTTGAAGGCCTTGCGCGGTCGAAGTAAATCTCGCGCAAGCTCGAGCGGTAGTTATTTAAGGGACCGAAACGTTTAACTACTGGAGTGCCAATATGGGAATTTTAGATTGGATCTTCGGTCGTCAAGCCAGCCGCGACCAACGCAAGGATCAAGCCTTGGAAGTACCGCTGCTTTGCTCTGGTTGCATGGATACTTGCACAGGCGATAACGCTCATGTTATTCCTTGGTGGAACGAACTTGCCGAAGACTACTTTACGACCTTTCGCTGCGAAAAATGTTGGCTCACCGGCTTGGAGGAAACGGAACAGCATGTAGCCGAATTTGGCGAACAGAGCCGGGAAGAAATGTCAGATTTCCTTGCTAGGCACAGCCTGGATGATTTCGCCGAGACGGTTCGGAATGCCCCGTGGGCTGATGCAAAGTCTAAGATTGAGGCATTCTTGAAACAGCTCCGCGAGAAAGAGATCGTTCTCAGCCCCTAGTATTTGGCTGCCTGCACACGAATTGAGTCTTCCAATGACATGCCCCAGTCCAGACAAATGGAAACAACTTGCCTTAACGGGTGAGATGGATGATGAGGAGTCGCTGGCGGCACATTTAGATGAATGTGATTCGTGTCGGCGACTGCTCGCTCGATTGGAGAATCTGGCAGCAAAGCCGACGGATTTGCTCGGCTCCTCAACGGCTCGACCTGCGTTGGTGCAAGTGGACGCACTCATCGGATCGAAGCTGGGCAAGTACACGATTTTGGAACGCGTTGCAGCTAGTAGCGGTGCAATCGTCTATCGCGCACTTCAAGAGCACACCGATCGCACGGTTGCCATCAAAGTACTTTCGGGAGTCCGCTTCAGCGATTCTGGGCTGCAGGCTTGGAAACGTGAAGCTCGACTCGCTGGTCGAATCGATCATCCGAATGTCGTAAAGATCTTGGATGCCGACCGAGCGGAGGGCTTCGAGTACTGCGTCTTTGAGTGGATCGCCGGTGGAAGTCTGGCGGACCGATTGAAGAATTCGCAGCTCGATCCACGAGAAGCGGCGGAGTTCGCCCTGCAAGTAGCCCGTGGCTGCGCAGCCTTGCATGCCAAAAATATCATTCACCGCGACATCAAACCGAGCAACGTATTGATCAATCCTTCCGGACACGCGAAGTTGGCCGATTTCGGAGTAGCGAGATCCGTGGATGAAACGATTTCGACTGCAACGGGCCAATTGGTGGGCACGCCCGGATACATGTCCCCAGAGCAACTGGGTGTCATTCAAGGTGATGTGGACCAGCGGACAGACGTGTACGGCGTCGGGGCGCTCCTCTATGCACTGCTCACCGGACGAGGCCCGTTCGTGGGTAGTAACGCAGTCGAGATTGTCTCCAATGCAGCAAAACATGACTTGCTGCCACCATCATCTGAGCGAGACATACCGAAAGACCTAGAAACAATTTGCTTGAAGTGCTTGGAGCGTTCCCCTAACGATCGTTATCCAGACATTGGCTCGCTGGCCTCGGATCTGGGAAACTACTTGCGGGGGGAGCCCATTTCGGCGCTGCGGCCACCGATCCTGACACGCTTTCGCAGAGCGGTGCAAAAGCGCCGGAAGTTAGCCTCAATCGTCGCGCTAGCGGTTTTCGGCACAGTGGTCAGCCTGTCGGCCATGTCTTGGCTCGAGCACCGCGAGTCGCAGCAAGTTGCTGCACTGCGTTTGCAAGCCGTATTGCATTGTGATCCCAAGGATCTCGACTTAGCCCTCAGAACACTGGCGTTGTCCAGAGTCTCGGCTGTCGAAGCGGCCATTGATGATATTCGGGAGACAATTGACAGTCTTTCGGCTGATCAACAACTGCGACTGGCCTTGTCTCGAAACGCCGATCGATCCGAGTTGCTTCAACTCGTTAGCCAACAAGTCGATGCGATCTCAACGGACGAGTTGCCAGCCGTTTTCGAAAGGGTGCAGTGGGGAGGCAGTCCGATACAACCCAAAACGATTGAACGGTGTCGTGAGAAACTCTTGAATTTGAAAGGCGAGAATTTTCTCAAGCTCTCAGCCGTGATTGCGTCGGATTCACCTGAACAGTTTGAAGTATCCGATGCAGTTCGAGTCGTTCGTTCGTTGAATCCTGAAACGTTGCAACATTCAGCAGTATGGCGGCAAGGGTTCATACGGGTCTCCGATAGGCTAATTGATGCCATTTTGGAAGTCGTCAAGGACTCTGGTTCCGCGATGGACAACCAGCAGCTCGTGAGCTTTGCGTGGGAGTTACTTGCCGCTCACTCGGAAATTGAAGAGTCCAGCAAACGCGAAATGTTATACGCTAAGCAGTTTGCGAATCTGTTGGTGGCTGCCATGCCAGAGCAGATCAACCAGCTTGTTCATCAGTTGCCGTCGGGGGTTGAGCCAACAAAGGTAATCCAACACCTGCACACGGAAGCCGCACCGGTGCTGGAGCAACTTAGGCCATCCGAATCCAGTTTGCCGGAACGTTTTGTCCTGCTTCGGCCGTACATTGAAGAGTACCACGGTGTTTATTGCGATAATGTCGTTTTGCTGCCTGCCGTCCCGGTGTCAAAGTGGCCCGGACTGGAGAAACTCATTAGTCAACTTGGACTCCAGGTGATCGGCTTTAGGCCTGCGATCATCAATGATCTGCCATTGGTGGCCGTAACACTGCTCGCTGATTCTCCCAAGCCGACGGGCTTGACGATTGACACACCCGAAAATGAAGTTGCTGCAATCGCATCGGAGTATGCCGAGGCGGGCATCTATCCAATATCCATTTGGGCCAGACCGTCGAGTACTTCGGGATTGTCTGACCTTCTCGTCACGATCGTTTGGCAAGAAACCCGTTTTCCGCAGCATGTTGTATTTGATTCACTACTCGACGAGTGGGGGATCCCGTCAAAGGTCAGTCGCGAAAACTACCACTTGGCAAACCACTACACGACGGTTTGGCTCGGCGTTGAAGAAGACATCAAGTCGACCGAGGCGAAGGCAAAGGAAGCGGGTTCAGAGCGTGAAGAGATCGATCCCGACGTGCGATTCAGAAGAAGCGTCTCGATCGTCCGTGCACCTGAGGCATGGACGCTTCCAGCCGAAGCCAGAGAACCATATAACTTGCACGCTCTTCTTGGAATGGAATTCGACCATGCGCAGATCAGGGTGCGCGAACGAAATTTTGCCTTTGTGGAACGGGTGCGGAAGCTTTGCATAGGCGCCTATCCTGCGGACGAACATCGCACCATAAGCGACTATCTGATTCGTACTGGTTTCAGTCCTGAAAGCGTAGCGATTGCCGAGGACAACTCAGGAGAACTAGTGATCGCATCGCGTTGGTCCGCAGCGTATGAAGACTACTCGGAAGAGAACGAAAGGAGAGCTAGCCGTGCCATATTTGCCGCCATGTTGCTGGGCGATCCGGCCATGGCGATTGAGGTCTTTAGCATGGAAGCGGACCGCACGTTGGCAACTTGGGTGCAAAGTTACGGGAAGGTGCTGGATGCTCGTTCCGGCCCGAGTTTGCTGCGGTTGATCGATGCTGTCGACAAGGTCGAGCCCCATGTAAGCGACGCCAAATACGCTGTCGGTTTAATGCTTGGCTATATGCAGGTTGAGGAGCTGAACGGGCTCGTTCTAAGTAGATTGCAGGCTTGGAAAAGCTCTTCCCCCAATGCCGCGGTGCTAGGGGCACTCGATTGGCTTCCAAGCAAAGTTTCGAGCAGCGAAGCTACTACGCGATTCGCTGACTCAAAGCACGGAGACCTAATTCGCACTGCCAACAACCACAACATGGTCGCGATAGATCCCCGCGGTCGTCCAAGCTTGGTTGGGGGATATCGCATTCATGCATACGAGGCACAAGCCACTCTGAATGTTGACGTGCTGGACTACAAATTCGCTGTTGATACCCATGAAGTTACCCGCGGGCAATTCCGTCGCTTCGTGGAAGACACGGGCGTTGGGCAGATGCCTGCCGCTCCCGCAGCCAACATTACCGATGACCATCCCGTTACGCATCTCAATTACTATCAAATGCTGCAATATTGTCGCTGGCTAAGCGAACAAGCTGGAATCCAGACACACCACCTTGTTCTACCCGAGATCAACAAGATCAATCCAAATGATGATTACTACGGGAAGAACCTCGTATTCGCGACAGGATTTCGTTTGCCAACCTACCAAGAACTGAATCTTGCTGGCAGTGTGAGGACCACGGGCGACCATTTCTTTGGGCGTGCTCCGATGATCGGTGACTATGCGAATGTCTCGCTGGCGATCGAGACGAGCATGCAACCAGTAGGCGAGCTGCTTCCAAATCCACTCGGCCTTTTCGATTGCTATGGCAACGTGCTCGAAACGTGCTTGCTGCGACGGCACGGTCAGAGTCGCCGAATCATACCGCTGCGAGATCGACGACTTCGCGTGTCGACAATATTGATGGGCGGTTCTTTCCTGACGGCTACTCGCTACGCATCATCTGGAGGCGTCTTAGGCAACCTCGAAAAAAGTGTCCACGACGTTCACGTTGGCTTCCGCGTTGCCAGAACGCTGGAGTGGTAGTGATAGAACCTCGCGACCTCATGCAATATCTCACACTTCAACCGTGCGTTCCCACCGCAGCAAAACCCTATTCCAGTTGGTGATCGAAAGCAACTTCTATGATATTTCCTCCACACCGATCAATTCACACATTTTCGCGTTGGATAGTCTTTCTCAGTATCGTTGGGGTTGTCGCGAATCGCTGCGCGATCGCTCAGAGGCATATTAACGCGCGAGCCATTGATGCTGCGGTTGAGTCAGAAATGAAGCGACAGGGGCTGGTGGGCGTTGCCGTTGGCGTGATTCAAAACCGTCGGATCGTCTACACTCAAGGCTATGGCATGGCGAATCGAGAAAACGGTGTCCGCATGTCGAAGGATACTGTGTGCAATTGGGCTTCGAACTCCAAGCCCTTCATGGCTGTACGAGCCATGCAGATGGTTGAATCCGAGGAATTAGAGCTCGATAAACCGATCGGTCATTACCTGCCAGACTTGGCGGAGCATTTACATGCGATCACAACGCGTCAATTGCTTTGTCATCAAAGTGGAATTCCACACTATAGCAATGGCACGATCAAGGCTTCACCGAGTCTGCCAGATGATCCGTTGAAACAACTGCAACCGCGAGTCGCAGTGCAACGCTTTGAGCTCTCGCCGTTGATCTTCCAGCCGGGAAGCCAGTACGCATATTCCTCGCATGCTTATGTATTGCTTTCTGCCGTCGTCGAAGCGGCTGGCAAGGGATCGATTTTTGATCAGCTTCGTGGTGAAATAATCAAACCGCTGCGATTGGCCAGCTTTCAAATGGACATGCCTCACAGCGGACAAGCCAACTGGACAACAGCTTACGAGCGTCAAGGAGGGTCGTTCCAAGTGGTTCAGGACGAAGCCCACTACTGGAAGCATGGAGCGGGTGGTTACAAATCGAACGTGGTTGACTTTGCCAAGTTCGCCCAGGCCCTGATGACTTCCAAATTGCTTTCTGCTGATACCACTCGGATGATGTGGACTCAGCAACCGTTCAAAACGGGCCAACTCTCCGACTATGGGCTGGGTGTTCGTGTTAGCGGCGAGGGTAACGATCTCAAGATTTGGCACAGTGGATCGCAAGAGGAGACCAAGACACGCATGGTGCTGTACCCGAATCAGAAACATGGCATGGTCATCATGTGCAATACCCGCCACGCTGACGCCGCCAAGATCTCGACGGCAATCTACAAGGCGTTGTGAGAGCGAGACTAGCTTGAGTATGAATGCGTCTTCGACGAGCCGTTAGCGTCGAAGAGGAAAGCACGCTGGCATCGAAGCCTCGATCGTTGACATTCAAAACGCCTTGATGCGTCTCGTTGCGCAGAGACTTTTTTTCAAGGCGGCGGACATGAGCAAAAAGCTGCGTTTTTGCTGAGGCTTTTCAATCCTTGGGCGGGAACCTCCGGTAGTAGCAACTTGCCTTTCCAGGCAGGTGGCCTAGTATTGCGAAGCCGATCGCTCGGAAGAAATGGTGGCTGAATTGCAACATTCTGGATCAGCCATGCTGGCCGGAATAATCGTTACAAACGGAACTACCGTGTGAAGGAAGTTGACGTTTTGGAACGATTCGTCTTCAGCCTCGCCGAGCGGAATTGACGCGCAGGCAATGCGCTGGCATCAAACAGTGTGCAACCATTGGCGCTGTCGTCAAAACACGACCTACAAGGACCACTTGCTGTGACGAGCCCGAAACAAATCCTTTGCATGCTGCTCAGCCTAAGCCTCACCGGATTAGCGGCTACAGATGTGCATGCCGGGCCGCTTCTTGACTGGTTATTCGGTCGCCAGCAACCCGCGTACGCGGTGGGAGCTCCTGTGCCCGTGGGTACTGCTCCGGCCGCTGCTTACGCGTCTGGATATGCTCCCTACTGGTCTGGCTATGCGCCTGCACCAGCTTCACCGGCGCCTTACACAGCCGGCTACTCAGGATACCCACCAGTTGGTTCGGCGTCCGCGCAGCCTATGCTACCAGCCCCGGCCTATTCGCAGCCAGGCTATTCCAATGGCGCAAACATCGCCGTCGTTCCGCCGAATCCGACCAGCCTGTCGTACGTGCCGAATTACCGATCCACTTACAATCGAGCTCCGGTAACGTATTACCGGCCCGTACTTTCGACCGATCCCGTTACAGGTGCTCAAACGACGACGATGACTCCTTGTACTTCCTACGAGTACCAAGCTCAGCGGGTTCCAGCCCTGGGACGCAGTGCTTTGTTTGGTTCGTATGAAACGCCAACGATTGTCGCGACACCTTCGACCACTCCGACCTACACACTGCCTTCGGGTGGCGTGCCGTTGAATTATTACACTCCAGGCTTGACGACTCGCGGGTACGGCGGCTACACCACTGCGCCGACGGCTCAGGCAGTCGTCGGGGCTGGTGCCTATCAGACGCAGCCGATGAACTCGACGTTCTACGGCGCAGATCCGTACTATGGGACACAAACGGGCGGGTGCACTGGCAGCACCGTTGCACCTTACAGTTCGGCTCCATATGAGGCTGCTCCTTACAACGCAGCCCCAGGGCTGGTTGCACCTCCAGCACCAACTTACGCGCCAGGCCCCGCGACTGGTGGTTATCCATCCGGCGCCGCACCGTCGAGCACTTATCCGCCAGCGGGCGCATACCCAAGCGGTACCTATCCGCCCAGCACGACGAGTCCTGGGGCTGGTGTGCCAAGCACGGATCCTGCCGACACTCCTCCGTCGCTCTCAGGAACGCCAACTCGCTTCCGACCACAAGTGCGCTCGCGAACGGTGTACCCAGACAGCAACGCAACTTCAGCGAACGGAAGCACCACTCAAACCAAATCGGCCGACAGTTGGAAGCCGAGCCAACCATCGAGTTCCGCGCCGGCTCCGAGTCCCTTTGGTGATTCGCAAAGTTATCCGAGCACCGAACCAAGCAGCCAAGGCACCTTGAGTCGATCGACGCCTGCTTCTGGCAACGACATGGGCGGTGAATTCGAGGGCTTTAGCCAGCGGCGTTCTGTTGCATCGGAGCCAGAGCGTCTTCCAACGACGACTCCCTCAATTAAGCCAATGCCTGTCCCACGAGATTTCCAGGTCAAGCCGTGGAACCCTAGTCTGCTCCGCGAAGACGATTTGACGGCGTCCGCAGACCGGCAAAACAATCGTACTGGGATGCGTGCGACCAGTGATAGCCGGGTCGATTGGTCCAAGGTAGCTGGGACTTCAAAGCAGATTCGCTGGGCCAGTTTCCCGGCTGTCGAAAACGCTGCCAAGCTCAACGAGGCTCCGCAGGCACAAGCTCCACTGGCGTTTGAGCCAATTCGTCAAGAAGCTTATATCGCCC
>CAYPLE010000056.1:16120-31328 GCA_964411445.1 uncultured Pirellulaceae bacterium
CAGGCACAAGCTCCACTGGCGTTTGAGCCAATTCGTCAAGAAGCTTATATCGCCCAACCGGGCCAACTTCGCTCACAGCAAGATGCTGTCCAAACCGCGAGTGCGCCTGCTAACGAAAACCGCAGCACATTGGAACTAAGCGGATCGATGCCTTCGTCAGCACGTCACCCTGCTCATTCGACATTGAGTCCACCGAGCGAAGGTGCAGAAACTTACCGCGAACGTCGCAGCCCGCGTCGAAAGCTGTTCGATTCTGCTGGCTGGCAACCCGTCAGCAAATAGCCCATCTCTACACGGCTTTCTTCCGGGTGGCGTGGGCTGCCAAGGTCAAACTGAAAAAGTGATTGCCCCCAGCTCGACGACCATGCTTCAGGGCAACTAAGCGGCTATGATGAAGGCTACGCCAACACTGCGGCATCTGTAGCCCAAGGCTCCGCTTCACTTTTTTGTTCTCAACCCACCATGCTTGCCCCCCCACTGATGGAGAGCCTGCGCGAGGTCTTGCCTGCAGCACGGATTTCCGATGCATCGTGTGCACTCACTGCTTTTCAAAGCGATGGCCTAACAGCCTTTTCCGAAAAGCCCAAAGCCATCGTCACCCCCATGACTGAAGAAGAGGTGGTGCTTGTGGTGCGTTGGTGCCACGAGCATGCGATTCCAATGGTAGCTCGAGGCAGCGGAACCAGCCTTTCTGGCGGTTCGTTGCCGCACGCCGACGGCATTGTGATCGCACTCAACCGTCTATGCAAAATCAAACATATCGATTTCGACAACCGGACCGCCGTCGTTCAGCCGGGCGTCATCAACAGTAATCTCAGCGCCGCGGTTGCAAGCCGTGGATTGTATTACGCACCCGACCCTAGCAGCCAACAAGTCTGCACGATCGGAGGCAACGTGGCTTTCAATTCAGGCGGTGCGCATTGCTTGAAATACGGGATGACAAGCAATCATGTCCTGCGCATGAAGATGCTGCTGGCTGACGGCGAGGTGATTGAAGTGGGCACGGGTGCACCGGAATGCATTGGGCCAGACTTGCTGGGGTTCTTTGTCGGCGGAGAAGGACTGACGGGAATCGCGCTGGAAATCGAAGTACGACTCCTTCCCAAGCCAGACGCGTTCTATACCGTGCTAGCAGGATACCCAACGCTTGAGTCTGCCGGCGACGCGGTGAGTGCGATTATTGGAAGTGGGCTGTTGCCAGCAGCGATGGAAATCATGGACACGCTCAGCATGAGGGCCGCTCACGAGGCGGTTGGTGCGGAGTATCCTGAGAATGTGGACGCGGTGCTCATCGTCGAACTTGACGGCAGCGAAGCGGCTGTGCAGCAAGAGCAATTGCTGCTGGACGACCTGCTTAAGCAGAGTGGTGCATCCGAGATTATCGTTGCAGCGGACGCGGAGCACCGTGCAACCATATGGAAAGGACGCAAGAGTGTGTTCTCTGCGGTGGGGCGATTGTATCCGGACTTCATCGTTCAAGACGGAGTTGTTCCGCGAAGCCAGTTGGGATACGCACTTTCGAAGATTCAAGCGTTGAGCGACGCGGCTGGAATTGAAGTCGCTAACGTTTTTCATGCTGGCGATGGAAATCTGCACCCCTTAATCATGTTCGACGGCCGTACGCCTGGGGAATTGCATCGCGCTGAAGAACTCGCGGCTGAAATCGTCCAAGTTTGCATCGACGTGGGAGGTTCCATTACAGGCGAACATGGTGTCGGAATGGAGAAGCGACAGTTCCTTGCGGGAATGTTCGACGCGGCGTCCATTGAAGCGATGCGGCGGCTACGAGCCGTCTGCGATCCGAAGGAAATTTCCAATCGCGGCAAAATGTTCCCGTCTTCGGAAGCCAGCTCCCTGTCGATGTACGGGGCCCATCCGCTTGAGAAGGCTGGGATCGCATCCCGCATGTGATGCTGAATGGCCATACGCGACCGATTTTGACGGTTATGCGGGCGACGTTGGGCCCCCGAGTACCCCATTTCGATGACGAATCGGATTAGTAGGGGGGCTGCTGGTTCAAAAGAGTTTGCTGGTTGCGTAACATAGGGAAGACCGGAAACGCCGGAACTACATTTTCCGTAAAAAGAACTCGCGGCTGATTCGGTCAAGCATATCTTCTCTTTCTCATTCTAGGCCCATTTCGTTTTCGCTATCACTCGACCAAGCTCTCTTGGCCACGATTCGCACTCTGGCCATCGAGGACGTTACGCGGTCTACGGAAGCGTACGAAGTTGGTTCGGTCGGCTTCAAAACGACTCGTGAATCGCGTTCTGGTTTGCTAGTAGCACTATCGAAACCAGTCTGCGACGAAGTGTCAGAATTGCAGCATTGATTCGCAACATGCTATTCCTGCAGCACAATCGAACCGTCGCCAAGCGGCCAGGCTACGCGCTGATGCGGCCCCATTTGGGCGCAGGGAGGCTACTTCGCGGCGCGATGCTATGCCTAGTCGGTCTCTGCTTGGTGCTGGCTAGCCGCACTGCGACTGCTCAGGAAGACGGGCAAACGCAATGGCCGGACATTCTGCCTGATGGTGTGCTGAACACGCAAGCGCGTCTGTGGTTCTACGACGGCGAAAAACCAATCTTGATTCCAAGTGGCTCGCTGGAAGAAATTCTTAGCTTGCGGAACGAATTCGGCGGCGACGACGTTGGCGTGCTGCCAAATTGGAATTACTCCGAATTCCAGGTCGACGTAGACGCTTCGCAGCCCATCGGTGGTTCGGCGACTGGTGTTGCTAACGTGCAAGTCCGAACTGCGATCGAAACTGGACCTCGCGAGACGCTGGCCACGGTTCCACTACGCCTGGAATCACTACGACTGAAACAACCACCGAACCAGGAAGTCTCCGGACGGTCGATTCTTCGTCCTTCTGCGGGCGGGTACGAATGGCTGCTAGCCGTGAAACCGGATTCGATCGCCAGGCTAACCCTTGACGGACGAATCGTCGTCCAGAACGACGGCGAACGTTTCGCGCTACGGCTGACTTTGCCAATGGCGGTTTGCAATCTTCAGGTTCAATTACCCAATGATGCCACGGATATTCGCGTCAGCAACGATGACGTCATGGACGCCCAGCGCCGCGACGGTGAAACCAATGTCAGTATCACCAGCAGTGGTGGCACGGTTGAGGTCACTTGGCGAGTCGGAGCGGTTCGTGACGTAGTGGCCGCTGTCGAAGCCAATTCGATCAGCACATTTTCCGTTCGCGAACCGACAGGCATTTGGACGGTACAAAGTAATTGTGATCTGCTGTGGTCGGGGCGCAATTCGAGTCCCAAGGTGAACATTGTCTTGCCGCCTGGTGCAAGATTCCGTAGCCCACCAAGTTACAATTTTGATGAGCAGATTCAGGTTTCACGCATACCGGCTTCTGAGAACGAGCCTGAGCAGTTGATCGTCGAGAATTTTGCTCCCGAGCAAACGCAGAATGTCGACATCCAATTCGATTGGGAATTATCCCCCGAGCTGTCGCAGAACAGTGAGTTATCCACTCGTTTGGAAATGCCACGTCTTCAGATTGCGGGCGTCGACTCGCACCGCGGCCGCTTTGAAATCCTCTACCCCAGCCAGTACGCGACCGCCATTCAACGCATCACCGGTGCAACACTTCTGCAACAATCTCGTACCGAAGATGCGGGCCGCCGTCTTTCATTCGGATTCGACGACGATCGTTTTCAGCTTCAATTGGTGTTTCGGCGTGAACAGTCGCTGCCGATCGTTCGCCCAACGTACAACTTACACGCGGATGCTTCTAAGCTGACTTTGACCGCTTGGCTCGACTGTTCCTTCGACCCGAACCAACTCACGCACGAACTAGGCTTTAAGCTGAAGGATTGGACGCTGGAGGAGAATTCAGCGCTGGAGATTTCAGGCTTCGGTGAGGCCAATCAACAACAGCAAGCAATCTTAGTGCGTCCCTCGCCCGACAACGAAGGTGCATACGCGCTTCAAGGCCCTGAACCGGACGCAGCCAACTTCAGTTCGGGGCTGCGCGAGCGGAAGCTGTGGAAGATCGTCGCCTACCGACCTTGGTCCGCAGGTGATTCACTGCAACTTGAACTGCCAGAAATTATCTTGGGCAAACTGGGTGGAAAGGACATTCGCGGTGCTGGTTCTGGCGTTTTAATCGTCAGCAGTGCCGAAAACATTTTGCTGAGCGATCTTGCTGGCCAAGGGCTTCTGACGGACACGTATTCCTCAATGTACCTGCCATATCTGCCGCCGGGCGCTGAGCAGTGGCGTGAACCGTCGGTCTTTCGCTTCCAAGCTCGCCGCGTACGGCCGACACTGACTGCATCGACGAAGCAACTGGCACAACAGATCGTTTCAACGGACACGGTCGAGATTGTATTGTTGCCTTCGCAGGTCGAAATCCGCCAACAGTATAACCTCAATATAGCCAATGATCCGTTGGAGGAACTGTTGTTTGCAGTGCATGAAACGCCTGACAGCTTCCAGCCACCGCAGGTGTATATCGACGGAAGTCTCATTGCGGCTGAACCAGTCCGCCGTGTGGATTCGCAAGGTGTTGCATCTGCATTCGCCGAGCTAATTGCCGAACGATCACGCACAGCCGAGGTCTCAACCATTGGCGGCGATATGCAGAGCGATGGTCAAGCAGCGGAGCAAGATGACCAGACCGCTGAACCAAACGGGGCAGCCGGCAATGCGTCTGCTTCAGGCGAGCAACCGGTGAACCAACCTCGATACGAGAGCCTTCCTAACGGGCAGTGGACCATCTACCGTCTGGTAGCGCCGCCGAAGATGATTGGTGAATCCAAGATTGAGATTTCAACTGGGGCGTTCTGGAGCCCGGACACTGAATTGGGCGACGATCAAATTCGAGTGCAGTTGGCAGTCGTTCACTTGCCAGCCGCCACGCGGACACTCCGCAGACAAGCCAGTTTGCAGGATGTCGCAGACGTACGAGCTAGCTGGGTTCCAGTCGTGACTTCCGGCGCGGACGGTTCATCAACAGCCCCCGGTGCGGTTACGGCACTGGCAGATTCCGTGTCAGAATTGCTGGTAATGACTCAAGCGAAGCTGCCGGCGGAGGCGTCGGGCGGACGCATCGAAAACGCTTGGCTACAGACAGCAATCACAAACCTGCACCGGCGTGACCGTTTCTGTTTTCAATACATCGGCTCGCAGTCTACTCTAGAAATCAGCCTACCGCGTTTCGTGGACGATCTACAAGTTGTTGTGGATGGGCAGACATCCGAAGACTTTGTCTATGACAATGCCGAGAACTTGCTGCTCGTCAACATTCCTGCCGCCAAGTCGACTGACAGCGAACCTGCCCATGTCGTCGAAGTATCTTACTTCCAGCAGGAGAACGTTGCCTGGTTTCGAAGCCTCGACATGAAATGCCCAACGGTTGAATCCATCGGTCGTGTGGGGCGGTTTTACTGGCAATTGGTTACCCCCGGAACCCAGCACTTGGGCAGTGCGCCGCTCAGCCTTACGCCTGAGTGGAGATGGGTGTGGGACGGACTATGCTGGAGACGCCAGAGCCTGGATGTTGATTTTGAGCAATTGCTCGGCGCCAGCAAACAAGCCAGCCTTGCGCAGTCTATGAACCGGTATTCGATGAGCGGCAGTGAAATACGTCCAGCTCGAGTCTGGTTGCTTTCGCGCTTTGCACTTTGGTTCCCTGTCGGACTGTTGGCCATCCTAACCAGTTTTGCAATTCTAAACTATCGTACTTTTCGGCACCCCGTCGCGATGTTGGTCTACGCCATTTTGCTGGCCGCATTCGCACTTGCCACTCCGGGGTTCGCAATGCTCATCGCGCAAACGTCCTTAGTCGCTTTGGTGCTGGTCTTCCTCCTGTGGGCGACGCAAGTCGCGGTGGAATCTAGGGTGCGACGCCGGAGTGTGTTCTCGGGGCACAGCCTTTCGACGCTCGAATCGATGCCAGGCTTTGGTTCGAATATCTCCAACACGCTTACAAGTCCGAGCCCAACAAATGTGCTTACCGGTGGCGACAGTAAGGTTCGCCAGAATGGGAATTCGACCACCATCGGCGCCTCTGAAGCTGCCGCCGAAGGAGGTGGCTAGCGATGCGAGCTGCGCCACGAAACTCGCCGCGATTGTGCGTTCGAAGTGCCGGTGCAATGCGGTACTTCGCTAGATGCTTCGTCTTCTCAATCACAGCGTTGCTTGGATTCCCTGCGTGTGCCCAGGATGACTGGGAGGTGATGCGCGTCTACATCCAAGATGATCAAAGCTACATTGATCAGTTGGTCACTGACGATTACTTTTTCGAGCCCATCGCGGAGCTCGAGGCCAAACTACGCGAAGAGGCGCGCCGCCGGAGTGCCATCGATTTCCCCACCGACAACTTGCAGGCCTCCTTCGGCGTTGCCAGGTTAGCCAATGATCGGCTACTTTCGGACAACATGATCTGGACCGTTCGTGGCCAGGAAAAGCAAGGCGGTTCGGCAAGTCCACTGAATCTGGGGAAGCTGAATATGAGCGTTTCCCGAGTGCGGGCTTTGCCTAGCGGTGCGATTCAGTTGACCGACGAAGACTTCTACGATGCCGCAGGAAACTTGATCCTGGCGCCTCGATCCGGCGAACAAACGTATGCCTTCGGATTCACGCACCTGGGACTTCGCAGCGACCAGTCGATTAGCTGGACTCTGGAAATTCCGCCCGCGCCGGTTGCGCAGTTGTTGATCAACATGCCCGCCGAAAAATCACTTGCTTCATCAACGGCACTGGTTGAGGAACTGACCGTTGAGGAAGCGGCTTCGATGATCGAGCAGTTCATCGATTCCGGTTCGGCGAATCCCAGCAGCGTAACCGAGCCGGGCTCTCGTTGGTGGCTGGTCAATCACTCGGGCCTTCGCGAATTCAGCTTGGTAGCTAGCACGTATCGTAGTCGTCGGTTGGGATATTCAGTCATCGCGAATCGCGTCGTTGCAAACTACTCGTTGCAGCGTTCGCAAGGAACCGTCCAAGTCGATGCCGAACTCAATCCAACGCGTAGTGGCGCGGTCGTCCTTTTGGATATCCCCAAATCGGTTCGCGTGAACAGCGTTCGCTTCCGCGGTTCGACGATTCGCTACCAGATTGACGATGTGGAGCCATCCGATTTGTCTCGGCTTCGAGTCGAGATTGATGCCTTGCCAGTCCGCGCTGATTTGAGCATTGAAGGCGTCTTTGAAACTAAAGATGAGTCTACCCAACCGCTCGGCACAGCACCTCGGACAATCTCCCTGCCTGCAATTGGAATGCCTGGCGTTTTCGCGGTCCAAGGGCAGACGAACATTGTCACCGCGCCCGGTTTCGTGCTGCTGGATGCCGCTCGGCTGGCCCCGAAAGACTCGGATGCAGGCAACAGTACTGTGACTGCGATGGCTGCCGATCAAACCGACTATGCCGTTCGGACACCAAACCAAATTCGCTTTAACTGGTCACGAGAGCAGCCAAACTTTCAAGTTCGCCTCGGAGAATCGCTGCCAAATTTCTACTTGGAAACGCTTACTCAGCTAGAGATTCAGGAAGGCTGGCTAAGTGCCCGTTTGAATGGTCGGTTGTCTGGCAAGCGAATCAACAGCAATGAATTTGAACTGCAAATTGGAAACGGTTGGTTCATCGACGCGCTGGCTGTCCGAGGCCTACCGTCGTCTGCTGCTGAGAGTGCTGACACCACCGCAGCCGCAGAACGGATTGTCCCCAAGTATCGACAATTGACCGACGACGAAGGTTCCGGGCTACGCATATGGTGGGAAGGCATTCCACCGACGGTCGCTTTCGAAGTCGAAGTGCTCGCGCACCGACCGCTTCCATCCGGTCGATCACGGTTTATTCTGCGCGCAGATCGAATGCTGTCTGCCCCCAACGCCCGGCAGAACGACTATTACGCGATCGCATCAGGCGGGTCGTACGTCCTCAAACCCAATGATGCGCTGCTTCAACAACAAACTAGTGCTCTGGAGCTTCCGCAGTGGATGAACGTTGCATTGAATCGCACACCAGCAGCCTGGTTTCTTGAGGGAAGTCAGACGTCAACTCCCGCCAGCACCCGCCCCAGTCGCGTGCAAATCCCCAGAGTTCGTTTTGAGCGAGTCGATGCATCCTTCATCGTGAACAGTTTGACAAGCGTTGACCTTTCGCGGCGTGAGTGTGAAAGCCGGTTACGCATCGAGACGCTCTCAGGGGCGTTGTCGACGGTCGATATTGTAGTACCGCCAAGCATTGATTCTTCAGCAATTCAGTGGCGAGTCATTTCGGTGGATCGGCAATCGAGCGAAGAAGACGTTGGTGAAATCCAAACCAGCAGCCGATTGGATGGTTCCACAATTGTCTCGTTGGATCTTCCGCCCTTTGCTGGCGAACTGATCTTGGCCGGCAGGTACCGATGCGCGGCATCACCTGAAGAACCGTGCGAATTCTTCGTGCCCGACGTCTTGCGAGCCGCTGGACGCAATACCCAGATCATGTTGCCCCAAAATGCTCGGCTGGTCGATCACGACGCCGACGTAGAATTCCCTGGCACGGTGAGCAACGAAAGTATCGTTGAACTAGCCAGACGGTTCGACATCGACGCGGACGATTCTCCCAAGCAATTGATTCGAACTGAGGCCACTTCGGCCGGACGATTCTCGGTACAGCAAGCCAATTTTGCATCCGGACTAGCCTATGCACATCAGGCGACGGCAACCCATCGACTGTACACACACGAGATTGGCCGAGGCACTGTGCAATGGCAAGTCGAAGTCTTGGCGGCTACAAAGATCGGCGTCAAAATTCCTGCACAGTGCATGGTCAAGCGTGTTCTGGTTGGAGACGAGGTTATTTCAGAAGGCGGCACGGCGGCAAACTTGGCAGAGCGTTTTGACCTACCAGTGAAAACGGGACGCGACCAGCGGATTCGTGTCGAATACGAATACCCGGCCAGCAACCGCTTGGGGTTTCGCGTCTACACACTGCCTGAACCGGAGTTGATGATTGAAGTTGCCTCATTCGATCGCTTAATTGAACTGCCACCTGGGCGAATGAGCCTTGCTGAAATCGTGGAACCGCGGATGCTTGGCACTCTTTGGGATCGGCTCAACCCAAAGTCGCTTTGGAAACTAATCCACCCAAGTTCTGTACAAGGCGAAATGACGGATGATGGTTGGCGCGTGTATCGCCGTGGTCTGGCTGGACGCCATCGAATGGGCGACTCCGTCTCGCGGACGATCACGACGGTAGATTCTGCTTTGGTGGCCTGTGGTTTTCTCGCCGCGGCCCTGTTGCTGCTCGGGTTGCTGCGGCTTCTCGGGCCGCGCACGCACGTCGGTTGGTGCATTGCTGGCTCAATCGCTGCTGCCGCGACAGTGGTCAGTCCCATTTGGTTGCTGGGCGGGCTGCAGTTATTGCTCCTGAGCCTGTTGGTCGGCTACCTGTTCTTCATGGTCATTCCTCTGTTGGCCTATCGATCGTCGCGCCGCAAGGAATCGAAACGCAGGTCTTCTGCTGCTGCCAATCAGCAATTGGCTCGCAGTGGCCCAGCGGCTAGCGCACTCATCTTGTTGTTCACAGCCTTGCACGGCAGTATGGCCATTGCCAGCCCGCAGCCACCATCTACGACCGGCAGCGATCGTTCAACTAGCCCTCCAGCTAGCTCATCGGCTCCAACAACCGCCAGCGCTCTGCGAGCCTCAACAGGTGCGTCTGCGGACCGAAAAATATACGGAGTCCTCATTCCGGTCGATGAGAATATGGAAGTCTCAGGTGCTTATGCTTACGTACCGACAGAACTCCTCAGGAAGCTCAACGGAGATCGGACCACGGGAAACCGTGATACTCAGATTCGGATTACGGCGGCTGACTATCAACTAAAGGTGAGATCGGCAACGCTTGCAGAGACGAGTCAAACGGTCAGCCTGTCCGTGGATCTGGTCATTCAGTCGCCTTCGCCGATGGCCGTTTTGAACTTAGCCTTCAATGCTTCGGAACTGATTTTGGAAAAGGCTGCCATCGATGGCAGCGAGGATACTTTTGGAACAAATGTGGAGCAGGAAGTCACGACGGGGACCGTTTCAATTCGCCCAATGGCTTCAGGCAGACACAACGTCCGGCTCGACTTTGCCCCGATCACGGTGGTTGCAGAGGGCAAACGTTACAACTTCGCGGCGGCGATTCCTCCCATTGCTTGCAGCACGCTTCGCATCGTTGCGGAAAGCCAGCTCGATTTCAACATTCGATCCAACGGCGTACCGCAGCGATCGATGGCTAGCACCTTTGCGCGCGTTGGAGCCGTTGAGCAACTGGATGTCAGTTGGACACAGCGATCGAGGAATGCGCTAGATTGGGATACGCCCACACGAGCCCAATCGTGGGTGCATGTAAGCGGCGATGGCGTACTGTGCGCTGCCAGTGTTACACTGCCAGGCGATGTACGAGCTGGTGACGAAGTTCGCATTCCAATCGATCCGAACTGGATCCCAATCGGTGATGACTGGGGAGACGCAAGCCTGCTACGGACCACTTCGACCGGCCTTGGTATTCAAGTCATCCACACGCTGCGTGTCAACGACATGCTATCAGGAACGCGTCCCGTCATTCGCATACTCCTCGCTCCGCGTCAGAGCGAGCCTGGCAACAGCTTGCGAGTTCCCTTTCTGCAGCCCTCCGGAGACACATCGACCGAGCGACGTTTGCTGTGGTCCAATAATGCAAACGCAAACTGGCGGCTTGAAGGAGTTGCTGGTTGGCAAGCCCTGCAGGACGTGAATGGGCAACCTCCGCAACCCCTATCATCCAGCCCAAATGGTGTTTCCGGAAACCAGCCAGGCGAAGTAGGCCCGTTATCAGCCAACCCTGCGCAGCCAATTGGCCCCGATGCTACAGGTTTCAATCCTCCAACGTTCAACGGAATCGTGACCTCACTGGAATCAACTTGGGCCGCGGCCCTATTTGAAGCTGCTCCGCTTTTGAGCATGGAAGGAACGGCGGCATCAGGGGCTCCACAGTTACGACGATTGCAAGAGAATGCATCATTGAACTCCTCCTTTGTAACTGAATCGACAACCTTGCTGCTGGGCGAGGACAGTTTTCGATTGCAGTTCACGGCTGATATTTCGTTTCCATCGGTTGCTGTCGCACCACTGTGCCAAGTGCGTTGTGCTTCAGACTTAACCATTGAGAACGTGACGATTGACGGTGATCCTATCGAGCACTTAACCGTGGTCGAAGGAGATCAGCAGATCATTACCCTCCATCCCGAGTCAACGGGCGAGCTCAATCCGAATTTAGCGGATCGCTTTCAACTTGGAATTGAATTCTCATCAGCCACCCGCCTCGGCGTTGCAACTCCGCTGCCGAGACCGATTGTGATCGCGGCGCGACCTGTTGAGTCGAATTACCGAGTATTGGCCTCGCCTTCGATCAATTGCGAATTGGTTGACGATGGAGTTGGGTTTCAATCGCTGCAGATGACACCGGATGAAATCGTGCAACAGCTCAAGGTTGGCGTAGGCGTTGCGGATTTGAGTACCAACTATCGCGATGCCGTTGTCCTTCCAACGAAAGTCCGCATGCGGCGGATTGCTGAAGTTCGCACACTTGAGACCACGATGACACTTACGCAAGAGGATGGGCGATGGCAAGCCAATTTGGTTGCGCGCTGGCCATCGCTAACACAGGAACTGCCCATAATCCTGCTTGACATTCCCAGTGAGCTGGACGAGCGGATGAATTGGATGGGCGTCGCTCATAGGTCCATTCCAGGCGGCGACCCGACACGAACACTTGTTTCCGTTGTCCTTGAATCCGCAGCGGACACGGCCAGTTCAAACGGAGCTGAACAGGTGCCAACTATGGAGCTGCAGTTCCCGATCGAGTCGAGTCGATCGGCCACATCACTGCTGTTGCCGGAGATAGAATTCCTGAACATGAATCGATCGAGTGATCGCCTGGTTGTTCCTGGTGCAATCGATGGCAAGGCAATCTCCTGGACCGGTGTCGGCAAGAAGATTGACGATGTCTCTCAACCGGAACGGCTGACCTATGAGCGGTTAGTTGATGGTAGTCGCATCGCCTGGCGAAGCGCGTCGCTCACCCAAGACGCCGCCCGCGTTCTCTTAGAAGATGTACGCCTGGACGTTCACACGCAAAACGAAATTCTCGGACGAATGCGAGCCGTTGTGCTTCCCAATGGGCAGTTTACGATTGGCGTGCGCACCGAAGAAGGTTGTGAGATTTACGGCGCCCGCGTCAACGGCATACCCGTTAAGCTCAGCGGACAGGCTGCAGAGCTCAGTGGACAGGCCGGCGTGCAGCAAGAACTTGAATTGCTCTTGCGGCCAAATTACCTGCCCGCGAACGTGGAGTTGTTCGTCAGGTGGACGACCTCTACGAGCAATTCGCAGGGCGCGATCAAGCTACCGACTTTTTCTGCAGCAGACCTTTCGACTCAACGCGTTGTGTCTGTCTCACCGGAGAGCTTGGCGTTAAAGTTGCCCAAGAATGACGATGCGGGCAGCCTTGCGAGGATAACGCTTGGAGGCTGGAAGAATCAGCTTTCGGTCGCCTGGCTTCGAAGCACCGACGCAGCCGGAAGCAAGCTCAGTGGAATTTCCGACGACGAAATCGATGCTTGGCTCAAGCAGTTCGCTCCGACAGCGTTGGGAGTTGACGGAGGACAAGTTCCGCTGCCCAGCAGTGGTCGGGGAATCGCATCCAACCAATCCAGTTTGTCGACAGATCAGGTGTGGGAACAGCTCTGTGAGCGATTGGGCGTGCTTCCTCCCAGCGTGCCGGCAAGCGTCAACGAACGTGCGCGTTCGCAGCCATCGGACTCTCACTACGTTGTTTCTGGGCACAGCGGCCCTGGCCCCGTCGAGCTTTTCCTTGAGCCTGCATCGGAACAATTGGTTGGCCGATCTCGCCAAGTCATCGCCGGCGGGCTCCTGCTGTTGCTCGGTGCGTTGGGTGTCATCATCACGCGACGCTTTGGCAACACCGTACTCGGCCGCATTCAGGAATACACCTACTTGTACTGGGGCTACCTCACTATTTTGTTGTTCTTGATATTGCCCACTATCCTTCCTGGAATGTTGTTCGCAGTGTTGACCTGCATCATCCTGGTTTCTGAATTGTTGCACGGCTGGAGAAAAGCTAACGCTACACCTCGAAACATCTAGGCGGATCGGGGCGATGCCAGGCGTGTCCGACGGGAGGGTTAGCGGAGGATCGTTGCGTTCATGCCTGTTTGAATGGTGTCGCGAGATTGGCCCGCAGGTGGCGAGGCGACTTGCATGGGTGCAGCGTAGTGGCGGCGGCCAGCAAACGCGTTGATCGGAAGGGCGGCTATTCGTGACAAACTGGGGTCGATCGGCCGCAATACTGGCGTGGGCGACGTCGTTCGCGCTGCTGCGGGAATGCGGTTGCCCGAGTCAGTCGGCCGTGATTGCGCGAGACTCGACGAGACAGGTTGCCATGCGTTTGAGGCAACTCGAGATGGCGTTGGCAAACCAGACGCATCCTTGCGAAAGGCCCCCTGTTGAATCTGCCCTGGCGCTCGTTGCACTGGCGTTGATATCAATTGTTCTCGGCGGACAGTGCGCGTTCGAGGTCGCTGCTCCAGGATGGTTTGCTGTGTCGGCACAAATGCTGTCCGCGGCGTGACCTGTGGAACCGAGACTTGTTTCGGCACCCATTGCGTGACTGGCTTCGATTCCCAAGCATATGTCGGTGAACGAAAGGGATTCCAAACGCCACGCACTTTGGGCTGAAGCTGATAGGTGGTCTGAGGCACGTATTGCGTGCTTGGAACCATTGTCTGCTGCCAAGTTGTCGTTGGCACGTAAACAGTTTTCTGCGTCGGAACGGTTTCCCAGCCAGCCACTTTTTCTTGCTTTGCTATCAACTGTTGCTTGAAAACCTGCCCAGTCACCGGATCCTGCACATACCATGTTTTCGCCTCGGGTGCTCCAGACGGCTGGGAGGAAGCGGTCTGACCGCGGAGAGCCGCGGGAACCATGCCTACGCTCATGAGCACCAACGCAAGCAATCGGGGGCCGCTTTGCCGCGAGATTCGCATTATTCACGCCTCTGTGAGAATTCGATTGTGCCGCTTCGCACCAATCCACGGCCACGAAAAATGCCGCCTTCATCTAGAATCGGAAATTCGGGGTGCAGAATCGATACGATCCGCTCGACTAAACAGGATCCAAATGACGAAAAGGAACTACGGCGGCAATTGCGTGCGACTGCCCAGGCATCTCACTAGAAGTTATTTCTGCGGTGGATTATGCTGAAATCATGCATTCAAAGGAAATCCAACTGCGGCATTGTGAATAATTGCGGCTTGGGTATTCCGAAAACGCTGCCGTTACTTTAGGCTCAAGGACTGCAGTTATTCATCCAGTTTTGACTGCATCGGTATCTGTAAGAATCGGCATCCATTCTGTCACTTTCGAATCTCAGCTTCAGTCATGAACGATAGCGCGGGACACACGAAACTAGCCAAGCAGTTCTCCTTGGAAGAGGCGAACGCGATGCTACCGTTGGTTCGTTCAATCGCGATCGACATTTCTGAGATCTTCAGCCAAGTAACTTCGCGGCGTTCCGATATCCACCGGCTGATGCGAAGCGGTGGGACAAGCGGAAGTGTCTACAAGGATGAGATGGCAGAAAGTCGCTCGGACTTGCAAGCTGAGTATGACCGGATATTCATGTACCGCGAGGAGCTCGAGAGCCTGGGCGTATTCTTGCGGCACTCCGAAAGTGGCGAAATCGAGTTCCCAACCACCATTGAAGGCCGCGACGCATTTCTGTCTTGGCGAATTGGTGAAGTTGAAATTGCTTTCTGGCGTTTCGCAGACGCCCCCAGCGGATCCCGCAAGCAGATCCGGATGGATTCTTCTCACTAAAAGCCAATCCGAAAAGGCCCCGGCGCCTGTTCGACTCTTCCTGCCGCGCAATCCCACGCCGTCCCCGGGGCTTTAGAGCGCTCTTAGCCCCCAACTCGCACCAGCCAAACCTTCTTGGCTTTCCAACTGTCTATCCTGAATCAGCAGAGCGAATCGGTTGCGCTGACAAGGAATTTTTTGCATCACGTCCTGGGCGCCTTTGATGCTCTACTGGCTGTCTCTATGCTTCGCCTGCGTTTGAAAATCAGAACATGAAAATCGACGAAGTGCTACCCTCTCATCTCGCGCGGCGAACTTCGCGTGCCTCCAGTAGCCTGCCCCATGTCGCAATTCGC